>JAHJSA010000032.1 GCA_018830645.1 Actinomycetota bacterium
ATCATTGTCAGGAAACCACTGAACGAACTCAGCCCACGTTCGCGGGTAGTCGTGACCCGCCACCGGATGCCCTCCCGTCTTGCCGCTCGTCTTGCCCACCACTACATGTAGACATAGGTGGAGCTAAATGGATACCCCCTTAGCACTATTCGAGCCCCTGATCAGCGGCGGCTGCGGATCAGAGGAGGTCGCGCAGAGCTTGGGCCTCCCGATAGTTCTTGAGCCGGTTGAGGGTCTTGGCCTCGACCTGACGGATGCGCTCGCGGGTGACCCCGAAGCGGGCGCCCACCTCTTCCAGAGTGCGCGGTTGTTCTCCCCGCAGCCCGAAGCGCAGTTCGATGACCTTGCGCTCGCGGAGAGGCAGGGTCCCGAGCACCTTGAGCAGCTCCTCGCAGCGAAGTTTCCGCAGGACTGCTTCGAGCGGCTCGTCGGCGTCGGAGTCTTCAACGAAATCGCCCAGCTCGGAATCGTCTTCCTCGCCGAGGGGGGTGGCCAGTGACACCGCCTCCTGTGCGGCCTTCATGATCTCGCACACCTTCTCCGACGTGACGTTCATCTCGACGGCGATCTCGTCCACAGACGGCTCCCGACCGTTCCTCTGGAGGAGCATGCGCTGGATGGCCTTCAGCTTGTTGATGGTCTCGACCATGTGGACAGGTACCCGGATGGTGCGGGCCTGATCGGCGATGGCCCGCGTGATGGCCTGACGGATCCACCAGGTGGCATACGTGGAGAACTTGAACCCGCGCTCGGGGTCGAACTTCTCGACCGCTCGAATGAGCCCCAGATTGCCCTCCTGGATCAGATCGAGGAAGAGCAACCCCCGCCCCACATACCTCTTGGCGATGGAGACCACGAGCCTCAGGTTGGCCTCGGTGAGCTGACGCTTCGCCTCCAGATCCCGCGCCTGGATGCGCCGGGCGAGCTCGATCTCTTTGTCCGCCTTGATGAGGGGCACCTTGCCGATCTCCTTCAGGTACTGGCGCACGGGGTCGCTCGCGGAGTGGTCGATCGCAAGATCCAGCTTGCTCAGGAACTCTTCTTCGCCCGAGTAGTCGTCATCCGCATCGTCGGTGTCGGCACCCTCTTCAGCGTAGACCACGTCGAAGCCGGCATCGGCGAGGGCGCCGTAGAGGGTTTCCAGATCCTCCGCCGGCAGATCCGCGTCGCGCAGCGCCTGCCCGACCTCGGCCGTGCTCAAGAACCCCTGGTCGCGCCCGCGAGCCAGGAGTTGGCTGAAGACCCGATTCCCGGCGCCCGGGGTCTCGAGCGCCACGCTTACCCTTCTTCCACGTTCGCCAGCATCGCCCGCACCTCGTGCTGAAGCTGTCCGAGCCGAACCAGACGCCGTTCCATCTCGACATCGCGTTCGCCCGACTCGAGTCGTGCGCTGAGTTGTTGTACCGCGCGGGCCAAGTGCTGCTCCTCGAGCCGCAGATGACGCTCGTGCAGCATCGCGCGCCCATACTCACCCACGTCAGACTCCACGGCGAGCCGCACGAAGAAGCGGCCCAGTTCGGAATCGTCGCGCGCCAGATCGCGCAGCACCTGGGCCGGCGATGCGGAGAGGATCACCTCACGAAGACCCAAGAACGCCTCCCGGTGCAGCGGATCGACGAAGTGCTCCGAGTCGAGCTTGCCGAGGAGGCCGCGTGCCTCCTCAGGGTTGCTGAGCACGGCTATGAGGAACTCGCGCTCAACGGTGGCTTCGGGCGAGCGCACCCGCTCACGATATGAGGGGACCGCCCGGACATCGGACCCCCGAGTCGACTGCGGCAAGGAGCCTCCGCGGCGGGGTGCCGCGGCGGTGACCCCGGGCTCGCGCACGAGGATCTCGACGTTCTCGGGACTCAGACGCAGCCGGTCTGCGATCAGCCGCACCTCTTCTTCTCGCTCCTTCGGCGACGAGGCCTTGGCCAGGATGGCACGCACCACGTCGAACGCCTGCACGCGACCCGCGGCACTTGCCGTGTCGGAAGACTCCAGCGCGCGGAGCAACTCGAAGCGGAGAATGGAGATGCGGCCTGCGGTCAATCTGCGCACGGCCTCCGCACCGCCCTTCTTCGCCACGTCGGCGGGATCCTCTCCGGGCGGCAGCGGCACGACCATAGCGCGCAGGGAACGGCTCCGGGCAAGCTCTCCCGACCTCTGGGCCGCCTCGATGCCGGCGCGATCTGCGTCGAACATGAAGTGCACGTTGGGCGTGAACCGGGAGAGAAGTCCGAGCTGACCGTCGGTGAGGGCCGTCCCCATGGAGGCCACGGCATTGCCGACACCGGCCTGTGCAAGGGCAAGGACGTCGGTGTAGCCCTCCACGATCAGCACCTCGTCGGAATCGGCGATTGCACGCCGCGCTTGAAAGAGGCCATACAGGAGGTGACCCTTCCTGTACACGGGCCCCTCGGGGGAGTTCAGGTACTTCGGGTTCTCGTCCCCGAGCGTCCGGCCCCCGAAACCCACCACGCGGCCGCGATGATCCACCAGCGGGAACATCAACCGACCCCGGAATCGATCGTACGCCTTGTCCGATTGACGGATGAGGAGGCCGGCGGCCTCCATCTCTGCCTCGGTGTATCCCTCCTTGAGAGCGCGCCCGTGAAGCCCGCGCCAGCCTCCGGGAGCCAAGCCCACCCGGAACTGCTCGCACACCGCACGCTCGAGCCCTCGCGCTTCCAGATAGGCGCGCGCGGTCTCTCCCCCCTTGCTCTCCCACAGATAGCGTGAGTAGAACTCGGCGGTCTTGTCCAGCAGCGCGAGGAGGCGACGCTCGCCCGACCGGTCGCGATCGGAGCCGGTCTTGCCCTCCTCGTACTCCACGGGCACCGAGAAGCGCTCCCCGAGCTGTTCGACCGCCTCGGCGAACGAGAGGTTCTCAAGTCGCTGCACGAACGTGAAGACGTTGCCGCCCTCCCCGCATCCGAAACAGTAGTAGAGACCCTTGTCGGCGCTCACCGAGAACGATGGGGTCTTCTCCTGGTGGAACGGGCAGAGCCCGGAGTAGGTCGCGCCTCTTTTCCGCAGGCTCGTATAGCCGGACACCACGTCGACGATGTCGGCGGCGACGCCGACAGCCTCAACACTGTCGTCCTTGATGCGAGGGCTCACCGCGCTCCTCGATGCGAAAGGGTCTTCCCCTGTGGGAGAACGTGGTCTGAAGTAGGAAGAGTGAGGGCCGCGCGAGTATATCAAAGCGCCCGGATGCACGGACCCCCCACAGGACTCAACGAGTCCAGGAACGCGGCACGAACCACTCGAAGAACACGCGCTCGGCGAAACGATCGGTCATACCCGCCACATGATCGGTCACCGCGCGCACGAGTCGCGCCCGCTCGTCGGCATCGCCACCGGGGGCGAGGGGAGCGACGACGAGGGCAGGGTCGTCGAGCGGGATCAAGCCGGCGGGCGGCATCGAGCCGGCGGGCAGCTTCTCGGGATGCTCGAGCAGGTGGTGGAAGAGCCTCCCCACCAGGTCGCGGATACTGGCCCCACCGCTCTCCTCGATGGAGCGCGGGTACACCCGCTCGAACAGGAACCCCCGCAGCGCGGCCATAGACGACGCTACCGCCGGACTCTGGCGGATGGCGCCGACGCGGTCACTCTCGTCCACGAGGTCGTGCACCAACGCGTCGATACGCTCCGATCCCGTCGCGCCCAGCGTCGCCACGGCTACCGGGGGAAGGTCAGCCACGGTGATCAGGCCGGCGCGCACGGCGTCGTCGATATCGTGGTTGATGTAGGCGACGCGGTCGCAGATGCGCACGATGGCCGCCTCGAGGGTGGCGGGCTCGCCTGCGCCCGTGTGGTGCAGGATGCCGTCGCGCACTTCCCAGGTGAGGTTGAGGCCGCGACCTTCGTCCTCCAGCACCTCCACCACCCGCAGGCTCTGCTCGTTGTGGCGGAAGCCCGCGTATCCGAGGTCGCGCAGCACCGCGTCGAGGGCGTCCTCGCCGGCGTGACCGAAGGGCGTGTGTCCGAGGTCGTGACCCAGGGCGACGGCCTCGGTGAGGTCTTCGTTCAGGCGAAGGGCGCGCGCGGCGGTGCGGGCGATGCCCGACACCTCCAACGTGTGGGTGAGCCTGGTGCGATAGTGGTCGCCCTCGGGCGAGATGAACACCTGGGTCTTGTGCTTGAGGCGGCGGAACGCCTTGCTGTGCACGATGCGGTCGCGGTCGCGCTGATAGGGCGTCCGCACCGAACAGGGAGCGTCGTCGGCATGCTCCCTCCCGCGGGAGGCGGAGGAGCGCTGGGCGAGCGGCGAGAGCCCGGCCTCGAAGGCCTCGGCGGAGATCCGTACGCGGCCGGGCGTCTCTCGCTTCATCGCAGGGTCGGTCGGCGGCCCCCGCAGGGCTGCCCGACCTCAGTCTCCTTGGGCCGTCGCGCCCGCTTCCTCCAGCACAGCCTGCGCTGCCGCGAGGCGGGCGATGGGCACCCGGTACGGGCTGCAACTCACGTAGTCGAGCCCCACCCGATGACAGAACTTCACGCTGCTGGGCTCACCGCCGTGCTCGCCGCAGATGCCCAGCTTGATGTCGGGCTTGACCGCACGGCTCTTCTCCACGGCCATCGCGACCAGCTGACCCACGCCACCCTGATCGAGCTTCTCGAACGGATTGTCTTTCAGGACGTCGGTCTGGATGTAGTACGTGAGGAACTTCCCTTCGGCGTCGTCACGTGAGAACCCGAGCGCCGTCTGAGTGAGGTCGTTCGTGCCGAAGCTGAAGAAGTCGGCGTATGGGGCGATCTCGTCGGCGGTGACGGCCGCGCGGGGCAGCTCGATCATCGTACCTACCTTGTATGCGACGGAGGCCGCGCGCTCGGCCAGCACCTCTTCCGCGATCTTGACCGTGAGGTCCCGCATGATCTCGAGTTCCTTGGCGAACCCTACGAGCGGGATCATGATCTCGACGATGGGCGCCTCGCCCAACTCGGTGGCCACGTCGCAGGCGGCCTCCATGATGGCGCGCGCCTGCATGCCGTAGATCTCGGGATACTGTATTCCCAAGCGACAGCCGCGGGTGCCCAGCATGGGGTTCATCTCGTGCAACACCTTGACCTTCGCGGCAAGGGCTTCCTTCTCGGCGATCTCGTCGACCGTGGCGCCCGTATGCTTCATGCGCTCCAGCTCGACCATGAGTCCGGTGTAGTCGGGGAGGAACTCGTGCAGCGGCGGGTCGAGAAGGCGGATGGTCACCGGCAGGCCGGCCATGGCCCGGAAGATGCCGTCGAAGTCGTCGCGCTGGAAAGGGAGCAGCTTGGCAAGGTGCGCTTCCCGCTCCTCGGTGCTGTCGGACATGATCATGGCCCGCACATGGGGCAGGCGGTCTTCCTGCATGAACATGTGCTCGGTCCGGCAAAGCCCGATGCCCTCGGCGCCGAACTCGCGGGCCTTGGTAGAGTCCTCGGGCGTGTCGGCGTTGGTGCGAACGCCGAGGCGGCGCACCTCGTCGGCCCAGCCGAGCACGATCTCGAAGTTCTTGTCGATCTGAGGCGGCACCAACTCCACCGTGCCCACGATCACCTGGCCGGTGGTGCCGTCCATGGTGATCCAGTCACCCTCCTTCACCACCGTGTCGCCTACCGAGAAGCAACGAGCAGCCATGTCGATCTTGATCTCGGACGCGCCGGCGATGCAGGGCTTGCCCATACCGCGCGCTACGACAGCCGCGTGTGAAGTCATACCGCCGTGGCTGGTGATGACGCCCTGCGCCTTGACCAGACCGTGGATGTCGTCGGGATTGGTCTCCCAGCGGACGAGGATGACCTTCTCGCCCTTGTCGCCACGCGACTCGGCCGTGTCGGCGTCGAACACCACCTCACCCACGGCCGCGCCGGGAGACGCGTTCAGGCCCTTGGTGAGCGCGTCGAACGAGGCGGACGAGTCGAGGCGAGGGTGCATCATCTGGTCGAGGGCGGCGGGGTCGACGCGCATGAGCGCCTCTTCCTTCGTGATCAGGCCCTCTTCCACCATGTCTACCGCGGTGCGAAGTGCCGCGGCCGCGGTTCGCTTGCCGCTACGCGTCTGGAGCATGTACAGCGTGCTGTCCTCGATCGTGAACTCGATGTCCTGCATGTCACGGTAGTGCGACTCGAGCGTCCCGCGGATGGCCACGAGCTGGTCGTAGGCGGCGGGCATGACGTCGCGCATCTCCTCGAGCGGGCGGGGATGGCGCACGCCGGCGACCACGTCCTCGCCCTGAGCGTTCATGAGAAACTCGCCGTAGAAGCGGTTCTCACCGGTGGAAGGGTCGCGCGTGAAGGCCACTCCCGTGCCCGAGGTGTCGCCCTTGTTCCCGAACACCATCGACTGCACGTTGACCGCGGTGCCCAAGTCGTCGGGGATGCCGTGGATCTTGCGGTACACCCGCGCACGATGGTTGCCCCAGCTGCGGAACACCGCCTGGATGGCCAGGTGGAGCTGCTCGACGGTGCCGGTGGGGAAACCGTAGCCGGTGTGCGAATCGACGATCGCCTTGAAACGATCCGTGAGGTCCTTGAGGTCGTCAGCGGTGAGGTCGGTGTCCTCCACGGCGCCCACCGCCCGCTTCTTCGCGATGAGCGCGTCCTCGAAGTGCTGCGAGTCGACGCCCATGACCACGTCACCGAACATCTGGATGAAGCGGCGGTACGAGTCGTACGCGAAACGGGGGTTCCCGGTGGCGGCCGCCATGCCCTCGACGGTGTCGTCGTTCAGCCCGAGGTTGAGCACCGTGTCCATCATGCCCGGCATGGAGACCACCGCGCCCGAGCGCACCGACACCAGGAGCGAGTTCGCCGGGTCGCCGAAGCCCTTGCCCGTGACCTTCTCGAGGGTGGCCAGGTGGGCCGCTATCTCCGCCTCGAGGCCGTCGGGGAACGCGCCGCACTTCCCGTATTCGACACACGCCTGGGTGGTGACGATGAAACCAGGAGGGACGGGGATGCCGATGCCGGTCATATCGGCGAGGTTGGCTCCCTTCCCGCCCAACAGGGGTTTCAGATCGGCTCGACCTTCGGAAAAATCGTACACGTATTTCGTATCATCCATGTGGGAATTTCTCCTTAGGAACCCTCGACATAAGCTGCGCCGGATGACGAAGCCCCCCACGGGGGCCGGGCCATTGTATCGGAGGGGCGAGAGCTTGTGAAGCTTGAAACAGGCGCCGGGGTCGCGTATCACCGGCCGCCGTACTGCCGCCGTACTGCCGCCCGCCCACCCAGGGCTCCCGCCTACCCCTGAAGCAGCTCCAGATGGGCCGCGCGCCGCACGGTAACGGCGACGGAGGCCAGCAGGCGCAACCTGTTCAGCCGGACCGCCTCGTCGTCGGCCATGACCAGCACGTCTTGGAAGAAGCGGTCGACCGCCGGCCGCAGCGTCGCGAGTGCAACGAGGACGTCGTGATGCTCGCCGGCGGAAGACAGCTCCGCGGCACGGGCGTCGACCGCCAGCCACGCTTCGTATAGGGCGCCCTCCGCATCTTCCCGGAAGAGCGCCGGGTCTACGGGAACCCCCGCGGCGTCCTCAGGCAGCTTCTTCGCCAGGTTCGACGGACGGGTGGCCGTGACCACGAGATCGTCCCAGCCTTCGCTCTCCCGGAAGGCGGCGAGCGCCGCCGCCCGCTTACGCACCGCGGCGAAGACGTCGGACGTGGGAAGAGCGGCCTCGACCGCGTCGCGGGCGATATCGTTGTCGGTGAGGAACTTGGCCAGACGCTCCTTGACGAACTCGGTGGCTTCGGCGATCACACGCTCGGCGCCCACCAGCCCGGGGAAACGCTCGAGCCCGGCGTATGCGGCGCTCACCAGAGCGCGCACGTCGTACTCGAAGCCGTGCATGAACGAGATCGTCACCATGCCCATGGCGGCACGGCGCAACCCGTAGGGGTCCTTGGAGCCCGAAGGCGGTTCGCCGCAGGCGAAGGCCGCCACCACGTTATCCACCTTCTCGGCCGTGGCCAACAACGCCCCGGCGACGGTGCGGGGCGGGTCGCCTCCGGCCGCGTCGGGTAGGTACTGCTCGCGGATGGCCTGCGCCACATCGGCGGGGAACTCCTCGATGCGGGCGTAGGTCTCCCCCATAGCCCCTTCGAGGTCGGCGAACTCGCGCACCATCACCGACACCTGGTCGGCCTTGGCCAGGCGGGCCGCCTCCAAGGCGTGCGCGGCCGCGTCGGCAGCTACGCCCGTGACGCCGGCCAGATAGTCCGTCAGAGCGACAACGCGAGCGGTCTTGTCGGCCATCGTCCCTATCTTCACGTGGAACACGACTCGGTCGAGCCCAAGGGCCATCTGCTCCAAGCCCATGGCCAGATCCTTGTCGAACGAGAACTCCGCGTCCTCGATCCGTCCCCGCAACACGCGCTCGTTGCCGGCCGTGATCTGGTCTGCGAAGGCGGGGTCACCGTTCGAGACGTAGAGGAAAGTGCAATCGAGTGCGCCGTCGGCGTCGAGGAGTGGGAAGTACCGCTGATGCGACTGCATGGCGGTGACGAGCACGTCCTCGGGCAGCCGCAGATGCTGTTCCCCGAAGGCTCCCCACAGCACCGAAGGCCACTCCACCAGGTGAAGCACCTCGTGCAGCTTGTCCATGGGATCGGCCCAGGAGAGCGCACGCTCGCCCGCGAGCCTGTCGAGCTCGGCCCGCAGGAACGCCTCGCGCTCCTCGTGGTTCACCATCACCTTCACCGAGCGCATGGCCTCCACGTAGCCGGCGGGCGACGCCAGCTGCACGTCGTCGCCGAGCCAACGGTGCCCACGGCTGGCGCGGCCCGAGGCGACGCCCACCACCTCGAACGGCACCACGTCGTCACCGAATAGGGCCACCAGCCAGCGCATGGGGCGGGAGAAGCGGAGTTCCTTCGACCCCCAACGCATGTTCTTCGGGAAGTACATGTCGCGCACGATCTTGGCGCAGATCTCAGGAAGGAGATCGGACGTGGGCCGCCCACCAGAGCGGGACACCGCGAACACGAAGCTGCGGCCGTTCTCCTCGCGCACCTGCAGGTCTTCCACGACCACACCCCGGGCGCGGGCGAACCCGACGGCCGCGGGAGTGGCGGCTCCCTGCGCGTCGAACGCCGCCTCGACGGACGGCCCGCGCTGGGCGTTCTCGCGGGGCGTTTGCATCTCGGGCATCGCCTCCACGAGGACGGCGATGCGACGCGGCGACACCATGACCCGCAACGACTGAGGGGCAAGGTCGATGTCGGCGGCGGCGAACAGACCGGCGGCGCGTTCGGGCAAGAGCCGCAGCACGGCAGCGCAGGCCGAAGCGGGGAGCTCCTCCACGCCTATCTCGAGCAGGAAGTCGCGCGCCATTTCAGGCCTCCTTCCCGGTCGCGGAGGGGACGTCGGAGGCGGAGCCGGTGTCAGGGCTCGACGCCGCGCGCCGCTCTTCCAGTTGCACCACGTAGAGTTCGGCCACGCGCCGGGCGATAGTGCGCACCCGGGCGATGTAGCCGGTGCGCTCGGTGACGCTGATGGCGCCGCGGGCATCGAGCAGGTTGAACGTGTGGGAGCACTTGAGCACGAAGTCGTACGCCGGCATGACCAACCCCCGGGCCAGACAGCTCTCGCACTCCTGCTCGTAGTCGGTGAAGTGGCGCTGCAGCATGGAGACGTTGGAGGTATCGAAGTTGTAGGCCGACCACTGCGCTTCATTCACCCGATGCACGTCGCCGTAGGTGACTCCGGGCACCCACACCAGGTCGAATGCGCTGCCGACCCCCTGCAGGTACATGGCCAGTCTCTCGGTGCCGTAGGTGAGTTCCACGCTGATCGGGTCGAGGTCGATACCGCCCACCTGCTGGAAGTAGGTGAACTGCGTCGCCTCCATCCCGTCGATCCAGACCTCCCAGCCGAGACCCCAGGCACCCAGCGTGGGCGACTCCCAGTCGTCTTCCACGAAGCGCACGTCGTGCTCGGCCAGCCTGATGCCTAGATGCTCGAGCGAGGCGAGGTAGAGGTCTTGGATGTCGTCCGGAGCGGGCTTGAGGATCACCTGGTACTGATAGTAGTGGCCCAACCGGTAAGGGTTCTCGCCGTAGCGCCCGTCGGTGGGCCGGATCGAGGGCTCCACGTATGCCACGTTCCACGGGTCGGGACCCAAGGCGCGCAAGAAGGTGGCCGGGTTGAAGGTGCCCGCTCCCACCTCGGTGTGGTACGGGTGCCAGATGACGCAACCTTTGTCGGCCCAGAAGCTCTCCAGGCCCAGGAGGACGTCTTGGAACGTGGGTCTCTCTTTGCTCACGATGACCTCTCGCTTGCCGGTTTCCGGGCGCCCACGGGGGGAGGCGATTGTAACAGACCGTCCGCCGGGGAGTAGGCCGCGCGTTCCCGGGGAACGCCTGCCCCAAGGGGGGAGCCTCTACGCCGACCACACGCGAGTGGCGGCGTTCACACAACCGGGCGTACGCACAATCGGAACGGGAGGCACTGCAACATGGACTTCAGTCAACTCGTACAGGAGCGGTACAGTTCGCGCAGCTATCAGACGCGTGAAGTAGAGAAGGACAAGCTCCTTCGCGTGCTCGAGGCGGCACGCCTGGCTCCGACGGCCGCGAACCGTCAGGCATTCAGGATCGTCGTGATCACCGACCCGGTGCTTCGTGCCGAGATGAAGGCCGCCTACCATCGCGAGTGGTTCTACTCGGCACCCGTGATCATCGCCGCCGTCGGGTTCCCCGACCGCAACTGGGTGCGCGCCGACGGCAAGAACTACAATGACGTCGATGTGGCCATCGTCATGGACCACCTGATCATGCAGGCCGCTGAACTCGGTCTGGGCACGTGCTGGATCGCCGACTTCGATGCTCACGCGGTCAGCGAGATCCTCGACCTTCCCGACGACGCGCAACCTGTGGCGTTGACTCCTCTGGGCTACCCGGCCGACAGCGCCCGCCCCAAGAAACGCCGCCTGCTGGAAGACCTCGTCTCCTGGAACGGTTTCTAGCGATCGGGGCACCAACCCGCGAACCGACCGGCGGGCCTGAGCCGCGAACCGACCGGTGGCTCAAGCGGGTTCCGGTCGTGAGTCGAGAGTGGCGCGTACCGTGTGCAGGAGCTCCTCGGGCGAAAAGGGCTTGGCGATGAATGTGAAAGCTGCGCCCTCCTCGATCTGTCCGCGCAGCTTCTCGTCGGGGGTGTAACCGGACATGAACATGACCTTCGCACCCGGGTGCACTTCCAGCACGCGCCCCATGAGCTCGAGCCCCGTCGCGCCTGGCATGACCAGGTCGGAGAGGAGAAGGTCGATGGTCTCCGTGTTCCGGTCGGCGAGCTGGATCGCCTCCTCGCCGCTTCCGGCAGCGAGCACTGAGTAGCCCGCGTCCGAGAGGAAGCGGATGACGAGACCGCGAACCTGCGGGTGGTCCTCGGCGACAAGAATGGTCTCTGAGCCGCCGACCGACCGTTGCTTCGCTCTCCCCATCGACGTGTCCCGGGGGACCCCGAAGGCCCTCGGGATGTATACGTCGAACATGGTGCCGATGCCGACTCTGCTGTCGATCGAAGTGAAACCGCCCGCCTGAGCGACTATCCCGTAGACCGTCGCGAGACCCAACCCGGTGCCGCGCTCCTCCGCGCGCCTGGTGAAGAACGGCTCGAAGATGTGTGACAGGGTGTCGGCGTCCATCCCGATGCCGGTGTCCACGACCGACAGCCGGACGAACCTGCCCGTGCGCGCGTCCGGGCCGAGGCCGGGTAGATCGACTTCGCCGACCTGGGCGTTCTCGACCGCGACCGCGAGGTTACCGCCGTCCGGCATAGCCTCCGCGGCGTTCACCACGAGATTCAGAAGCACCTGTTCGATCTGAGCGGCGTCCGCGGAGTCCGAAGGCAAGCAGTTGGCGAGTGAGTGACGCGGCCCGCTCACTGGTTGCTCGTATCTCGTCGACATCGAGAAGTCGTGGATCGTCCGGTTCGAACGAGACCGCTAGGAGCTCCGCATACCTAAGGATGGCTGTGAGGTAGTTGTTGAAATCGTGCGCCACGCCGCCGGCCAGCCGGCCGATGGCGTCCATCCTCTGCGACCGGAACAGGTCCTGCTCCAGTCGACGGCGGTCGGTCCCATCGTGACAGATACCGCCCACCGCCCAAATCGCTCCATCCTGAAGTACAGGGTACAGGGTGTCCTGGTGGAACTGCTCGTCGGGTGGGTCACCGAGAACGTGGTCCAACGACACCGCCTCGCCGGTCCCTATCACCCGATCGAACGTCGCGCGATACTCGCGGGCGAGCGCGGGCGGGTACACGTCTTCCAGGGTCTTTCCCACCAGCCTGTCGCCTTCGCCCAGGCCAACATGGGTCAGCCGCTGGTTGGTGTCCCGATACCTCCCCGTTCTATCCAGCATGAAGATGTGGTCAACCGAGGAGTCGACGAGGGCGCGAAGTCTGGTCTCGCTCTTTGCCAACTCCGCCTCGGCGCGCTTCTGCTCCGAGACATCAACCAAGACCGATCTCTCTCGAGGACCGCGCCGTCGGAGGCCGTCTCCACGGTCACGTAGTCGCGCAGCCACACGACCCGCCCTCCGGCGGCGAGCATGCGGTACTCCAGCGTGTGGTCCAGCCCAGCGCGCAGGTTGCGATCGCTCTCCGCCACGGTGGCCGCGCGGTCGTCAGGGTGTATGTGGTCGCACCAGAAGCCGAACGCTCCTCCCTCGTGCGCGAACCAATCATCCACCGAGTACCCGAGGATACGCTCGGTCTGCCCCGCCACTCGGTAGATCGCGGTGGCGTCGGACTCGAGGATGATGGCATCCAGACCCGCCATGAACGAACTCAGGTGCTCGGTGGCCGCAGTCTGCCGCCGCAGGACGACTCCGTGTTCGAGGTGAATGAAGAACACCACCCCCACCACCCCGAGCATCGCCGTGACCGCCATCGGAGCGGCGCCCGCCTCAGACACGAGCCGGTAGACGAACACGTAGCCGATCGCGTGGAAGGCCCCGATCACGAAGAGCGCCACGAGCCAGTAGAGGCTCGCACCCATCACCTCGCGCGAACGCCGATGATTCGAGAGCGCGATCGCACCCCCGCCAACGAGGAGAAGCGTCTGGATCGCGGGGGCCGCCAAGCCGTAGCCGTCTCCTATCGCAGCCCAGAGCGCCAGAAAGAGAACCAGCAATGCGGGCGGGACGATCACAAGGCGACGGCGATCGTCCTTATCGAAGAACGCGAGGACCACCTCGAGGAACAGATAGAGAGCAAGGGCTGCGGTGAAGGCGTACACGAACTGGGCAACAGGCGAGGTGCGCCACACCAGCACGACGAGAACCGAAAGGCTGTAGACCAGCCAACCGGCCAAGAGCAGCAAGAACCGGCTTCCCCTGAATCTGAGATAGAGGTCGAGCGCGACGGCGGCGCCCACCAGCCGCACGAGCAGGACGATCGAGTACGCAAGGGTGAAGGAGGTTCCCTCGGTCACGCTCCGCACCCTACGCCTCGACTCCCGGAACCCAAGACCGTCAACCTCCCCCGCTCCGATGTAGCGCCACCGCTCCGGCCAGCCTACCCGTTCGTGACAAGAAGCAGGCCGAAGTGGCACCCGTGATGCTCCGAATACGCATGATGCCCCACAGGGACGGGTATGAGCGCCACAACCGAGGCCGTATCGGGTCGTGCCGACGCGCGGAACCCTCGACACAGCGAAGAAGGAGGCCGTTCGGTGAATCCGAAAGCCGTGATAGTGCTGGTGCCGGCCGTGTTGCTATTGGTAGTGATCGTGCAGAACACGGAGGCGGTACGGCTGCGCCTGCTCTTCTGGGAACTGGACACGTCGCTCGTGATCGTCCTGGTACTGACGGCCGTGCTGGCTTTCGCCACCGGCTTCCTCACGTCGTGGATCATGGCCTCGAACAAGAGGCGCGCGGCCAAGGCCGCGCGGCGGTAGTATCCGCGGGCGGCGGAGCGGGACGACGCCCTTCGGCCGTGCGGCGGCTAGGGGGCCGACGTCGGGGTGGTCGTGGTCGAGCTGCTGCTCGAAGTGGTGGTGGGGTTCGTGGTGGTCGTCGTGGTCGACGTGGTGGTGGACGACGACGTGGTGGTCGGCAGAGGCTTGGCCACGATGATGGTGACGGTGGAGTCCTTCTTGACCTTGGTGCCGGCCGGCGGATCCTGATCGAACACCTTCCCTGATTCGTAGGCGTCCTCGGGCTGCTCCACCACTCTCACACGAAGGTCCGCGTCACCTATCTTGACACCCGCGGGACCCTTGAAGAGACCGATGACGTTCGGCACCGTGACCTTGGGCACGAGCGCGCCGTTGCTCACGTAGATGGTCACAGTGGAACCCTCGGCCACCCGTTGCCTGGCCTTCGGGAACTGCTCGACCACTTCGCCCGCGTCCTTGTCGGAGTCGCGCTCGAGGAGCTTGACGGTCAGCCCATACTCGTCCCCCAGCAGGGCCAGCGCCCGTTCCTGGCTGAGACCGACAACGTCGGGCAGGTCGATCTGCGTGCCGGAGGGACCGGAACTCACGTAGATCACCACCGCGGAGCCCACCGAGACCATCTCGCCCGCCTCGGGGTCTTGGCGGAAGACGGTGCCTTCGGGTTGGTCTTCCGACGGCTCGCGCCTGATGTCCTCCTGCAGCTCGAGTTGACCGAGCAGTATGAGGGCCTGCACCTCGCTCTCACCCACGAGCTCCGGCACCTCCACCTGCTCGCCGCTCACGGCCAGCCACACCGACACCGTCCCGCCGAGCTCGACCTTCTCGCCCTCCTTTGGGTCCTGACGAGCGATATGGCCGGGCTCGTACAGGTCGGTCTTCTCTTCGCCCTTGATCTCCAGCTTCAGATTGACGGCGGCGAGCTTCTCCTCGGCCTCCTGCGGGGTCAAGCCCACGAGGGACTCCACCACCACCGTGTCGCCGCCTCCACCGAGGGTGCTGGCGATCACATACACTCCACCCACCAGGAGGATCAGGAACGCCACCACGAGCACCCACGGCCAAGCGCTGCGGCGCGCAGGAGGCGCGAACGGTAGATCATCTTCACGGTCGGCGACCGGATAGCGACCTGACGCGGGTCGCACCTGGGTGGGATCTGCCGGGACGTGGTAGGCACGCGGGCGATCCTCCGCCCCCACGCCGCTCATCACGCGAGTGTGCTCGTCGGAGAAACCGGGTTCGTCCGCGGGGTCGCGCCTGAAGACCGGGGGTGCCTGGACGGATTCGCCCCTCTGCACGCGGTACAGGTCGTCCATGAAGGCGGCCGCGGTGAGATAGCGCTGTTCGGGCGTCTTTGCGAGAGCGCGCAGGATCACGTTCTCGAGGTCTTCGTTCAGATCGGGAGCCAGGGAGCGAGGGGGCACCGGTGGTTCGTTCACGTGCTGCATCGCGATGGCGACGGGGTTGTCTCCGTTGAACGGCAGTTTCCCGGTGGCCATCTCGTACATGACCACGCCGAGCGAATAGAGGTCGGAGGCCGCTTCGGCCTGGCTGCCCTGTGCCTGTTCCGGGGAGAGGTAGTGTGCGGTGCCCAGGATCGAACCCGTCTCGGTCATGCTCGATGCGCTCCCCGCCCGGGCGATGCCGAAATCGGTCACCTTCACGCGGCCTTCATCGTCGACGATGATGTTCTGGGGCTTGATGTCACGGTGCACCACGTCCTTGCGATGGGCGAACCGCAGCGCCTCGAGGATCTGCGAAGAGATGGCGATCACGTGGTCGGAGCGGAGCGGCGCGAACCGAACGACGATCTCTTTGAGCGACCGGCCTTCGAGGTACTCCATCGCGATGAAGTAGGTGCCCTCGGTCTGGCCCCGATCGTAGATCTGCACGATGTTCGGGTGGTTCAGGCCGGCGGCGCTGCTGGCCTCCCGCCGGAACCGTTCCACGAACTGCTCGTCGTTCGCGAAACGGGTGTGAAGCACCTTGAGAGCCACGTCGCGGCCCAGATGCTCGTCGTGGGCGAGGTACACGTCGGCCATCCCGCCGGAGCCCAGCTTGCGGATGACCTCGTACCTCTCCTCGATGACCCGTCCGATCACGTACAGCCTCGACCTTCACTTGCGGACTCGACCCGGCCACCGTCACGCCGCAGCCGCCCAACATGGCACGCGAGCCACGCCGCGTTTTGACGGATAGTACCAGAGCAGAGAGTATCGCCCCACGCGTAGAACATACTCACCGCTCCAACGCCGCCCTCAGGACAGCGCGGGCGATCGGCGCCGCGGTGCCTCCACCCGAGCCCCCGTGCTCTACCAAGACGGCCACCACGATCACCGGGTCGTCGGCGGGAGCGAAGCCCACGAACCAGGCATGCGACGCCCCGCCTTCCACCTGCGCCGTACCGGTCTTTCCGGCCACTTCGACTCCCGAGATCGCGGCGGCGGTTCCCGTGCCCCGCTCGACCACCTGCACCATCATGTCGCGCACCTCGCCCGCAGTGGCTTCGGAGATCGGGGAGTTTACCCGAGTGGGGTCGGCCTTCTCGAGGACAGTCTGGCTGTAGTCGCGAACCTCAGCCACGAGGTACGGCGCCATCACCGTGCCTCCGTTTGCGATGCCGGCGGTCACCAGGGCCATCTGGAGCGGGGTGACCAGCACCTCGCCCTGGCCGAAACTGGCCTGCGCCACGTGGGCCGTGTCGAGACCTGCCGGCGCCGGGAACGACCCCGATGCCCCGCCGAGGCGCCACGACGGCGCGCTGCCGATGCCGAAATCTGCCGCGTAGCGGGCCAGGGTGTCCGCGCCGAGGTCCACCCCGACCTTGGCGAAGGTGGTGTTGACGCTGCGGGTGAGGGCCTCGGCGAAGTCGTGCTGTCCGAAGACCTTGCCATCGTTGTTGGATACGCGGTAGCCCCCCGCCAGCCACGACCCCTCGTCTTCGAACATCGTGCCCGGTGTGACAACCCCTTCCTCGAGCCCCGCGGCGGCCACCACAAGCTTGAACACCGAACCGGGCGGATAGAGACCTTGAACCGCCCTGTCCACGAGCGGCCGACTCTCGTCTTCGATCAGGCTCGCCCAATCGTCATCCAGGGTTCGTGGATCGAACCGGGGCGACGAGGTCATCGCCAGCACAGCGCCGGTGCGCGGATCGAGGGCCACCACGGCTCCCGCCGCGCCGCCCAAGGCATCGACAGCCGCCCGCTGCACGCGGCTGTCGATCGTCAGAACGAGGTCGGCGCCCCGGTGCGGTCTACCGGTGAGAAGGTCGATGTAGCTACGCACCACGAGAGCGTCGGTCTCACCGGCCAGCTCGAGGTTGTAGGCGCGCTCGAGACCCGATCTGCCGTAGCGCAGGCTCGAGTAGCCGAGCCAGGGAGACACGAGGGCTCCTTCCGGGTAGTCCCGCAGAAAGTAGACTCCCTCCTTGCGGTTGCCGGCGAGGAGCACCCCGTCGGACGACACCACCGACCCCCTCTCTACGCGCATCTCGCGCTCGACCGCCCGCGTGTTGTTGGCGTGCGTGCGCAGTTCGGGAGCGGCCCACACCTGCACATAGGAGAGCTGGGCGATCAGCGCCAGGAACAGCACCGCGAAGAACCAGAACAGTTTCTGTATCTGCCGCTCCATCACACGCTCTCGGCGCGGCCGTCTACCGTGAGGCCTGCGCGAGCGCCTGCCCCGCTCCCGACGCGAGTGCCGGCGCCGGCGCCGGCCGGACCGCCCGAGCCGCGGCCGTCTCCCCCGGCAGCCCGCTCGGATACGACGAGGAGCAGCGCGAGGAGGCAGAAGTTGCTCACGATGGAGCTGCCCCCGTAGCTGACGAATGGCAGGGTGATCCCGGTCAACGGGATGAGCTTGGTGACTCCTCCCAGGATCAGGAACGCCTGCAGACCGAACACCGCGGTGAGTCCCGTGGCCAGCAACCGGGCGAAGTCGTCGTGGCTGCGCAGGGCCACGCGCAGCCCTCGCTGCACGAAGACCAGGTAGAGGAGGACGATGGCCACGGCTCCCACGAGCCCCAACTCCTCTCCGATGGCGGAGAAGATGAAGTCGGTCTCGAGCGCGGGGATGATGGTGGACCCCGAAGCGAGATGCAGATAGCCCTCACCGAGTCCGCGACCGAAGAGCCCCCCGGCCGCAAACGCGAACAACGACTGCACGATCTGGTAGCCGCCGCCCAGCGGGTCCTGCCATGGGTCCAGCCATATGCCCACGCGCAACTGCACGTGAGGGAAGATCTGATAGAGCACCGAGGCTCCCGCAGCAAACAACCCGGTGCCCACGACCACGTAGAAGAACCGTGCGGTCGCCACGTAGATGAGGGCCAGGAGAGTGCCGAAGAACAGGAGGCTCGTCCCCAGGTCTTTCAGGAAGATCATCAGCGCCAGGCTCAACCCCCACACGGTGATCAACGGCCCGAGATGGCGCAGAGGCGGCAGAGCGACACCGAGAAAGCGGCGTGTCGACACGGTGAGCATCTCGCGCACCTGATCGAGATAGGCAGCGAAGAACACCACCAGGAACAGCTTCGCGAACTCCGGAGGCTGGAAGCCGACCGGGCCCACCCGGATCCACAGGCGTGCTCCGTAGACCTCGCGTCCGGCGACCATGGTGAGCACGAGCAATGCTATGCCGCCGAGCCCGATCAAGTACTTGTACTCCCGGAGGCGCTCGAACCGCCGCAGACCCACGAGCACGATCACGAACGCCACCGACCCCACGACGAGCCACACAGCCTGTTGGGCAGCCAGTCGCGGATCCGCCCGGTAGATCATGAGGATCCCGAGGGAGGATAGCAGCGCTGTGATCGGGAGCAGGTACGGGTCGGCGGCGGGCACCACCAGGCGGCGCGCCACATGCAATAGACCGAACAGGCCCAGGAAGGCCGCTCCCGGAGCCAGCGAACTCAACTCGAACGCCTCAGCCTGCCGCACGAACACGATGGCGAAGCCGATCGTGGTGAGAAGCATGGCAGGAAGGAGGAACAACAACTCCTTGCTGCGCGAGGTCACTGCGCCGATCCGAGGCCGCGGATGAACCGCTGCCCCTCCTCCTTCGTGAGGAGGCCGTGCGCATCGACCCGTTGCTTGAGGTGCGGGGCAAGGTCAGCGTAGACCGCGGGAGCCTTCTCGACGACCGAATAGAGCTCGAAACCGAACACCGAGTACGGCATGCCGTTATACAGAGCCACATGTCCGTCGGACGTGCCCACGAAATACACCGATGAGTTGAATAAGAGGAACGCGCCGAGGAGGAACGCGGCGACCAGGACGATGAGCAGGAGCATGACCAGCGGCCTACGGTGCCACGCGCGAGTGGCCACCGAATGCACCTCGACGCCGCGCACGAGGGGGCCGAAGCCTGGAGGGGCGATGACGGACTCCGCGGTGGCGGCGGCGATGGCGGAAGAAGCGGTGGCGGCTCCCGGTGTGCCCGCCGCTCCCGATGTACCCGCCATTGGGGATGCGCCCGCGGTTCCTGAAGCGCCGGCAACACCCGAGTCCGAGCCGACCCCGTCCGTCGCCTCCTCATCGTCTTCCGGGAGCGGGGCGATCTCGTCATCGACGGCGAACAGCACGACCGCCGTGATGTTGTCCTCACCGCCCTGACGGAGCGCAGCTTCGATGAGCGACCGGGCGACGGCGCGGGGTGTGGCCTCCTCCGCGAGGATTCGGGACAATTCGTCCTCCGGCACCATGCCGCTCAGCCCGTCGCTGCAGAGCAGTATCCGGTCTCCGTGCGCCAGTTCGACCTCGAAGAAGTCGGGGCTCACCGCCGCCTCGGTGCCAAGCGCTCGGGTGATGATGCTGCGGTGCGGGTGCACCGCCGCCTGCTCCGGAGTGAGCTGACCGTGCCGCACCATCTGCGCCACGAGGGAATGATCGTCTGTGATCTGGCTGAGGGCGCCCGAGCGCATCAGGTAGGCTCGCGAGTCGCCCACCTGGGCGATCGTGAGGCGCTCCGCCGACGCGATGGCGGCGGTGAGGGTCGTGCCCATGCCGGAGAGATCGGCCGAACCCGCCCCGCAGTCGCGAATGAGGCGATTGGCCTCGTTCACCGCGTTGCGGAGCCCCTCGACGCCGGCCTCCGCACTCACGCCCTGAAGCACCCGGCAGGCCACCTCGGAGGCGACCTCGCCCGCCCGGGCCCCTCCCATGCCGTCGCACACCGCGAACACGTCCTCCGTGACGACGTAAGAGTCCTCGTTCTGTCTCCGTACCAAGCCCAGATGGGTGGCCGCCGAACTCACCAACTTGATCATCGTGACTCCACCGTGAAGACCGTATCGCCGATGGCTATCGTCTCACCATGCGCCACGAGCACAGAGCCCATCACCTCGCGTCCGCCGACCACGGTGCCGTTCGTGCTGCCGAGGTCTTCGACGACCAAACCCTCCGCTTCGGCGACGACGCGCGCATGGCTCGAACTGACGAAGGTGTCGGAGAGCACAATCTCACACTCCGCCGCCCGGCCGATGAGCACGCGCTCGCCCACGGGCAGGAGGAACGCGCTGCCCACCTCGAGGTGTGGGCTCTCCGCGACCACGAGCGCCCACACGCCGGTGCCCTGCGCCACAGGCGTGAGACCCGGCCCCGCGTAGCTTTCCGCGTCGGCGACGGCGATCCCGCGGCCCGACAGCCCCGCCGCCGCGATCGTCGCTGGGATACGGAGATCCCGCGCGATCGAACGCACCACCAAGAACACGAAGAGATAGAGCACCCCTAGGAAGACGAACTTGCCCCCGAGGAGCGTGAGGTTCAGCACCGATCAGCCACCCAGTCCACAGTCGACCATCCCAGTGTGTTGCTATCTCACCCGCAGGCTTATCTTGAGACTTCCCACGCCGATCACATCGCCGTCTTCCACGGGTCCGGACGTGACGGGCCGGCTGTTGACGAATGTGCCGTTTGTGGAGCCGAGGTCCTTGACATACACGCGGTCCTCCTCCCAGTAGAGCACCGCGTGCATGCGGGATACGTTGGGATCGTCCAGCTGCAGGTCGGCGTCACGCCCCCGGCCGAGGACGATGCGGCCCTGCTGGAACTCGCGCGACACTCCTCCAAAGGCCAGGTGGAGGGTGCGTCGAGCCAGACGAAGATCTGCCGCCACATCGGCCGAGATGCCCTGGGTGTGCTGCCCGGCGGGGCGGGCGGAGCCGCCCGCGGCCGGCGCGGCGGGCGATACGGCCGCGACGTTGGAGAACACCGGGCGCGCAGCCGGCGAAGCTTCGCGTTGGGTCGCGGCGGCCTTGCTCGAAGCGGCCCCGCTCGAAGCGACCCCGCTCGAAGCGGCCCCGCTCGATGGCCTGACCGGCTCGGCCCGCACCCCGAAGAACCCGAGCTTCAGCGCATCGTCGACGGCGAGCACCACCTCGGGCGGCCCCACCAGATCGTATTTCTGGCGACGCGCGTGCTGTAGGAGGTGGGTCTGGAGCTCCTCCACGAGGGAATCCTCGTATTCGCCGAAGTGTTGGCGATCCTGAGGACACAAGTAGATGGAGAAGTGGTTCGGCACGTAGGTGCGCGAGAGGAGGGCCACCTTGTTCTCCTCCATCTCCTTCACCAGTTTCTGGGCGAGTTCGACGGGCTGCACGTGACTCTTGAACGTGCGCCCGAACAGACCCTCGAAGGCCCGCTGGATGAGAGATTCGCTCTTGCGCAATACCGCCAACGTCAACCCTCCGAGACCTCGGAATGACCCTGCAATGGCGCGATCAAGGCCACAAGGTACACGATTATAGCGCACGGCCAGAAGGCCTGGGCGAACGTGACGGCATCCACCGACACCCCGTACAGGGCGGGCGGCAGGAGCAGAAAGGCACCAAACATCAAGCCGAGATAGAGGGATGCCAGCCACAGACGGCGGGGCACCGTCCCGGTGAGGATCCGTCGCATGGGCAGCGAGAAGACCGCGAAGAGACCCACCTGTAGCAACAGCTCGGGGCGCCGGTCGAGGAAGCGTGCAAGATCCACGATCACGTCGCCCGGAGAAGCGGCGTGACGGGCCGCTCCCAGCCCTTCAGCGGGCGCCGCGGAGAAGGTGAAGGGCACGAGGTCCCACAGGCCGAGTCCGGCGGCTACGACGACCACCATGCCCGACAGAACACCGGCGAGCGGCCCCCACCGGCGAAGCAGGAAGCCGGCCAACGGGGGGACGGCCAAACCAACACCGCCGGCCACGAGCGCCGGCACCGAAGCGGGCAGGAGCGCCGCCCATTGTCGGCCGCGCCAGCGCAGCAACGCGAATGCCAGCACGGTCACCACCGCGTAGATCACACCCCAGCCGACGCCGAAGTCGAATACCGGCGGTGCCAACACCAACAAGGTCAAGGCGCCGCCCACGGTGGGTGATAGCAAGGAGACGAACGCGACGCCCGCCGAGATAGGCACGATCGCCTGAGGAGGGTAGAACGGGGTGTGCGGAAGCAGGTAGGCGGCCGTCGCGAGCGACGCGCCGCCGGCCACCAGGTGCTCGGCCACGTAGTGCAGGCGATGATTGGTGGCGGCGGCGCCCAGCGCCGCCGCCACCCGCACCGTCGCAGCCTCACGCAGCTCGGGGGCAGGCATCTCCTTGGCGGCCTGCTCCAGCATCCGACGCAGCCCGGCCGCATCGGGCCGCTTCGCCGCCTCCTTCTCCAGACCCCGGTGAAGCGCCGTGTCGAGGATCTCGGGAAGGTCGGGGCGCAGGCGCGACAGGTGCGAGAAGACCATGCGCGACGGCCCCCGCAGGATCTCGGCCGGCTCCTTACCCCGCAGCGGGTTGCTGCCGGTGAGACCCTCGTAGATGGTGAGGCTCAGGGAGTAGACGTCGGCCCGAGCGTCGACGACGCGGCCTTCGAGTTGCTCCGGCGCCATGTACGCCAGCGTGCCCACGAGATCACCGTCCATGGTCACCGAAGAGAGGTCTTCCAGCTTGGCAACGCCGAAGTCCATGACGCGCACGTCCACGTCGTCGCTCGAGGCCAGCATGATGTTCTCGGGCTTGACGTCGCGGTGGATGACCCCGCGCTTATGGGCGTGCTCGAGCGCCTTCGCGATCTGGATGCCGGCTTCGATCAGCTGGACGTCGGTGAGTCGCCGCCGGCTGTAGAGCTCGCGGAGCGTGTGACCCTCGACATACTCCGTGAAGAGGTAGGTGCGATCCGGCTCGCTCACCACTTCGAACACGGTCACGATATTGGGGTGGTCCAACTTCGCGGCCGCCTGAGCCTCGCGGAGCGCTCGGCCGTCGGCATCGACGGCGTCCTCGACCACCTTCACAGCCACGTTGCGACCCATGAGCGTGTCCTCAGCGAAGTACACGGTCGCAAAGGAGCCGCTGCCGAGCTTGCGGCTAAGGCGGTAGCGATCGTGAAGGAGCAGGGGATCAGCCATGAGAACGTAAGTATACGGTAGGGGGCCGGTAGGAGGCGCGTCGGCCGCGAGGGTCGGCGAGGGTCGGTGCGCTCCGCCCGCGAAGGTCGGCGGGGGTCGGCGTGCGTCGGCCGGGCGTAAGCACCGACCGTTGGAAGAGGGCCCCGAGGATCGCAGTGGAAAGCCCTTCTCCGGTGGTCTAGCGACCCGTGCGAAAGCGGACGTTCGGGGTGGTTATGCACTCTGAGGCGTATGTTATACTCGCCTCGAACCCGTCCGACCACGTATGGAATCGACGTCGTGCATAGGCCGGGGGCGAGTGGCGGAATTGGCAGACGCGCTAGGTTCAGGGTCTAGTGAGTGTAAGCTCGTGGGGGTTCAAGTCCCCCCTCGCCCATACCCTCCTCACGAAGAGAAGTGTGATGCCCCCCGAGGATAACGAGAGTTTCTTCGAGTTAGCCGACGAGGAGCGCCGTCGAGACACGCGGCGCGGGTCCTCTGCACCCTTCGTGCGACTCATGCTCGTGCTCGCGGGCGTGATCGTGATCGTCTTTGTGGGCGGGTACCTCATCCGCAATTGGCTCAACGACCGCCAGGTCACCACCTACGAGACCTACCTCACCCAGGTCGCCGAGGTCCTCAAGCGATCCGACACGGTGGGTCGCGACCTCAGCAGCCTCCTGCTCGAACCGGGCGAATCCACCCGCAAGGACATCCAAACCAAGCTCGACCAGTACATCGCCACCTCGAAGAAGCTTAGCGAGGAGGCCACCGAGCTGGTCTCGCCCAGCGATCTGAAAGAGAGCCAGCAGTGGTTCGCCGCCACCATGCAGCTACGTTCCCGCGGACTCGAGAACCTCAAGCCCGCCTTGATGAACGCCTTGGAGGTGCAGGACGTCGAGGTGGCCTCCGATACCATCGCGCGGGCCATGCTCTTGCTTGTGCTCTCCGATGTCACGTACGAGGAGTTCTTCGTCACGCGGGCCACCCAGGTGCTCCAAGACCGCAATATCGAGGGTGTCCAGGTGGGCACCACCGACTTCATCACAGATTCGAATCTGTCTTCGAAGACCAAGATCAAGGAACTACTGGCGACGCTCAAGAGCACCGACAGCCTTCAATCGGTCCACGGAGTGGCCTTGAAGCTCGTGGAGGCGTTCCCCGCCGAGAAGACCATAGAGGTCGGCGGCACGTACAATCTCCAAGCCACGGACGAGCTCAGCTTCGTGGTGACGGTGGAGAACCAGGGGAACATGGCCGAGAAAGACGTGCCCGTCGAGTTGACGCTTTCGGCCCCGAGTTCGGCGCAACCGCAGATCGTGCTCATCAAGATCCCCGAACTCAAGGCCAAAGAGATCAAGAAGATCACCGTGACCGGAGTCAACCCCACCGACTACGGTGAGAAGGCTCTGCTGAAGGTGAGCGTCGGCCCGGTCCCCGAAGAGAAGATCATGGAGAACAACTCGCTGGAAGCCCACTTGATCTTCCTCCTCTAGGGGGCAGCTCGAATCCTGTCGCCTAGTATCGGACCATCCACGTGACCCTCACCGAACTCACACCCTTCATCGCCCTCGCCGCCTCCGTGCTCGCGATCGCCGCGCTCGCGTTCATCGTGGTCCTCTCCGGGAGACTCTCGCGACTCCAGAAGGCGCAGAAAGTGATCCTCGGATCGAAGGGTGACGTCGACATCGTGCGCCACGTAGGCACGGTGGAAGAGAAGCTCACGAACCTCAGGGTGATGGTGGAAGACCTTGCGCTGGCGGGCAAGGACTACGAGGTGCGCATCGACAACTGCGTCTCGCACGTGGGAGCGGTGCGGTTCGACGCCTTCCGCGATCTGGGCGGCCGGCAGAGCACCTCGGTCGCACTCTTAAGCGCCGCCGACCATGGCATAGTGATCACCTCGGCGGTAAGCCGCGAGTTCGCCCGCATCTACGTCAAGCTCATCCGCGACGGGCAGCCGGACGTGCCGCTGGCCCCGGAGGAGATCGAGGCGGTGGAACTGGCGCGCTCCCGGGGGAACGCCCCCTTCACCGTCCTTCCGCGTAAGGAACGCGAGCGCGAGGAGGAGCGGCCCGCCGATACCCTGGACGCCTTAGAGAGCCAACCGGGTTCGATGGCTTCTGAGAGGGCTTTGGAGAGGGAGAACCGCAGGCGCAAGCGTCAGGGCCTTCCGCCCGTGGACGAAATGCCCCCACTTCCGTCTACTCTAGGCTGGCCCAAGTTCGACACCGCGGCCGACCTCGACGACGCTGACGACGCGACCTCCGAGACCGAGCCGGTCTCCGTTGAACGCGGCGAGGCGTGAGCGGCTGCAGCCCGAAGGGCGTCGACCTGACCGCTTGGGAAGTCTCCGCCCTCGGTGCGCCTCTGGTATACGAGGCACGCACCATCGGATTCTTGGGCCCGAAGGGCACCTTTACCGAGGAAGCGCTGCTCGCCACCCTCGCCGCCGGCGCCCGCACGATGGCGCAGACCGCGGAGATCATCCCGTTCCCGTCGCTGGCAGATACGGTGCAGGCCGTAGCCGAAGGCGTCGTGGACTGCGCCCTGGTGCCCATCGAGAACTCCATCGAAGGCTCGGTGTCGGTGACCGTGGACCTGCTCGCGCATGAGGTGAACAACCTCCAGGTGGTGAGGGAGGTGCGGCTCGGCATCCGTCACCGGCTGATCGCACGCGAAGGCGTGCGCCTGGGGGACATCACCAAGGTGGTGTCGCACCCTCATGCCAATGCTCAGTGCCGGAAGTGGCTGCGCGACCACCTGCCCGGTGTGGAGGTGGAAGCGGCCAACTCCACCGCCCAGGCGGTGGAACGGGTGGCGGCGGTGGACGAGTCCTGGGCGGCCATCGGCACCGCCCTCGCGGCCGAGGAGCATGACTGCGTCGTTCTCGAGGAGAGTATCGAAGACCATGACGACAACGAGACGCGCTTCATCTTCCTCTCGCGCACCCGCGAGCGGCAGGACCTCCCCGAACCCTATAAGACCTCGGTGGTGTGCAGGATCCTCAAGGACCAGCCCGGCGCCCTGCTTCTGATCCTGCAGGAGTTCGCCCACCGCTACCTCAACCTCACCAAGATCGAGTCCCGGCCTTCGAAGCGGGGGCTGGGCGACTACATCTTCCTCATCGACCTCGAGGGCCGGGTGGACGACGCCCAGGTGAACGACGCACTTCGCTGCCTCACCTGCAAGCTCCTCGAGGTAAAGGTGCTGGGGAGTTACCCCGTGGGTATCCCAAGCGCGCCCACCGACGCGTTCTAGGGTTCAGGTTCGCCAAGAAGAAAGGCTCTACTGTGACGATCGCCTCCAAACACGCACCGAGCCTGCGTGATCGAGTTGCTGCTGCGCTTCTTCGTCTACCGCGGCCGCTTCTTCCGCGACCCGTGGCGTGTGGACTCGAAGAGCCGCCTGACGAATGATCTGGGTTGAGGCGAGTGGACATGCTTCGTGCATGTCGACACGCCCGCGAAGGATCGGCATGACCGTTCTGACCGTCAACGCCGGCAGCTCCTCGGTGCGCCTCGCGGCCTTCGCGCCTGAGGAGGCGGGGTTGCGCGAGGGCCGCGTGGGACGGCGCCCCGCCACCGATCAACCCCGGCTACAGGTCCCGCTCGTACACCCAGACGGCCTCGGCGGTCACCACGCGGCCGAAGCGCCCACCCTCGCCCACGAGCCGCTCCCACTCCGAACTCGTGTAGACAAGGAGTTCGGCAGGCACCGGCAACTCAAGAAGATCGAAGCTCAACGCACGCCGCTCGAAGGGTTCCGCGGAGAAATCGAGGATGGCGATCAGGTCGAGATCGCTGCCGACGCCCCAGTCGTCACGGGCGTACGAGCCGAACACGCCGATGCGGGCGACCTCGGCGCGAGACTTGCCCACCCCCGCCGCCCACGTGCGGGCGGCGCCGAGGACCTCATCGGGCGCGGGCCATCTCAGTACGGACGAATCCGATGATCTCACCGGCATAACGGATGGTCTCCTCGCTTTGCAGCGGTCCGTAGTGCTCGAAGGGCGCCCCTTCAGGATGCCCGTTCGCATACCTGGTCGGAACGTAGTGGTTGTCGAGCACCTTGCCCATCTCCACCAGTTCGGCGGGAGCGGACAGCGGCAACTCGCGGAGCAGACGCGCCACGGCGTGACCCCAGGCCTCCTGTCCCAAGGCGAGGTGGAGCGCTTTCGCCGCCTTCTCCGCTGCCTGGTGGGCGGCAAAGCAGGCCCACTCGTGTCGCCCCTCGTCGCGCGAAGAAGCGGCCTGCTCCATGTCCCGTTCCGCCTGAGCGAACCAATCCGGTGCGCGGTTGGCCAACGGAGCCTCCTGAATCATGACTACGACGACTACTTCCCCCACACGTACTGTAGCACGCGGATACTGGGCCTCAAGCAGGAGACGACCGCGCCGTAGCTCACACCGCGACTCTACGGCGGGCACCCCGCAGGGGCCCCGACGGACGTGGGGCCGGCGATCCAGGCCCTCCTCGCAACGGGTGCGCTGGTTGCTCCGACGGCACTGATGGGGGCCGCAGGCGGGACCCTTCCGGTACACGGCCTCCGCAAGCGCAAGAACTACCGAGCGGCCTTCGACGGCTTCGATCCGGAGAGGATCGCCCGCTACGACGAAGCCGAGTCCGCGCTCTGCTCGCGGAGGTCATGTGGCGTCGCGCACCGAGGTGATCTACAGAGGGAGAGGTGATGCGTGATGCGGAGGTGTCTCACTCTGGCGCTCATGCAGGCGGCACCACGGCAGGCGGACACCGCCTTGCCCGAGTTCGAAGAGGAGGTGAGAGGCCTGGCCGTGAACTTCCCGCCTCGTAGGCGGCGGCGAGAGGGTCACCCGCCCCAAGCAGCGACGCAAGCGGCGCGGCCACGATGTTCCGATCGACAACCCGTACGTCGGTGACCACCACGACCCGAAAGGCCCGGAGGCGCTGAAGCACGATATCGGCTGCGTGACGTGGCAGAAGACCTGCGTTCGGCATCTCGTTCATACCTTGCATATTGTCCAGATGATGGGGGATTTGCAGTGTATACGCGAGCAATCTGTTGGACGTGAAGCGCGAACCTTTGGGAGGAGCGGCCCACCCCTAGAGCAGACGGTCTCGTGAACGGACGAGGCCGATGCCCGCAAGCACCGCGAAGACGAGGGCCGCCCACAGGATCCACACCGACGCGTCGACCAAGCTCCCCGCTTCCAGCACGCCGCCCAGGATGAAGAGAGACAGCCCGATGCTCAGCAACACCATCTTGATCTTGCCGAACACGTTCGGCTGGACCGCCCGGCCACGGCGCGCCCAGAAGATCGCCCCGAGGACCATCACGAAGAGCTCAATCCCGATCGAGACGAGGATCACCTGTACGACCAGGCGATCGCCGCCGGTGGCGAGCAGAGCCGAGGCGACCAGCAACTTGTCCGCCAACGGGTCGATGAAGATGCCGAGATCGGTGATCTGATCGCGCCTGCGGGCCATCGCTCCGTCCATGAAGTCCGTGCACACCCCCACCACGAACACCACGAGCCCTTGCCAGGCCCACCCGTAGTGGAACAGGCCGAACACCACCGGCACGAGCACGAGACGGATCGCGGTCAAGTGATTGGGTCGCACAGAACGCGGAAGAGGCCACAGGAAGACCAGGTCGACCAGGCGATCGACTCGGCGTTGCGTCAGCGATGGAGCGGTCATACCACGACAACCTCCATCCTACGGCGCTGCTCGACCCTGAGGCGATTCTCCCCACACAGGGATCGCGAGGAGCTACGGAACGGGATCCCCACCTCTGTGGTCGTCTCCCGCCGGCCGTCCGGGAGCCGACTCGGCCTCATCGGCTGGCGGCTGCGGGGGCGGCGCGCCCGCAGGCGGCGCATCCAGATCGACAACGGGATCCGCCTCACTACCCGCGCCTTCGACGGGCGCCGAATCCCGCATCGTCTTCCTCTGCTGGTAACCGAGGTAGAAGGCGCCGGCACACGCCACGACCAATCCGTCGATCACACCGCGGCTCACCCAGATCCAGGTCGCCGACCCGCTCTGGGAGCCCACGAAGAGGCCGTACACCAGACCGACGAGGAACCCGCCGCCCACGACCGCCCGCACACCCGACTTCGAGAGCAGGCCTCCCTTCGTGCGGCTCAGGGCGTCCCAGTCGAGGCCGCGGAGCATCCCGGCCAGGATGAGTGAGAGGAACAGGAAGAGGACTCCCAACACCAGTGCGCTGCCCATTCCTTGTCGCACCTCCCAGGATCATCGACCGATCAGCCCATCCCCGCCTCGCGACAGCGCTGTAGCCCCGCCGAACCCCTTTCTGCTACCCTGGACGAGACGCTCCGTAACGAGGATATCGCACGCCAGGCGTTCGCGATCCCCCGTGCGCCTGGTCGCGATCCGCCGATACACCCAGCCCCGATCCGCCGGGTGCTGTCAGAGACAGGAGTCCCATGCTCGACATCAAGCTCATCCGCAACGACCCGGAGGGGACCAGGACCCAGCTGCACCGTCGTGGCGGGAAAGCCGAGGCCGCCTTGGACACCCTTCTCGCCCTGGACGAACGCCGTCGCGGGTTGATCGTGCAGGCGGAGGAGAAGCGGAGCCGGCGCAACGCGGTGAGCGAGGAGATCGCCGCCGCGAAGAAGGCCGGCGAAGACGCCTCCCACCGTATCGCCGCCATGCGCGAGGTGGGCGAGTCGATCAAGACTCTCGAGATCGACCTCAAGTCCGTGGAGGAAGAGTTGGAGCGAGAGCTGCTCCAGGTTCCGAACCTTGCCGATCCCAGCGCCCCCGACGGGGGCGAGTACGACAGCGTGGTACTGCACTCCTGGGGGGAGCCGCGGGTGTTCGATTTCGAGCCTCGCGACCACCTCGACCTCGGCACGGCCTTGGACGTGGTGGACATGGAGCGCGGCGGCAAGGTGGCGGGCAGCCGTTTCGCCTACCTCAAGGGCGACCTCGTGCTCCTGCAGTTCGCCTTGGTGCAGTTCGCCCTGCAGAAGCTGGCCGCCAACGGCTTCCGACCCATCGTGCCGCCGGTGCTGGTGCGCGACGAGGCCATGTACGGGACGGGATTCTTCCCCACTGATATGCAACAAGTGTACCGTATTGAATCAGATGCACTGAATCTTGTAGGGACCAGCGAAGTGCCGCTGGCAGCCCTCCACATGGACGAGATCCTGGACGAAGAGCAGCTCCCGCTGCGCTACGTGGGCTACTCGAGCTGCTTCAGACGCGAGGCGGGCGCCGCCGGCAAGGACACCCGCGGCATCTTCCGCGTGCACCAGTTCGACAAGGTGGAGATGTTCAGCTTCTGCCACCCCGACCGCTCGCGGGACGAACACGACTTCATGCGCGGCATCGAAGAGGAAGTGCTGCAGGACCTCGGCCTCCCCTACCAAGCCGTGAACATCGCCGCCGGAGACTTGGGGGCGTCGGCCGCCAAGAAGTACGACCTCGAAGCCTGGATTCCCACGCAGCAGCGGTACCGCGAGGTCACGAGTTGCTCCAACTGCACCGACTACCAGGCGCGGCGCCTGAAGTGTCGCGCCAAGGGCAAGGAGGGCGGCGCCTACCTGGTGCATACCTTGAACGGCACGGTGGTGGCAGTGGGTCGCACGATCATCGCCATCATGGAGAACTACCAGACGGCGGAGGGCCTCATCGAGGTGCCACCGGCATTGGCGCCGTTCCTTCCCGCCGGGAAGACTACGCTGGGGGCATAGCCGCCGCGCGACCGTGCCGAAGTTCCACGAAGTCGCCGGAGAGACCCTGGCCTCCGACCGCATGTTGCTGGAGTAGGCTAGCCCTTCAGCGGCAACCAGACGGGGGGACGGCTCGGAGCGGGGGTCCGCCCGTGGAACATGTCGTCGAGCCACAGGGCCGCCCGCCGGAGAGAGTTCGTGACAACCGCTATTTGGGTATGTAGTAGAGATAGCACAAGCAATCCAGGAGCAGAAACGATGCTATCCGGATCACAGATATTCCCTACCCTTCCCGCCTCGGACATCGAACGCGCGGCGCGCTTCTACGAAGACAAGCTCGGGCTCAAGAAGGTGGACATGCCCCAACCCGAGGGCTCGGCGATCTACCAGGCGGGTGATTGCTCGCGGTTCCTCGTCTACAAGAGCGCGGCGAAACCCGGCGAAGCAACAGCCGCCTTCTTCCTCGTGGACGATCTCGACGTCGAGATGAAAGGCCTCAGGGATAACGGGGTCGCCTTCGAGGAGTACGAGATGGAGGGCCTCCGCACGGAGAACGGCATCTACACCGAAGACGGGATGAGGGCGGCCTGGTTCAAGGACAGCGAAGGTAACACCCTCAGCCTGACAGAGATGGCCAAGTAGCCGCCTGCGACGAAGAGACAGCGACATATGCCCGGTCACCGACGCACCGGCCTTCCGAATCACCTCGGAAGCGCCGGTGTTTCGCGTGCGGAGGCGACCTGGACTCCGCTCCCAGAGTCCGGACTCCGCTCTTCGTGCATATCGAAGTACAATGAGGTGCGGCCCGCATCGGTAGCGTGTCGCCGCGAGCCTGTGGGCGTCCAGCCCGATGACGCCTGACCGGCCGCCCGGTCGGCGGCCGCTGAACCGAAAGGAGTAAGCACTCATGGAGACCATCCGGCGCCAGACGGATGCCTTGATCGTGGTAGACGTACAGAACGACTTCTGCCCCGGTGGGACCCTCGCAGTCGAGGGTGGCGACATAGTGGTGCCGCAGATCAACCGGCTGGTGCCGCTCTTCGCTCACGTCGTCTTCACGCGTGACTGGCATCCGGCGGACCACCTCAGCTTCTCGGACCAACCGGAGTACCGGGACGATTCGTGGCCGCGCCACTGCGTGCAGGACACCGAGGGCGCCCAGTTCCACCCGGCTCTCAAGGTACCGGACAGCGCTCTCATCGTCAGCAAGGGAGATGATCCCCACGCCGAAGCCTACAGCGGCTTCCAGGCGACGTCCGTGGACCTCACTGCGTGGCTCAGAGAGCGAGGCGTAGGGCGGGTCTTTGTAGCGGGCCTCGCGACCGATTACTGCGTGCTGGCCACGTGCCTCGACGCGCGGCGGACCGGATTCGACGTGTGCATCTTGGAGGACGCGGTGCGGGGAGTCGCCCCCGACACCACGCGCAACGCGTTGGAGGAGCTCCGCTGGGCCGACGTGCGCACGACGACGGCCGCGGCACTTGCGACCGCGGTGGCGCTGGGCGCCTCCTTGGGAACAGGCGACAACGGCGAGGACGCCCCCGACATCGACGGGGCCTGACGGACATGGCCTGGCTGACAGGATGACCGTCCGCCGGCCCTGATCAGCGGAGCTGACCTGCAGGGGACCACTAAGGTAAGACGACCATGGGAGGATCATGACCGACGCTAGCAGCCGCTGGGCGCGCCGAGAAGACCTCGCTCTCCTGACGGACTTCTACGAACTCACCATGATGCACGGCTACTGGCGGAGCGGCCGGCAGCAGATGACCGCCTCGTTCGAGTACTTCTTCCGCGAGTTGCCCACGCATACGGGGTTCGCCGTCGCGGCCGGGCTCGAGCAGCTGCTCGATCTGGTGGAGAACCTCCGTTTCACCGACGACGACCTCGCTTACCTCACCTCGCTCGGCACCTTCGGCGAGGAGTTCATCGACCACCTGCGCGGCTTCAAGCCGACCGTGTCGATCGACGCCGCTCCCGAGGGCACCGTCGTCTTCCCCAACGAGCCGATCCTACGGGTCGAGGGGCCGCTGGCCGAGGCGCAGCTTCTCGAGACCGCGGTCCTGAACGCCCTCAACTACCCCACTCTCATCGCCACCAAGTCCGCCCGCATCCGGCTCGCGGCCGACGGCGACCGGGTGATGGAGTTCGGGCTTCGTCGCGCCCAGGGTCCGGATGGGGGCCTCTCCGGCTCCCGCGCCGCCTACATCGGCGGTGCCGACGCCACCTCGAACGTGCTGGCGGGGAAGCTCTTCGGCATCCCCGTGGCGGGTACCCACGCCCACTCCTGGGTGATGAGTTTCGACGATGAGATCACAGCATTCCGTGCCTATGCCGACATCTACCCTGACAACTGCCTGCTTCTCGTGGATACTTACGACACGCTCACATCGGGACTGCCCAACGCCCTCCAGGTGTTCAAGGAGCTGCGCGAACGCAGGCCCGGGGTGCGGGCGGCGATCCGGCTGGACTCCGGTGACCTCGCCAGGCTCAGCAAGGCCGCCTACGCGCTCTTCACCCAGGCTGGGTTCCACGAGCCCCTGATCGTCGCGTCCAACGAACTCGACGAAGACCTGATCGCCGACCTGAAGCGCCAGGGAGCCCGCATCAATGCCTGGGGAGTCGGCACCCACTTGATCACCTCGTCGAGTTGGCCCGCGCTGGGAGGCGTGTACAAGCTATCGGCGGCCCGCGAGGACGCCCGTGGCCGGGCTGCGCCCGGCGACGCGGATGAGGCCGGCTCCGGCGCGTTCGGGGAAGAAGCGGCCGGCGTCGGCGCGACCGCCGCCGAATCCGCCGCCGCGACGGCCGCCGGCCTTGCTGCCGGCCTTACTGCCGGAGCGCCCCCTGAAGTCGGCGCATGGGAGCCCCGCATCAAACTGAGTTCGAACCCGGCTAAGATGACCGATCCCGGACGCAAACGCGTGATCCGCTACCGGGACTTCCGCGGGCGTCCGATCGGCGACGTGCTCTACTGTGCCGACGAGGAGCCCCAGAGTGGTCCGCAGATCTCGTACGTGGGCCGGAGCGACCTGAGTTTCCAGGTAGCCCTCGAAGGCGCGGTCCAGGCGGAAGACCTCCTTGAGCCCATGATGCGCGAAGGGCGGCGGGTGGCGCCGGCACCTTCCATCGCCGAGGTGCGGAGCCGGGCGCGGGAGCAGGTGGCGTCATTGCCGGAGGAGCTGCGTCGCCTGCGCAACCCGGAGATCTATCACGTGGGCCTCTCGCCCAAACTGGCCGAGCTCAAGACCGACCTGATCCGTCACGCGCCCGGAGTGCTGCACTGATGCGCGGCCATCAAGATGCGCCGCGCCCTCGATCGCGTAAGCCCGGCGGGAGGGCGATGCTGCGCCGCTGGCTCGAACTCCACAAGCCCACCGGCAGCGCCCGCACCCAGCTCCTCATGGCCGAACTGATGTGGACTTCGGTGGGATCTATCCTCCTCGGGCTCGGGCTCTACTGGGTGGTGGAGCGCTACCACGGTCCGGGCTGGGCCTACGCCACGCCCTTCCTGGTGCTCGGACTCCTCAAGGCTCTCTTCATCCTCGACCGCGTGGCCAGGCGGACGATCGAGCGAGTGCGCACCCGGGGCGACGATCACTGCTTGGGCGGCTTCTTCTCGGCCTCCAGCTGGCTCGCGATCGTAGGGATGATAGTCCTCGGACAGGTGCTGCGCGCCTCACCCATACCACGCGCCGACGTGGGCTTCCTCTACGTGGCCGTGGGCTCGGGTCTGCTCATGTCGAGCCGCACCTTCTGGGCCGCATGGTGGCGCCTGCGCCCGCAGGGCGCGACCGATCGGATGGGGGACGGCCGACGCCCCAGGTAGGCCTGCCAGCCGCCTGTCAGCGCCGGCAGAATTCGGTGCTCCGCCTCCGAGTTCGCCCGTCAGGCCCCGGCCTGAACCTCAGCCTCCGAGCTTGATGTTGAAGCCGCCTCCGCCGCCACCCTGGTCCTTGGAGACCCTCGGCAGCAACCAGGAGAGGAAGGCGTCCTCGCTGCGGGTTTGCAGCATGAGATAGCCCGGACCGGTGAGATCGACCACGAGCCCCTCTCCGCTGAACAGCGTGGACTTGATACCTCCCACGCGGCGCACGTTGAACCCCATGCCCTCGGAGAACGACACCAGATGACCTGTATCGACGGTGAACGTCTGGCCCGCCTCGAGCGTCATCTCGTGGATGGCTCCGTAGCTCGACAGGACAAGCGTGCCCGTGCCCTGCACCTTCAGCATGAAGAAGCCCTCGCTCGCGAAAAAGGTCTTCGCTCCACCCCACTTCGTGTCGATGCTCAGACCTTCCGAAGACGCGACGTACGAACCAGACTGCACGATCATGTTGTGGCCGGCGAACTCCCGCACCGTCATGTCGCCGGGCAGAGCGGGAGCGAGCATGATCTGGCCGCCCTGGGCGGGCGCCTGGTAGGTGTTCATGAAGAAACTCTCTCCGCCGAGCACCGAACGCTTGAGGGAACCGAGGACCCCTCCCTTGGCCGACGTCTCCACGCTCACGCCCGCCGACATGGCCACCATCGACCCGGCCTCCACCTGGATGCGCTCACTCGGATCGAGCGTGGCGGTGACGAGGGAATACGACGGACGATAGTCGATGCTGGTCTTCATGCTCTTTCGCCCCCCTTGCGTGGACCCGCGCGCGTGCTCGCGGCGGGCTCTCGTGACGTTCCGAACTCACCATAGCAGACCGTGCGCGGAACCTGCTACGCCGCCAACCGGTTCCCCAACCATCGCCCCAGTGCCAGCAGCGTCAGTATCGGAGGCAGTCCGGGCGCTTCGGGCAGGACACTGGCGTCGCAGACGTACAGTCCGTCGAGGCGCGTGCGCAGCTCAGCGTCGACCACGCGGCCGATACCGGCTCCTCCCCCGGGGTGAGCGCCTTGAGGCCGAGTGACCACGATCGACTCAGGCCTCGCGCCCGCCCCGATCAAGATCTCCCGCGAGAGCGCCGCTCCGCGGTCGAGACGGCGGCGATCCTGGGCGGTGACCACCTTGCTCACGGAGCCATCGGCGAACACCCGACCCGTGGCCTCATCGGAGATCTTGGTCATGATGCCCAGCGTCCGTTCCCCTGGGAGCGAGAAGCCCCGCAGACCGGCCTCGATGAAGCGCACCCGGCGCGGCTGGTTGATGTACGGACTGAGGATGAAGCCATCGGCGACCCTGTGTTCCGTGTCGACCAGCGCCATCGACGGCTCGTGACGCAGGTTCGGCGCCTGCCTTCCTCGGCCCGCATCGCCGGCCCCGGGGATCACCCCGTACGTGTTCACGAACAGGTCTAGGAAGAGGCCGGCACCCGCCTCGGCCACCCCGGAGTTCAAGAGGATGGGCGGCGTACCCAAACCGCCGGCGGCGAGGATCACGACCTCCGCGGAGAGGTCCACGGAACCGTCCGGACCCCGGGCTCGTACGCCCCTGGCCGCCCCCCTCTCGTCGAGCAGCACCTTCTCCACCCGCACGCCAAAGGCGGTGTGGGCACCGGCCGCCACAGCTTCGTCCACGAACCGAGCCGCCGTCCACTTGGCGCCGTTCGCACAACCCAGGGTGCAGTGGCCGCAGCCTCTGCACTTCCGAGGGTCGATAGCTTTGGGCATCGCGGAGAAGGTGTGACCGAGTTCAGCAGCCGCCGATGCAAGGGTACGAGCTCCCGACGACAGAAGCCCGCTGTCGATCGGCCGAACACCGATCTCCTCCTCGACGCAGGCGATCTCGCCCTGCAGGGGAATACCCGCCCGAGCGAGTTCGTCGACCAAGCTTGGCACCATGTTGCCGCAGGCCACGATCGTGGAGCCGCCGGCAGCGAACGCCCTCCACATGGTCACCCCCTCGCGAGAGCGGGGAGGCAGGTTCGTGACCGGCGCTACGTCGTAGAACCGGGTGCCGGCGGCGAAGGTGCCGAGGCACGGCTGAGGATGGCCGCGCTCCACGATCAAGACACTCTTGCCGCGCAACGCCAGCTGTCGGGCCACCGCCGCACCGCCGGCCCCGGAGCCCACCACCAGGTATTCATAGGTCTCGCCCACAACGATGCCTCCGCGCAACGACCTCGACGACTCCATACTAACCCGAAGTTTTCGCCCCCCCACCTCCGAATCCCGCCCCACCACCGGGTTTGTGTCGATGGGCGCGGGCAGGGCTTTGGCTACGGGCGGACGTTAAGCAGCTCGAAGGCCCGCTCCTGGAGTGGGTTCGCCTTGGTGAGCTGAGTGAAGGTGTGCCCGTCGGGCTCGATGCGCACCTCATTGCGGCAGAGGGTGCCGAGCTCGGCCAGGAGATCGGGGAAGGAGTGGGCGCGGAAGCCGTCCGCGGTCAGCTTGGAGCCCGCCTTGGCCTTCCCCGCCGCCGAACGCTCGGCCGGCGCCACCGGGTCTGCCGGCGCGAGGGGGGTGTCGTCCGTGAACAGGAGGGGCGCCAGGCGTTCTCTGAGCTCGAAGGTGACGTAGTAGGCGAGCATGCACAGGAACACGTGGGCGCGCACCCTGGTTTCGAGGTGATGGTGGATGGGACGGACCAGGATCTCGGACTTCATCTGGTGGAAGGCACGCTCGGCCACTTTCAGCTGCTTGTAGGCCCGGACCACCGCCCGGGTCCCGAGCTCCTCGGCCGTGCAGGTGGTGCGGAGCACGTAGAGGCCGTCGAGCGCCGCCTCCCTGGCGATCCCGTCCTCCTTGCGCTCGAAGGAGAAGGCGCCGTCCGCGATCCGGAGCAGGAAGTGCTTGGCCATCTTGTATGTGTTGGAGACGCGCCCCACGCGCTCCCCGATGGTGCCGGCGTCCGCGTTCCGGAGCCTGCCGCGCGGGTTCAGGACCATGGCTCTGACCTTCTCCAGTTCGCCCTCGGTGGCCCGGAGGAGCTCCTCGCGCTTGCGCCGCCGCTCCAGCGCCACCGCCGGGTTGCGGCAGACGATGAGGCGTTCCCCGGGGAACTCCCGGGCCTGGATCTCGGCCAGGTTGCACTCGTCGAAGAGGGAGAGCTGCAGCTCTCCCGAGGCGGCCAGCGCCTTCAGCTGGGGGGCGCCAAGCGCGCTTATGAAGCCCACCTCCCGCTCTTTCAGGGTCTCTGCGTGGGCCTCGGTCAGCATGCCCCGGTCGCCCACGAAGATGACCCGCTCGCAGCCGAAGCGCTCGGTGACCGAGGAGACCGCGGCGGGCAGGGTCTGCTGGTCTTGGGTGTTGCCCGGGAAGACCTCCACCGCCACCGGCCTCCCCTCCGGCGAGCAGATGAGGCCGTAGGTGATCTGCAGGGTGCCCTTCTTGCCGTCGCGCGAGTGGCCGAGGGCGGCGAGCGGGCAGCAGCGCCCCTCGAAGTAGCTCGAAGAGAGGTCGTAGAGCACGAAGCCCCCCGGTTCGAGATGACGACGGGCCAGCGCCCGCTCGATGCGCTCCTGGCGCGCAAGGAGCCAGTCCATGGCAGAGAGGAGCTCCGCCTCCCCAACTTCTCCGAGCGAGAGTTCCTCGGCGAGGGTGGTCTGGGAGAAACGCCTGGTGGCCGAGAGTTTGCTCCCGGGTGCCAGGAGCCGTTGACAGATGAGGGCCACCGCGAGATCCCGCTCGCGCGAGGGCTCCCGCGACACGAGCCGTTCGAGATCCAGGGAGCGCACGGTCCCGAGCACCGCCGCTACGTGACCGTGGGGCAGGGAACGCTCTATCTCGAAGCGATCCTCGGCGGCGACCAAGGTCTCGCCCGCCAACACCCGGCGGATCGCCAGAATGGCCGCTTCGGGCAGGTGGGAGAGGTTGCCGAGGTTCTCGTGGCGCACCCGGCCGTCTTCGCGATAGGAGCGGCGAAGCAGGTGGGAGACGTAGACGCGGTCGCCGGCACCCTTCGTCTTGATTGTGGCTACGTGAACTGATCCACCACGCTTTGGCATACCACCATACTAGGACATATCCTCACATAATGCAAGAAGCACTTTGGCTACACCAAACCGCGAAAAGAGAGCCCGATACCGCACCGGCAGCGGGATCGGGCGTCAGGTGGGGCGAAAACTTCGGACTAGGCGCAGCCGGGGCCGACCGTCACCTCCGGGGCCGGCAGGCCCCCGGAGGTCCTCGCACTAGACTAGGCCTCGTCGCCGAAGATCGTGAAGTGCCAGCCCTTGCGCACGTCACCTGTGAGGTCGGCCATCACGTGCTTGACCGTGGTGTACTCCTCGAACGAGTAGCGCGACAGGTCGGACCCGAAGCCGGATCTCTTCACGCCACCGTGCGGCATCTCCGAGGCGAGCGGAAGATGGTCGTTGATCCACACTTCACCAACCTCCAACTCCTTGGCCAGGCGCAGCGCGCGGAACACGTTGCTCGTCCACACAGAGGAGGCGAGGCCGTACTCCACGCCGTTGGCCTTGGCGATGATCTCTTCTTCGGTGTCGAACGCCAGGACGACGACCACGGGGCCGAAGATCTCCTTCTGAACCACCTCGTCCTCGTGCCGCGCGCCCGCCAGGACGGTGGGCTCGAAGAAGAAGCCTGGCCGATCGATCTCCCGTCCACCAACCACGATCTCCACGCCCGACTTCTCGGCCCGCTCCATCACCCCGAGCACTCGTTCGCGTTGAGCTTCAGAGATCAGGGGGCCCATGTCGGTGGTAAGCAAGGTGGGGTCGCCCACCCGGATCTTGCCCACTTCGGCAACGAACACTTCCAGGAACTCGTTGTACAACGAGCGCTGCACGTACACCCGCGTGGCGGCGGTGCAGTCCTGGCCGGTGTTGACAAAGCCGGCGACCACGGCTCCCTGGACCGCGGCTGCCAGGTCGGCGTCGTCGAACACTATGAAGGGCGCCTTGCCGCCGAGCTCCAAGTGGAGCCGCTTCACGGTGGGCGCCGCGGCGGCCATCACCTTGGTTCCCGTGGCGGTATCCCCGGTGAGTGAGACCATGTCGATGCCCGCGTGGGCGGCGATCGCGGAGCCCACCTCGCCGCCCGGCCCAGTCACCACGTTCAGCACGCCGGGCGGGATGCCTACCTCGAGCGCGATGCGTGCAAGTTCTATCGCGGTGAACGGGGTGTTCGAGGCCGGCTTGAGCACCACCGTGTTGCCGGCCGCCAGGGCCGGCCCCACCTTCCAGGCCGCCATGAGATACGGGTAGTTCCACGGGGCGATGGAGCCCACCACCCCCAACGGCTCCCGCCGGAGGATGCTCGTGTAGCCCTCCACGTACTCCCCCGCCGCCGTGCCTTCGAGCACGCGCGCCTGCGCGCCCATGAAACGGAGATTGTCGTTGGCGAAGGGCACATCGGAGTTCGAAGAGAGCTTGAGGGGCTTGCCCGTCTGGCTGGTCTCGAGCGCGGCGAGGCGTCCGGTCTCCTCGTCGAGGCGATCGGCCCACTTGGCGAGATACGCCCCTCGCGCACCGGGAGTCAAGCGCGACCATCCGCGGTAGGCCTCGCGGGCGGCCTCTACCGCGCGATCGACGTCGACACCTGCGCCGAGGGGCACCGAGCCGACCATGTCGCCGGTCGCCGGATCGATCACTCCCTGACGGTCGCCGGAGACCGCCTCTGTCTCCTCACCACCGATGATCATCCGATATTCGGCCGGTTGACTGCTCTCGACCATCGTGTCTCCTCCTCGAACGGGACGGCGCCGTGTCGCAGGCAACGCGGCGATCTCGGATGCCTACTGAGTAGCGCGCCCTTGGGGCGGCATCGCTGCGAAGTATCCCCGTACATCGGGCCGTTCAATCCAGGAGATAGGCACTTGACGAGGCCGGGAACCGTGTCCAACGTGCAAGTAGAAGGGACAGGTGGAAGTCAAGCCCAACCATACGGAGAAGGCGGCGTGCCCCTCGCGTTCCACAGTCTGAGTCACGGCACGATCCCCTTCGGGTTCTTCAACGTGGCCACCGATCTCGTCCTCCTGCGCGACCACTTCGTATTCGCGTCGGACCTCTGCGATTGGATCGGCCAGTGGGCCTGCGCCCCCGGTGACATCGACGAGACTCGGCCTTTCTGGGTGATCCAACAGCAAGACGACATCGGGAACCTCCACGGGGCGATCAGCGGCGTAGACCACTCGGGGCTCATAGGCGAGTTCTATCGACGCTACCCCTTTCCCGCACTTCCGAGAGAGTTTGCTCAAGACCCCGAAGGGCACCGCATGCGCGCTGAGGCCGTAAACATTCTGGTGGACGTCGCGGGTCCCGCTCGACCGACACCGATCTCGATCTCTTCTAGAAGCCGCACGGTCGGACTCGGCCCTTACGAGTTCGACGGTGAAGGTTTCGCAGCGCTCGTGCTCTATCTCTGGCGCGGTGGAATGCCGCGCTGGCGAGACGATGTGCGCCCCGAATACGTGGACCGCATGATGGGAGCTGTGAGGACCGCCGCGTCGCCCGTGTTCAAGGGGCGCGAGTGGCCCGGGGCGATTCCTTGACAGTCCCCCCGCGTATTGCTAGCGTCGATGCGTTACGCGTTCTGGTCGAAGCCGAGTTTCTGCCCGCGGTGCGGGCTAGGTGGGGAGTGAGGTCCAGTTGATGCGATCAACGGCCGTGTTCAGCAGGCCAGGACACTTTGGCAGAGTCGACTGGGAGTTCGACGACCGCACGATCTACGTCACGCCACAGGGGATGTCCACGGAGACGTACCCTCTGCGGCAGATCTCCGGTTTTTCCGGCGATGATTACACTCTCCAGTTCGGTTACGAGGGGCACCAGTTCACGTTATCTCGCCTCGGCGCGGATGGGCCGACTCTGCGTGAACGGCTACTACGACGCTGGCCGCTCCTGCGGGCGGAGGCGCTCTGCATCGACGGCGGGGGGGAGCCCGAGTACTTCACCACGCAGTATGCGGCGGGCGAGCAAGAGATGCGACCATGCACCGTCCTGCTCTACGATGATGTGATGATCCTCGCCATGGAGGACTGCGACGTCACCCCCGTGTACCTCTCCTCGTTGTCACACGTGGTGCGCGACGAGTCGGCGTACTCGGTGTCGTTCGTCCGTTGGGATCGGACGGGTGGGACGTTCTCGCGGATGGGAGCACGCACCGACGAGTTCGTCTCAAAGCTCGACGAAACAAGGCGGTGCCTGGCGGCCGAAGGTGCGTCGACGCTCTCGACTCATCTGCCGACCTTGACCCCATCGGCGAGGGCTGCGCTGACCGCCCGGTGGCTCCCCGGGGAGATGATCCCTCTGGCGGCGCTCGAGGCCGGCGCGCCCGGGATCCGCAACGCACTCGTGGCAAGCTGGATGGCGATCGGCCCCAGGGCGAAGGAGGCCGAAGTCCTGCTGGCCGGCGCCTCTCTCGAGCAGACGTTCGTGGGATACGAGCGACGTCCCGATGGGGAGGCAAGCCCCTTGTGGCTCCTCGTGGGGAGAGAGTGGCAGTGGTTCCTCGAGAACCTCTCCGAAGAGACCTACGCGACGTACCGGTTCTCTGCGGGACCCGAGATGCCCAGCCTGGCGGGGATGCTGCTCAAGTCACAGAGATTCTCTCGAGAGGCCCTCTACCTGCCCCTCGAAGAGCTGGCCGGTGCCCGGGGAGACCTCGCCATGCCGGCCGCGGAGCTGCCCTTCCTCATGCAGTTGCGCGAGCGCTTCCAGGGACGGATCATTCACGACGACTTCGCCGTCTGGCGCGAGACGATCACCCGGATCGAGCAAGGTGACCGCTCAGCCTGACGGCGGCGGCCACCCCAGACACGACGAAGACCCGCCATCCCACAACCGATCCGCCCGGCTCCAACACTCCGTACGTGATCATGGACCCGGGGCCGCGTCGAGTGCCGGGCCGAACATGAACAGAGCCGTCGGCGCCCTCGACGCGCAGGTCGAGCGCAGTGTACGTGATGCTCGAAGCGCCCAGGTTCTCGAGCATCACACGGACTGAGACCAGGCGGTCGCCCGCCTGCGCCCCCTCCGCGGAGAACGACTCGCGCACGACATCGAGCACGGAGAGACGCACACCGTTGCCGGTGTCGGAACGACCTGGTACCAGATCGACGCTCACGTCCGCCCCGGCCTCGGGCGAAGGTGTGCCCGCCGGCCCAACTCCCGGCTCAACCTCCGCCTCAACCGCCGGCTCAACCGCCGGCTCAACCTCAACTCCGGGCGACCGTTCGGTGGCAGCCTCGGCCGGCTGCGCGAGTGCTGAGGCCCGCAACCCATCGGAGGAGCCTCCCCCGGCACCGACAGGCCCGCACGCCCACACGACGAGGAAGGCCGCGACCAGCCACGCCACCTGCAACTTCGTTCCACTCGGCAACCGCCGTACCCAGCGCATCGCGACGAACCTCCCCGATTCCGTGATTCCCTCCCCCAGGGACAATAGCGAGCGGTGCGGACAGAAACGGGTATGCTGATCCCATGGACTCGCCCGTCCGTCGCACTACGTGTTCGCTCGACTGCCCGGACCGCTGTTCGGTGCTCGTCTGCTCCACCTCCGGTTTCGACGACCCCGGCGCCCTCAAGCTGAGCGGCGATCCGGACCATCCGTTCACGCGTGGGCTCCTCTGCCGCAAGATCCACCGGCACCCCGCCCGGCTTGCCTCGCACGAACGCATTCGCAGCCCCATGCTGCGCGAAGGAGGCCGGGGCGGCCGGTTCCGGCCCGCGACGTGGGACGAGGCGATGGACGTGGCGACCGCGGCTCTGGCCGAAGCCCGCTCCTGGGACCCCGCCTCGATCCTGATGATCAGGAGCGCTGGATCGATGGGCGCCGGCAAAGAGTTCGCCGAGTACGTCTTCGGACTGCTCGGCGCCCGCGGAGTCTCCGGCAGTCTGTGCGACGCGGCGGGAACGGCTGCCATACGACTGGACGCCGGCAGTCTCGACATGAACGATCCGGGCCAGATAGACGAGTCGGACGCCGTGGTCCTCTGGGGCAAGAACCCGCGCGCCTCCTCGGTACACACCGCCGCTCAGGTGATCGAAGCGCGACGTCGCGGAGGAATAGTGATAGCCGTGACCCCCGATGCCCTCGGCATGACCGGTCTGGCCGACCACGTCGTGCGGGTGCGTCCAGGGGGTGATCGATTCCTGGCTCTCGCGGTGGCACGCATGCTCGTGGAGTACGGGCCCGGAGGCCTGGCGAGATCGTCCAACGAAGAGGCGTTCCGGGCGCTGCTCGTGTCCTACGATACCGACGAACTCCTGGCGATCTGCGATGTATCCGAAGCCGACGCCCGCCGTTTGGCCGAGGTCTACGTATCTTCGCCCCGAGTGGCCACCATCGTGGGGTGGGGCACGCAGAGGTATCTCCATGGCGGCGAGACGGTGCGCGCCCTTCACGCTCTGGCGCTGCTCGCGGGAACGCTGGGTGTCGAGGGCGGGGGATTCTTCTACAACCGCTCGTCGTCGGAACACTTCCGGCCCATCTCCGCCCTGTTGGCCGAGAGGGGTCTCGGGCGGGAACTCCTGCCACCTCCACTTGAGATCTCGGTCTTGGCGGATTCCATGCGGGCAGCCTCACCGCCCGTGCGAGTGGCCTGGCTGTTCGCTGCCAACCTGCTCAACCAGGGCCCGGACTCCACTGCGCTGCGCCGTGCCTTCGACGACGTGGAGACCGTGGTGGCGGTAGAAGCCTTCTGGACCGATACCGCCCGTGCCGCCACCATCGTCCTACCTCCCGCCCTTTGGCTGGAAGACGAAGACGTGATCGGCTCCTGCTGGCAAAACGAGGTGGCCGCCGTCCGCGCGATCGTCGACCCGCCCGCCGGCTGCCGCAGCGACTTCGACATCCTCCTCGACCTGGCCGTGCGCCTCCGGCTGCCCGTTCCGTACGGCGATCTCGACAAGTGGCTGCGCGCGCGGCTTCCCGCCGACGGGCCCACGCTCGAGACCTTGCGCGAGCGCGGATACCAGGGCATCGACCGCCCGCCCGTGGCATGGCAAGACGGCTTCACTCACGGAGACGGCCGCTTCCGCCTCGTGGACGCGGTGACCCCGCCCTCTCCGCCGGACGCGGACTACCCGTTCACCCTGCTCACCCAGATCCGCGGCGAGGCGATGCACTCACAGATGTCGGCCGCCGAGCAGACCGGGCCGCTGAAGGTGCGTATGCACCCGGACGCGTCCGCGGCGCTCGGCCTCGACGATGGGGTACGCGTCCGCGTCGTCAGCCGGGTGGGACACATCGAGGGCACCCTGTCTCTGGACTCTGGGCTCCACCCCGAAGCCGTCGCCTGCCCCCGCGGTGGGTGGATCGAGTTCGGCCTTGGCGTCAACCAGGCGACCGTAGCCCAAACGACCGACATGGGAGGCGGTACCGCCTTCTACTCGACCCGCGTCCGGGTGGAACGGGTGGAAGCGGCCTAGGGCAGGGTCGGGCCGCGGGCCGGGTTTCGGATCCGCCGATCCGCGCAGGAACCCCCCGGCGCGATCACGGGGCCTCTGCGGACGACCGCTCCAGTGCCCTCAGAAGAGAGAGCACCTCACTCTGCGAGATGAGGAAGTCGGCCGCTTCGGCCAGCCCGCTCGGCATCTCGTCGGAGGCGACTCCAACCAAGAGTGACCTCAGCGGCGCGGTGCCTTCCTTCTCCAGGAGCCGCAGGGCCTGCATCGCGTCGATGTCGGTGCGGTCGTCTCCCACGTACAGGGCTGCGCGCACCCCGGTATCCAGCACGAGGCGCCGTACCGCCGAGCCCTTGTCGGCATCCGGCGAACGCAGATCCACCACCGCGCGCCCGCGGTGGTGGACGAGGTCGAAGGCGGCGGCGGCGGCCTCGGCCGCCGCCGCCGCAACCTCCATGGCTTCCGCGAGATCCGCCGCACCCCGCGAGTGAAGGGCGATGCTCGCCGCCTTCACCTCCACCCTCACGCCCGCCTCCTGCAGCCGCCCGTCGAACGCGAGCCGACGGGCGGCAGCCTCAAGCCGACCGAGAAGCTCCGGGGGGACACTCGAGATCTCAACGCCGTCTTGCACGATCGTGGCACCATGGTCCCCGGCGATCGTCACCCCCGCCACAGCGAGCATCAGCGCCACATCGTGCGCGGATCGCCCGGACACCACGGCTACCAGCCTGAAAGAGCGGACGAGCCGTGAAAGGGCTTCCCGCACCGGCTCGGGCACGGCCGCGTCCCCCGGGAGCGGGCAGATAGGCGCCAAGACCCCGTCGACGTCGAAGAACAGCGCCGCGTTCTCACGCTCGGCGGCCAGTTCCCTGAGCCGCCGCGACAACGCGCCCGGCCCGTGCGGCACATCCCCGGCCCGGTGTACCGACTCCCCGACCCCCTGCTCGAACTCGCCGACCACGCCTCAATCCTCCGGGTCGGGCGGACGGAGCGCCGCATCCGTCGCCGAGGGAACCCACAAGCGAAGGGCGGCGGCTACGTGGAGAGGGTCCCGGGTCGTCACATACAGGCCGGTAGACTTCTCGAAGCCAGCGGCCACAGGCACCCCAGAGCGAGGGATGACCTCCGCGTGTAGGTGTCCGGCGCTCGTCCCGCAACGCACGGCGATGTTGTAAGGCGGCACGGCGCCCAACGATGCCTCGAACGAGCGCACCGCAACCGTGAGCGCCCGGGCGAAGTCACGCGCGGGCACCGCGGAGATCGACGAAACATGATCCGTCGCGGCCACCACCACCGTGAGCTCCTTCTCCGGTGCCGGATGCGCGTACACGCCCACCGTCCCCACCTTGGCGATCTCGAGCGCCGCCTCGGCGATCACGTCGCAGACCGGGCATCGCGTCGAACCGGAAGTCGTGCCGGAGTACGCGTACCCCGGAAGCCCGAGATCGGCCCCCAAGGCGTAGAACTGGGCGTGAAACGCCTGGAGGCTCTGCCCCGACGCGGGACCCTTTCCTCCGTTCACGAACGGCACCGACACCAGCCCCCGGCTCTCCGCCCACCGGTCGAGGAGGGCCCACGACAGCACCACGGCCTCAACGACATCCGGTGGCAGAAGCCGGCCGCGTCCTCTACCTCCGACAGGCCCAGTCCCGGCGCCTCGGGAACCTCCGCCCGCGCCGGTGATCGCGCCGGTTGCGCCGCTCCGCCCGGAACCGCCCACCATGTCGAGGCCCGTAAGCAGGACACCCATGTCGGCGTCTTCGTGTTCCGGCGCGACGGCCACGACGAAGCCGTTGGCGCCCACCCCGGAGTCGGCCACGATGGGTGCCAGATTGAGGAACGTCCGAGCCAGCCACGGTTCGGAGGGGAATACCGCAGGCACGGCGGCGGCGGGCACGGGGGCGGGCGAACCGGCACCCGAACTCGTGGACCGGGTCATGCCGCCGAGCGCATCGATCACCTCCCAGGGGGTCGCGCCACGCTCGCCCGCCTCCCGAGCGAACTCCAACGACTGAGACTCGGTCTCCACGAGCACGTCGAGAGTGCCGGCCCTCACGTACGAGAGCGTGGGAGGCGTGCGACCCGAGCGGTACGGGTGGGCCCCCGACCCGGGCGCCGGGCGGCGGGCGCGCTCAGCATTCAGGAGCACACTGCGCCCCGAGAACGGATCGAGCAGCCGCCGCGACGCCGTCGGCAGGATCTGGAACTGTGCCGCGAGGCAGGCGGCGATCCGCCTGTCGAACGCGTCAACAAGGGCCGACTCTGCGGGTTCGATCGGTTCATCCATCCGTGCTCGACCTGTCCTTCCGTTGATGCATCCATTATAGTGAATGGCATCGGTCGGCACCCCGACCGGGCTCACGACGCCGATCGGACTCCCATCATGAAACCGCACCTTCCACCCGCCCAGTCGTCCCAGGCTCCCTTTGTCGTGGGTGATTGCGCCCTCATGACCATCGCCACCGGGACCAAGGCTCAGAACCTCCGGGAGTTCCGCGAAGGACTGCTGAAGGTGCCGTCGAGCAGCATCTATCACCACTTCTGGGGCAGGCTGCTCACTCCCCGCTTCGACGAACCCGAATACAGCAACGACTTCGCGGCATGGGCCTACTGGGCGCTGCACGAGAAGGCGCTCGCCGAGCGTCTGTCCGCCGTGGATCCCTCAGACTACGACGACCTCGAGGAGCTGCGACTCGCCCTCGTCGACATCGTCGAGATCACGCTCGACGTGCGCGAAAGCGTCCCTTCAGCGCGCTCCGATCAGATGTTCCACTTCCTGCGAGGGAAGCTGGTGGTGATGGACTCCGAGGTCACAATCGAGCACCCGGACCAACTGCCGATGGTGCTGCCTGGGCTTTCCACGGGAAGCGTCTACTACCACTTCATCGACGCCCGACGCCGCACGCCCGACAAATGCGACGACTTCTGCACGTGGCTGCGCGGCTGGGAGCCCGACTACGACCGTGTCATCACACGCCTTCGCGACCTCGATCCCTTCTTCTCCTCGCTCAAGGAGATGCGCCGCCTGCTCACCGCCATCTTCGCCGAACTCCCGGGTGACCGGGGCGCCTCTGGCGCGGACACGCTCCCCCCTACGCGAGTCGCCATGGAGAACTCATGAACGACGTCCTTTCGACATACGAGCCCGCGGTGGGCGCGCAGATGGTCGCCCAACTCCGACAGTTGGGCAAGGTGCTGCAAGGCGCGCGGGTGGTGCACGTGAACTCCACACGGTATGGGGGCGGGGTAGCCGAGATACTCCACAAGCTCATCCCCATCAAGCAGGCTCTGGGGCTGGACACCTCGTGGGAAGTGATCAACGGTGACGCCGCCTTCTACGAGTGCACGAAGTCCTTCCACAACGCCCTGCAGGGAGACCGGATCGACATCCCTCCGACCCTGCTCGAGCATTTCGAAGCTACGAACCGGCGCAACGCCGACGAGCTCCGCGCGACTCTCGAAGACGCCGACTTCGTGTTCATCCACGACCCTCAGCCCGCACCACTCCTCGCCCTCTGCCCCGATCGCCGCGGCAAGTGGATCTGGCGCTGTCACATCGATCTGAGTCACCCATACCGCCGTGTCTGGCGCTACGTACGTCGCTGGGTACGGGACTACGACGCAAGCGTGTTCTCTCTGCCCGAGTTCTCCCAGGAGCTGCCGCATCCGCAGTATCTGATCCCCCCGAGCATCGACCCACTCAGCGACAAGAACATGGACCTCACAGCTCGGGAGGTCACCGAGACCCGGGAGCGGTTCGGCCTCGACCCCGAGATCCCGTTGCTCGTGCAGGTGTCCCGTTTCGACAGGTTCAAGGACCCCCTTGGGGTGATCGCCGCGCACAAGCTCATCGACAAGGTGGCACCGACGCAGCTGGTGCTCGCGGGCGGCGAAGCAACGGACGACCCGGAAGGCGCCTTGGTCCTCGAAGAAGTGATGGAAGCGGCCGCCGGGAACGACCGGGTGCACGTGCTCATGCTCCCGCCGGACGCCCACCGCACGATCAACGCTCTGCAGCGCGCCGCCGACATCGTCATCCAGAAATCAATAAAGGAGGGCTTCGGGCTGACGGTGGCCGAAGCCATGTGGAAGGGCAAGCCCGTCATCGGGGGAGACACGGGAGGCATCAGACTCCAGGTGGTCGACCACTACACCGGCTTCCTCGTGAACACGCCGGAGGGTGCCGCGCTGCGGGCCCGGTACCTCCTTCACCGCCGCGACCTCCTGCACGAGATGGGCGAACGGGCGCGCCGGCACATCTGGGAGAACTTCCTCATCACCCGCCACGTCCGTGACTACTTGAGCCTCATGATCGGGCTTCGCATGAACAACCAGGAGCGCATCGAGGTACGCACGTGAGTAATCCACGCTTCGTCGCGGTCTCCAACCGACTCCCCGTGAAATTGACGCGGGCGCCAGACGGCGCATTGATCAGCGAACCCGGGGCCGGGGGCCTCGTGTCGGCGTTGGCCCCGGTCCTTCGGAACAGGGGAGGTCTGTGGGTAGGGTGGCCCGGCCTAGAGCGCGACGACGAACTGGACTGCACTCTCGCTGAGGCGGGGCGCAAGGCAGGCTACATCCTCAAGCCCGTCGACTTGGAGCCAGGCGACGCCGACCTCTTCTACAACGGCTTCTCCAACCAGGTGATCTGGCCGCTATTCCACGACCTGTCGTCTCTATGTCGGTTTTCGCCCGTAGTCTGGGAGGCCTACCGTCGAGCGAACCGCAGCTTCGCCGAAGTGGTCGCCGGCTGCTGCTCTGGAGTCGACTTCATCTGGGTGCACGACTACCACCTCATGGGAGTCGCCGAGGAGCTCCGCCGCCTTGGTGTCACCACCCCCGTGGGGTTCTTCCTGCACATCCCCTTCCCACCGCTCGATATGTTCCTCCGCCTCCCCTGGCGGGCCCAGGTGCTCCGCTCGCTCCTCGCGTACGACCTCGTGGGTTTCCAGACCCTGCGCGACCGCCGCAACTTCCTGTACTGCCTCAAACGACTCATGCCCGACGTGAAGACGCGCGGTGCGGGCTCGGTGCTCAACGTGTCCCACGAGGGCGGCGAGGTGCGAATCGGCAGTTTCCCCATCGGCATCGACCACAAGGCCATCGACGCGCGGGCTAGGAAGCCCGATATCAAGGAGGGAGCCGAGCGCCTGCGCGAGAGTCTTGGAGCGCGGTTGATGATCCTCGGAGTCGATCGGCTCGATTACACGAAGGGTATCCCCGAGAAGCTCGAGGCATACCGACGGGCGCTCGAGAAGTACCCCGAGCTCCGAGAGGAGACCGTGCTCGTGCAGATAGCGGTGCCGAGCCGCCAAGAGGCACAGGGGTATCGCGAACTCGCGACCCAGATCGAGCAGCTCGTGTGTGAGATCAACGAGCAGTTCGCCCGCCCCGGGTGGGAGCCGATCCGGTACATCGCACGCAACCACGATCTCGTGGAGCTACTACAGCATTACCGGGCGGCCGACATGGCGTTGGTGACCCCGATCAAGGACGGCATGAACCTCGTGGCCAAGGAGTACTGCGCCGCGCAGGTAGACGAGCACGGTGTGCTCATACTCAGCGAGTTCGCGGGAGCGTCTTCGCAGATGCACCGCTGGGCCCTCACGGTGAACCCGCACGACCAGGATGGGATCGCAGACGCCATCCACAACGCGATCACCATGACCGCGGGAGATCGACGCAACCGGATGCGCCATCTGCGCACGGGCGTGCGGACGTACGACATCTACCACTGGGTAGACGGGTTCCTCAGGGCGGCCACGCAGAAGACACTCACCGACTATCCCGCATGGGAAGACTACGTGCCCGCGATCGAATGCGAGCCGACTCTCGGCTGACCCCATTCGCTGCGCTCGACGCCGAGCGCAGGTAGCGGCGCCCGTACGCGACGCCGGAACACGCATGGCGGCGGGCGCCACGCGGTCAGGCCACTGAGGCCGGCCCGCTCACCCCTCCCACAACGTGGCTTGGCGGTCGACGCCGCGCATCAACTCGACCACCGGGATATCCGCATCGACACTGCGGAACAGCTGGGCTGTGGAGGGGTGACAGGTGAAGAAGAGCACCTGGTGCCCGCGGGCGAAGTCGACGAGCACTTCCGCGGTGGCCCGCGCGCGCCGCGGATCGAAGTTCACCAAGACATCGTCCATGATCACCGGCACCGACGACGCGCGCCGCGCGAACTCACCGGCGAGCCCGAGGCGCAACGTGAGGTAGAGCTGCTCGAGGGTGCCTCTGCTCAGGTCCTCGGGTAGCTTCAACCCCCCACAGTCGTCCACGACCGCGAACCCCTCCTCGTCGTCGCGCTCGATGATCTGTGTGTAGGCACCCCCCGTGACCCGAGCGAAGCCCAAGGAGGCCTCAGCCAGGACGGGAGGCTGCCGAGAGCGCGAATAGTCGGCGAGGGTCTCCTCCACCAGACGGCGGGCCGCGGCGGTGACCAGCCACTGGCGGAGTGTGGCAGCAAACTCCGCCCGGATGCCCCCTGCTTCCAGCTCCAGCGCGGCCACGTCCGACGACTTCTCGAGCTCCTGCCGATCGCGCTCGACGTCGCGGTGCACTCGGATGGCCTCCCTGACGTCATTCTCGATCTTCTGGATCTCGCGTTCGACACGCTCCGCCTCTTGGGACCAGTGCCCCACACGGCCGGTCGCGAGCTCCTCCCTGAGGTGTTCCGCTTCGAGCCCCTGCCCAAGACGCGAGTCGAGGATCCGCCGGGCCTCGCTGCGGCGCGCCTCGAGCGCGGCGCGTTGCTGCACTATCGCGGTGCGTTCGCGGAACGCGGCCTCGTCGGCGACCCCAGCCTCCTGGAACAGGGCGTTCCGCTCGTCACGAGCACGTTTCGTCGTCGCCGCAGCTGCATCGAGCCTCATCGTGGCTTCCCCAAGCCGGTTGCGTAGGTCGGCGAGACGAGTCCGCTCCGCACCATCGTGCGCGCAGGCCTGCAGCAACTGCCGCATGCGGGCCGCCAGGTCGGCGCCGGCGCCGGCCCCGGTGGTCGCCTCGTCGACACACTCGGCGAGAACGGCGCGCGCCTCGCCTTCCCACGACGCTATCGCCTCCTCGAGTTCGGCCACCTTGGACCGTGAGTCGTCCCGGCGCGCGACGGTGGCCTTTGCTTCCCTGACAACGCGTACGAATTCCCCGACTGCTTCGGGACTCAGCGTCTCCGGCACTCCGAGAGCGCCCCTCCATTCGGACCACTGTCGATGCACGCCCTCACTGGCAGTGCGCGCCTCGTCAAGGAGAGCCGCCTGCTTCTCAAGAACGGCCTGCGTGCGCGCCACCTCGTCTTCGACCTCCACGACCCGTTCTTCGAACCGTGCCCACTCTTCAAGCTCGGCCCGCAGTCGGCGGACGCCCTCCTCCCGCTCTTCTACGCCCGCGATGGATGGCGGCGAAGTCAGGCCGAGAGCCGCGGCATCCAGACCCACACGCGCGAGGACCCGAAGGTGTTCCTCCTCCCGACGGGATCGTTCCGCCTGCGCGCTCTTCAGCGACGCGCGCAGGGAGTCGACCTCGCCTGCTCGCGCCCGGCGCTGGGCACCGGCGAGGGGTCGGCCGAAGGAGTCGTACGCCACCAGTGCGAATACCAGCCCACCCAGTCCACCGACGATGCCCCACATCGGGTCCACCAAAAGGCCAGCGACCAACGCGCCGGCGAAGCAGGCGAGCGCCAAGGCGAGGAACACCATCGCCGGAAGAGCCCGACCGGCTCCGCCTGATCCCTGTTCGGCCGCATGCAACGCGCGCTCCCGATCGGCCGCGAGAGCGGCGAGTCCATCAAGGCCGACCTGAGCGACACCGAGCTCTTGCACGTCCACACGCAGCCGCTTGATCGCGGCTTCCTCGAGGCGAAGCTGCCCCTCGTCGACAGGCTCGGGGCCGAGCGTGCGCGCGCGGGCGCGCGCGAGCCGCTCATTGCCGTCGTCGAGCGCCGCCAGAGCCGCGGAATGGGCCCGAGTGCACTCATCGAGCGCCGTGTCAGCTTCACGCAGTCGCCGCCCCCACGCCCGGACTTCCTCCTGCCACGCGAGCGAGACGTCGAAGTCGGCGAGCCGCTCTTCATCCCAGGTCGGACCGAGGTCGAGCAACGTCCGCTCCAGGGACTCCTGGACGCTGTCAAGAGCCGCCCGCGCTTTGGGGAGAGACGCCGTCCAGCTCTCATACAGGCCCGAACGCTCCGCCGCCTCGGCCACCCTCGGAGCGACCGAGGCGAGATCGTCGCGCAGCAGGACCTCGAGGTCCGAGGCCGCCTTCAAGGCGGAGTCCACTTCCTGCTGCAGATCCGCGGCGCGGTCTTCCGCGGCCTTCACCCCGCCGAGCGCTGCCGCCAGCCGCACTTCCGGGTCGACCGGGAATGCATCGAAGACGGGAGGCCCGTCCATCTCGGCCTCAGCCTGAGTGAGTTCCACGTGGGTGGGCCAGAGCTCCTTGAGCAGTTGGTATCGCCAACCAAGGTCCCTGAGGGCGGATTCCTCCTGCTGAAGCAGCGCGCGCCGGGCTTCGGCTTCTTCCTCCTCACGCACCAACGCCGGGTAGCGCTCAGAGGCCGCGCGAGCCGCGCACAAGCGCTTCTCCACCTCGGCGAGACTCTCCAGCAATTCGTTCGCCCGGGCACCCTTTCGAGGCTTGATCAGGAGCAGCGAGTCCTTCTCGAGACGCGTGGCGACCTGGCGGGCCGAGCGTCCCGCACCTGCGATGCCGGCCGAGAAGACCCTGTCACGCACGTCGTCCTGCGCCAGCGATCTCAAGTCTTGTAGCTCGGCAAGACTGAAGGCGAACACTGAATTGAACAGGCCGATATCGACGCCCCCGAGGAGCCGCCGGACCGCGCCGTCACCCTCCTCCACCTGCGTAGCTCGCCCGTCGGAGCCCGTGAGCACCCGTGGCACAGGGCGACCCACCATGCGTTCGACGGAGACCTCACCCGACTCCCCGTGAAGGAATACCCGGCCCCCGTGCTCGCCGCCGGCGAGGGGGCGATAGTGATCCGACAGCTTCCTGCCACGGTAGCCGACGAGTACATACCGCAGGAAGGCCAGGAGCGTGCTCTTCCCCGCTTCGTTCGGCCCGACGAACACCGTCAAGCCGTCAGCAAGACCCCGCTGCCGGTGGTCGCGGAAGACGCCGAACCCGTCGATGACCCACCCGTCTATGCGCACGTGTCCGCCTGGTCCTCGAGCAGGTCGAGAGCCAACGCCCGCGCCTCCTCCAAGATCTGCCTGGCCTCACCGGCCTCAAGCGATGGAGCCGTGGCCGACACCTTGCGTGGCGTTCCCTCCGCGAGGAGCGTGGCCACGAGCTCCTCCGGCCCCCGGTCCGCGACTAGGAGATCATCGAACCGCCCTACGAGGGCGGCGGAGAAGTCGTCGCGGGCACGGATGGTGTCGAGATGGATCTCGGGCCGGGTCTCGTCTCGTATCGACTCCCACCACAGGAAGGGGTGCTCGCCCTCATACTCGTCCCGAAGGTCGCGCAGCAGGCCCTCGGCGCCGCCGCCACAACGAAGGTCGGCATGCACCTCGCCGCGGCCGCGCACCACCGCCCGTACCACCAAGCCTCGACGGTCGGCCATACTGCGAAGGCGCTCGGCCTCTGCCTGCAGCCGGGCCCGCAGCGCGCCGATATCCTCGCTCTCTCCCACATCGACCTCCAAACCCGCGAAACGTACTCGGTCGATCGCGACGGCCTCCACCGCCCGCACCGACCCGCCCTCCACGTGCACCACGCACGCGCCCTTGGCACCGCGCTCGCTGGGCTTCAGACTGCGCCCCTGGGTGGCGCCGGGGTAGACCACCCACGGTCGCCCCTCGTGGAGCACCTCATGCTGGTGGATGTGGCCGAGGGCCCAGTAGTCGAAGTCGGCGCTCGTCAGATCGGCGAGCGCGCAGGGGCCATACGGCCCGTACGCGGGATCTCCTCCCACGTTGGCGTGCAGCACGGCCACCTTGAAGCCCGGCCCGGCTTCCGATCGGAAGCGCAGGGCCAGGTTCTCTGTGACGTCGCGCCGGCCGTAGCTGATACCGTGCACGCGAGCCAAGACCTCCCCGTGACGCTCGACCGTGGCTACCTCCACCTGCTCGGAGCCGAAGATGCGCACTCCGGGCGGCCACTCGCGCAGACCCGGCCATCCCCCGACCGGATCGTGGTTGCCGTGCACCACGAACGCCGCGATCCCGGCTTCACTCAGCCGCCGAAGCCCCGCCAGGAAGCGGAGTTGGGCGCGCACTCCCCGCTCCGCACCGTCGTAGATGTCGCCGGCGAGCACGAGGAACGCCGCCTCCCTCTCCAGCGTGAGCCGGACCAGGTCGTCGAAAGCGTCGAGGGACGCCTCACGCAATGCGGCGGCCACTTCGGGCGACGCCATGCCCACACCCTCGTACGGGGTGTCTAAGTGAAGGTCGGCCGCGTGTATGAAACAAAAGTCCACGGTATGATCGTAGCATTAGGGTCGGACGACATCGGCGTGATCGTGCGCGAGACGCCGGAACGGAGCTCGGCCCTCTTCATTGTTCGCACCACATCGGCGAAAGGACCGCCTCGATGAAAAAGTTGGTCATCGGAATCCTCGTTGTGCTGCTGGTCGCGGCTGGGGCGTACTGGTTCGCCGGCAGGGATGCGACCGAGGCCGGGCCCGTGTACGAGACGATCGTGGTGGCCAAGGGCGATGTGCAAGAGATCGTGTCGGGGTCGGGCACCATCGAGCCGGCCAGCACCACCACCGTGCGGGTCGCACGCGCGGGCGTGATCACCTCGGTCTCGGTGACCGAAGGAGCCGCCATCACGAACGGCGCCGAGCTCTTCCGGGTCGATGGCACCCCTGTCTTCGCCCTGGTGACACCCACTCCCTTCTACCGGACCCTCGCCTCCGGCGACGACGGCGACGATGTGCGCGTACTGCAGGAACTGATGCGCGACCTCGACTACTACAGCGGTACGATCGACAGCGACTACGGCGGGGCCAGTCAAGAGGCGGTGCGCGACTTCCTGGAAGACAGAGACCTCGAGCGCACCCACAGGGTGGGCCCGGAGACCTTCCAGTCGGTCGGCTCCGCGGAACTCGGTGCGCCCGTGGTCGCCTCTCTCTTGATAGGAGTGGGCGACTCGGTGCAGCCCGGAGCCGGCGCCCTGGTCACGCGACCCGACGGAGTGCTTCAGGCGGTCGTCAACATCAACGAGATCGATATCCCCCGCATCGAGGTGGGTCAGAAGGCCGTGATCACCCTCGACGCGCTGCCCGACCAAGAGTTCACCGGCGAGGTGACCGAGGTGTCCACCGGGCTCGTCTCATCCGGTGCCGCCGGCGCAACGGGTGGAGGCACCGCGAATGTGGTCACGTTCCCGGTTACCGTGCGGCTCGACGCACCCTCGGCCCAGATCAAGGCCGGCATGAGCGCCGACGCTCAGATCGTGCTCACCACAGTCACCGGAGTGCTCGCCGTCCCCACCGGCGCGGTCCAGGAGAAGGAGGGCACGACCATCGTGCTCGTGCCCGGGGCGATGAACCCGGACGGCACGCAGGCGTCTCCGGAGCCCCTCGAGGTGGTCGTGGGCCTCCGCTCCGACGACATGGTCGAGGTCACCTCGGGTCTCTCGGAAGGCCAGACGATCATCGTGGGGCTTGACGTGGAGTCTCTGGAACTGCCATCGGGCGGGCTCTTCTCGCCGCCTGACGGGCCGCCGGGATCCGGCGACGAGGGCGGACCGTGACCCCAGTCTTCCGGAGAAGAGACAAGGTCGGAGCGTGCGGCGCCGACGACGGTACGGTCATCCGGCTCGAGCAGATCACCAAGGTGTTCGGCGAGGGCACGGCTCAGGTCGCGGCGGTCGCGGGCGTGGACCTCGAGGTGCGACGAGGGGAGTTCCTCGCGATCATGGGCCCCTCGGGGTCCGGCAAGTCGACCCTCATGAACATCATCGGATGCCTCGACAGACCCACGACCGGCCGGTACTGCCTCGACGGTCGTGATGTGGCCCAGCTCGACGATGACGCACTGGCCGACGCCCGGCGACTGGCGATCGGCTTCGTGTTCCAGACCTTCAACCTCCTTCCGAGGTTGACTGCACTCCAGAACGTCGAACTCCCCATGATCTACGCCGGGGTCGGAGGGCGCGCTCGACGGAGGAGAGCCTCCGAATTCCTCGGGATGGTGGGCCTGGCCGGACGCGTCACCCATCGCCCGAATCAGCTCTCGGGCGGCGAACGACAGAGGGTGGCGATCGCGCGGAGTCTCGCCAACGAGCCCTCTCTTCTTCTCGCCGACGAGCCCACAGGCAACCTCGACTCGAAGTCGGGCGCCGAGATCGTCGCACTCCTCGAGCGCCTCCACACAGACGGTCGCACCATCGTGCTTATTACCCATGAGCAAGAGGTGGCCCGACACGCCGAGCGAATCGTGCACTTGAGTGATGGGCGCGTGGTGGAAGATTCGGCACAGCAGGATGGCACCGCCGGAGCCGCCGCTGCCGCCGGACCTTCCGCCGCCGCGCCGACCGACTTGGCACAGCCGGATGGCGCCGCCGAGGAGGAGACCTCGTGAACCTCTGGGAATCCGTGCGCATGGCGTTCACCGCCCTGGCGGCGAACAAGGGGCGTTCGCTGCTCACCATCCTGGGAGTGGTGATCGGGGTGGGCGCCGTCATCGGGATGGTGGCGGTCGGCCAGGGGGCGCGGGAAGAGGTGCTCGAATCGGTTCAAGGTCTGGGCAGCAACCTGATCTTTGCCGCCTCGGCGGGTGACGTCCCCGGTGGACAGCCCCTGAGTCTCGAGGACGCCGAGGCGATAGCCAACCTGCCGGGGGTATCCAAGGTCGCTCCCGAGATCGGCGGTTCGCTCACCGTGAGCTATCGCGGCGAGACCTCGAGGTCGTCGGTGTCGGGGGTCACGCCGGAGTACGAGCAGGTGAGGAACGCGACCGTCGCGCTGGGCAGGTTCATCAGCCGTTCCGACGTGGACCGCTCGGCCCGAGTGGCGGTCATCGGTCTTGAGACAGCCGACGACCTCGGCACCCGCGACCTCCTCGGGAAGAAGATCGACCTCGGGGGCGTGCCTTTCACGGTGATCGGCCTGCTCGAGCCGAAGGGCGCCGCGGGTCCGGTGAACCCGGATCAGACGGTCTTGGTGCCCATCAACACCGCCATCACGCGGCTCGTTGGCTCCGACTCGCTCAGCGGCCTCAGCGTGGAAGTAGGAGACCCGGACCGTATGGACGAAGTCTCGAAAGCCATGACCCGGTTGCTCCGCCAACGACACGATCTCGTCGAGGGCGCCCAAGACGACTTCTTCGTGACCACCCAGGTGGACATCCTCGACGCGGTGGGCACCATCACCACCGTGCTCACCGCGCTTCTCGGCGGCATCGCCGGCATCAGCCTGGTGGTGGGCGGCATCGGCATCATGAACATCATGCTGGTGAGCGTCACCGAGCGTACGCGGGAGATAGGCATCCGCAAGGCCATCGGGGCACGCAGGTGGGACATCCTCGCCCAATTCCTGGTGGAGTCGGTGGCCCTCTCCCTCTTCGGAGGCGGTGTGGGGATCGTGATCGGGTTCCTGATGGCGGTGGGAGCCGAGCCGCTGCTCGGGTTCCCTGGAGTGGTGACTCCGTCTGCGGTGTTGCTGGCCTTCGCCGTGTCGGCCGCTATCGGCATCTTCTTCGGTGTCTACCCGGCTTGGAAGGCCAGCCGCCAAGATCCCATCGAGGCGCTGCGGTACGAGTAGAGGAGTCCGCGCTCGACGTAGGGAGCCTGCGCTGCGCGGCCGGGCAGGGCGGTAGCGAAGCGTCCGCCCGCTCAAGCGGAGCTAAGGCATCTATGCAAAATAACTTGAACATACGACAGGCATCTGTCATGCTCTACGCACCATGGACGCCGAGGCCCTGCGGGCGAAGTACAAGACCCTCTCCGAACGACTGGACGAACGGTCGTTTCGGTTGTGTCTGGCCTCCGACGCCCTGGCCTTGGGGCGTGGTGGCATCAGTCAAGTAGCCAGGGCTGCGGGCGTGTCCAGAACCACGATCCACGCGGGCCTGCGTGAGCTGCGCACCCCGACGCCCTCGAGTGGGCCGGAGGGCAGGCTCGATACGGGGGGGCGTCGGGTTCGTCGCCCGGGGGGTGGGCGCAAGTCGCTTCCCGAGAAAGACGATACGCTGCTTCGGGACCTGAACGGTTTGCTGGATCCCGTCACGCGGGGCGATCCGATGTCGCCCCTGCGCTGGACCTGCAAGAGCACCACGAAACTGGCCCGGCAGTTGCGCGCGGGAGGGCACACGGTTTCTCAGGCATCGGTCTGGCGGCTTCTGGACGAGTTGGGCTACAGCATGCAGTCCAACCGCAAGACGCGCGAGGGCAGGGATCATCCCGACCGCAACGCCCAGTTCGAGTTCATCAGCACCACGGCGAAGGAGTTCCTCGCGCGGGGATGGCCGGTCATCTCGGTGGACACCAAGAAGAAGGAGCTTATCGGCCCCTTCAAGAACGCCGGCAAGGAATGGCACAAGAAGGGCGGGCCGGTGGAGGTCAACCTGCACGACTTCGCCGACCCGGTGCTGGGCAAGGCCGTCCCCTACGGCGTCTATGACATCGCCCGCAACGAGGGCTGGGTCAGCGTCGGCATCTCGCACGACACGGCCGAGTTCGCCGTGGAGGCGATCCGTCAGTGGTGGCTGCGCATGGGCCGACCTGCCTATCCGGCGGCCTCGGAGATCCTGATCACCGCCGACGGGGGCGGGAGCAACGGCTCGCGGGTGCGCTTGTGGAAGGCGGAGCTCCAGCGCCTGGCCGATGAGACGGGCCTGCGGCTGCATGTCCGCCACTTCCCGCCCGGCACGAGCAAATGGAACAAGATCGAGCATCGTCTGTTCTGCCACATCACCGAGAATTGGCGGGGCCGTCCCCTGCTCAGCCGCCTGGTTGTCGTCGAGCTCATCGCCTCCACGCGTACGGCCCAAGGACTGGCGGTTCATGCCGAATTGGACGTGGCCACCTATGAGACCGGCAGGCAGGTCACCGACGAAGAGATGAGCTCCCTGGCCATTCGGCGCTGCGACTTCCACGGGGAATGGAATTACAGCCTCTCTCCCCGCAGCGCTCCGAACCGTTGAATCGTTCATGTCACTATGCATAGAGTTCCAAGCCGAAGTTTTCGCCCCCCCACGTCCAATTCCCGCACCACGCCTGGGTTTGTGGCGATGAACCCCGGCGCAGCTTTGGCTACGGGCGGACGTTCAGCAGCTCGAAGGCCCGCTTCTGGAGGGGGTTCGCCTTGGTGAGCTGGGTAAAGCTGTGCCCACCGGGCTCTATGCACACCTCGTTGCGGCAGAGGGTGCCGAGTTCAGCCAGGAGGTCGGGGAAGGAGTGGGCAGAGAAGCCGTCCGCGGTCAGCTTGGAGCCCGCCTTGGCCCTGCCGCCGGATGAACGCTCCGCGGGTGCCACCGGGTCGGCGGGGGCGAGGGGGGTGTCGTCTCGGAACAAGAGCGGGGCGAGGCGTTCTCTCAGCTCGAAGGTGACGTAGTAGGCGAGCATGCAGAGGAACACGTGGGCGCGCACCCTCGGTTCCAGGTGATGGTGGAGGGGACGAATCTCGATCTCGGAGGACTTCATCCGGCGGAAGGCACGTTCGGCGACTTTCAGCTGTTTGTAGGCCCGGACCACCGCCCGGGTCCCGAGCTCCTCGGCCGTGCAGGTGGTGCGGAGCACGTAGAGGCCGTCGAGCGCCGCCTCCTTGGCGATCCCGTCCTCCTTCCGCTCAAAGGAGAAGGCGCCGTCTCCGATCCGAAGCAGGAAGTGTTTGGCCATCTTGTATTTGTTGGAGACGCGCCCCACGCGCTCGCCGATGGTGCCTGCGTCCGCGCGACGGAGGCGCCCGCGTGGGTTTTCGACCATGGCTCTGACCTTCTCGAGTTCGGCCTCGGTGGTCGCAAGGAGGTCCTCGCGCCTGCGCCGCCGCTCGAGGGCCACCGCCGGGTTGCGGCAGACGACGAGGCGCTCCCCGGGGAACTCCCGGGCCTGGATCTCGGCCAGGTTGCACTCGTCGAAGAGGGAGAGCTGCAGCTCTCCCGAGGCGGCCAGCGCCTTCAGCTGGGGGGC
>JAHJSA010000033.1 GCA_018830645.1 Actinomycetota bacterium
CCTACGAGAAGGGCATCAAGGTGCGGGACGAGGAGTTGGCCGCCGTGAATCTCACGCGGGATGCCTTCCACGGGGAGTGGAACTATGCCATCGCCCCATGCGAGCCTCAGATTGGGCCGGTTAATTCGTGACGGGCCCTTAGCCCGACCCCCTTGCGCGTCGTCGGTGGCGTGGGGTGGTTGCGCTGGCGTATCCGAAGGGATACACTGGTGTCGTGATCGAGATCCGGTAGACGGAGGCGTACGAGTCGTGGTTCGAGGGGCTCCGTGACCGGGAGGCCAAGTTCCGCATCCTCATCCGCATCCGCCGGCTCTCGTTGGGGAACCCCGGGGACGTCAAACCGGTGGGGGAGGGTGTCTCTGAGCTTCGCATCCCCTACGGCCCCGGCTACCGGATCTACTTCGCCAAGCGAGGGGAGACGATCGTCGTCTTGCTGGCCGGCGGCGACAAGTCGACCCAGAAGCGTGACATCGAGCGGGCCAAGGAACTCGCTCGCGGTCTTTGAGGAGGACCACCATGCCCGAGAAGAAGACGAAGACCCGGCCTTGGGATCCGGCCCGCCACCTCGAGAGCGACGAGGACATCGCTTCCTACCTGGACGCCGCCTTGGAGGAGGAGGACCCCGCCCTCCTGGCCGCCGCGTTGGGCGATGTGGCCCGGGCAAAGGGCATGACCGAACTCGCGCGGGAGACCGGACTGGGGCGAGAGAGCCTCTACAAAGCCCTCTCTCTGGACGGCAACCCGGAGTTCGGTACCGTGCAGAAGGTGGTTCGCTCGCTCGGGTTGGAGCTGCACGTTACGGCGCGATCGGGCTAACAGGCGCATCAACCCGACTCGCTTCGCTCGCGGGTTATCTGCCCGTGAGCCGTGTTCCAGGCCTCGTCTAGGGTGCTATACTCAGCACCATAAGAATGGTGCTATATGGAGGTTCTTATGGCAACCACGATTCGGTTCTCAGAGGACGTCGTGCCCCTCGGCGACATGAAGGTGAATCCCGGCAAGATCGTACGCCGCGTTGATGAGACCGGCCGCCCAGTCCTGCTCACCAGTCATGGCCGGGGCGTCGCGGTGGTCCAGGCCCTCTCGGACTACGAAGCCGCGCAAGAGGAGCGCGATTTCATGCGCGCCGTTGTGGCCGGCCTGGCCGACATCGACGCGGGGCGCGTATCGTCGCTTGAAGAAGTGAAGCGTCGCTTGGGCCTCGACTGATGGCCAACCGATTCCGCGTCGAGTTCGCCAAGTCCGCGGAAGACGACCTCTTTGACATAGTCGCCTGGCATACGTCGCAGAAGGTGCCTGACGTCGGCGCGCGTCTCGTCGCGGCCGTCCTGGAGCGCGTCGGTCAACTCGCCCTGTTCCCGGATAGCGGCAAGACTGTGCCCGAATTCGATACCCAGTGGCTTCGCGAACTCGCAATGCCGCCGTATCGGATCGTCTATCGTCGTGACGAGTCCGTGGTGACGATCGTCCGCGTGTGGCGCAGCGAACGACAGATGGATTCGGATCTGGAGGGAAACGTCTAACAAGCCGCTGCAGTCCGACGCCGCTTGGCGGCGCGGCTGGGCGGCAGGATCGTTCGTCGAACGGGTCGCATCTCATCTTGACTTGTGTCACGTGACAGTTTACGTTTGACGTATGATCAAGACGTTCGCAGATCGGCGTACCCAGGACCTCTATGTGACAGGAGCCGCCAAGCGGTTTCCTCCAGACGTGGCCAAGCGCGCCGCGCGCAAGCTGGAATACGTCGACCTCGCGACCGGACTGGAGGACCTGAAGGTGCCGCCTGGCAACCGGCTCCATGCACTGGAGGGCGACCGCAAGGGGCAGCACTCGATCTCCGTCAACGACCAGTGGCGCATCTGCTTCCGCTTCGTCGATGGCGACGCGTACGACGTCGAGGTCTGCGACTACCACTAGAACGAGGTGTGACATGAGTATCAAGAACACAGGACTGATGACGCGCCGGCCCACCCACCCCGGCGAGATGCTGCGCGAGGACTTCCTGCCGGACTACGGGCTGACGGTGTCCGCGCTCGCCGAGGCGGTCGGCGTCTCGCGCCAGTCGATCAACGAGCTGCTGCGCGGTCGCCGGGCCGTGAGCCCCGAGATGGCCCTGCGCCTGTCGAAGCTCTTCGGCAACTCGCCGGAGTTCTGGCTCAACGTGCAGCGCGCGGTCGATCTGTGGGACGCGGCGCAGGCGATCAAGGACGACGTGGCTCGGATCAAGCCGCTGAGCGTCGCATAACCACGGCTTCCAGCGGACTGCGCTACGCGTGCCGCTGAAGTTGCGGTCGTTAGCCCTGCTCACCCCGGTGCTCATCATGGCGCAATAGGCCCGTCGGCGCCGGCATTCCGATTTCCGTCGATGGGCGGGCGCGGGACGAGGAGGCCGTCCGCATTGTCCTGCCTGGGCTCCGACGAGCGACATCCAATATCTCTCCCCCCGCCACCCGAGTGGGGGCCGCTGAGTTGGCGCTCATCTGATCCAACTCCCTTCTCTGCAGAAGCTCAGGCAGCCCCAACAGCCGTCATCGCTTACTGGCCGACGTTCTAGTACTAGCGCTTGCATCCCTTTATCTGCCTGCTATACTGGGGTCAATCCTTCTTTGGTTGGCTGGTCAATAGACGGGCTGAAGGGGGAGCGCAGGCTAGGTGCCCTGGCCGTGTCGGGCACGAAGAGGGGGTTCGTCTCCATGAGGCGTCACGGTCCAGTCGAATACGAGATCTACCTGATCGGGCTCGATCAGCAGCTCTGCGACGGGTGTCGCCGCTGTGTGGATATCTGCCCGGTCGACGTGTTCGAGATGCGCCGCGGCCCCGCCGAGGTGGTGCGGGCCGAGAACTGCCTGTACTGCCGCGGGTGCCTTGGAGTGTGCGACCCCGGCGCCATCACCATCACCGAGATCTAGCGCCACCCGCGGGCGCCAACTGCCACCCACGCGAGACGAGGTCGGTCAATGTCTGATTCGGTACTGATAGTCGGAGGCGGCATCGCCGGGATCACCGCCGCCTTGAACGTCGCCGACTACGGACGCCACGTGTACCTGGTGGACGACACCCCCAGCATCGGGGGCACGATGGCGCGTCTCGACAAGACCTTCCCCACCAACGATTGTTCCATCTGCATCGAGGCTCCCAAGATGTACGAGGTGAACACGCACCCGAACATCGAGATCCTCACGAACACCGAGATCCGCAAGGTCACCCAGACCGACGACGGCTTCACCATCCGCCTGCTCAAGAAGGCGAAGTACGTCGACGAGGAGAAGTGCACCGCCTGCGGCAAGTGCGTGGAAGCCTGCCCGGTCTCCGTGCCGGACGAGATCGACGGCAAGATCGGCGGCACTCGCAAGCTGATCTCCGTGGCATTCCCCCAGGCGGTGCCCAACAAGAACTACCTCGACATCCGCTGCCGCAACGGCAGCATGCGCTCCGAGGGCGCCTGCATCGGCGAGTGTGTGGTCGACTGCAGCCAGTGCCGGGAGTGCCCCATCGCCCACTGCGTGAAGGCCTGCAACAACGAGGGCAAGTTCGCGGTGGTTCTCTGGCAGAAGGACGAGAACATCGACATCGACGTGCAGAGCGTGATCGTGGCCACGGGCATCAAGAGCCACGAGCCCCCCGAGGGCCTCTACGGCTACGACGTGTTTCCGAACGTCATCACCTACATGCACTTCGAGCGGCTCATGAACGCGGGAGGCCCCACCGAAGGCGACATCATCCGTCCGTCGGACAAACAGCATCCGCATAGGATCGCCTGGATCCAGTGCGTAGACCGGGGCGACAAGGGCCTGCCCTACTGCTCCAAGGTGTGCTGCATGGTAGCCGCCAAGCAGACCATCATCACCAAGGAGCACGACCCGTCCGCCGAGTGCACCGTCTTCTACAACAACATGACCAGCTACGGCAAGGGGTTCGAGGAGTTCTACCAGAAGGCCTCGGGGCTGGGCGTGCGCTACATCATCGGGCGTCCGTTCGACGTGACCGAGGATCCCGAGACGCACAACCTCACATTGCGCTACGAGGACATCATCAACGGCACCATCGTCGAGGAGGAGTTCGACCTGGTGGTGCTCTCCAGCGGCCTCGAGCCCAACGACCGCAACAAGCGCGTCGCGAAGACCCTGAAGATCGACGTGGACGAGCGCACCGGCTTCTTCACCGAGCCAGACCCGCTCTTCTCGCCTCTCGAAACGGCCACGCCCGGCGTGTTCCTGTGCGGCGGCGCCACCAGCCCCATCGACATCTCCGAGAGCGTGGTGCAGGCGACTGCGGCGAGCATGAAGGCCGTGGCGCGACGCGTGCGGGTGGCCGAGGAGGTTGCGGTATGACCGAGGAGCGCATGGACGCCGCCGACGCGCCAGAGAGCGCCATGCCTGAGAGCGCCGCGTCCGAGGCCGCCGCCCCCGAAGCGACCGAAGCCGGCGCCGAAGTATCACCCGCCTCCACTGCGCACTCCGCCGGCGCCGCCGCCAACCCCGCCGCGTCAGCCGCTCCCGCCGCCGGCGCCTCCGCGCCCGCGGGCGCTTCCGACGACCCCCGGGTGGGCGTGTTCGTGTGCGACTGCGGCACCAACATCGCCGCCACTGTGGATTGCCCGAGCGTCACCGAGTACGCCGCGGGCCTGGGCGACGTGGTCTTCGCCGAAGAGGGCAAGTGGATCTGCTCGGTGGACTACCTCACCCGCATCCAGCAGGCGGTCAAAGAGAACGACCTCAACCGGGCCGTCGTGGCGTGCTGCACGCCGCGCACCCACGAGAAGCTCTTCAAGAACACGGTGGGCGCCGCGGGTATGAACCCGTACCAGCTTGAGTTCGTGAGCATCCGCGAGCAGGTCTCCTGGGTGCACAAGGCCGACAAGGCCGTCGCCACCGACAAAGCCAAGGACCTCGTCAAGATGGGCGTGGCCAAGGCCCGCCTGCTCGAAGAGGGCGAGGAGATCCGTCTGCCGGTGAAGACCGACTGCCTGGTGATCGGGGGCGGAGCAGCGGGTATGACCGCCGCCATCGCCGTTGCCGACCAAGGGTACGTGGTGCGGCTGGTCGAGAAGCAGGACGTGCTCGGCGGGCTGCTCAAAGACGTGAACACCGTGGCGCCCAAAGGTGTGCCCGCAGCCGAGGTGGTCGAGCGGCTCGTGGCTCAGGTGGTCGCCAGCGAGAACATCGAGGTGCTCACCAGCACCGAGATCACTGCGCTTGCGGGCTACATCGGCAACTACACGGTCGACGTGAGCCGCGTCGGCGTGCCCGGCACGTTCGACGCTTCCACCATCATCGTGACCACAGGTATGCGCGAACTCGACGCCACCGGCCACTACGGCCACGGCACCGGTGACGACGTGATCACCCAGCTCGACCTGGAGCGACGCCTGAAGGCGGGCGAACCCCTGGGCGCAAAGAACGTGGTCATCGTGCAGTGCGTGCGCTCCCGCAACGAAGAGCGGGGCTGCTGCCACATCGGCTGCACGGTGGCGCTCAAGAACGCCCTTGAGATCAAGCAGCGTGACCCCGAGGCCAACGTGTATCTGCTGTACAAAGACCTGATCACCGTCAAAGACGAATATGCCCACATGAAGGAGATCCTGAAGGCGGGCGTCAAGACGGTGCGCTTCAGTGACGCACGCCCCCCCGAAGTGACCCGCGGCGCCGACGGCCGCGCCGCGGTGACGGTGCACGACGTGCTGCTGGGTGCGGAACTCACGCTGCCCGCCGACCTCGTGGTGCTCACCGTTGGCTTCGAGGGCGACGAGACCGTGCCCCACCTGCGCGGCCTGCTCAAGGTGTCGGCGAACGAAGACGGTTTCTTCACCGAGTCGCACGTCAAGCTCGGGCCCTTGGACTTCGCCGCCGCCGGCGTCTACCTGGCCGGGTCGGCCCGCTCGCCGAAACCCCTGCGCGACGTGCGCGAGGAGGCGCTGGGCGCCGCCATGCGGGCCAGTATCCCTATGACGAAAGGTCACGTGCAGGCCGAGGGTATCGTGGCCACGGTCGACCTCACCGACTGCTCGCAGTGCGGCCTCTGCTGGAAGAACTGCCCCTTCGGCGCGATCGAGGAGATCGACAAGAACCCTCACATCCTGGAGGCGCTCTGCAAAGGCTGCGGACTCTGCGCCGCCGATTGCCCCAAAGAGTGCATCCAGATCGTGCACTACGGCGACGCCCAGATCGCGGCCCAGATCGAGGCCGCCCTTGAGGACAAGCCGGAGGAGAAGATCATCGCCTTCGTGTGCCATTGGTGCGCGCTCGGTGCGGTTGACATCGCCGGCGTGGGCCGCTCGGAGTATCCGGCGAACGCCCGCATCATCCGGGTGATGTGCTCCGCGCGGGTGGCCCAGAAGTACGTGCTCGACTGCTACGACCGGGGCGCGGCCGGCGTGCTGGTGGCCGGGTGCGAGTTCCCCACCTGCCACTACATCACCGGCAACTACAAGTGCTCCGACCGTCTGGTGCGTCTGCGCAAGAAGATGGAGAAGAAAGGCTACGACACCAGCAGGCTGTGGGAAGTGTGGCTCTCGGCGTCCATGGGGCCGAAGTGGGTGGCCACCATGAAAGAGATGACCGAAGTCCTGGGCCTCGTCCCCGCGTGCAAGAGCTGAGGACGCCATGACCACCGACGCCACCATCACACACACGGGCGCCGCGGGCGCCAACGGCGCCACCACCGACGCCACCATCACAGCCGCGGGTGCCACCGCAACCGGCCCCGCCGCGACCACCGCAGTCGCCTCGACCGCCGCGGGCGCCAACGGCCCCACCACCCGCCCCGCCGTCGATCCGGCGGCCACGAAGGCGCCGTCCGAACGGGTCACCGCCGCCCGCGGGCCCATCGTCTCCTGCGAGCAGTGCGGCATGTGCAGCTCCGCGTGCCCCATCACCGGGGTCGACGACTTCAACATCCGCCGCATCGAGCGCGCCGTGCAGCTCGGGGTGGTCGACGGGCTCCTCGGCTCGCGCCTGCCCTGGCTCTGCACCACCTGCGGCCGCTGCGAGGCCGCCTGCCCGAACGGCTACAAGATCATGACCACCACGCGCACCCTACGCGCGATGATGGCGGAGGAACTCACGCCGCCCATGGCGCCGTGCCGCAAGGCCTGCCCGGCGGGTATGGACGCTCCGCGCTACATCCGCCTCATCGCCGAGGGTCGCTTCGCCGACGCCTATGCGGTGATCCGCGAGTCGGCGCCGCTCCCCGGCGTGCTGGGCCGTGTCTGCGCCCACCCGTGCGAAGACCAGTGCCGGCGCACGGCGGTGAACCAGCCCATCTCCATCTGCTCGCTCAAGCGGTTCGCCTACGATCAGGCCGCCGCCGACTTCGCCCCGCCGAGCACGGCGGCCGACACCGGCAAGACCGTGGCCGTGGTGGGCTCGGGCCCCGCGGGTCTCACGGCCGCCTTCCACCTGCGCAAGAAGGGACACGCGGTCACGCTGCTGGAAGCCCGCGCGGAAGCGGGCGGCATGCTGCGCTACGGCATCCCCGCCTACCGGCTGCCTCAGGAGGTGCTCGACAAGGAGATCGGCGACATCCTAGCCATGGGCGTCGATTTCAAGCCGGATACGGCTCTGGGCGAGCAGGTGACCCTCGAGCAGCTGCAGGCCGAGCACGACGCCGTGCTCCTCACCGTGGGCGCTCAGGTGAGCCGCAAGGTGAAGCTCGAGGGCGCGGACCATCCCGATGTCCTGTGGGGCGTGGAGTACCTGGCCGATGTCCGCTCCGGGCTCGACGTGCAGCTCAAGGGCCGGGTGGCTGTGGTGGGCGGCGGCAACGTGGCGGTGGATGTTGCCCTCACTGCCCTGCGCACCGGGGCCTCGAGCGTCGTCTTGGTGTCGCTGGAGAGCAGGGAGGAGATGCCGGCGTTCGCCTGGGAGGTGGAGGAGGCGCTCCAAGAAGGCGTCGAGATAGTCCCATCGTGGGGACCGGGGCGCATCCTGATCTCCGAATCGGGCGCCGACACGGGCGCCGACGGCGCCGGTGGACCGGTCGTCACGGGCATGGAACTGGTGCAGTGCACCTCGGTGTTCGACGACTCCGGCGCGTTCTGCCCGCTCTTCAGTGAAGACACGAAGGAGCTGGCCTGCGACCAGGTGATCCTGGCTATCGGGCAGTCCACCGACCTGACGTTCCTCGACCCGAGGGGTGAGGTACAGCTCATCGGTGGTCTGATCGACGTACGCCTTGAAGACCAGGCGACCGCGCTCGAGGGCGTGTTCGCCGCCGGCGACGCTGCCGCCAAAGCCCCCGGTACGCCGGGCACCATCGTCAACGCCATCGCGGCCGGCCGCCGCGCGGCCGGCGCTATCGACGCCTTCCTTGGCGGCGACGGCGACACCTACGAGGTGATCGGTCCGCCCGATGCCCGTGTCGAGTACACCGGCGAGCGCGAGCCCGGTTTTGCCGACCTGGAACGGGTGGCCATGCCGGTGTTGGACCCCGCTGAGAGGGTCTGCGGGTTCGGTGAAGTGGCGTGCGGATTCGACGCGGAGGCGGCCGTGCACGAAGCACGGCGTTGTCTCAACTGCGATCTCGAGATAGTGATGGCCCGGGACGGGGGCCCGGCCGTGCATGCCTGACGGCCCGCCGCGTCCACCCGAGGCGATAGAGCGGGGCGGCGCGCCACGGCGCCCGCGTCCGCACGGGAGGGAAGGAGGTGGTCTGGTACGCCCCTGAAGGGGTCTTTGTCCCCATAAGGGGAGCACGCGACCGTACAAGACATGAGGGATGTCGCCTGAGGGAGAAGGAACGGAGCGATGGCACGACAGATCTTTGAGTGGGACTACACGAACTACCCGGGGGCCAAGAAGTACCCCCACGTATTCTCGCCGATCCAGCTCGGGAATCTCATAATCCCGAACCGGGTGAAGTACGCGGCGACCGAGGACAACCTCAACAGTCACGATGGATACATCACCGACGAAGACGTCGCCTACATGCGCGAGCGCGCCCGCGGCGTCGCCGGCGGCCTGTGCACCATGCAGGGCGTCTACATGGACGAGCGCCGCTACGGGCAGGGCTACGTGGGCCAAGCGGCGGCGTGGGATGACAAGTTCATCCCGGGCCTGAAACGCATCGCCGACGCGATCCACGAAGAGCGCGCGGTGGCCAACTTCCAGCTGATGCACTGTGGCCGCGTGGGCGGCGTCGAGACCCCCTTCTGTGAGGGTCCGTCGTTCCTGCCCCAGCGTCTGCGTCTCTTCAAGCCCGTGCACGAGATGAGTCACGAAGAGGTCGAGATCTCGATCCAGCAGCACATCGACGCGGCCCGGCGCGGTATCGAGGCCGGCTTCGACGTCATGGAGATCTCAGGCATCGTGGGCTACCTGGTGTCGAACTTCCTCTCGTCGTACACCAACCGCCGCACCGACGAGTACGGGGGCGACATCTACGCCCGCTGCAAGTTCATGACCGACATCATCAAGGGCGTCCGCGGGGCGATCGGCCCCGACATCCCGCTGATCATCCGCATCTGCGCGTGGGAACAGCTGGACGACGTGGGCGGCAACACCCAGGACGAGTCGATGATCGTCTACCAGGAGGCCGTGAAGGCCGGGGTGGACTCCATCAGCGTCACGGTGGGCTGGCAGGAGTCGATCGTTCCGGTGATCAGCCGCGACATCGACTTCGGCACCTGGCTCTGGGTGCCTGAGAACGCGAAGAAGTTCGTCGACGTGCCGCTCTCCATGGCATACCGGCTCTTCCACGCCGACATGGCCGACAAGGCCATCGCCGACGGCAAGATCGATTACTGGGAGAACTGCCGTCCCCAGATCGCCGACCCCGACATGCCTCTGAAGTACCTCGAGGGTCGCGAAGAGGACATCCGCTGGTGCGTGGCCTGTAACGTCTGTTTGGCCCGCCTGTTCCGCGACGCGCCGATGACCTGCTACATCAACCCCACCTGCGCGCACGAGAACGACCCCTCCTACTACCCGCAGCCGGCTTCCACCAAGAAGACGGTGTTCATCGCTGGCGGCGGTCCGGCCGGCCTCGAGTGTGCCTGGGTGGCCGCTGATCGCGGGCACGAGGTGCACGTGTACGACGATCGCGAGAAGCTCGGCGGCACGATCATCGACGCCGGCCTCGCCCCGTACAACGACGACGAGCTCTACCGCATCATCGAGTTCCACAAGGCTCAGTGCGACAAGCGCGGCGTGGAGTTCCACATCGGTGAGAAGCTCACGGCCGAGATCCTCGAGGAGGAACTCCCCGACACAGTGGTCATCGCCACCGGCGCCGACTACCTGCGCGGGAACGGCGCGCCCGGGTTCGACCGTGACAACGTGATCTCGCTCACCGAGGCGTTGTACGAGACGAAGCCCGTGGGCGACCGCGTTGTGGTGTGGGGCAACAGGAAGCCCGGCATCGGCTGCGCTCTGGCGTTGGCCAAGAAGGGCAAGAAGGTCACACTCGTCGGCGCGGAGCGCACCGTGGGCAAGGACATCAACCCGTCCTTCCGCTGGCGCTACAACATGTTCCTGCGCCAGAACGGCGTGACCAGCTACAACGATTGCGACATCGCCGAGATCGAAGACGGCCGCGTGATCATCATGACCTACGATGGTCATCGCGTCCCGGTCGAGGCCGACACGGTGGTCTACGCCGAGCGTGGACCGAGTGCGTTCGCCGCCGAGTTGAAAGCAGCCGCCGCGGAAGAGAGCATCGAGACCTACGTCATCGGTGACGCCGTGGTTCCCCGGGGCCTGTCGGGCGCCGTGCACGACGGATACAAGATCGGGCTCCGGATCTGAAAGGCTCCTATGAAGGAGGAGGGACCAGAAGTGTCGTTCGATGCGGAAAAGGAAATCGCAAAGCTCTGGGCCAAGTGCCAGGCTGTGCAGGACGAGAATCGGCGCACGTTCTATCAGTGCCGCGAGGCCGCCATCCAGATGGTGGGCGACGGTGCTGATGAGAACGCCATCGCCTTGAAGGCGTGGGAGATCAAGGGCAAAGATGTCGCCAAGAGCTATCTGCCGCGTATCAGGATGGACAAGCCGAAGTTCGTGGAGAACATCGCCAAGCTGTTCGTGAACAGCTGGCGCAACCAAGGTGCGGTGGTGTCGGTGGAGCCGGGCGCGGACGAGAACGAAGTGTTCATCGTCTGGGAGCGTTGCCCGTGGCCCACGACGGCCAAGCAGTACGGCGCGCCGATGACGGAGGATCTGGCGGGGTGCGATCTGGCTCTTCAGACCACCATCGCCGACGTGGCCCTCTTCAGCAACCGCAACCTGAAGATCGAGACAACCAAGGCTATCCCCAGGGGCGAAGGCAAGTGCGTGCGCCGTCTCTGGCTGGAGCAGTGAGGAGGCCGGCCTGTGGCAGCGCAAGTCGACTATAACAAGTGCACCATGTGCGGCGGGCTCACGCAGCCCCGGTGCGTGGAGATATGCCCCGACGAGGCCGTGCGGGTTCAGGACGGTCGCATCGTGGTGACCGAGTTCCTGTGCGAGGACTGCAACGAGTGCGGCATCGTGTGCCCCGACGACCGGGCCATCTGGGTGCCGGTCTCGGCGGTGACGTTCTAGAAGGAGACCTCATGAAGATCAACAAGATCGACCACATCTGCATCGCGGTCAAAGATCTGGATGCGGCCCGCAAACAGTGGGAGCCGATCCTGGGCAAGGTCGAGCCCGACGACCCCTACGTGGACGAAGCCTCCAAGATCCGCGTGGCCCGCTACATACTGGGTGACGTCGGCTTCGAGCTCATGGAAGACCTCACCGGCGACGGCGACGTATCGAAGCACATCGCCGCCCGCGGCGAGGGCATCATGCTCATCGGACTGAACGTCGACAGCGCAGCCGACTCCGTGGCAGAGCTCAAGGAGAAGGGCTACCCGATCATCCCCGATCCGAAGTACGGCGACCTGCGTCCCTTCCGCGACTGCGAGTACGCGTTCGTGCACCCCAAGGCCGTCAACGGTGTGCTGTTGGAGCTGATAGACGACACGTGGGAGTCGGCTGAGTAGACTCGTCGCGAGACGCCCGCGGACGGCCCACTTCGGTCAGGAGGGCCTGCCGGAGTGGTGCGCGGGTCGCCCTCTTTGGGCGGCCCGCGATCGGGTGTCGGCGGCGCTGTGGGCGGAGTCTCGCGTCTGCCGGGGGCGGTAGACGTCCATTCGGTGATCGATGCGGACGACGCGCACGGTGGCCGCGCTCTCGTCGATGCGATAGATCACGCGGTAGTCGCCGCGGCGGGCGACATGGTACTCGGCCAGCTCTCTCCTGAGCCGCCGCCCTACTCGCGACGGCTCGTCGAGCAGCGCACCGGTGACGAACTCCACGATAGCCGCGGCCACCGACTCTGGGAGCCGCGCCGGCGTGCGTTCGGCCGACGGCGCAAGGCGCAGTTCAAAGCGGCCCATTCTACCGTGTCATTATCGTGTCATTCTTTGACATACTTCGTCCGCGCGACAGCCGCCCATATCCCCAGCCCTGAATCGATATCGGCCTCGGCGCGCCGGATCTCTTCCATGGCACCCGGCACGGACAGCAGGTCGAGCGTCTCCTCGAGGGCTTCGAGATCGTCCGGGCTCATCAACACCGCCGCGGGTCGACCACGGCGCGTGATGAGCACCCGCTCGTGCTCAGATGCTACGCGGTCGACGATCTCCGAGAGGTGGGCCTTCACGGCGGCGAGTGGCAGCGTCTCCGACATGACCATTATTATAGTCATGAAGGAAGCGTGCCGCAACGTCGAGCCCGACTCAGGCGCTCGCCTGGGGTTCGCCCGGCGAGCGACAGTGGCTCCGCTCGGCCATCCTGCGCCTGCCTGCCGGCCGCTCAGCCACTCGACGGCGTTCCCAGGAGCGCCGCCACGGAGGAGGTGACCGCCTTCCTATCCGCCTCCCCCAGAGCGCCGATCTTCCGGCGTATGAAGCGCAGATCGAGCGTGAAGAGCTTCATGCGGACCACGGACGCGGCCGTCAAGCCGGCCGAATCAAGGTCGCATAGAGGCACGTCGAGTGGCCAGGGCGGGTTGCCCGCGCTGGTGATCATGGCCGCATGGCCGCATGGTCGCATGGCCGACCGGCTGCCGGCCGCGTGCGTCGCGCGCCCGCGGGTGCGGCGCGAGGAGTCTATTGACGTCGGCCACGTTCGGCGTATCATCCGCGGTGCACAAGCCTAGATCTACCCCGAAGGCGGGGCGGATACGGGGGAACCAGAGGGTGCCGCACAGGCGGCGCCCAGGGGCGAATCGCGCGTCGCCCGCCGCGAGGCGGACCACAGCGTAGGGTACTTCCGAGCCCGAGCCCGTCAGCTAACCCCGGCGGCACATACGGAAGGATGTACTGTGACGGTTTCCCTTACCCACGCCGTCAAGCGGGCTCTTCTCGGCCGGCCCCTGGCCACGGCGGAGGAGCACGCGCGACGCCTCTCCAAGAAGATCGCTCTGCCGATCTTCTCGTCGGACGCTATCTCTTCCACGGCATACGCCACGGAGGAGATACTCATCGTCTTGGTGCTGGCCGGCGCAGCGGCATTGCACTACTCGGTTCCCATCGCGGTCGCGGTCGCCTCACTCCTGGTGATCGTAGCGCTCTCCTATCAGCAGACGGTTCGCGCCTACCCGAGCGGCGGCGGTTCCTACATCGTGGGCAGCGAGAACTTGGGGGTGGGCCCCGGCCTCGTGGCCGCCGGCGCGCTGCTGGTGGACTACGTGCTCACCGTGGCGGTGAGTGTGGCGTCGGGGGTGGCCGCCATGACCTCGGCGTTCCCCGGGCTGCTCGAGCACCGGGTGCTGATCGCGGCGTTGATGGTGATTGGGCTCGCTTTCGCCAACCTGCGAGGCCTCCGCGAGTCGGGCGTGCTCTTCTCGGTGCCCACCTACTCTTTCGTCGCACTCTGCGGGGGCCTTGTGCTTGTTGGTTTGACACGGCACTACGTGTTCGGGGGGCTGTCGCCGGCGGTTGTGGAGGGATCGATCGAAGCCGCGCAGGGCATCACGCTCTTCCTCGTTCTGCGGGCGTTTTCCGGAGGTTGCTCCGCCATGACCGGGACGGAGGCGATCTCCAACGGAGTCCCGCTGTTCAAGCCTCCGGAGAGCCGGAACGCCGCGATTTCTCTCGGAGTGATGGCGGGCATCTTGGCTTTCCTGCTGATCGGTATCACACTCTTGGCACGCCTTGCCCACGTGGTGCCCGGCGAGACCGAGACGGTGCTCAGCCAACTCGGGCGGGCGGTGTACGGAGGGCGGACTCCCCTGTACTTTGCGCTTCAGGCGGCTACCGCCGCGATCCTCGTAGTGGCCTCGCAGGCAAGTTTCGCGGGCTTCCCCCAGCTCTCGTCGATCCTCGCCCGCGACGGTTTCCTGCCGCGCCAACTCATGAACCGCGGAGACCGGCTTGTCTTCTCGAACGGAGTGATCGGTCTGGCGTTGTTGGCGATCGTGCTTCTGATCCTGTTCGACGCGAAGGTTCACAGCATGATCCCGCTCTACGCCGTGGGCGTGTTCACCAGCTTCACCATCTCGCAGACGGGTATGGTGCGCCACTGGTGGAAGCTCCGCGATTCGAGCGCAGGGTGGCTTCCACGCGCGATCTTGAACGGAGTGGGAGCGGTGCTCACGCTCACGGTGGCCGTGGTGGTGGCCGTGGTGAAGTTCACGCACGGCGCCTGGATGGTCGTGGTGGCCGTCCCCTTGCTCGTGCTCCTCTTCATGGCGATCAAACACCACTATCGGGATGTCGCCCGTGCACTCGAGCCGGTGGGAACCCAGGAAGTCGAGTATCTGAGGGCGCGGGTGACACCGGCCGAGCGTACCACCGTGGTGCTCTTCATCTCGCAGGTGAACGAGCTGACGCTACGCTCGCTCCATTTCGCCCGCTCATATCGGGCGGATGCGATCAAGGTAGTCACCATCAGCAACGACGAGGCGGCCGCCGACCGGTTGCGTGAGAACTGGGAGGTCCTCGACGCCGGGGTCGACCTGATAGTGCAACCCTCGCCGTACCGGGAGTTGGTGCGGCCGGCGGTGGCGTTCGTGCGCTCGCTCGAACCCGGGCCGGACCACACCGTGGTGGTGGTGATACCTGAGTTCGTGGTGCGGCACTGGTGGGAGGCCGCCCTCCACAACCAGAACGCGCTCCGGCTGAAAGGAGCGCTGTTGCTCGTGCCGTGGGTCGTGGTGGTGAGCATCCCCTTCCACTTGACCGGCTCGGATCGCGATCCGCCGGGCGGAGACGCCGCCGCCTGACGTTCGCACTCAAGCGGGTTCTCGTGTACACTGGAGGCGTGCGCACTAGAAGTCGCTGCGGGCAGCCCTATCCAGGGGGAGGCAGAAGATGCTCAGGAACGTGACGTTGAGCGCGGACGAAGAGCTGATAGCCCTCGCCCGCGAGAAAGCGGCGCGGCAGGGAACGACGCTCAACTCTCAGTTCCGCGTGTGGCTCCACGCCTACATCGATCAGGAACAGGCCTCGTGCGGGTATCGGGAATTGATGCGCGAACTGGCGTACGCTCGTCCAGGGCGCCGGTTCACCCGCGACGAGTTGAACGCCCGGTAGATGCCCGCCCCCGCCCCCGCCTCGGCTTCGACCTCGACCAGACCCGGGTGCGCGTAGCCAATGCCGCCGGGACGCTTCTTCCTCGACACGAACATCTTCGTCTACTCGTTCGACGACTCGGCGCCGGTGAAGAGGGCCGTGGCGCAGGAACTGGTGGAGCGCGCGCTGACTACGCGCCAAGGTCTGATCAGCTACCAGGTGATCCAAGAGTTCTTGAACGTCGCCGGAACGCGCTTCGCCGTGCCCCTCTCGGTCGAGGACCGACGCACCTACCTCGATCGTGTGCTCGCGCCGCTGTGTGAGGTGTTCGCCGGTCCCGGCCTGTTCGCTCGCGCTCTCGACGTCCAGGAGCGTTACGGCTTCGCCTTCTACGACGCACTCATCTTCGCCGGGGCGCTGGAAGCGGCATGCGCGGTGCTCTACACGGAGGATCTGCAGGCCGGTCAGAGGATCGGGGCAATGGAGATCGTAGATCCATTCGCCCGCCTGTGAGTCGTCCTACGGACGGGGCGGCATGACCGGCACGTGCTCATCCGCGCCACCGCGCATCGCAACAGTGAGACTGGGGCGACTCCGTATTAGATGCTCGGTCAGTCGACACGGGCCGATGCCCTAGCGAAAAGCCCCGCGCCTTAGTATCCTTGTCTTGGTCGGCCGGTCAGAATCGGGGGAGGCTGACTGCGTTCCCGTTCCGAACCACGACAGGGGGATTCCACTAACATGCCGCGCACCAGGAGCAGCGAAGAGACTCGGCGTGGAGAGATCGTGGACGCCGCCCTGCGGCTGATCCTCAAGAACGGCTTCCACAACACCACGCTCGACCAGGTGGCCGTGCAGGCCAAGGTGAGCAAGGGCCTCGTCTCCTACTACTTCCCCAAGAAGGACGAGCTCTTCCTCGCCGTTCTTCAGCTGATGATCGAGCGGCTGCGCGGCGACCTGGAGTCGGCCTACCGCGCCGACCTGCCGGCCCGCGAGCGGCTACGCCTGAACTTCCGCAACCTGTTCGACAACGGCAAGCGCACCCGCCAGTACTACACTGTGGTGATCGACTTCCTGAGCCAGGCGCTGCGCGAGCGCGCCGTGCAGGGCTACACCGAGGTGATCTACGACACCACCCTCACGTATGTGGAGTGGACCATCACCGACGGCATCCGCTCCGGAGAGTTCCGCCAGGTCGATGCGGCCAGCATGGCCGCGGTGCTCGTCGCGATGATGGAAGGTCTGGTGCTCCAATGGCTGTTCGGCCGGGATCCCATCTCGCTGGAAGAGGCATACGCCCTCTGCGAGCGTTTCGCCGACGACTTCCTCATGGACCCCGCGTGCCTGGAGGCGTCCGCCTCCTAAGCCCGGCCCGGCGGTGCCGGCCACTCGGCCCGCCCATCGGTGGCGCCGGCGGTTCGCGCGCGCTTTGATGGCGGCGCCGCCCTCGCAGGCCGCCCGACGGCGCCCACTCGCCCCCGCTGCCTACTCCTTCAAGCCCAGCAGTCGGGCGCCGTTCTCCCACAAGACGGCCCGAGCCCCGGCCTCTCCCAGGACCTCGCGGAGGGCGGCGATGTTCTCTGCGATCGAGGGCACTCCCGGGAAATCCGAACCGAAGATCATCTTCCCCACCAACCGCTCGAGTTGCGGGAAGTAGCGCGGCAGGTTGCGCGGCGGCAGCCCAGACAGCTCCAGATACACGTTCTCATGAAGCGTGGCCAGCATGGCGGCAGCGTCGTACCAGACTCCCCGGCCCGCGTGGGCCAGAAGGATGGGCAGGTGGGGGAAGTCCACTGCCACGTCGTCGAGGAGAAGAGGGTCGGCGAACTTGAGCCGCGTTCCCGGGATACGGGAGAGCCCGGTGTGGAAGGTGCAGGGCAGGCCCAGCGCCTCGGCTCGTTCGTACAAGGGATAGAGCCGGGGGTCGTTCGGATAGACATGCTGGTAAGGGGGAAGGAACTTGAGTCCGGCCACCCGGCCCCGGGCCAACAGTCGTTCGAGTCGACCGACGAGGTCTTCGTCGATCGCGGGATTGAGGCTGGCGAAGGGGTGCAGGGTCGGGATATCGGCGCAGTAGTCCTGGATGAACTCGCTCGTCACCATGCCCGAACTGGCCGGAGCCTCTTCGGCCAGGACGACGGCGTGGTCGACGCCCTCGCCGGCGAGGATGCCCCACAAGTGTGCCGGGTCCTCGAAGGAGGCGGAATCGGCGTAGGCTTCCGGGTTGGCCTCGCGGACGTAGTCCTGTGTGCCCGTGGTCCAGGTGCGCGCGATGACCGTGTGCACGTGCATGTCGAGCACCGGGTGTCCCAGTTCGGGGTGACCGAGCGCGGGATATGCGAGGTCGGCGCTCACCAGGACGGCCCGCGGCGTGGGGCGGATCGCGGCGGCTTGACGGCCCGCGTGTACTCCACGAAGGCGCTGAGCTTGTCGAGCGCGGCGCCGCTCTCCACAGATTCGCGGGCCATCGTCACTCCCTCGGCGATGGCGCCCACTCTGTGGGCCAGGTAGATGGCCGCGCCCGCATTCAGCAGCACGATGTCGAGCGGCGCTCCCGGCTCGCCGGCGAGTACCCTGCGCAACACCTCCGCGTTCTTCAGCGGGTCGCCCCCGGCGAGGTCCACGAGCGGCCATCGCTGCAAACCGAAGTCCTCGGGCTCCACCGTGAACGGTTCGCCCACGTTCCCGTTGCGCAGTTCCACGAGAGTCGTGGGGCCGGTGACCGTCATCTCGTCGAGGCCATCGTCGCCGTGTGCGAACAGGGCGTGCTCAGAGCCCAGTCGTCCGAGCGCCGTGGCCAGCGTGGTGAGGTAGCGGGGGTCGCTCACTCCGGTGAGTTGCCGCTTCACCCCGGCCGGGTTGAGGATTGGGGCGATGAAGTTGAACACGGTGCGCATGTTCAGGTTCCTGCGCATGGGGACCATGTGACGGATGGGCGCGTAGTGCAGGGGCGCGTACATGAAGCCGATGCCCACGTCGCGTACGCAGGCGGCTATGGCCTCCGGACCCAGGTCGATGCGGGCGCCCAACGCCTGCAGGAGGTCGGCGGAGCCGGCGTGCGATGTCTGGCCCCGGCTGCCGTGCTTGGCGATGCGCACTCCCGCCCCCGCGGCGACGAAGGCCGCGGTGGTGCTTATGTTGAAGGTGGCCAGCCAGTCGCCGCCCGTGCTGACGATGTCCACGAGGGGTTCGCTCGTGGGGATCTCCACGGGCGTGCCGTACTTGCGCATGGTGCGGGCGAATCCAAAGATCTCTTCACCGGTCTCGCCCTTGGTGCGCAGGCCCATGAGGAAGGCGGCCGTCTGCACGTCGCTCACCTGCCCCTCCACGATCAGTTCCAGCACGCGGGAGGCCAGGTCGGCGTCGAGGTCGCGGCGGGCCGCGATCTGATCGAGCACGCGCGAGATCAGTGGCACCGCGATGGCGTCGAGCGACTTCGCGCGGCTCACCAGGAGATCGTAGAAGAGGTCCACCAGCTCCGGATGGTTGGAGATGGCCTGGTCGATCTGATGCTTCCGGTACTCCTGAAAGTACTCGGGAGCGACGCCCATGGCCTGAGCCATCGCCTCCATCGCCTCGGGCTTGAGGCTCCGCTCGCCGGTGATCTGCTTGCGGAGTGTCTCGTACTCCCAGCCCTCTACCCTCGCGAAGAACTCGCGCAGGTTGACGCGGGCATGCAGGTCGCCGGCCTCCTGCCGCAGCAGGTCGGCGAGCGCGTCGGCGAAGCGTTTGCCTGTGTAGTCGAGACGTGGGAATCCGCTGCCGATCAACGTCGGTCACTCCTATCAAAGGACACCATCGCGTTGCAGACCCTCAGAGTTGGCACCAAGATGTAGTTTACTACGACCGCGTAGGAATCACTACAGGTGCGTTGACACCGCCTGGACCTCGTAATAGGGTACAGAAGCCATCGAGTCTGCCGGGGAACGGACGCCGCATGGTGGGGTGGACTCCTCTCGATCCGGTATCTGACAAGACCCGGCGCACAAGACGATGATGGTTCGGCTGTGGCGTTTCGCGAACGGGGGAGGGGACCAGTATGCGGAGGAGACCTGCTCGATACTATCTATGGATCAGTTTGGTGGTGCTTCTGATCTCGGGGTTGGCGTTTGTTGGATGTGGTGGCGACGCTACGACTACGACGGCCGCGCCGACAGACACGACCGTTGGCGCAACTGAGACCACCGCCGGAACCACGGAGACCACGGCAGCGGCTGTGGATCTCAAGTTCGCCGAATCGAATCCGGTCGCATCCAACCAACACCAAATGGCGTTCAGCTATGGCAAGTCCGAGATGGCCAAGCTGGTGGGTGCGGAGTTCATCACGGCCGATGCCAACCTCACCCCGGCCAAGCAGGTGACGGACATCGACACCTTCATCTCTCAGAAGGTGAACGGCATCACGAGTTGGACCCTGGACCAAGGCGCAGCAACGGCCGTGTATCAGCGGGCGCAGGACGCCGGGATCCCCGTCGTGACCGAGAACAGCCCCGGGGACTTTGTCACCACCGTCTTTGCGCAAGAGCAGAACATGACCAGAAAGGCCCAGATCGACGCAGCTGAGTGGTTCGCCGAGGTCTACCCCGGCGGGAAGATGTTCGTGATAGGCGGGCCTCCGGTTCCCTACATCCTGTACGTCAGCAAGAATATGGAGGAGGAGGGAGCAGCCGCAGGACTCACCGTACTCTCCCGCCAGGAGAACATGACCGACCAGGCGAACGGTGCCCAGGTGATCGTCCAAGACCTCCTGACCAAGTACCCCGATGTGCAGATCGTCTGGTGCTTCAACGACCGTAGCGCTCTCGGTGCCTCTGCCGCGCTACGTGCCGCAGGCAAGAAGATCTACAACGCGGCCAATCCCGAACCGGGTGCGGTCATGGTGACCGGGATGAACGGTACACAAGAGGCCCTCGAGGCCGTCAAGGCGGGCATCATCACAGCCACCTACGCCGGTCAATCCGAGAAGGTAGGGGCCGCCGAGATCGAACTGCTTGCCCGCATCGCAAAGGGTGAGATCGCCGCGGGCGACGTCCCCTCAGTGGTCGTATGCCCGTACAAGCGTTGGGATGGCACCAATGTCGACCAGACCTCGTTCCCCATGGACACGATCATCGAGCTCGGCGTGTTGGACGAGTTCCTCAACTACAGCACGGACCCGTCCATGATCGACGACTTCATGGAGTTCGTAGGGACTCTCTAGCATGCTTCTTCGTGAAGGACTGAACCTCCTGGGGACTGGGCCTTTGCGGCCCAGTCCCCGTGGCGCCGGTGGCGAGGCGAGTCGGGGGCTTCCGCGTGCGGAGACCCGGAAAGGCCAAGATGGCGCCTGAGCCTGTGATCAGGATGCGTGGCATCACCAAGCGCTTCCCGGGCGTCACCGCTTTGGACGGTGTGGATTTCGACCTCCTGCCCGGTGAGATCCACGCGCTTGTGGGTGAGAACGGGTCGGGCAAGTCGACCCTGTGCAAGTGCCTGTACGGCTTCGTCCAATCCGACGAGGGCGTCATCGAGATCAACGGCGCGCTTGTTTCCATAGACTCGCCGCATCGTGCCCGAGAACTCGGCATCGCGGCGATCACGCAGGAACTCACCCTCGCGCCCACTCTGAGCGTGGCGGAGAACATCCTCATGGGCAGATTGCCTCGGGGTAGGTTCGGCATCGACTGGGGAGCAGCGCGTCGGCAGGCCAGGGAGGCGCTCGACGAGATCGGGGCCCGCATCGACGAACAAGCTCTCGTGAACAGCCTCTCGGTCGAACTACAGCAGGAGGTCGAGATCGCTCGGGCGGTGTATGCGCAGTCTCCAGTGCTCATCCTCGATGAGGCCACCAGTTCGCTGTCTGAGTCGGCCACCAAACGGCTCATGGACAAGCTGGAGCAACTGCGCTCCAGCGGAGTCGCCGTGGTCTTCGTGTCGCATCGGTTGAGGGAAGTCTTTCAATGCTGTTCGCGGGTAACGGTCCTCCGTGACGGTGAACGCGTCGTCACGATGGACCTGGACGGTGTCACCGAGTCCCAACTTGTGACTGCGATGGTGGGCCGCACCATGGAGGACCTCTACGGGAAGCGCAGGATCGCGAAGGGCGACACGCTCCTTTCGGTTCGCGGGCTCTCGACCCCCGATGGAAAGGTGCAGAACGCCGGCTTCGACCTCCGCGCGGGAGAGATCCTGGGGATCGCGGGCTTGGTCGGCTCCGGCAAGGTGGAGCTTGGCATGGCCGTGTACGGAGCAGTGCCCTCATCGGGAGACGTGACCCTGGAAGGTCGCCGACTGAAGCACCGGAATCCGCGAAAGGGAATGGCCGCCGGGATCGGGTACGTGCCCGACGATCGGAAGAGGGATGCCTTGCTCCCCACCAGGTCGGTTCGCACCAACCTCTCGCTACCCTGGCTGCCGTTCCGCAAGTTCTCGAGATTGGGCTTTCTCGATGTCCGTTCGGAGAAGGTGATGGCGCGGGAGTCCTGCGGCGATTTCGGCGTGCGCACCCCTTCCACCGAGTTTCCCATGGTGCTGCTCTCAGGGGGGAACCAACAGAAGGTCGTACTCGCCCGTTGGTTCGCTCTAACTCCCAAGGTAGTGATCTTCGCGGAGCCGACACGCGGCATCGACGTGGGTGCGAAAAGCGAGATCTACGGGTTCATCCAGGATCTCGCCGAACGAGGGGCGGGTATCATCATGATCTCGTCCGAGATGCCGGAGTTGCTTGGCGTTGCGGACCGCATCCTCGTCATGTACCAGGGGCAGCTGTGTGGGGAGTTCGACCCGGAGACGGCTGGGGAGGAAGAGATAGCCCATGCCGCCTGCATCGGGGAGATGAAGAATATGGGGGTGGTAGCTTGATGGGAGCTCCGACAGAGGCGGCAGCAGACGTGCAAAGATCTGACCCTGGTTCGCGACTCGCTCTGGCGCTCCGGAGGTTGTCGATCGGCCGCGTGGCCGGCGCCCTCATAGGATTGGCTGGCGTGGCTCTGTACCTTGCACTGACCGATGATCTGTTCCTCTCCTGGGGCAACATCATGAACCTGTTCAGAGCCCAATCCGTGGTGTTCATCATCGCCATCGGCATGACGTTCGTCATCCTGACAGGGGGGCTCGACCTCTCCGTTGCCAGTACCACCGGCTTCGCCGGAATGATCCTCGGCTTCGCCATCCAGGCTGGATCGGGACCCGTTGTGGCCATCGCGCTCTGCGCCCTTGCGGGTGTCCTTCTGGGCCTCCTGAACGGCTTCTTGATCGGATACGTCCGCATCTCGTTCTTCGTGGTCACGCTTGGAACGCTCTCCATCTACGCGAGCGTCATCCTCACCACGACGGGTGGCAGCACCATCTCGCTCTTCAACTACCCCGAGTTCGCGGGGATCCAGAGGCTGGCTAACGGGGACATCGGTCCGTTCCCGATCATCCTCGTGGTGATCCTGGCGCTCTACCTGTTGGCGTGGTTCGTCCTGCACAGGACCGCCTTCGGCCGCGCCGTCTACGCCATCGGCTCGAACGCCGAAGCGGCCCGACTGAACGGTCTGAACGTCCCGCTCACACTGATGCTCGTGTACGGTGTGGCCGGGCTCATGTGTGGTCTTGGTGGCGTGCAACAGGATGGACGCCTCACGGCTGCCGTGCCGATCGTGGATCCCAACCAGATGCTGGTGGTCATCGCCGCGGTACTGATCGGAGGCATGAGCCTGCGCGGCGGGGAGGGTGGTCTTTTGGGAACGTTCATCGGTGTCCTCTTCCTCGGGGTTATCCAGAACGGCCTGACTCTGAAGGGAGTCTCGGCCTTCTGGCAAGGAACTGTCACAGGTCTCGTGTTGATCATCGCGGCCGGTCTTGCCGTGTTGCGCGAGACCGACGCGTTGCCCAGGCTACGGCGCTGGTTGTCCGGCAGGCGAAAGGCTGAAGCGGCGGAGACGACTGAGTAGCTCCGCGAACGCGATCGAAGGAGGCACGACGGTGGAATTGTCGAGATTGTCGGTGAGCCATATCACGACCGTGAACTGGGATCTGGCCACGGCGATCGAACGATACCGAGCGCACGGTCTCGGCGGCATCGGCCCGTGGAGGGACAAGCTCGAGGCGGAAGGATTCGCCGCAGGGAATGCCTTGCTCCGCGACAGCGGCCTCCAGGTGAGCAACTACTGTGCCGCCGGCTTCTTCACGATGGGTGAAGGCGCGTGCCAAGAGACGGTCGACGCGGCCGTGGAGAGTACGATCGTTGCCATAGGAGAAGCGGCCGAGTTGGGGGCGGACTGCCTGGTGATCGTCAGCGGACCGGTGAGCTGCTTCGGTGTCGACGGGGCGATGGAGATGATCCTGCCAAGTCTGCGAACTGTCGCGAAGGCCGCGGAGAAGACGGGAGTGCACCTGGGGCTCGAGGCCCTTCACCCCATGGACGTGACCACATGGTCCATGGTGCGTACCATCCACCAGGCGCTCGACATCATCGATGAGATAGACACCCCCCATTTCGGGCTCATGCTCGATCTGTACAACACCTGGTGGGACCCACAAATCGTCGCGGGCATCCGAAGGGCTGGAGCCGAAGGGCGCATCAAAGGGGTACATATCGCGGACTGGCGCAACCCCACGCGCTCGTTCACCGATCGGACCATTCCAGGCCGCGGCATCATCCCGCTGAGCACGCTCATCGCGGAGGTCGAGGCGACAGGATGGACAGGATTCTATGACGTCGAGATCTTCTCGGACGAGCTGTGGGCAAGCGACTACGATGCCCTGCTCGACGAGACTGCGGGATGGTTCGAGGCCCTGTGATCCCCGGCGACCAACAGTCACCACACTGTTCTGGAACTCGGTAGAGGAGGCGCTGCGTGGCGGACTACGATGCGATAGTGGTTGGATCCGGTCACAATGGGCTTGCGTCCGCCCTTCTGTTGTCCCGCGCGGGATGGAAGGTGCTGGTCGTGGAGCAGTCGGACGTTCCGGGCGGGGCCTCGAAGAGCCGCGAGCTGACACTCCCCGGCTTCACCCATGACGTGCACGCCACTAACATAGGGTTCTTCCTGGGATCAAGTACGTTCGCCGAGTTCAAGGATGACTTCTTTGCCAATGGGTTCGGCATCTCCGCCGGGGATCAACCGTACGCCAGTGTTTTCCCCGACGGTGACGCCATCTGCGGCTATATGGACGCACAGAAGATGGAGAGTGAGTTGGCCCGCCACGATCCGGCGGACGCCGAAGCGTGGAAGCAGATGCTGCAGGAATTCGAACGGTTCAGTGCCCATCTCTTGACGATCTACAAGCTCCCCATGCCGTCGTTCGCGCTGGTTCGCCACGCGTACCGTATGTACAGGAGTCTCGGCCGCGCCGAGTTCTGGGATGTTGTGCAGATATTGCTGGCGTCCTCGCAGAACTTCGTGGATTCGCGCTATCGCTCGGAGAAGGTCAAGGCCTTGTTCACCCCCTGGGGCTTTCACCTGGACCACGGACCGGATGTCTCGGGCGGCGCGGCCTTCCCCTATCTCGAAGTGCCGCTCGACTACATGAACGGTCTGGCGTTCTCCACGGGTGGCGTCGGGCGGCTGATGGACGCGATGATAGCCACGATCAGAGCCAAGGGCGGGGAGGTGATCCTCGGCAAGGCAGTCACGTCGATCCCCGTCGAGCAGGTCGGTGCAGTGGGTGTGATCCTCGACGACGGCACCCGACTGAGTGCCAAGAAGGCTGTGATCGCCAACGTGACGCCGCCCCGTCTCTTCGGGCCCCTCGTGGCCGAGGAGCACTTCCCGTCCAGCTTCATGAGGAAGGTGCGCGGCTTCAGATACGGCGCTGCCACCATGATGATGCACCTGGCACTGGATGGACCGGTGCCCTGGGCGGCTGGGGCGCATCTGGCCGACTGCTCGTATGTGCATGTGGGCCCCTACTCGGAAGACATAAGCCGGGCATATCACGAGTCTCTCCTGGGCTATCTCCCGAAAAGCCCGATGTTGGTGGTGGGTCAATCAAGCCGCATGGACAAGACGCGTGCTCCCGAAGGGAAGGAGACCCTTTGGGTCCAGGTGCGCGCCGTCCCGACCGTGCCGAAAGGAGATGCAGCGGGTGAGCTGACATCCACGGATTGGGAGACCCTGCGGGAGCCGTACGGAGAACGAGTCTTGAATAAGATCGAGTCCTTCGCTCCCGGCTTCAAGGATCGAGTGCTGTCCATGAAGGTGCTGGCTCCGCCCGACATGGAGAAGGATAACCCCAATCTTGTAGGCGGCGATTCTGTCTCGGGAAGCCATCACATCGATCAGCACTTCATGTTCAGGCCATTCGCTGGTTGGTCTCGTTATCGAACGCCTGTCAAGAATCTCTACATGATAGGCCAGTCCACGTGGCCGGGTGCCGGGTTGAGCGCGGCATCGGGCTACCTTCTCGGCAAGGACCTGCTCAAGTAGCATTTTCCAAGGCTGTACATCGAGCTATGTCACACGGAATGAGAGGATGGTGAGGCCGTGTTGGATCTCAAGATCGTCAATGGGACCATGGTGATCCCGGGGACCGGCCTGGTGCGCGGTGGAGTGGGCTGCAAGGACGGGCAGATCGTCGCCATAGGGCCCGAGTTCGGCATGGAAGATGCCGTCCGCACCGTCGATGCCGCCGGCAAGTACGTGATCCCTGGCGTCATCGACCCCCACGTGCACCTGGGCATCTTCACCGGCGACTTCGCCGCCGAGACCGAGACCGAGACCCGCGCGGCGCTCGCCGGCGGCGTGACCACCACCGGCGTCATGATGGGTGGCGATCAGTCCTACCTCGGCATGCTCCCCGGCTTGATCGAGACCGTGGAGGCGAAGTCTTCCACCGATATGTTCTTCCACCTGAGCATCTTCACTCCCGAGCAATTGGGTGAGATCCGCCGGTACGTCGAAGACTTTGGGGTCACCTCGTTCAAGTTCTACATGTGTGGCGTCACGGGCGTGTTCCCGAACGTCGAGGATGAGTTCATCAAGCAGGGTCTTGAGAGCCTCGTGGACATTGGCGGGCACCTGACCGGCCTCGTGCATTGCGAAGATCAGGCCATGGTCGACGCCGCTCTTGCCAAGGTGGCGGCCGAGACGCCGGACGGCGGCCTGCGCGAGTGGGCCGACGCGGGCCCGGCCGAGGCCGAAGAGGACGCCGTGATCCGTGCCTGCCGTCTCCAGGCGGAGACCGGCGCCCGCTTCTACCTGGTGCACATGTCGTCGGGTCTCGGCGTGAAGGCCGCGGCGGCCAACCGATCCGGCGGCCCGTTGTTCGTGGAGACCACCTCGCCCTACCTTTCGCTCGATAAGGATGACCCCTCGGGCCTTCTGGCCAAGATGTTGCCGCCGATCAAGGACGCCTCCGACAAGGAAGCGCTGTGGGCGGCGGTCAAAGACGGTACGATCAGCAGTATCGGTACCGACAACGTGTCGTTGAACCGCGAGATCAAGGGCGCCGAGAAGGGCCTGTTGAACGCCATGCCGGGCTATGCGGTCCTGCAGACCCATCTCCCCGTCTTACTGCACGAGGGTGTGAACAATCGCGGCATCGACATCGAGCGCTTGGTGGAGGTCACGAGCCGCGGTCCTGCCGAGATCTTCGGTATCTACCCGCAGAAGGGCACCATCGCCGTGGGGTCCGACGCCGACCTGGTGATCGTGGATCTCGACAAGGAGCAGGTGGTAGACGAGACCAAGCTCTACTCGTTCTCCGACTTCTCGCTCTACAACGGCCGCACCCTCAAGGGCTGGCCGGTGATGACCATCAAGGCGGGCCGGGTGGTCGTCGAGGATGGTGAGGTCTTGAGCGATCCGGGTATCGGCGGTTTCTTGCGCCGCACCAAGTAATGCGACACGGGTTGGAGGGCGCCCGGGGGTCATCCTCCGGGCGCGACCCGTCGATGGAGGTGTTCCAGCCGTGCTTCAACTGAGGATCCAAGGTCGGGGCGGCCAGGGGGCCCAGCTGGCGGGCGAAGTGCTCGCCACGGCCTTCTTCCAAGAGGGTAAGTACGTGCAGGCCTACTCCACGTACGGCGGTGCGCGCCGTGGCACGCCGGTCTCCACGTTCATCCGGGTGGACGACGACCCGGTGCGGGAGCGGTGTGACATCGAGGAGCCCGACGCGATCATCTGCTTCGACCCGTCTCTGCTGAGCCCCGCTTTGCTGACCGGGGTCACCGCGAAGACCGTGCTCCTGGTGAACTCAGTCCGGGGGCCCGAGGAGTTCGCGGACTTGGGCGACCTACGTGTTGCCACCATCGACGCTCTTACGATCGCTCGGGGCAACGGGCTCGGTCGCATCGTCAACTCCACTCTGCTCGGCGCGTTCGCTCGAGTCGTGGGCGCTCCCGATCTCGACGTGCTCGTGGAGGTCATCCGGCAGGTGTCGCCGCGCAAGGTGGACGAGAACATGAAGTCCACGCGCGACGGCTACGAACTGGTCAGGATGCGCGAAGGGGCCCCCCGATGAGCGAGGTGACCAGGAAGCCGACCACGGGCCCCGCCGCGGCTTCGCCGGGCGAGGTACCAACCATCTGGACCACCGGTTGGACCGACGTGTTCAACACCGGCACCTGGCGCGCCGCCACGCCCATCCACGAGTGGCGCCCGTCGCCCTGTCACGCCGACTGCCCGATCGGCAACACCATCCCCGGCTGGATCGCGGACATCCGCGAGGGCGCGTACCAGGAGGCTTGGCTGTCCCTGGTCGAGACGAACCCCTTCCCCTCCGTGACCGGCCGAGTGTGCCATCACCCGTGCGAAGGTCACTGCAACCGCGAGGTGATCGAGGCCGTCGTGGGCATCAATGGACTGGAGCACTTCCTCGGCGACCGTGCTCTCGAAGAGGGCTGGGCGCTGCCCGCGCCCGCAGAATCTCAGGGCAAGCGGGTAGCCGTGGTGGGAGGGGGCCCGGCCGGCCTCTCCTGCGCCTATCACCTGCGTCGTCTCGGCTATGAGGTCACGATCTACGAGGCGCGAGAGGAACTCGGCGGTCTGCTCCGCTACGGCATCCCCGAGTATCGCCTGGCGGCCGGTGTGGTCGATGCCGAAATAGCGCGTCTGCTCGACATGGGCATCGAGGTGCGTCTGAACGCCGGTCTAGCCGACCGGGCCGCGCTCGAGTCTCTGGAGGCGGAATACGACGCTGTGTTCCTCGCGGTGGGTGCGCAGCAGGCCAAGATCTTGCGTCACCTCGAGGGCGGCGCGGGCGCGGGCCGAGTGCTCGACGGGCTGGAGTATCTGCGGCGGTGCACCGAAGGCGTGGCCCGCGATCTGGGCGAGCGCATGACCGTGATCGGCGGCGGCAGCGCCGCCATGGATGTGGCGCGGAGCGCCCGGCGCCTAGGCCATCAGGTGTCTGTGGTCGCCCTCGAATCGCGCGGCGCGATGCCCGCGCAGCCCGAAGAGATCGAGCAGGCGCTCGAGGAAGGCGTCGCGCTCTTCGACGGGGCCATGGTGGCCGCGGTGGAGGCGGGCGCTGACGGCGGGTTGACCCTAAAGTGCGTCAAGGTGACCCTCGATCTCGGGGCGCCCGCCGGAGAGCTCCGCCCCGTGCCCGTGGAAGGCGGGGAGTTCGCGCTGGCTGCCGACGTGATCGTCACGGCCATCGGTCAGGATCCCGACCTCGCGCCGTTCAACGGCGCTTTCGGTGACGGCTCCTCCGACGGCTCCTCCGTCGACGGCGCCACCGGCGGCTTTGTCGAGTGCGCCGTGCTCGTCGCCGACCCCGTGACCCTGGCCACCACACGCGCCGGCGTCTTCGCCGGCGGCGATGTCGCGTCCACCAACCGCTTCGTCTCTGAGGCCATCGGCGCGGGCCGCCGGGCCGCCTACTCAATCGCCGAGTACCTGAGTCATCCGGACGCCTGCATCCCGGAGCGGCCGAAGCTCGAGGACTCGGTGAACCGCACAGAGGTGAACTCGTTCTACTTCGAATTCAGCGAACGCCGCGAACGCGTGGTCGCCCCTGCTGCTGAGCGTCTGCAGGCCTTCGCCGAGACGATCTCGGTGTACTCGACGGAGGACGCGAACGCCGAGGCCGGACGCTGCATGAGCTGCGGCTTCTGCGTCCAGTGCGACAACTGCTTCGTCTTCTGCCCCGACATGGCCGTGCAGAAGGACCCCTCGGCCGCCGGCGCGGAGGGCGTCGCCCCCGGCGCCTCTGAGTGTGCCTCCGAAGGCGCCCCGCCCGCCGGTGCCGCCGTGCGGGTGGTTGCGGCCGTTCCGTGCGTCGGCGCACCCGCCGACAGCGGGCCCTTCTACTTCGTGCTCGACCAGTACTGCAAGGGCTGCGGGCTGTGCGTGACCGAGTGTCCCCGCGGCGCGGTCCGGCTGGAGCAGGTGAACCTATGAGCGCCACAGCCACCGCGCCCCGGAGTTCCCCGCCGGCCAACGAGGTGCAGCTGGCCGGCGACATGCGACTGCTTCTCTCGGGGAACCACGCGGTATCCTACGGCGCCATGCGGGCGCGGCCCCAGGTGGTGCCCATCTATCCAATCACGCCCCAGACGCCCATCGCTGAGAAGATCAGCGACCTGCAGCTCGCGGGCGACTTCGACGTGGACCTCATGACCGCGGAGTCCGAGCATTCGGCGATGTCGGCGTGCATCACCGCGTCGCTCACCGGGGTGCGTGTGTTCACCGCCACCGCCTCGCAGGGTCTCTTCCTGATGCACGAGATGCTCCACTACGCCTCGGGCGCTCGCGCGCCGATCGTCATGGTGAACGTGAACCGCACCATCGGCTCGCCCTGGGGGTTCTGGCCCGACCAGACCGACAGTCTCGCTCAGCGCGACACCGGCTGGATCCAGTACTACACTGAGAACGGTCAGGAGTCTCTCGACACGGTGATCCAGGCGTTCAAGGTGGCCGAGGAGGTGCTCCTGCCGGCGATGGTCGTGCACGAAGCCTTCTACGTGTCGCACGCTCTGGAGCCGGTAACGGTGCCCTCCCAGGAGCGAGTCGACGCCTACCTGCCGCCCTTCGATCCGGTCCACAAGCTCGACACCGAGATCGGTGAGTCTTGGGGCAACGTGGTCAACCAGGACATGTTCTACCGCCACCGCAAGGACCTGGGCACCGCGATGAACCAGGTGCTTGAGGTGTCGGTGCGGGCCGATGCCGAGTACGCCGACATGATGGGTCGCGGATACGGCATCCTCGAGAAGTACCGCACCGAGGACGCCGACATGCTGATCGTGGCCTTCGGCGCGATGGTGGGCACCGCTCGGGTGGCCGTGGACATGCTGCGGGCGGCAGGCAAGGCCGTGGGGCTCCTCAAGATCAAGCTCTTCCGGCCGTTCCCCGTGGAGGCGGTGCGGGCTGCCGTGGCGGGTGTCCCGCGCCTGGTTGTGATGGAGCGGAACTTCTCTCCCGGCGGGGGAGGCGTCCTGCATCAGGAGCTGAAGGCCGCGCTGTACGGCATGCCCGACCCTCCGGCCGTGCACGGATACCTGGCCGGCGTGGGCGGGGTGAACGTCTCGCCCAAGAAGATGGTGGAGTTGGCTGAGAAGGCGCTGACCGACGAGCCGGTTCCCGACTCGGTGTGGCAGAGGTGAGGCGGATGCATACGTACGAACTCGACGAGCAGACGGTCTTCAACTCCGGGCACAACGCCTGCCCCGGATGCGGTGAGGCCTTGGCCGTGCGCTACGTGCTGAACACGATGGGCCCGAACACCATCGGGGTGGTGCCGCCATCCTGCATCGCCATCATCTGCGGTCCCCAGCCGTACAGCTCGATGCGCATACCGGTATACCAGACGACGCTCGAGGCCAGCGCCGCGTCGGCCGCCGGCATCAGCCGGGCGCTGAAGCGCCAGGGCAAGCACGACGTGAACGTTCTCGCTATGGCCGGCGACGGCGGCACCTACGACATCGGCTTCCAGGCCCTCTCCGGTGCCGCCGAACGCAACGAAGACATGGTGTACGTCTGCTTGGACAACGAGGGCTACATGAACACCGGCGCCCAGAAGAGCTCGTCGACCCCTTATCTCGCGGTGACCAGCTCCACTCCCGGTGGGAAGCCCAGCGACAAGAAGGACATCACCGAGATCATGGCCGCCCACCGCATCCCCTATGTGGCCACGGCCACCGTGGGCTACCCCGACGACCTGGCGCGCAAGGTGGCCAAAGCCCGCGACATGGAAGGCATGCGCTTCATCGTGGTGCTCACCCCCTGCCTCGATGGGTGGGGCGTGGCCGACGATGGCGCGGTGCGGGTTTCACGCCTCGCGGTCGACACCGGCTTCTTCCCCCTGTACGAAGTCGAGGACGGAGAGCGGTATACGATCAACCACGGCCCCAAGGGCATCCCGGTGGAGCGCTACCTCGAGCAACAGAAGCGCTACCGGCATCTGGACGCGGACCAGATCAAGGAGATCCAGACCGGAGTGGATCACCGGTGGAGCCTGCTGCAGGCGCGCGCTGAGTCCATGGCGCGTCCTGTTGTCTGCGACTAGGGGTGCGAGCGTAGCTGCGCGGCCGGGGTGCGTGTAGCTCCGTCGTCTTCGCGGCACCGACGCTATACTTTCCCCTTGGATCGTCCGGACCGGATCGTGCGTCCTCCGGCCCATCGGACGGCCGTGACCGCCGAATCAAGGTAAGGAGCAACCGTGGAAACCACCCACCTGTATCGCACCATGGCCGATCTGGCCGATCAGGGTACGCCCTTCGTGCTGGCCACCGTCATCGAATCCGTCGGCTCGACCCCGCGCAAGGCCGGCTCCAAGATGATCGTGATGGCCGACGGTCGTACGGTGGACACCGTGGGCGGGGGCAAGGTCGAGGCTCAGGTGATCGCCGACTCCGTGGAGGCTCTCAAGCGAGGCGTGTCCGAGGTCAAGGAATACGACCTGCGCCCCACCGGCGAGCATGCCCTAGGCATGGTGTGCGGCGGGCACGTCAAGGTGTTCCTCGAAGTGCACGTGCCGTCCAACACCCTTCTCATCATCGGAGCCGGGCACATCGGCCAGAAGCTGTGTCCCATGGCGAAGGCTCTCGAGTTCAGGGTGATTGTGCTCGACGCCCGGGCGGAATACGCCAACGCCGACCGCTTCCCGCTGGCCGATGGAATCGTCGTGGGTCACCCCAAGGACGTGGCCGAGCTGGTGGCCATCGACGACCGCACCCACATCGTGATCGTGACCCACGGCCACATGCACGACAAGGACGCCCTGCGCTCGGTGGCGGGTGCGGGCGCGGGGTACGTGGGCATGATCGGCAGCCGCGGCAAGGTGAAGACCGTGCTCTCCGAGTTGATGGAGGAGGGTGTCTCCGCCGAGGTGCTGGCCAAGGTCAAGGCCCCGATCGGGCTCGACCTGGGCGGTCACACCCCGGGCGAGGTGAGCCTGAGCATCCTGGCGCAGGTGGTGGCCGAGCGCCACGGCAAGGGCGGATCGGCCGGTCCGGCGGCCCTGTCGGTTGCGCAGGCGACGGCCGAGGCCACCGTCCCGTCGGCGGGGCAGCCGGCGCCGGTCGACGCAGCGCCCCAGGCGAAGCGCACCGCGGCGGTCTCCTCGGAGGCCGGTCTTGACCGATAGCATCCTCGTCGTGGTGAAGGGCGCCGGCGACCTGGCGACAGGCGTGGCGCTGCGTCTACACCGGGTGGGCATGGCCGTGGTCATGACCGAGGTGCAGCGACCCACGGTCATACGACGCACGGTCGCGTTCGCCGAAGCGGTCTACGAGGGGCGGGTCACCGTGGAACACGTGGAGGCGGAGCTGGTGGATGGTCGGGAGGCGGCCGAGCGCACGATCTCCGCGGGACGCATCGCCCTGATGGTGGACCCGTCCGCCGAGTCGGCCCTCACGCTGAGCCCAGCCCTGGTCGTGGACGCGATCATCGCCAAGAGGAACACAGGCACCTGCATTACCGACGCCCCCGCTGTTGTGGCGCTCGGGCCGGGCTTTGCGGCCGGTACCGACTGCCACGCGGTGGTCGAGACCATGCGCGGCCACAACCTCGGCCGTGTGATCTGGCAGGGAGCGGCCGCGCCGAACACGGGCGTCCCCGGCGAGATCGGTGGTGCCGGCGCCGAGCGCGTGTTGCGCGCGCCAGGGCCGGGCAGGTTCGCGGGCGCTCGCCGTATCGGCGACGTCGTGGCCCCCGGCGACGTGGTGGGCTACGTGGGCGACGAGCCGGTCGTCACGACTATCGGGGGCGTTCTTCGCGGGCTGCTGCACGACGATCTAGAGGTCACGAGAGGCTTCAAGGTGGCCGACGTCGATCCGAGGGCCGACCCAAGCCACTGCCTCACCGTCTCCGACAAAGCCCTCGCCGTGGCGGGGGGTGTCGTGGAGGCGGCCGGTGTGTTGCTTGGCGGCTTCCGCGCGGGGGAGTCCTGGGTGGCCGGGTGCCCCGTGGCTCCCACCGCCGACGGACTCCGTGGTGAGTAGGCCCGCGCCGCGCGCCGCGGGGCCGCCCATGGGGCGACTCGCCGCGGTCGCACTGGCGCTCGTGGCGGGCGCGGTGCTCGTGGCCGGCGCAGGGCTCGGGTGCTCGGACGCGGGCGCGGGACAGGCCGGCCCCAGTTCGGATGACTCCGTCACCTTGACGGTTTCCGCGGCTTCCGACCTTACCCTGGCACTCGAGGAGATCGGACGTCTGTACCACGAGCAGACCGGGGTGGACGTCACCTTCAACTACGGGTCCAGCGGGCAGCTGTCGCAGCAGATCGCGGCCGGTGCCCCTGTCGACCTGTTCTTCTCGGCGAACCGGAGGTTCGTACAGGAGCTGGTGGACGCCGGCGTGGTGGGTGAGGTGGACACCGCCCTCTACGCCATCGGGCGCATTACTCTGTGGACGCGAGCCGACAGTCCGTTGAGGATTGAGGGGTTGGCCGATCTACTGGATCCGCAGGTGAAGCGCATCGCCATCGCCAATCCCGACCACGCGCCCTACGGGGTGGCGGCGCGAGAGGCGTTGCAGGCGGCCGGTCTGTGGGAGCAACTCCAGCCGCGCATCGTAATGGCCGAGAACGTGCTGCAGGCTCTTCAGTTCGCGGATTCGGGCAACGCGGACGTGGCCATCGTGGCCCGCTCGCTCAGCGTACAGGGGGACGGCAGGTGGGTGCTCGTGCCCGAAGACCTCCATTCCCCGCTGGAGCAGACCCTGGCGGTGATACCGCGGTCGTCTTTGGCGGAGGAGGCGCGCCAGTTTGCGGATTTCGTCAACGGCCCGGTGGGGCGCCCCGTTCTGCAGCGGTACGGGTTCGGTCTACCAGGCGAGGAATGATGACGGCGCTGGCGAGAGAGCAGGAGTCCGCGACACCTCGGCTGCCTGTGAACGCGGAGGCACCCGCGCCGCCGGCTGACGGGACGGGTGTCCGCACCTCGGGAGGCGGTAGGTGATCGGCGAAGCTCTCCTCATGTCGCTGAAAGTGACCGCGGTGGCCACCGTCGCCATCGTGGTGGTGGGGTTGGCGCTCGGCCTCGTCATGGCGCGTACGCGCTTCTTCGGGAAGAGCGTCGTCGAGACGCTCATCATGATCCCGCTGGTGCTTCCCCCCACTGTCGTGGGGTACTACCTGCTGCTGCTTCTGGGGAGCGGCGGCCCCTTTGTCGAATGGCTATCGCTGGAAGTGGTTTTCACCTGGCATGCCGCCGCCTTTGCCTCGTTCGTGGTGGGACTTCCGCTCATGGTGCAGGCCAGCAAGGCCGCCATCGCCGGCGTGGACCCCACCCTGGAGAATGCTGCCCGCACCCTGGGCTCGTCCGAGCCCGGTGTGTTCTTCCGGGTGACCCTGCCCCTGGCGCGCCGTGGCGTGCTGGCCGGGTCGGTGTTGGGTGGCGCGCGGGCGCTGGGCGAGTTCGGGGCCACCCTGATGGTCGCCGGGAACATCCCCGGCCGCACGCAGACCATGCCGCTGCTCATCTACGACGCGGTGCAGCGCCGAGACTACGTCACCGCGAACCTGTTGGTGCTGGTGATGACGGGGCTGGCCTTCTTCAGCCTCTGGGCCGTGCGCAGGCTGGGGGATTCATGACGCCCCGCCTGCGTCTGGACATCGAGAAGCGCTACGATTCCTTCGAGCTCCACATGGAACTCGAGGTGGGCACCGAGATCATGGTCTTGTTCGGTCCCTCGGGTGCGGGGAAGACTACCACCCTCCAGGCCGTCTCCGGGCTACTCTCTCCCGACGCGGGCGAGATCGAGTTCGACGGCGACGTGTTCTTCAGGCGTTCGCGTCCGGGCGATCGCGTCGACCTGCCCGCTCGACGCCGCGGGGTGGGATACGTGTTCCAGGGCTACGCGCTCTTCCCCCACCTCACAGCTCTCGAGAACGTGGCCTTCCCCCTTCGCGGCCACACTAGCCGGGGGAAGCCCGAGGCTGAGGAGCTACTCGAGTCCATGCGCATCCAACACCTTGCCCACCGCTACCCGCGGGAGATGTCGGGCGGTCAGCAGCAGCGAGTGGCCCTGGCTCGAGCCCTGGCGGCCCGGCCCGGCATCCTGCTGCTCGACGAGCCTTTCTCCGCTGTCGACCGGCCCATGCGTGAGCGCCTGCAGCGCGACCTGCGCCGTCTTCAAGCGGAGCTGGGCTTGGTGGTGCTCTGTGTGACGCACAACCTGGAAGACGCGTTCGGTGTGGGCCACCGCCTGGCGGTGGTACAGGACGGCCGCGTTCAGCAGGTGGGCCGCGTCGGCGAGGTGCTCCGTCGCCCGCGCGACCTCCGCTCCGCCGAAGTGGTGGGGGTGAGCAACGTGTTCCACGCCCTCGTGGTCGAGGCGAGCGCCGATGGTCTGGTGCTCGACTGGGATGGGCTACGTCTCGAGGCGCCGCCTCAGCACACCGAGGTGGGCGAGCGGGTGCCCGTGTACATCCGGCCCGAGGATGTCAAAGTGCTCTACCCGGATCGGCGAATCGGGGAGTCTCTGCGCGCGAACCGAGTGGAGGCGGTGGTGGTGGATCTGCATCACTCGGGTACCGTCCAGAGCCTCCGCGTCGAACTCCCGAACGGCCACGAGGTAGACGTGCGGTTCCCCGGCTACACGTACTTGCCGCTGAACCTCTCAGTGGGCGGCACTGTGGAACTCTGCCTACGGCGTGAGGCGGTGGGGCTGTTGCACGGTCCGGAGGGCGTCGAGGCGCGCTCGTCGTAGGCTGGAACGCGCCGCCCCTCGTGCCGGTCAGCGGCGGCCGGGGTGGCCGGTCAGCGGCGGCCGGGGTGGCCGGCGCCGCGCTCGCGGAGCAGTCGCCAGGCCTGGCGCGGCGAGACCGTGGTGATCGGCAGACGTTCGCTCTCGTCGAGGAGGTCTGCGTCGCCGGTCACCAGGAGGTCGGCCCGGGCCGCCACAGCGGAGGCCACGATCCACTCGTCATCGGGATCACGCAGGCCCAGCGACAGATGTGCGGCCGGCTTCGGCTCGATTCCGGATCTTCCCCTGAGGAGCAGTTCGACTCGCTCGACCACGGACAGTTCGGCGGCGAGCTTCTCGACCAGCACGAACCTCGTCTCGGATAGCACGACCTCACCGACATTCAGTTCGTGTTCCGTGAGGGCAAACTCCAGCAGGTCCGCGCAGAGCCCGCGGGCGACGAACGCGCTCACCAGCACGTTCGTGTCGAGGAAGACCCTCACGAAACGATCGAGAAGACGTCCTCGTCGGTGAGCAGGTCGCGGGCCTCACCATACGGCAGGAGCTGCGCGCGTAGCTCCCTGAACTCCTGCACCGCGAGCTGTCGCCGCAGCGCGTCGCGCACGACTTCGCTTCGAGTGCGGCCGGTGCGGGCCATCACCTGATCCAAGGCGAGCTCCAAGTCTTCATCCAGACGAATGGTGAGGGTCCTTCCCATGTATTACAGTGTAACACAAGAGGTGCGCGCAGAAGACCGAATATGCACGCGGCGCTCGGGCATGTCGCCCTTCGCGCGCGTGCGAACACGCTACGCGGGGGGCGAGCTTCTAGCGATAGGACTTTGGACCCGCATTGGCCGCGTCCCGCCGCGATCGGCCGGCCCCCGGCCGTCCATCCGGCCTTGGCGGGCCCTACCGCTTTCGTGCGGCCAACGGGCTGCTCTCTCACTCCCGCGCAAGACTTCCAGCGAAGTAGAGTGGAGCAAAGACGAGATCCTGTTCTGGAAGCTCCGCGTAGGGGCGGGACGAGAGGACGTATCCCGGACGGCAAGCCGGAAAGGTCTCCAACAGTAGGTGAAGGCTGCGGAGGCGCCCCGCGGCGCTCGATTTCACCTCGATCGGCCTGATCCTTCCTCCAACCGTCGCAAGGAAGTCGACCTCGGCTGAACTGCTCCGTGCTTCTCTCGACCAGAAGTACAGCTCGTCCTGGCCACCGGCGAGTAGCTCCTGCCCCACGAACTGCTCGGCCAGGGCACCACGGTACACTGCGAGCAGATCGTCCTCCGAAACGATCGCGTCAGCGTTCAATCCGGAAAGCGCTTGCATGATACCGATGTCCAGCATGACCACCTTGAATCGGGAGTCCGATGCGGATGCGGCTAGGGGCACCACGGCCGCACTCGTAGCCCGGATCTTGTGGACGAGCTGTGCGAGTTGGAGCAGCTCCAGATCTCGTCTCGATGTTGGCCCCGATACTAGGTCGGTGAGACGACTGTACTTGATCTGATCTCCCACCCCTGCCGCCGCGCCCCTCAGCACAGCATTCATTCCGAGCTTGTCGGCCCGGGGGGCGTACTTCCCGAAATCGTCGCGGTAGGTGACGATCAGGTCGGTCAGAACCTCCTTCGCCGACCGGATGCTCCCGGTCTCGGCAAAGGTCCTCACGCTCTCCGGCATGCCGCCCACGATGAAGTACGTCTTCAGCAACTGCATGATCTCGTTGTGGATCGCGGGCGCTACAGGAGCGGCGGGTCCCGTAACAAGGTCGGCCTGAGCGTGGTTCCCAAGGCCGTGGAGAAACTCGGCGAACGTCATTGCCCTCATGGTCATGGAACGCGCCCGTCCCACCGGGAAGGACAGATCCTGCATGGTGAATTCGAGCAGCGAACCTGCGGCCGCCACATGAAGTGCGGGAAGATCCTCGTAGAAGTACCGCAGTGCCATGATCGCCCGCGGACATGCTTGTATCTCGTCCAGGACAAGAAGATCCTCTCCCGGGGTGATGCGTTCGTTGAGCAGAAGCTCAAGCTCGGTGACGATCCTTCGAGCCTCGAGGTCCCGCTCGAAGACGGTTCGAAATGCGGGGCGTTTCTCGAAATCCACGAGATGGGTGCGCCCCGGGAAATGGGTTCGGCCGAAATCCACCAGCAACCACGTCTTGCCTACCTGGCGAGCGCCACGGAGGATCAGTGGCTTGCGCCGCGCTTCGCCCTTCCACTGGACAAGCGCTCTGGATAGCCTTCGGTGCATCCTGCACCTCCCAAGAATCTCCATCAGGCTTTAGAAATACAGGGCTATTATCGCATGCAACCTTTAGGAATACAGGGATTATACCTGTCGTCTCGGCTTCGCGCAATCCGCCGGGTCGGTCGGCCGCTGGTCCCCTATTGCCCACGGCCTCGGGCCAGCCGAGGATCGGTGCGAAGCCCGACCGCTCTCGAACCGCCCCCTGACTGGACGCCCAACCCGTCGCTCTTCCCTCTTGACTTGGGGCGGAACCCTCCATAGAATGAAACCCGACTGTACGTACAGTCAGGAACGTGACCGCGGCGGCTGGTGGGCGCCGGGCGCGGTCCAGCAAGGGTTCTTTCCGCGGGGGGTCGCGGAGCGTCGGTACATCATCACCGCACACCCTCCTCGCCGCATCGCGGAATCGCCTTGAGCCTGTCGATAGGCCGGTCAGCGGCCGCACACCCTGACGGAAACGGAATGGGGGACATGTGAAGAAGCTCTTGTCCGGTAACGAAGCCATTGGCTACGGAGCCTACCTTGCGGGCTGCGGCTATGGGGTGGGGTACCCGGGGACGCCGAGCACCGAGATACTTCAGGCGTACAGCACCTACCCAGGTGTGCACGCGGAGTGGGCTACCAACGAGAAGGTGGCGCTCGACGTGGCCACCGGCATCTCGTACGCGGGCGAGCGGGTCTTCTGCACCATGAAGCACGTGGGCCTGAACGTGGCCGCCGACTCGCTCTTCTCCATAGTCTTCACCGGGCCTCGTGGCGGCCTCGTGGTGGCGGTGGCCGACGACCCCGGCATGCACAGCTCGCAGAACGAGCAGGACACGCGTCAGTACGGGCGGTTCGCGAAGCTGCCCGTTGTGGAGCCGGGCGACAGCGCCGAGGGCGCTGAGTTCATGAAGGCGGCGTTCGAACTCAGCGAGCAGTTCAAGACTCCCGTGATCCTGCGGTCCGTCACGCGCCTGTCGCACTCGCGCACGCCGCTCGAGGTCATGGACGAGTTGGTCCCCCTTCACGCCGCCCACGAGACGGTGAAGTACGACCGCGATCCGAGCCGGCAGATCCCGCTCCCCATGAACGCGCGCCGCATGCACCGCGAGGTCGAGCAGAAGATGCTGGACATCTCCGCCTGGGCCGAGACCTGCGAGCTGAATCGCATCGAGCCGGGCGACTCCCGACTGGGCATCGTCGCCAGCGGTATCGCGTACCAGTACGCCCGCGAGGTCTTCCCCGACGCCACCTTCCTCAAGTTGGGGCTGGCCTATCCGCTGCCCACCGAGCTGTTCCACACGCTGGCGGGCATGGTCGACCAAGTCGTGGTGGTCGAGGAACTCGACCCTATCTACGAGCACCACATCCGCCTGCTGGGCATCCCGGCCAGGGGCAAGGACATCTTCCCGCTCTGCGGTGAGTTCAGCACCGAGCTGGTGCGCGCGCGCGCCGTCACGGCCGGCCTCGTCGAGGCCCGGGTACCCGTCTCGACCGGCGGCGCTCCCATCGTGTTCAACGGCCTGCCAGAAGGCACCACCGGCGCCGCGGGCTCAGGTGACACCACCGCCGCGGGCTCAGGCGACGGCAGCTCGGACGCCGCCGGCTCTGGCGTCGCGGGCAACGGCAACGGGAACGGCGGTGGCGACGTCGCCCTGCTCGACCCGGCGACCCTCCCCGGTCGCCCACCGATGCTCTGCCCCGGCTGCGCCCATCGGCCCATCTTCTACGTGCTGCAGCGTCTGCGCGCCATGGTCTTCGGCGACATCGGCTGCTACACGCTGGGCGCGGCGCCGCCGCTGAACGCCACGCACACCTGCGGGGCCATGGGCGCCGGCATCGGCGTGGTGCACGGCACCGACCTGGTGGGCGTGAAGGACCGCACCGTCGCGGTGATCGGCGACTCCACCTTCTTCCACGGCGGGCTGCCGCCGCTGGTCAACATCGCCTACAACAAGGGCGTGAGCACGGTGATCGTGCTCGACAACCGCATCACCGCCATGACCGGCCACCAGGCCAACCCGGCTACGGGCGCCACCATGATGGGCGACGAAAGCCCCACGGTGTCCATCGAAGCGGTGGCGCGGGCCTTCGGCTTCAGCAAGGTCGACACCCTCGACCCCTACGACCTCGACGAGGTGCGCAGGGTGCTCAAGGACCACCTCGACTCCTCCGAGCCGTCGGTGGTCGTGGCCCGCTACAACTGCGTCCTCCAGACCAAGGAGCGCAACGCTGCGCCCCACGTCGACCTGGAATCGTGCAACAACTGCGGCACCTGCCTGAACATCGGCTGTGCACCCATCATCAACCGGGGAGACCACGTCGAGATCGACGACATCCTGTGCAACGGCTGCAACTACTGCGTGACCGTGTGCCCGCGCGACGCCATCGTGTCCAACCGGACCGACGGAGGTGAGGAGTGATGGCCTTGGAGAAGGTCGATTTCGTGCTGGCGGGAGTCGGCGGACAGGGGACGATCCTGGCCAGCGACATCCTGGTGGAAGTGGGCCTCGAGGCAGGCTACGACGTGAAGAAGTCGGAAGTGCACGGCATGGCCCAGCGCGGCGGCGGCGTCGAGAGCCAGGTGCGCTGGGGCGAGAAGGTGTACTCGGCTACGGTCGAGAAGGGCGAGGTGGACTTCCTCCTCGGCTTCGAGATGCTCGAGGTGGCCCGCTGGATCGACTTCCTGAAGCCCGGCGGTGACGTCATCGTGAACCGCTACCGCATACCCCCGCCACCCGTGAACATGGGGGTGGCCCGCTATCCCGACGAGAGCGAGATCCAGCGTCTTCTGCTCACTCGCGCCGGCAGGCTCGTGTGGGTGGACGCCACCGACGTTGCCCGCGAACTCGGCAACGCCGCCCTCTCGGGCGTGGTGCTGCTGGGATTGCTGGCCGTCGACCTCGGCATGGAGCCCGACTTGTGGCTCGGTGTGATCGACCGGCTCGTGCCCGAACGGTTCGTGGCCCTCAACCGGGAAGCCTTCTCGCGGGGCGCGGCTCTAGGTGCGGAGATGCTCGTGTGAGACAGCGCACTGCCGAGCCCACCAAGCGAGAGGTGATCGTCGAGTCCGCTCTGCGGCTCATCCTCAAGAAGGGCTACGACGGCACCACCGTCGACGAGGTGGCGCAGCTCTCGGGGGTGAGTAAGGGCCTGGTCTCCTACCACTACCCCAAGAAGGAGAACCTTTTCCGCGCGGTCCTCGAGAAGATCGTGGGGAAGCTGGAGGGCGAACTCAAAGAGGTCTACGAGAGCGACGCCTCGGCGCGAGAGCGCCTGCGGCTGAACTTCCGCAACCTGTTCGACAGCGAGGAGCGCACGCGCCACTACTACATCGTGCTCGTGGACTTCCTGGCGCAGGCGCCGCGCGAAGCCTGCGTGCGCAACTACACGCGGGTGATCTACCAGACTGTGCTTCGCTACGTCGAGATGACCATCGCCGACGGTGTGCGGAGCGGGGAGTTCCGCCCCGTCGATGTGAAGCTCGAGGCGGCGACCATCGTGGCCCTCACCGAGGGGTTCGTCTTCCAATGGCTGTTCAACCCGGACGGGGTCACCCTCGAGCAGGCCTATCAGGTGAGCGACGACCACATGACCAGATATCTTCTCTCGGAGGCATCCGCATGAGCACCAGCCCGCAGGACGGCCCGCAGGACGTGTTCTCCGGCCTCACCGTGCTCAGCTTGGAGCAGGCCACCGTCCTTCCGTATCTCACGTACCGCTTCGCTCAGGACGGCGTGCGAGTGATCCGGCTCGAGCACCCGAAGATGTGCGACCCGAACCGGCTGATCGGCGAGCCCTTCCGCGAGGAAGAGAAGAAGATGTGCAGCTACTTCTTCGCCGTGAACTGCGGCAAGGAGGCGCTCGCCCTCAACCTGAAGGACCCGCGGGCCCAAGAGCTCCTTCGCCGGTTGATCGTGGAGCTCGACGTGGACGTGTTCGCCACCAACCAGCTGCCCAAGAACTACGGGCCGCTGGGCATCGACTACGCCACCCTGAGCGCCGCCAAGCCCGATCTCATCTGGCTGGGCATCACCGGCTTCGGTCCCGACTCGAACGAGGCGGCGTACGACCCCATCCTGCAGGCGCGCGGCGGCTTGATGGACCTCACCGGCGAGGCGGGCCAAGACCCGCAGGTGGTGGGCATACCACTGCCCGACATGGGCACGAGCGAGCACGCCTACGGGCAGGTGATGAAGGCGCTCTACAAGCGGGCCCTCACGGGTGAGGGGTCGCGCATCGACATCGCGATGATCGACTCCACCACCTCGTGGCTCACCCAGCCCATCACCATGGGCCGCACCTTCGGGCGCACGATGACCCGTCGCGGCAACACCCACGAGTTCTTCGGCCCGGTGAGCGTGTTCCCCTCCGCCGACGGATACGTGTACATCGCCCTGGGCAACGACGTGCAGTGGCAGCGGCTCCTGGCCGTGCCCGGCTTCGAAGGCATGGCCGACCCCGCCTACGAGACCAACGCCGGCCGCATCGTCGACATGGCCGCGCTCAACAAGAAGCTGGCGGCGATCACAAGCACCTTCACCACGGCGCACCTCCTCGAGACCTTCCGCGAGGCCACCATCCCCATCGCCGACGTGCAGAACGTGCACCAGGTCTGTGAGGACCCGGCCATCGCTCCGAAGCTCCTGCACAGTGTCGACCCGGTCACCGGCTTCGAGGTGACGTTGGCTCCGCCGCCGGTGCGCACGGAGTTCATCGAGGCGAGCGGCGGCATGATGAAGTTCCCGCCCCGTCTCGGCGAGCACAACGAGGCCATCTTCGGCGGGGTACTCGGCTTGAGCGGCGAAGAGTTGGCGGCCCTGGCCGCCGACGGAGCGATCTAGGAGGCGGGCGTGGATTTCCGGTTGACCGAGGAGCAGGAGTTCTTCCAAAGGACGGTGGCCGACACCGTCGACCGCATGATCATGCCCCACGTGGAGCAGATCGACGAGAGCGACGAGTTCCCCATGGAGCTCTGGAAGGAGTTCACGTCGCTCGGCTACCTGGGTCTGCGCTACCCCGAGGAGCTCGGCGGCATGGCGGCCGACGCGGTCACCAGCATGATCTTCTACGAGGAGATGTCGCGGGCGTCCATCGGCTTCGCGCAGTCGGTGATCATGAACATGCTGATGGGCACGCACCTCGTCTACCGTTGGGGGAGCGACGAGATCAAGGAGCGTTGTCTTCTTCCCGCCATCCGCGGTGAGAAGATCAGTACGGTGTGCTTCACCGAGGACCAATCGGGCTCCGACCTCGCCGGCACCCGCACCAGCGCCAAGAAAGTGGACGGCGGTTGGGTGCTGAACGGCACCAAGAACTGGATCACGAACGGCCCGTTGGCCGACTTCGCCACCGTGCTCGCCACCACCGACCCCGCGAAGGGGATGAAGGCCCTCAACTTCTTCCTCGTCGAGAAGGGCACACCCGGCTTCTCGGCCGGTCAGGTGCTGCACAAGCTCGGCTGCCGGGGCACGGTCACCGGCGAACTCGTCTTCGAGGACGTCTTCGTGCCTGACGAGAACCTGCTGGGTGCGGAAGAGGGCAAAGGCGTGGTCTACCTGGGCGAGATCTTGAACGAGATCCGCTGCATGACCGGGGCCATGGGCATCGGCCTGGCCCGCACCGCCTTCGACGACGGGCTCGACTACGCGCGCAAGCGCGTTGCCTTCGGTAGGACCATCGGTGAGTTCCAGTTGATCCGCGCGAAGTTCGCCGAGATGGCCACCGAGATGGAGGCCGCCCGCATGCTGCTCTACAAAGCGGCGTGGATGATCGACCAGGGTGAACAGCCCAAGCTGGAAGCGGCCATGGCCAAGATGTTCTCGGTGGAGATGTGCTGCAAGGTGGTCGACGAGGTCACCCGCATCTACGGAGCCAACGGCTTCGCCCACGAGTACGGGCCGCAGCGGTACTTCCGCGACGCGCGTTTCTTGCTCTACGGCGGCGGCACGCACGAGATCCTGAAGAACTTCCTGGGCAAGGAGATCGTCGGCGGGCGCTGACGCCACGCCGGGCGCGACGGGGGCACCAGCCTGTGCGGGCCCCGGAACCGGCGACCCCGGGGGGCGCCACGGCCGACGGGTCGCGACACCGGCCGCGCGGACACCGGTGGCCCGCGACCCGCACCTGCAGGTGGCGGCCAACAGCGGGCGATCGGGCCGCCAAGCGGCGCGGGGCGCCGGTTGAGGGCGGAACGGGGGGCTCGACGCACCCAACGGGACGAGCGACAGGGGCAGCAGCGCCCCACTGAAGACGGAGCAAGAAGGGGGTAGGCAGTGAGAGTGGTCGTACTGGTGAAGGAGGTGCCCGACCTGGAGGCCGCGGTCAAGGTGACCGGGGACGGGTCGGGTCTCGAGGTGGAGAAACGCCGCGGGCTGAACTTCTTCGACGAGATAGCCGTGGAAGCCGCGCTGAAGCTCAAGGAGAGCCACGGTGCCGTCACCGCGGCCGTCGGCGCGAGCGCCGGCGCCGGCGTGGAGGCCATGCGCCGCGCGGTCGCCATGGGCATCGAGACCCCACTCCTTGTGGACGACCCCGCTCTCGACGGCGCAGACTCCCTCACTATCGCTCGGGCCCTGGCCGCAGCCGTCGCCCTGGAGCCCACCGACTTGGTGATCGCGGGCAAGCAGGCCACCGACGACGAGGCCGGCCTGGTGGGTCCCATGGTCGCCGAGATCCTGGGCATGCCCTGCGCCACGCGGGCGATCGGCCTCGAGGTCGAAGACGGATCCGTGCTCGTGACCCGCGAGATCGACGGGGGCGAGGAGGTCGTTCGTCTGCCTCTGCCGGCCCTCATCACCGCGGAGAAGGGCTTGGCCGAGCCCCGTGTGCCCGGCATGGCCGGCACGATGAAGGCCATGAAGGTGCAGATCGAGCGCACCGACCTGGCCGCGCTCGGCGTTCAGGCCCACCCCGTCCTGCCGGTGGTCGCGTACCGCACGGTGGGGCAGCGCCCCCCGGTGACCATGATCGAGGGCGAGCCCGCGGACGCGGCCGCCGAACTCGTGCGCCTGCTCAGGCAGGAGGCGAAGGTACTGTGAACGGCCTCTACATCATCTGCGAAGCCCGGGGGGAAGAGTTCCGCCCCGCCACCTATGAACTCCTGGCCGCAGCCCGGGCGATCACCGCCGCCACGGGCGGCGAAGTGACCGCCGTCGTGGCCGGCCCTGAGGTCACCCTGAAGGCGAAGCTCGAGGGCCTGGCTCATCGGGTCGTGACGCTGACCGCGCCGGAACTTACCCCCTTCTCCGCCGACTCCTGGGTGGACGCGCTCGCCGCCGCTATCGGGGCCGGCGCGCCGCGCGCCGTGCTCTTCGGAGAGGGCGGCCGCACGCGTGAGGTCATGCCGCGTCTGGCGGCGCGCCTCGGCGCCTGGGCGCTCTCGAATTGCGTGGACCTGCGCGTGAACGGCGGGGGCGCAGACGCCGTCGGGGGCTCCACGGGCGCCGGGGCTACGGACGGCCTGGGTGGCGCCAGTGCGGCTGGCGCCGCCGCCGCCGATGGGGGCTCCGCCCTCGAGATCTCGCGGCCGGTGTACGGCGGCAAAGCCTACGTGACCAACCTGGTGCCCGCGGACGGGCTGCTGTTGGCCGCCTTCCGCCCGCACAGCTTCGACGCCGGTATGGCGCCGGCGGGCCTTAGCACTGCCGCGGAAGAGGTGGCGGCGCCGGTGGCGGTCTCGCGGGTGGAACTGGTGGAGCGCCGCGAGGGCGGGCCCCGCAAGGCCGACCTCACCGAGGCCGCCGTGGTGGTGACCGGGGGCCGTGGCATGAAAGGCCCGGAGAACTTCGGTCTCTTGGAAGACCTGGCGGCCGCGCTCGAAGGGGCCGTGGGCTACAGCCGGGCCCTGGTCGACGCCGGGCTCGCCGAGCACGCCTACCAGGTGGGCAAGAGCGGCAAGACGGTGTCGCCCACGCTCTACATCGCCTGCGGCGTGTCGGGGGCGATCCACCACATCATGGGCATGGACACGGCCAAGGTCGTGGTCGCGATCAACACCGACCCCACGGCGCCCATCTTCGAGTATGCCGATTACGGGGTCGTCGGCGACGTACTGCAGGTGCTTCCGGCGCTGACCGAGCAGGTCCGCGCCGCCACGAGTTGATAGGTCGAAGGAGAGATGACGAGTGAATGAGACGGTTAGGGTCTCGCCGGTCAAGGTCTTGTTGGCCAAGCCGGGTCTGGACGGACACGACCGGGGGGCGAAGGTCGTGGCCATCGCCATGAAGGAAGCGGGCATGGAGGTCGTCTACATGGGCCTCCACCAGACCCTCGAGGCCATCGTGGCGGCGGCCGTGCAGGAGGACGTGGACGTCATCGGCCTCTCCATCCTCTCAGGAGGGCACTTGCCCATCTGCCGCAGGCTCATGGAACTGTTGGCCGCAGAGGGCGTCGACGACATCGCCGTCGCCGTGGGTGGAGTCATCCCCAAGCGAGACGTGGCCGTTCTCCAGGAGATGGGCGTCAAGGGGGTCTTCCCCGGCGGCGCCGACCTGCACAAGATGACCGACGCCATCAAGGCGCTGGTGGGTTAGGAGCCTATGATGGATGTCGCACGCTACATCAAGAACGAGAAGGGTGGCATCGACGACGTGATCCTGTCGTCGGGCATCCACGTGAAGCCGGCCTACGGTCCCGCCGACCTGGAAGAGATCGGTTTCGACCACGACACCGACCTCGGCGCCCCGGGCGAGTACCCGTTCACCCGCAACCTCTTCCCCGAGGGCTACCGCACCCGCGAGTGGACGACCCGCCAGTACACCGGGTTCGGCACGCCGCGCGAGACCAACGAGCGCTTCCGCATGATGATCGACCACGGTCAGACCGGCCTCAACGTGGCGTTCGACCTGCCCACGCAGATGGGTCTCGACTCCGACCACCCGCTGGCGCTGGGCGAGGTTGGCCGCGTGGGCATGGCGGTGGACTCGCTGCGTGATTTCGAAGTGGCCTTCGCCGGCATCGACCTGCACAAGGTGGGCGCGGGCCTCACCATCAACGCCGTAGCCTCGATCATGCTGGCCATGTACCAGGCGGTGGCTGAGAAGCTCGGCTTCGACCGCACCAAGATCTCGGCGACTCCGCAGAACGACATCCTCAAAGAGGTCATCGGACGGGGCGCCTGGATCTACGCGCTGGAGCCGGCGGTGAAGCTGATCGGCGACACCATCGAGTACTCGATGACCACCATGCCGCGCACCAACCCGGTGTCGGTGTGCGGCTACCACATCCGCGAGAGTGGGGCGACGCCGGCCCAGGAGATGGCCTACGCCTTCCTGATCGCCAACGCCTACATCGACGAGGTGGCCAAGCGCGGTTACGCGCCCGAGGAGTTCGTGGGCCGCTTCAGCTTCAACTTCAACATCTTCGGCAATCTGTGGGAACAGGTGACCAAGTTCCGGGCCGGCCGCAAGGTGTGGGCGAAGAACCTCAGCGAGAAGTACGACGTCAAGAACCCCAAGAACCTGTGGCTGCGCGGCCTGTTCGCCGGCGGCGGCTCGGGGCTCACCAAGGCGGAGCCCGAGAACAACATCATGCGCGGCGCCTTCTACGGGTTGGCGGCGGCGCTCTCCGGGGCCCAATCCACGGCGCTCTGCTCGTTCGACGAAGCCTTCACCATCCCCACCCCGCGCTCGGCGCTGCTCTCGCTGCGCACCCTGCAGATCCTCATGGACGAGGTGGGCATGCGCGACACCGTCGACCCACTCGCCGGCTCCTACTTCATCGAGACGCTCACCAAGCAGATGGAGGAGAAGATCTGGGAGGAGATGGGCGAGATCGAGGAGCAGGGCGGCATCATCAAGGCGATCACCAGCGGCTACCTGCAGCGCAAGGTGGCCTGGCAGGCCTATGAGTTCGAGCGCGACGTGCAGCGCGGTGACCTGATCAAGGTGGGCGTGAACAAGTACGCCGAAGAAGAAGACGCCGACGTGGAGCTCCACGAGTACAACGAAGCCTGGGCCGAGGAGCAGCTCGCGGGGCTGGTGGAACTCAAGCGCACCCGCGACTCCGCGGCCGTGACGGCGACCCTGAAGACGCTCGAGACCGTCGCCCGAGCGGGCGAGAACGTCATGCCCGCGCTGGTGGACGCCTGCAAGGCCTACGCGACCGTGGGAGAGATGTCCGATGTCTTCCGCGACGTGTACGGCGAATTCGACGAACCCAGCATCTTCTAAGGGGGCCCGCCGGTGTTCAAGATCGGTATCGATGTCGGAGGCACGTTCACCGACTTCCTGCTCACGCGCGACGACGGCACGAGCTCCATCTACAAGGTGCTGTCCACGCCGAAGGACCCGTCCATCGCCACCATCCAGGGCATCGAGGAGATGGCGGCCGACGCGGGTCTCTCGACCGCGGACTTCCTCAAGCAGGTGACCACCATCGTGCACGGCACGACGGTCACCACCAACGCCACCCTCACCTACCGGGGGGCGAAGACCGGTCTGCTCACCACGCGCGGCGTGCGCGACGCGCTCGAGATGCGGCGCGGCATCCGCGAGGAGCAATACAACAATCATTATGAAAACGCCCGTCCCGTGGTGGAGCGCTACCTGCGCCTGCCCGTGGACGAACGGCTCGACTATGCGGGGGCCGAGATCGAGCCCCTCAGCGAAGACTCGGTGGCGACCGCCATCGCCGAGTTCCAGAGGGAGAACGTCGAGGCGGTCGCCATCTGCTTTATGAACTCCTTCGCCAACCCGGCCCACGAGCACCGTGCCGCCGAACTGGTGCGCGCGGCCATGCCGGACGCCTTCCTCTCGGTGTCGGCCGACGTGGCGCCGGCCATCCGCTTCTACGACCGGGTCTCGACGGCGGCGCTGAACGCCTACATCGGCCCGGTGCTCACCCGGTACATCACCAGCTTGATCGCGCGTCTCGACTCCTTCGCCTTCGAGGGCATCCTGCTGATCATGGCTTCGAACGGCGGCGTCATCGCGCCGCAGTCGGCCATGGACCGCCCCGCCATGACCCTGCTCTCCGGCCCCGCCGGCGGCCCCGTGGCCGGCCTGGCCTTCTCACAGGGGCAGGGCTACCAAGACTGCATCACCTGCGACATGGGCGGCACCAGCTTCGACGTGGCGTTGATCAAGGACGGCGAGCCGCTCATCACCACCGAGGGCGAGATCAACCGCCTGCGCATCAGCCTGCCCATGCTGAACGTGGTGACCATCGGTGCCGGCGGCGGGTCCATCGGCTGGATCGACGAGGTCGGTCTGCTGCGCATGGGCCCACAGAGCGCGGGCGCCGACCCGGGACCGGCCTGCTACGGCCGGGGCGGCCAGGAGCCCACCTGCTCCGACGCCGACCTGGTGCTCGGCTACCTCGACCCCGACTTCTTCGCCGGCGGGCGCCTCAAGCTCGACCCCACGGCCGCCGCCCGCGCCATCCAGGAGCGCGTGGCCAAGCCCATGGGTCTCTCGATGGAGGAGGCGGCGGGCGGCATGTATGAGGTGATCAACGTGAGCATGGCCGCGGCCGTGCGCGAGATCGCCGTGAACAGCGGATACGACCCCCGCGACTTTCCGCTGGTGACGGCCGGCGGCGCCGGTCCGAACCACGCCTGCATGATCGCGCTCGCGCTCTCGATCCCGGTGATCCTGGTGCCGCGGGAGTCCTCGATCTTCTGCGCCGCGGGCATGCTGCGCTCCGACCTGCGGCACGACTTCGTGCGCACCTACCCGGTGCGGGTCAACCTGATCGATCACGAGCGCTACGGCCGCCTCTTCCGCGAGATGCGCGAGGCGGGGCGCGGTCTTCTGCTCTCCGAGGGCATCACCGAGGACCGCATCACCTACCAGCCGAGCCTCGAGCTGCGCTACCTGCGCCAGTACCACGAGGTGAACGTGCCGGCCGCCTGGGATGAAGTCATGTCCGGCGACCTCTCCGGCGTGGTCTCGCGCTTCCACACCGCGCACGACACGCTCTACGGCTACTCGCTCGAAGACAAGGGCACGCCGGTGGAACTCATCAACATGCGCCTGGTGGCCATCGGCGACACCGAGAAGCCGAGCCTCACGGCCGAGCCCTACGTGGGCACCGACCCGAGTGCTGCGCGCAAAGGGACGAGGCGGGTCTACCTGCCGAACGAGAAGCGCTTCGCCGATGTCGACGTCTACGACGGCATGGAGCTGCGCTTCGGCCATCGCCTCGAGGGGCCGGCCATCATCGAGCAGGTGAACACCACCACCTTCGTCACCCCGGAGTTCTCCGTGGTTGTCGACCAGCTGGGCACGTACACGATCTACCTGCGCGAGCGTAAAGAGGAAGTGCTGGGGCGTGTCCTCGGCGAACACGCCGCGACTGCGGGAGGGGTGGAGCGATGAGCAACGACGCGACGGGCGCCACCGGCGCCACCGGTTCGACCGACCAGGGCGCCACCACAGCCGCCGGTGCGGCGGGCGGCGCCACCGTGGTCGACGGCATCACCATCGACCGCGTGCTGGTGAGCATCCTGCAGAAGCGCCTGAAGAGCATCACCGAGGAGATGTCCATCGCCATGACGCGGACCACCCGGTCCCCGATCCTGTGCGAGGCCAAGGACTTCGTCACCGGGCTCTACGACGCCGAGGGCAACATGCTCGAGCAGACCGAGAACCTACCCATCCTGGCCTTCAGCCTGGCCCCGGTGTGCAAGTACATCATCGACTACTACGGCGACGACGTGCATCCCGGCGACGTGATCTTCCACAACGACGTCTTCTCGATGGGCAACCAGAACAACGACGTGGCCGTCTACAAACCCATCTTCCACGGCGACACGCTGGTGGCGTGGGCCGCGGTCAAGGGCCACCAGGCTGACATCGGCGGCAACGTGCAGGGCGGCTACAATCCCCTGGCCACCGAGGTGTGGCAGGAGACCCTGCGTATCCCGCCGGTCAAGGTGTACGACAAGGGCGTCCTGCGCCGCGACGTGTGGGAGTTCATCTTCGCCAACATCCGCCTCGACATCGTCGAGGAAGACATGCGGGCCGAGATCGGCTCCTGCGTGGTGGGCGAGCGCGGCGTGCTGCGCATTATCGAGCGCTACGGGCTCGAGGTGTTCGAGGCCCACAAGAAGTTCCTGTTCGACTCCACCGAGCGCATGATGCGCCAAGAGATCCGCTCGATCCCGAACGGTGTGTACACAGGCGAAGCCGACGCCTTCTTCGACGGCCAGACTCCGGGCAGCAAGTCGACCATCCGGGTGAAGGTCACCGTGGACGACGGTCACATCACCTTCGACTACACCGGCACCGATGGCCAGACTCCGGGCTTCGTCAACGGCACCTACGCCTCGAGCGCCTCGGCCACCATCCTCACCTTCCTGCAGATGGTCAACCCCGACATCCCCCACAACCAGGGCATGGTGCGCCCCATCACCATCACCATCCCCGAGGGAACCCTCCTCAACGCTGCCTACCCGGCGGCCACCACCTACGGCAACCACCTCTGCCCCAACAACGCCGACGCCATCATGCGGGCGCTGGGGCCGGTGATCCCCGAGCGGGTCACGGCCGAGTGGGGCGAGCTCCTCTGCAGCCTCACCACCGGCAAGGACCCACGCAAGAGCGGCGAAGCCTTCGTGGACATCAACTTCATGGGCATGAAGGGCGGCTCGGGCGGCATGTACGGCACCGACGGCTACGACCACATCGGCATGATCGACGCCTCCGGCGGCGTGCTCGACCAAGACTACGAGATGTTCGAGCAGCAGACCCCGCACCTGCTCCTGAAGCACGAACTCTGGGAGGACTCAGCGGGAGCCGGCCGCTGGCGCGGCGGCGTGGGCGTGGAGATGGAATACAAGGTTGGCGGCATGGTCAACTTGGTCACCTTCGGCGACGGCGACGTGGAAGCGTCGCGCGGTGCCCAGGGCGGCAAGGAGGGCACCCTCAACATCATCAAACTCACCCTGCCGGACGGCACGGAGCACATCCCCACCACCAAGGACCTCGTGCCGAACGTGGAGGCGGGCACCCTGTACTTCCAGCAGGCGGGCGGCGGCGGCGGCTGGGGCGACCCCCACGAGCGCCCGGCCGAGAAGGTGCTGCGCGACGTGCGGAACGGCTTGGTGTCGGAGCAGAAGGCCCGCGACGACTACGGCGTGGTGATCAACACCAGCACGTGGCGCGTCGACGAGGTCGAGACCGCAAAGCTGCGGGGCAGCGCCTCCTGAGGCGCGCCGCGCGTGAGGCCAGACGGGAGCACGCGATGAAGAAGACCTTCATGCCGGAGCAGGAGACCTGGGAACAGCTGCGCTGGGCCCAGCTCGACATGCTGCAGTGGTCGGTGCGGCACGCCTACCAGGGCTCGCACTTCTACCGCCGCCGCTTCGACCAGGTGGGCGTGGCCCCGGCCAACATCCGCACCGTCGAACAGATCCGCAGCCTGCCCTTCACCACTGCCCACGATCTGCAGGAGGACTACCCCTTCCCCCTGCTCGCCGTGCCGCACGATCAGCTGGTGCGCATCCACAGCTCTTCGGGCACCACGGGGCGCCGCAAGATCCTCGGCTACACCCAGAAGGACGTGGACGACTGGGCCGACATGTTCGCCCGCTGCTACGAGATGGCGGGGGTGGGCCCCGGCGACCGGGTGCAGATCATGGTGGGCTACGGTCTCTGGACCGCGGGCGTGGGCTTCCAAGCCGGCTGCGAACGGGCGGGCGCCATGGCGGTGCCGGTGGGCCCGGGCAACCTGGAACTGCAGATCCAGTTCCTGCTGGACATGCAGTCGAACGTGATCTGCTGCACGGCCAGTATGGCCCTGCTCGTCGCCGAGGAGCTGGAGAAACGCGACCTCGTCGGGAAGACGAACATCCAGACCGTCATCCTGGGCAGCGAGGTGTGCGGCGACGCCATGAGGGCCCGCATCCTCGAGCTCACCGGAGCCACCGACCTCTACGACATCCCCGGCATGACCGAACTCTACGGCCCGGGCACCGGCCTGGATTGCCGCTACCACACGGGCATCCACTACTGGGCCGACTACTACCTGCTCGAGATCCTCGACCCGGTGACCCTCGAGCCCGTCCCTGAAGGCGAGATCGGCGAGATGGTGGTGACCACCCTGCGGAAGGAGGGGGCGCCGCTGATCCGCTACCGCACCCGCGACCTCACGAGGCTCATCCCGGGCCAGTGCGAATGCGGATCGATCCTGCCGCGGCACGACAGGCTGATGGGTCGGTCGGACGACATGTTCAAGTACCGGGCCGTCAACATCTATCCGGGCCAGATCGAGAGCATCCTCTCGAAGACCGAGGGCGTCTCGTGTGAGTACAACGTGCGCCTGACGATGGCCGACGGCAAGCACCAGATGACCGTCCTTGCGGAGCGCCTGCCGGGGGCCGACTCCACGGCCGACGCGGAAGTCGCCCAGAACATCGCCGACAGCATCAAGAAAGAGATCATGGTGACCGCCGAGGTGCAGGTGGTGGACTACGGTTCGCTGCCCCGCTCCGAGCGGAAGTCCAAGCGTGTATACGACGAACGCGAGACCCAGAAGTAGAGCCGACACAGTACCGACGTTGACGGCCGCCGCGACCGAGTCGCGGCCGGCGGAGGCGCCAAGGCGCGACACAGAAGAAGAAGGGGGCGCGTAGCAGATGGCCGGATTCGAATACGTGCGGCCTACCACCCTCGAGGGAGCGGTAGCCGAATTGAGTATGCGGGGCGACACGGCAGTGGCGGTGGCCGGAGCCACCGACCTGTGGGTGAACATCCGCTCGGGGAAGATGAAGCCCGAGGCGGTCGTCTCGCTGCGCGGCATCGCGGGCCTCGACGTGCTCACCCCCGAGCGCGCGGACGGGGGCGGCCTGACCATCGGCGCCATGACCCCGCACGGCAAGGTGGAGGACTCCCTCTGGGCAGCCAACTACCTGCCGGCCCTGCAGCAGGGCTGCGCCGGCCTCGGCTCCCGCCAGGTGCGGAACGTGGGCACGGTGGGCGGCAACATCTGCAACGCCGCACCCTGCGCCGACTCGGCCACGGCCCTGATGCTCTTCGACGCCACCCTGGTGATCCAGGGCCCGGGCGGCCTGCGCGAGCTACCGCTGGGCGAGTTCTTCGTGGGCCCGGGCATGACCCGTCTCCTGAAGGGCGAACTGCTCAAAGAGATCCGCGTGCCCGACCCCGGCGCGAACACCTTCTCCCGCTACATCAAGCACACGCGCCGCCGCGGCGTCGAGCTGGCCATGATGAGCGTTGGCGTGCGCCTGACCCTCGAGGACGACATGACCACAGTCAAGACCGCCCGCATCTCGCTGGGCGTTTGCGCCCCCACCCCCACTTGCGCCACCCGTGCGCAGGACATGTTGGTGGGCAAGCCCCTCACCCGAGAAGCGGTGGAGGCGGCGGCCCTGGTCGCGGCCGATGACTCCCAGGTTCGCGACAGTTGGCGCGGCAAGGCCTGGTACCGCCGCGAGATGATCCGGGTGCTCGTGCCCCGGGCGATGGAGCAGTCAGGCGCGTATGTGGCGGCGGGCCTCGCGGCACCTTCGGATGACTCGGGCGCCGCTTCGACCGGCGCCGGCGCCTCCGACGACCCAGGCGCCTCCAGCGGCGCGACGGAGGGTGGTGCCTGATGGCCGGCATGGACAAGAAGAACATCCACTTCGTGGTGAACGGCGATCCGGTCTCGGCCCTCGTCGGGCCCGAATGGACCCTGCTGCGCGCCCTGCGCGACGGCGTGGGGCTCACCGGCACCAAGGAAGGCTGCGGCGCAGGCGAATGCGGGGCGTGCACCGTGCTGGTGGACGGCACCGCCGTCAACTCCTGCCTGTTCCCCGCCCTGGAAGCCGAGGGCCGCAGTGTGACCACCGTCGAGGGGCTCACCCAAGCCGACGGCAACCTGCATCCGCTGCAGAAGGCCTTCATCGAGTACGGCGCCGTGCAGTGTGGCTTCTGCACCCCGGGCGCGCTCATGTCGTCGAAGGCCCTGCTCGACCAGAATCCAGATCCTAGCGCTCACCAGATCAAGGTGGCCCTGGCGGGCAACCTCTGCCGCTGCACCGGCTACACCCAGATCGTCGAAGCCGTGCAGGCGGCGGCAGCCGAGATGAACGGCACGGCCGCGGTCGCGGCGGGCAACGGGTCGGGCGCCGCCGCTACGACCGGCGCTGGCGCGAGTGGTGCCGCCTCCGGCACCGCCCTCGCGGGCGTCACCGGCGCCGTCGACCAGCCCGGCCACGCATCCACGAGCGGGGAGGTGACCGCATGAACCCGCCCGTGATCACCGAGCAGGAACGCGTCCAGAAGGAACTGGCCGTGGTCGGCAAGGGCATCCCCAAGGCCGACGCCGGGGTCAAGGTCACCGGCCAGGCCCAGTACATGCACGACCTCGAGCTGCCCAACATGCTCTACGGCAAGATCCTCTACTCCGACCGGGCCAGTGCCCGCATCGTGTCCATCGACACGTCGGAGGCGGAGCGCATACCCGGGGTGAAGGCCGTGCTCACCGCGTACAACACGCCCGAGATCCGCTTCGGCTTCCTGAAAGACAACATGGCTCTCAAGAAGGACCGCGTCCGTCAGTACCGCGACGAGGTCGCAGCCGTGGCCGCCACCACGCCTGAGTTGGCCGAGGCGGCCATCAAGGCGATCGTCGTGCACTACGAAGACCTGCCCGCCGTCTTCGACCCCGAAGAGGCCATGCAGGAGGGCGCGCCGCTCGTCCACGAACTGAACCCCAAGGGCGAGCCCAACAAGGACAACCGTCTGCGCCTGCCCTGGAAGTTCTCCGCGGGCGACGTCGAGGCCGGCGAAGCCGCCTCGGCCTTCGTCGCCGAGGGCGAGTACGAGACGGGGTGGGTCACCCATTGTTGCCTCGGCACTGCGGGCTGCGTCGCGATGTTCGACCCCGACGACAACCTCACCATGTACTCCATCACCCAGATCCCGAGCCTGGCCAAGGCCGACTTCCAAGAAGCCATGAAGGCCATGGGCGTGCGGGGCAAGGTGCGCGTGGTGCTCACCACGCTGGGCGGCGGCTTCGGCTCGAAGCTCGACACCTACGCCTTCGAGTACATCGCCATGCTCCTGGCGCATCGCACCAAGAAGCCGGTGAAGATCCTCTTCGACCGCGAGGAGGAGTTCTTCGCCACCTCCCCGCGCCAGCCCACGCGCATCAAGATACGCCAAGGCTGTGACGCCGAGGGCAACCTCACCTTCCGCGACATCTCCATGGTGCTCGACAACGGCGCCTACACCAGCTGGGGCGCGACGACGCCCACCGTCATGATGATGCCGTCCTCCAGCCTCTACCAGGTGGAGAACGTGCGCTTCCGGGCCACCTGTGTCTACACCAACAACACCTACGCCCAGGCGATGCGCGGCTACGGCACGCCGCAGCTGACCTTCGCCCTGGAGTCGAACCTCGACGAGTTGGCCGAGAAGGCCGGCATCGACGGCTACGAGTTCCGCCTGAAGAACGCCAATCACGCCGACACGGTCACCCCCCAGGGCTTCAAGGTGGACAGCTGTGGCCATATCGCCTGCCTGGAGGCCGTGGCCGAGCGCATGGATTGGGCTGGGTATCGGGCCGTGAAGGCGGCGCGTCTTGCCGGTGACGTCACCGGGGCTGGCGGCGACGCCACCCTGGCTGCGGCTGCCGCCACTTCGGGCGACGCCACCCAGGCCGCGACGGGCGCCGCCGGTGGCGCCGGCGCCACACCCGGCGCCGCCAGTCCGGTCGCCGCCCCGGTCGAGTCGGACACCGCCGGTGTCCCCCCGGTCGCCCGGGCAGCCTGGACAGAGCTTCCCGACAAGGTGCGCGGCATAGGCATGGCCTGTCTGCTCCACGTTGGCGGCGGTGCCAAGATCTACAAGTCCGACGGCTGCGGCACGCTCATCAAGGTGGACGACCTCGGCTACGTCGACGTCTACTCCGGCTCCATGGACATGGGCCAGGGCCTCGACACCGTCCTCCGCCAGATCGTGGCCGAGACCCTGGGCCTGGGCGTCGACCGCATCAACGTCGTAATCGGGGACACCGACGTCTGCCCCTGGGACGCCGGCGCCCACGCCTCCCGCTCCACCTTCGTGGCGGGCAACTCCGCCCTCTACGCGGCCCAGCAGGTGCGCGAGCAGATCCTGAACTCGGCCGCCGACATCCTCGATACCCCTCGCGACGGTCTCGACCTCGAGGGCGGCAAGGTGGTCTGCGCCGACGACCCCGACAAGACCACCAAGATCGAGAAGGTGCTCCGCAAGGCCCACTTCGCCAGCGCGGGCAACACCATGTTCATGGCCGCCTACTTCTACGAGCCCCCCACCGACCTCCTCGCCGGCGACTTCAAGGGCAACTACTCCATGGCCTACGCCTGGGGCTGCCACGGTGTGGAAGTGGAAGTGGACCGCCGCACCGGCCAGATCGACATCGTGCGGTACATCGCCGCCCACGACGTGGGCAAGGCCATCAACCCCCTGCTTCTCCGCGGCCAGATCCTGGGCGGCGGCCTGCAGGGCATCGGCTGGGCGCTGGCCGAAGAGATGATCTTCGACGAGGGCAAGCTCCTCAACCCGAACTTCCGCGACTACAAGATGCTGACGGCTCTGGACAGCGTCGACGTGGAACCCATCCTGGTGGAGGACCCGGCCGCTGCCGGCCCCTACGGAGCCAAGGGCATCGGTGAGCCCGGCCTGGTGCCGACGGCCCCGGCCATCGCCAACGCCATCTACGACGCGGTGGGGATCAGGCTCAGGAAGCTGCCGATGAAGCCGGAGATGGTGCTACAGGCGATCATGGCGGCGGAGGGGCGGTAGGGGGAGGGTAGGGCGCTCGGCTATCGTCTCATCCCGAAGCCGGTAATCAGATTCTCCAGCCCGCGGTCTCGATGCTGGCGCGAGAACTCGGCGGTGAACGCCCATGTGACTGGCTTCTTGAGCCCGGCTCCGTCGAGCAGGGTCTCGAGTGCGACGCAGCGTTCAGCCAGGCCGGCCATAGCCGCAGCCTGGATAGCGGCTCCATCCCCGGAGCAGAACGCGCACTCGCTGAAGTGCTCGTTACAAGACAGGATAGCGAGAGCTTCGAGTTCGCCTTCGTGAAGGGCGTCTATGAAGCCGGCGCTGAATCTCCGAGCAACCTGGGTTAGTTCGTCGGAGTCGGCTGACACGACGCGGACGCGGCCCGCCTCTGCGTCCCGCTTCACGTCGATAGTCTCCCTGAATCCTGTAGTCGCATCCCTGCTATGCCAAAGGGCTTCGTCCATGACGACGGACTCCGGGACTACCACGTCGTATCGGGTGCAGAATTGCGTCCACGCCTTGGCTTCGTGGAGTGCGATGACGGGTCCCGCGTCAAGCAGGACAAACTTCGGCTTTGCCACCGGGTACCTCATCCGGATCGAAGTCCCTCGGGGACTCGACGATGCGCAACCCCTCCCCCTCCTGCTCTACGATTCCATACTCCTCCAGCCGGTCGGCTAACTCGATGAGGCCGCAGTCCAGGTACTGCGACAGCTTCGCCCGCGACAGCCGCCCTCGAACCACGGCCAGATAGGCTAACCGGACGAACCGCTCCGGTAGAGATGGCGGCTGCCACCATTTTCCTACCATTGATGAGCGATCCAGCTGCCTGAGAGTCCGATCGCCCAAGAGAGCACGAACTCGATCTTGGTCGAATCCGAGGCCGATGTTGAAGAGCCGCCACAGGAGTGCTTCAGTCGAGACGTCAAAGTCCCGTGCAACGGCGACGAGGTCTGCCAGAGCGACGAGCCCGTCCTCGGCGCGGGCTTTCATGGCCGTTCTCAAGGGTTCGGCGGGCAACAGCAGGGCGGCAGCGAAGGAGTTCGCTAGTCGCTCCGCCTGTGCGGCAATACGGTGATCGGTCGCAATCATTGGGTTGAGCGAATCCCAGGTGAGCAGATGGAATAGCTCGTGTGCGACGTCGAAGTTGCGACGCCACGGAGCCTCACTCCTATTCACGAGCATTGCTGCTCCGAAAGAGCCCTTGGTACAGGCCGCGGAGCCGTCGCGACCCAGGTCGAGGTACCAGACGATTACGTCGAACTGCGTTTCGATGGCGCGTTGAATACTGGACGCCGGCCGCGAACCCAGATCAAGCAGACTGCCGATTTCCGCGGCCAACTCCTCTGCGGTCGAGTAGCTCAGCTCCTGCCTTTCGAGCCTGATGTTCGGCAGCCGGTCTCGTTGTCGTTGACCTCCTCCCGTAGCACTCATCACGTAGGCATAGCGCTCGCACCAGGTCAGAAACTCGGCCTGGACATGCTCAGCCTCGGCCAACGGCCGCGCCCGCCAGAGGACGGTTGGCCGCGCGGCCGGCTCCGCGGAGTCCAGCAAGGCACTCACTTCTATGCGCAATGCCCGCGCCAAGCGCGCCAGCTCTGCTACCTTGACGTCTCGCCGCCCGCGTTCGAGTTCAGACAAGATCTGCCGGGAGGCGAACCCCATCTGGTCGGCAAGTTCCTCTTGCGTGAGATGGAGCGCCTCGCGAGCCTGTCGGACGCGTGCGCCAATGCCCGACGCCGGTTCCTGTTTCATTTGGGCCTCTCCTCCCCGAGCCACCCCGTGTTTCCTAGTAACTCAACTATACCGTCCGCAAGATTATCTTGCAAGTCGGACACAACGCTTTTCGCGGCACCCTCATCAAGGTGGACGACCTCGGCTACGTCGACGTCTACTCCGGCTCTATGGACATGGGCCAGGGCCTCGACACCATCCTCCGCCAGATCGTCGCCGAGACGCTGGGCCTGGGCGTCGACCGCATCAACGTGGTCATCGGCGACACCGACGTCTGCCCCTGGGACGCCGGCGCCCACGCCTCCCGCTCCACCTTCGTGGCCGGGAACTCCGCCCTCTACGCGGCCCAGCAGGTGCGCGGGCAGATCCTGAACTCGGCCGCCGACATCCTCGACGCCCCCCGCGACGGGCTCGACCTCGCGGGCGGCATGGTGGTCTGCGCCGACGACCCCGAGAAGACCACCAAGATCGAGAAGGTGCTGCGCAAGGCCCACTTCGCCAGCGCAGGCAACACCATGTTCATGGCCGCTTACTTCTACGAGCCGCCCACCGACCTCCTCGCCGGCGACTTCAAAGGCAACTACTCCATGGCCTACGCCTGGGGCTGCCACGGCGTGGAAGTGGAGGTGGACCGCCGCACCGGCCAGATCGACATCGTGCGCTACATCGCGGCCCATGACGTCGGCAAGGCCATCAACCCGCTCCTACTCCGCGGCCAGATCCTGGGCGGCGGCCTGCAGGGCATCGGTTGGGCGCTGGCCGAGGAGATGATCTTCGAGGAGGGTAAGCTCCTCAACCCGAACTTCCGCGACTACAAGATGCTGACTGCCCTGGACAGCGTCGACGTGGAACCCATCCTGGTGGAGGACCCGGCCGCCGCCGGCCCCTACGGCGCCAAGGGCATCGGTGAACCCGGCCTGGTGCCGACGGCCCCGGCCATCGCCAACGCCATCTACGACGCGGTGGGGATCCGGCTCAGGAAGCTGCCGATGAAGCCGGAGATGGTGCTCCAGGCGATCATGGACCGGGAGGGGCGGGGGTAGGCGGCGGTAGGCGGCGGTGCGCCCGAGGTTGGGGCGACGAAAGGGAACGGGAGGATCCGACGTCAACCTCGAAGGTTGACAAAGGTCCTCCCGTGACTAGCTGACACCAGAATACCAGTCGGTTGCGACGCCTGCAAGCCAAGCTACGGCGCCCAATGCTTGTGCATCTTCGTCACATCGACTGCGCGGATGAAGGACAGATCCAGGCTGAGCCATCCGGGATTGTGCTGGATGGTCTGCCGCCGGAACAGGCGCAGGGCGAGATCGGCGACCTTGATCATCTCCACGTACCTACTGTCGACCGTCGTGATGGCGGAGAACGCCGGGAGGCGGTAGTTGCCGTTCAGGTAGCCCCTCAAGTTCTCCAGCTGGCGGTGACTATGGCTATGTCGATCAAGTACCAGTTCGCAATGATTGGTGACGGGCGCGAACCCCTCGAAGTGCCATTCGAGCAGTCGCCTGAGCTGGAAGTTGCGGAACCTCGTGCCCTCCCCTGGGGCAAGGTATGGCCCGGTGTACTTGGCCTTGTCCACGAATGTTGCGTTGAATCGAACGTCGTGGGCCCGCGAGAGGTTCAAGAGGATTACTGCCAACGTGGGACGCAGGCGGGGGTCGTCGTCGAGATTCTTGACTTCCTTGTACACCTGTCTGTAGAAGCGCAGGTGAGCGAAGCATTCGACCACGTGCTCGAGAGACTCGTCTGTCACGTGGACGGACAAGCACGCGTAGTGGGAGCTGCCGTGACCGGGCAAGCCTGGGTCTCCGTGTTCGTCTACGAAGACGAAGTCTCTGGTGGGCATCAGGTCGCCTCGCTGCGGGCGGAGTCTCAGTGAGCCCACAAGTAGGCTCGACTTCGTTCGTGAAGATGGTCGTGTCGCTGTCGACGAAGGGGACACGGCAGATTCTGGCACGTTCTCGCGTTGCGAGGAATAGGACCAAGGTCTCAGCTTCCTGGCACCTTCGTTCGCGCCTACTGCCGACCACGTCAAGGTAGGGATCGGCCTGCGCAAGCTGCCGATGAAGCCGGAGATGGTGCTCGCGGCCATCATGGAGGCGGAGGGGCGGGGGTAGGTTCGGGCGCGCGCTTCCCCCGTAGGCGGATGGCGTGGGATACTTGCGCAGCACGCTCGGTGCCCGGGTCGACTTGAGGCGCTTGGTGTCTTGCGATGTGTGGAGGTGTCGCCGGCATGACATTGGCGGAAGTGGTCAAGGCAAGTCGCCGCGAGATCCTCGAGATCAGCGACCGCCACGGCGCGCTGAACGTGCGTGTGTTCGGCTCCCTCGCTCGGGATGAGGCCGGACCCGGGAGTGATCTCGACCTCCTCGTGGATGTTGGGCCACGCCATTCGCCCTGGTTCCCGGCAGGACTTGTTGCCGACCTAGAAGAGATCCTCGGCTGCGAGGTGGACGTGGTGACCGAGCGAGGCCTCCGCGAGGAGATCAGGGAGACCATCCTCGAAGAAGCCCGACTCCTGTGATCGCCTCCGGACACAGCCGCTCCGAGGTATCAGCAGAGTGACGGTCGCCCGATACGTCACCAAGGACGAGGGCTGGTACGTCGCGAGTGCCCTCAACCACTTTTTCGCTCATGCGGACGAGGTGGAGGGCTCTTCCTTGGTTCTGGCCGCCATCGATGAGGAGGGTCAGGAGCGGGAGTTGAGAGTCCGGCCCATCCTGAAGCAAGACCTTCTCTACTCTCCGGACGGTACGCAGATCATCAAGTGCCTTGACAAGGACCTGCTGCGGATCGACATCATCCTTCCACCCAATACGCTCTGCAAGACGGAGGCCGCGAACGTCGTATACGAGTTGCCATCCAGCCACGAGCCCCAGCCGGGGAAGTAACCCCGCCGTCGTGGCGGCGTCGCTTTGCACCTGGTCGATCTCGGCACCCTAGTTCCGCACCAACCCCCGCCCGGCGTAATACGCAACCAACGGGTGATCGACCGCCGCCATGCGGACGCCCCGCGCGACGACGCGGTCGGTCGGTGCGAGAGCCTGCTCGAGGGAGGTTTGCAGGGTCGTCTTGGTGAAGACCTCCCGTGCTCGGCCCAGAGTGGCCAGCCGCACCCCGTCCTCGCGACCGGTGCGGAAGGGGTTCCACCTCTCCGGGGCGTGGGGCAGGTGGGGAAGGAGCAGGTGCATGTTCTGGAGGGCGGCGTTGACGTCGTGGGCGAGCTGTTGTCTTAGCCCGAATCCACCGGTCCCCCTCCGAAACCCCCGTCCCACCAGCCCAGAAAGGCATCATTGGAGTTCGCGGTGGCCGCGTGACCGCTTCGTCCGGCCGGGAGCGCCAGGATCAAGACTGTCGCCGACCGCCGGGAGC
>JAHJSA010000034.1 GCA_018830645.1 Actinomycetota bacterium
ACCGAGGAGCTGAAGGCGCGCATCCTGCTGGGTATCGACGAGTTCAACGCCTCCCCGGTGGTGTTCCGCTGGAACAAGTTCGATCTGGGGTTGCTTTGATGTGTAACTCTTGTTCAGGAACGGACTACTAGTTGACTCAGCGCCGATCCTACGGCGAGACGCCGCAAGGCTATCGGAGGAGAGGCCGAACGACCGCCTCCGACGCAACCGCTCTACACGGCCTTGATCAGTCCCACTTGGCGGCCCACCGCGGCGAACACTTCCAGCACCCGGTCGAGCTGCGCATCGGTGTGGGTGGCCATGTAGCTGGTGCGCAGCATCTGGCGCCCGGGCAACACGGCGGGCGAGATCACCGGGTTCGTGAACACCCCGCTCTCGAGGAGCAGTCTCCAGGTGAGGAACGTGCGTTGGTCGTCGCCGATCACGATGGGGACGATCGGGGTGACGGAGTTCCCCGTGTCGAATCCCATGGCCCGGAACGCGTCGCGCATGCGGGCGGCGCTGCGGTTGACCCGCTCGATCCTCTCCGGCTCGGTGCGCATCACCTGTAGGGAGGCCAATGCGCATGCGGTGCTCGCCGGCGTCGGGCTCGCACTGAAGATGAGGCTGCGCGCGTGGTGCTTCACGTAGCTTATGACGTCGGCATCTCCGGCGACGAACCCCCCAAGTGAGGCGAACGCTTTGCTGAAGGTGGACATGATGATGTCCACCTCGTCGGTGAGACCGAAGTGGGCAGCGGTGCCGCGGCCTCCACCCGTGACTCCAACGCCGTGGGCGTCGTCGACCATGAGCCGCGCCCCGTACTGGCGGCACAGGGTGGTGAGCTCCGGCAGACGTGCGAGATCGCCCTCCATGCTGAACACGCCGTCCACCACCACGAGTATCCCGCGGTCTTCGGGCAGCCCCTTGAGCACGTTCTCCAGGTGGGTCATGTCGTTGTGGCGGTAGCGTTCCATGGTGCCATAGCCCAGGCGTGCGCCGTCGACGATGCTGGCGTGGTCGTCCTTGTCGAGAACCACGATGTCGCCGCGACCGACCAGTGCACTGACGGTGCCCAGATTGGCCTGCATGCCGGTTGAGAACACCAGTGCCGCCCGTTTGCCCACCCAGTCGGCGAGCTCGGCCTCCAGCTGTTCGTGCAGCTCGAGGTTGCCGTTGAGGAAGCGGGAGCCCGTGCAGCTCGTGCCGAAGCGCTCGATCGCGGCCACCCCGGCTTCCCGCACGAGCGGGTGGCTGGTCAAGCCCAGGTAGTTGTTCGAGCCGCACATGATCAGCCGCTGTCCGCGCACCTCGACTTCCGTGCCTTCGCTCTCCGTGAGCGGGATGAAGTAGGGGTAGTACCCCTGCTCGATAGCCACCTTGACGGCGGTGAAGTCGATGCATTTCTTGAAGATGTCCATCCGTCTCCTAGTGTGCGGACTTCCAGGCGCGGGCGACCACCAGATCCATCACCGGATACGCGAGCCGACCCAGGAGATTCTGGGCGCGGAAGTAGAAGGAGCTCTCAAAGCCTGGGGTGATGATGTAGCGGCGGCGCACCACGCCGTCGACGATGGCGCGGGCCACCCGCTCAGGCGAGAACGCTCTTGTGGAGGCACTCAAGACCTTGGTGACGGGGGGCTTGAACTCGCTCTCGTAGGCCAACTGCTCGGTGTCAGTGTCCGGAGGGAACACCAGAGACACGCCGATGCCCAGGTGCTTCATCTCGGCCCGCAGCACGTCGGAGAGGCCGGTGACCGCGAACTTCGAGGCCCCGTAGGCGCTATAGCCGTACACACCGAGGAACCCGGCGATGGACGAGATGTTGACGATGTGTCCAGAGCCCCGCGCGATCATGCCGGGCACGAGCGCCTTGGTGACGTGCACCGTGCCGAAGTAGTTCACGTCCATCATCCAGCGGAAGACCTTGAGGTCGAGCTCTTCGAAGCGCCCCGGGTGGGCCACGCCGGCACAATTGATCAAGAGGTCGGGTGTGCCCGCCTCCGCGGTGAAGTCGCTCAGCACCGAGGCCACCTGCGCCGCGTCGGTCACGTCCAACGTCAGCGTGCCCACTCGCTGCTGCTCGCTCCGCCGCACCGCTTCGATCTGCTCGTGGGCGAGGGACAGGGGTCCCCTTTCGCGGGCGGCGATCCAGACCGAAGCACCCCGAGCGGCCAGCTCCTTTGAGACGGCGAGGCCGATGCCGCGCGATCCGCCGGTCACCAGTGCGAGCTTTCCGTCGATGTCCATGTTCATCCCGAGACCATCATGTCGGGACATCATATCGTCATGGGGTATCGTCATGGGGGGCCGCACGTAGACGCGGTTCGTGTGTTCCATCGCGGGTCGAGGCGATCGGGGTCGCTTTGTCGCGCCGCGCGGAGATGAATCGACCGGGGATGATTTGCCTTGTCGATCGGATTCCACTAGTCTCGTGCGGGTGTTGGCGCGCCCCGGGGCGCCACCGGGGCGCCACCGGCCAAGGCTCGGGGCTACCGTCCCGCCGCCGGTCACACTCGCTACGGGGAGGGTTCTCGCATGCCGATAGGTTCGCTACTCAAGGAGCTGAGTCGACACGCACTCGGCACCTACGCCGACGTCATCTACCGGAACGCCCTTCTGCGCCCGGACGAGGAGGCCTTCGTCTACGGCGGCACCCGGATCACGTGGCGCGAGTACAACGAGCGCGTGAACCGCACGATCGCGGCCCTCGACTCCCTGGGCGCGGCCAAGGGCGATGTGATCGGCCTGCTTTCCTGGAACTGCCTGGAGTCGTTCGACATCTTGGGTGCGGCCATGAAGGGCGGGTTCATCTTCTCACCCTACAACCCGCGGCTCAGCGCGTCCGACCTCGAGCGCCTCATCGACTACTCCGAAGCGACAGTCGTCTTCGTCGGCCCTGAGCCCGTGCCCGTGCTCGAAGAGATCCGGCCCAGGCTGAGCCGGGTGAGGCACTATGTCACCCTGGAGTCCCCGGCTCCAGACATGCTCAGCCACAGCGACCTGCTGGCCGAGCACTCGCCGGATGAGCCGGCGTGCCGCGTGTCCGAGGACGACCCCGTCTACCTCATCTACACCAGCGGCACCACCGGAGTGCCGCGCGGAGCCCTCTACACACATGCCCGGGCCATGCACAACATCGCCGCCCGCCTCGCCGAGACGCCGGTGGAGGCCGGGGACAAGACGGTGTTGACCCTGCAGCTTTTCCATGTCGCCGGCATGGAGGCCGCACAGTGCTTCCTCTGCGCGGGTGCCACGGACGTCATTCTGAAGACCTTCGAGCCGCGCACCCTTCTGCAGACCATCCAGGACGAGCGGGCCACCGACGTCCAGATCGTGCCCACCACCTTGGCCGCCATCTTCGCCCTGCCCGATTTCGAGCAGTTCGACCTGAGCAGTCTCAAGCGCATCGTCTACGCCGCCTCGCCGATGCCGGTGGCGTTGCTCCAACGGGGCATGGACCTCTGGGGACCGATCTTCTGCCAGTTCTACGGCCAGACCGAGAGCGGGCCCATCATCACGGCGTTGTCGAGGGACAAGCATGTGGCGGCTTTCGGCACCCCGGAGGAGCAGAAGATCCTCCTGTCGGTGGGTCACCCGGCCCCGGGGGTGCATGTGCGTATCGTGACCGAGGACGAGACCGATGTGGGGGTGGGCGAGGTCGGCGAGATCATCGTCCAGAGTGCTCACGTGATGGCCGGCTATTGGCGGAGGCCGGGGGAGACTGCGGCGGCGATCGTGGACGGCTGGCTGCACACCCGCGACATGGGCCATTTCGACGAACGCGGGTACGTCTACATCTCCGGCAGGAAGGGCGACACCATCATCACGGGCGGCGAGAACGTCATGCCGCGCGAGGTGGAGGAGGTACTCTACCAGCATCCCTCCGTCAGTGAGGTCGTCGTCCTGGGCGTGCCCGACCCCTACTGGGTCGAGCGCGTGCACGCGCTGTTAGTGCTGAAGAGTGGGGAGACGGTGGCGCCGGAGGAGATCATAGAGTTCTGCAGGCAGCGACTCTCGCGCTACAAAGCGCCGAAGAGCGTGGAGTTCGTCGATTCTCTGCCCAAGAACGCGTCCGGCAAGATCGACAAGCTGGTGCTGAAGAAGCGGTACGCCTGAGAGTGGTGCCGCACGCCTGAGAGTGGCGCCCGCGCTTCGCTCGTTCCTCCCAGCGGCGAGCGGCCTCAGGTGCCCGCCGCCCGCCGCCGCCCGCCTCCTACTCCGCGGAGATACCCGTCGTAGTGGAGACCACCTGGAACCAGGTTCTGCCGGGCGAGAGCAGGATGGGAGAGCCGTCCTCCGCGCGGAAGACCGGCGGGGCCTGCGAAGCGGCGTCCCACATGCCGTCGTACCGTTGGCCGTCCCGGAAGACGGACGCTCTGCCTGTGCCTTGGAGCCTGATGTCGTACGTGACGGAGCCGGCGGAGTCCTTGTAACTCTGGGGCTCGGTCCTGGCCCGGATCACGACGACGTTGGCGGCCCGGTACTGCTCGCCCGACACGTTGTCGAGGTGGACCCGACCGGAGTTCATGCGCAGGTAGGTGCGGCTCTCAGGGTCGAAGGCCCACGTGACCACGTTCCCCGAAGAGAATGGGATGGTCACCTTGAGCACCGTCGGGGTTGATGGCGTCACGTCACGGTCGAACTCCAGGCCGACGATCTCCTTCTCCACAGCGAATCCTCGCGCCTCGGCGACGGCACGCAGCTTCGCGATGCTCGCGTACATGTTGTGGGGCGAGCGCCGTTCCTTCGACCGCCAGTACGCCGACGGGTCGTAGAACTGATCGACATCCTCGATACCGGCCGACCGGATGCCGGATCGCACCTGTGTGTTGCCCCCGACGTGGGCGAAGACGGCCGAGTACTGGGGGACTATATAGACGTCGGACAGGCGGGCGCTGCGCACCGGGCCGACGACGTCCGGTGCTGTCGAATGATAGAAGGCGTTGAAACGAGTGATGCCGCCTTCCGTGATCGTCTCGTAGACGATATCCGCCTGATCGAGATTGCTCTGCGGCCGCGCCGCCGAGGAGTTCTCGATCTTCACGGAGACCACCCGTGCCCGGGTGGACGCCTCATCCGGGGCCTCGAGGCCGGTCAAGGGCCAGTAGACCGGTGGCGGTTCGGTGGTCGTGGTGGTGGGGGGTTCGGTGGTGGTGGTCGTGGTAGGGGGTGCGGTCGTGGAGGTGGTGGTGACCTCGGCCGGCTCTTTGCCGCCGCAAGACGTCGTCACGATCATCAGCGCCAAACAGGTGGCCACGAGAACTCCGAGGCGGAGTCGCCTGTCTACCTGCTCGAGCTTGGTCACTCAGACGTCCCCTGTCCCCGCACGTCATCTCCGTCGCTTGTGGTCGTCACCCGCGGGGATATGATACTCGATGTGAACCCCATCCCGGAGCGCGGCGAGGGTCATCACCCGTGCCAGGATCGAGGGAGCCGGGCGCCCGGCTGCACCCCGCGTGTTGCTACAGTTCGGCCGAAAGTGAATCGATGCCTGTCGCGCCCGATGGGAAGGTGCCCTGCCGCTCGGTGATCTGGGGTGCTCCCCCGCCGTCGTTGCAGCGCACACGGAAGACATGCTCACCCGGCTGGAACGGCCATTCGTACCGCCAGATGACCCAGGTGGTGTCGGAGAGCGGCGGACGCAGGGTCGCCTCCTGCCACTCGCCGTCGTCCACTTGGACCTCGACTCTGGAGATGCTCCTCGCCCCGGCGTGGGCGATCCCGCCCACCGGGACGAAGCGACCGCCGTCGCGCTCGATGATGCCGTCGACGGCCACGACGTCGATGACGGACGTCACCTTCATCGTCGCTTCGCGGTCCCAGCCGCGCGTGACCCAGTAGCCGTCGACGTATTCGTCGACCAGCTCGATCTCCTCGATCCAGCGCGGCTGCTTCATCCCGTAGTGGTCGGGGATGTAGATGCGGAGCGGATACCCGTGCACCCGAGGGAGAGGGGCATCGTTCCAGTTGTAGGCGAGCATGATGCGCGGTTCGGATCGCACAAGGTCGAGGGCCAAGGTCTCATGGAAGCCGTCGACCGCATAGGTGCGCGCGTACTTCGCGTTCTCCTGAACACCGACGTCGGCGAGCACGTCCTGGAGGCGCGCCCCGGTCCAGCGCGTGGTGCCGATCAATGGGCCGCCGAGGGGGTTGGAGACGCAGGCGAGCGTGACGAACTGGTCCACCGGCTCGTAGTCGGCCACGATCTGGTCGATGGAGAGGGTGAGCGGGCTTGCGACCAGACCGAAGATCTTGAGACGCCACGACGTTCCATCGACATTCGGGGGAGTCGCGTTGATGTCGATGCGGTAGTGATCCTCCACAGGGGTGTACTCGGCGCGCGTCCCCGGGACAGGTTCGATCGAGGAGTCCGCGTTGGGGAGGGGGACCGTAGGCTGCCCGCCGGTCGGGACGGGCTGCTGCTCGCTCGTGCGCAACACCGCGCCCAGACCTGCCCCTACCAGCGTTATCGCCGCCGTCGCTCCACCCAACTGCACGAGGAAGCGGCGTCTACCCACGCGCACCACGTTGCCCGCCGGCTCGGGCGCCGGTTCGGGCGCCAGCTTTGGCGCCGACTCAAGCGTCGGCTCCATTGCGAGTCCGGCCGACGGGGTCACTTCCGCCTTGTCCAGCCTCTCGGTAAGGACATCGGACGCAGTCCCCATGCCGGCCCGCGCCACCGACCAGCCGAGAGCGGCTCCCCATGTGGCGAAGGTCGCGAGGACCCAGAGCACCACGAGGGCCGCCGACGCGGTGGAAGCCTGAGCATCTGCAAAGCGCTGGACATAGTCTCGACACCGAATATGACCAGTCGCCCGGGCAGGACCCGCGTCACCCAGTCGAACACGTCGAATGGGATGAAGGGCAACCCTGCTCTGAAGCCCAAGAACAGGATAGCGGTGAGGGCGGACGTCAAAGCGAAACCCACCACCAAGCCGGTGCTGTACGGCCGTCTCGCGCCTTGTGCGGAGCCCATCCCGTTACCCCCTGCGGTGACGATTCCGTGGTCGCCCCTGGCTGTTCCCATGGTTGCGACAGCCGACGTCTGCCCAGGCGGCCGCTCGGGCAAGCGTTGCGATGTGGTCGAGACGTCAGACTCGGCGCTTGCCGAGGAAGGCGATTCTTGGCTCGCCATCGCGGGTAGTTAGGGTACCCAACAGACCCAGGGAGGTAGCCTCGTGCTCAAGGAATTCAAGGAATTCGCATTCAAACCCGGTCTCATCGAGTCAGCCGTCGGTCTGGTGATGGCCTTGGCGACGGTGGCACTGATCGGCGCGCTCGTGGAGAAGATCATCATGCCGATCGTGGGCATCGTGTTCGGCCAGCCGAACTTCGACGGCGTCATGATCGCCACGATCAACAACTCGCAGATCATGTTCGGAGCGTTCCTAACCGCACTCGTGACCTTCATCGCGATCGCCTTTGCGGTGTTCTTCTTCGTCATCAAGCCTTACCAGGCCTTCCAAGCTCGCACTGCAGCTCCCGAAGAAGAGGCCAAAGCTGACCCGGAGGATCTCGTCCTGCTCCGCGAGATCCGCGACGCCTTGAAGCGCTAGAGCTTCAGGCGATCGACAGAAGGGACTGGACGGATCCCCGTCCCCTCTTGGCGAACAGAGCGATAGGTGCGGGACACCGCCGGGCGATCGCACCGACGTGCGGTGGCCGGGTGAAGACGAAATTGTGGAGGCGCGGTGGTGAAGGCTTCGGCATGAAGAAGCTCTCGCTCGCAGTCGCCATCGGCCTCGTTTGTCTGATCGCCGTCATTCAGTGGGGTTGGCTGTCGACCCCGACCCCGAACGAGACCGGCGCCGACCAGGAAGCCACGTCGGTCGCTGGCAGCGATGTCGACTTTGCACGCGCCCTTGCTGATCGAGCCGGCGATCTAGAACTCGAGGGACAGGGAACGGTGTCGAAGCTACTGGCTATCGACATCGCTCCACGAGTGAGCGCGCTGCGCGTCGGCGACACCGTCGCGTTCAAGGGCGAGTACGAGTGGAACGCGCAGGGCGGCATCATGCATTGGACGCATCACGACCCAACTGGGAGTCACGCCGCGGGGCGGATCCGCCACGATAGCCGGACGTACCAGTGACCGCAGGAGCCCGCCTAGCCGGAGGATCGGCCCCGGCCGGGTGAAGCCCGACGGCCGGCCCCGGTGCGCGGCAAGCTACGTTTCGACCGGCGCGTCGAGGACCTCTCGGACCTTCCGCAGAAGATCATCCGGGGCGAAGGGCTTCTCCAACAAGGCGATCCCCTCGTCCAGGCGGCCTTGGTGCATGAGGGCGTCCCGGGCGTAGCCGGACATGTAGAGTACCTTCGGTGCGAACCCGGGCTTGTCCAAGAGGAGGCTCACCATGGCCCGCCCGCTCATGCCCGGAAGGACGACGTCACTCAGAATCAAATCGATCCTGTCAAGATGCGTGTCGAAGAGGCCGATCGCCTCGTCCGGGGATCCCGCGGGGAGCACTTGGTAGCCTTGCCCTGCGAGGATCCGGGCGGTCAGGATGCGTACGGTGGGCTCGTCTTCAACGACCAACACGGTCTCGCTACCGCGCCCCGCAGTACCGACCGACACCTGTTTCTCCTCCGGCGACCAATCGATGGGCTTCTCCGCCCGCGGCAGGTAGATCTTGAACGTGCTCCCTTGCCCCGACTCGCTGTGCACCCAGATGTTGCCACCGCTTTGCTTGACGATCCCGTAGGCGGTGGAGAGGCCAAGTCCGGTGCCCTTTCCCTGCTCCTTGGTGGTGAAGAAGGGTTCGAAGACGCGAGACAGCGTCTTGGCGTCCATACCGTGCCCCGTGTCTGAGACCGTAAGGAGGACGTATGGCCCGGCCTGGGTTCCGAGGCGAGCGCTCGCATCCGGTTCGTCCAGTTCCACGTTGGCCGTCTCGACCGTGAGCTTCCCGCCCTGAGGCATCGCGTCGCGCGCGTTCACGGCGAGATTCATGAGCACTTGCTCCAGCTGCCCAGGGTCGGCCTCCACCGGCCAGAGGGCGGGATCCTCTCGGAAGACGAGATCGATGTCCTCGCCGAGGACGCGCTTGAGGAGGCCGCCCATGGATTCGGCGACGTCGTTCACGTTCAAGACTCGGACTTGAAGAGCTTGAAGACGGGAGAAGGCCAGCAGTTGCCGCGTGAGGGCCGCTGCCCGGTCGGCGACCGTACGGATCTCTTCCAGACCCGCGTGATGCTCGTCTGATGTGTGCGGGGCGCCTCGGAGGATCTCGGTCTGGCCGATGATCGCCGTGAGCAGGTTGTTGAAGTCATGGGCGATGCCACCGGCGAGGCTGCCCACGGCTTCCAGGCGCTGGTTCTGACGGAGGCGCTCCTCGCTGTCCTGAAGGGCTTCCTCGGACTGTTTGCGCTCGGTGATGTCCTGGATCGTGCCGACCATCCTTGCCGGACGACCCTGGTCATCGAAGTCAAGCCTGCCAAGTCCGTGCACCCATCGGTCGACCTGGTCGTTGAAGCGGACGATGCGGTATTGCTTGTCAAAAACTCGGCCTCGGCCAAGGACCTCGTTACCGAGGTGGTCAAGCATCATCGCCCGGTCTCCGGGGTGGACAAGGGCCAGCCATCCTTCGACCGTGCGATGGTATGTGTGGTCGATCCCGAACACCGAGTCCAACACCTCGGAACTGGTCCACGACCCGGTGGGAATATCCAGCACGTAGCTGCCCAAGTTCGCCACTACCTGCGCTTCCCGCAACAGCCGATCGCTCAACTTCAGCGCCTCCTCGGATCGCCTGCGCTCGGTGATGTCGTGCGAATGGACGAAGTGGTGTTCCAAGCCGCCGAATTCGTGATGGTCCACCGATACCTCGACGGGAAAGACCTTGCCCTCCTTGGTCTTGTGCACCGTCTCGAAGGTAAGGGCACCGAGTCTTTTCACTCGCTCCCAGTGCTCGTCCCACGGCTGTGGGGCTTCGGGATCGATCTGGGAGACCGTCATGCCCAAGAGCTCGGTGCGTGAGTAGCCGAGGCCGCTGCAGGTCGCCTCATTCACATAGATGAGCCGGCCGACGGAGTCGACCCAGAAGATGAGGTCCGCAGACTTCTCGATCGAGAACTGGGTTCGCCGGAGCGACTCTTCCATCTTGCGTCTCTCCGAGATGTCGCGAGCGTATGCGAAGTTGTACTGCCTGCCTTGGTGCTCTACGAAGTTCGCGATCACTTCGACGGGAAAGGTCTCACCCGTCCTGGTAGCGTGAGTCGTCTCAAGGGTGACCGTGCCTTCCTTCTGGAGTACGCGCCAGTGCTCGGCCCATGTCTCGGCCGTCATGGAGGGGTCGAGGTCGAAGATGGTCATGGTGAGGAGTTCGTCTCGCGTGCATCCCTGACGTTCGCAGGTGGAATCACTCGCGTAGAGGAGACTACCGTCAGGCGCGATCCAGTGGATCAGGTCGGCCGCCTTGTCGATCGAAAGGCGGGTAAGACCGAGTTCGCGCTCGACGCTCTCCCGATGAGGGGTGTCCTCGAGAGTCACGAGCACGCCTGTGCTTCCTTCCAGGTCGATGCGACGCAGCCGGCAGTCGAGATAGAGCTCCCCCTTCGGAGCATCGGCAACGTGCGCGATGACGTCGAACGGTATCCCGGCCGTCATCGTGCGTGCCACCGCTGCCGAGAGCCCTGACTCCCGCCACCAGTCGAGTTCGGCGAAGTCGCTGTGGAGCAAGTGAGCGATCTTCGTGCCCAAGAGAACGGCCGCGAGCGGATTGGCTGATTCGCAGAGGCCATCAGGTCCAAGAACCACGGCTCCCATTGGCAGGGCGGCGAGCAAGGCTTGTCTGGAATCGGCTTCCACGCGCGCGGATACGGTTAGCACGATTCACCTCTCTCTCGCGGAACAGCGGATAGTCGTGGCGGAAGGCACTATGTGTATCGGATAAAGTCTGCTTGAACTGAAGTATTCCCCGGCGGGGGGCGGATTCTACCTCCTCGGTCGGAGCGCGGCCCCACGTCGGAATCGTCGTGCCCCAGTCTCCGCGGACGAGGACGAACTACACTGGCTAGGCGCCATCACCGTCGAGCGGCGGACGTCCCGTCGGGAGTCGAGCGAATCGAGGGGACGAGGGCGTCGCGGGTCGTGCGCCGGAGGTCTCCTGTTTGTGGATCTTGAAGAAGGGTAGATGCTACATAAAGTAAAGTGACACAAGAGCGGGAGCACCGATACTTTTCCATGTCACTCATACCCATTCGTGGGATGCATGTCCATACAACGACCCCGAGAAGGCCCGCACGACCTTCGGGGCGGCACTTGCGGGAGTGGGTGCGAGCGGGGCCACCTTGGTGGGCGCGTGGCTAGACGCCCCGCTCACTCATTGTTCCTCGTGATCGACGCCGATTCGGCCCAGCAGATCGAAGGAGCTTTGGCTCCGATCATCGATATCGGCCATACGGAGACCCGGCCGGTCGTCGACGCGGCTGAAGTCATCGCTCGGAGGGCGGCCGGCCAGTGGTCACGCAGACGTCACCCACGCCGAACGTGTTGGCCTTGCTGCACTTGTAGTACTGGAACCCGTCGCCGAAGGTCCGGCCTCACGCTGGGTCTTCGGTGCCCTCGGGCGAACTCCACTACTCGTCGGACTGGAGCCCACCGAGGCCTCGCGCGCGTAGGTTCGTGTGCATGAGGTTCAGTGTCCGTCCTCTGGTGCCCATGGCAGTTCCGTCTGCTCCGGGGACGTTGACTTGGAGGACACGATGACGACCTAATCTGCCGCGGGAACAAGCCGAAGGGTCCCCTTCGGAACGCAGAAGCGGAAGACTACAACTTCACCCACTCCTTGGGTATGAAGTTGTTCTCTCGTGTCCACGAGTAGGCCATCGCGTCGGCGATCACGAAGAGCTTGACCGCGTTCCGCCCATCCTTCTCTACGAGTGACTGCAGGAACGCCCGCTCCGCGAGCACCTCGTCAAGGACGGCCTCGTCTTCCACGAACCTCACTTTCCCGGCCACGCGTACCTGGATGCCCCGATCCTGGTCGTTGAAGCACACCTCGACGTCGGGATTCGCGGCAAGCTGGCGGTACACGTCCTTGGGCGTTGAGATCTGGAACAACGGTCCGTCCTCCAGCACCCGGAAGGCACGCAGTGCCCGCACGTGCGGGCGGCCGTCGTCGACCGTGGCGATCCACGCCACCGGGTTCGCCTCGATGAACTCGAGGATCTCCTCCCTCGTCATCTTGAACACGGTTTCGTCTCCTTGAGTCGCAATCCGGAGCATTGCTCTGAGTGTCACTTCGCCGCCGTGCGGGTCAGGACCGGGTCAACCGGGCTTGATCTCACGTCATGCCCGAAAGACAAGGAATAGGCGGAGAGGGGGGGATTCGAACCCCCGGTACCTCTTGCGAGGCACAACGGTTTTCGAGACCGCCGCATTCAACCGCTCTGCCACCTCTCCGCGGTCGGAGGGATTCTAGCGGAAACCGTTCGGTCTATCCACGTTCGGCAGCGTATGCTCGGGGACTGCAGGCGCCCGTCATCCGGACAGCCGCTCGATCAGTCCCTCGAGCCCTGTCACTGTCACCGTGCCCTCCTCCAGTCCGATGTCGTACTCCCGCGAGGTCACCGGCGTCACTACCAGACATGCGGCCGACGGATACGCGCGCAACAATGCCCGCAGACCGCGGAGCTCTTCCGCGTCGGGCTCCGACCACTTGCACTCCGCCGCCAGGAGGCCACGGGCTCTCCTGTCGAAGACGAGGTCTACCCCATGATGCTGCTTGGTTCGCCAATACTGTGCCTGGGCGGCTGGGATCCTCGCGTACACTTCGTTCAGCACGTAGTGCTCCCAGAAGCGGCCGTAGTCCTCGGGTCGCGGTGCCTGAAGCGCCCGCGCGTGGCGGACGAAACCGGTGTCGAACGCGTACACCTTCGGCGCGGCCACGATCTCGGTGGCCCTGCGGGTGGAGAAGGGGCGCAGGACGTGTACGATCTTCGTCTCTTCGAGTACGGCGAGGTAGTTCGTGATGGTCGTACGGCTGACCTCGCACGGCCCTGCGTATGAGGTGGCTTCGAAGATCCCTCCACTGTGAACGAGGAGCAGCTCCACGAACCGCAAGAATGAGCCTCTTCTCTCCAAGCGGAACAGCTCTTGGATGTCCCGGGCCCAGAAGGAGTCGAGCCATTCCTGGAACTCCTCGGCGGGACTATCAGGCCCTGACAGGAAGAACGGTGGGATGCCGCCGCTCCACAAGCGCCTCTCGAGGGCGTGCCCTCCAAAGTCCACGAGATCGCGGCTCATCATAGGTGTGAGCCAGACGGTGGCCTTGCGCCCGGTGAGTGTGTCGGAGAACTTCGCAGTTGCGGCGAGCGTGGAGGAGCCCGTCGCGACCACACGTACGTCGGGGAAGTGATCGGCGGCCACCTTGAGCGTTTCCGAAGGGTCCGGCAGGCGGTGGATCTCATCCAGGGCGACCTTCTTGCCCCGCAGAGATGCGAAGAACCTCTCCGGGTCGACCAAGCTGCGGCGCACGCTCGGCAGCTCGCAATCGAAGTACTCCACGTCTTCGAGACTCCGGCAGAGAACCGTCTTCCCAGCCCTGCGAACGCCGAACAGCCACACGACGGAGCGCCGCGACAGGGCGCTCTCGATACGCTCGAGCCAGAAGGATCGCGTGACCATATGTCAGTAGTATGTCATAGGGTACTACCAAACGCAATTCTGCTTGCGTTTGGTAGTAAGCCCGCGTGTCCGCTCCGCCTACTGCTCCGCGTCGTCCTTCGGCTCTGGCGTACTTACGTGCATCAGTTGCTAAGTGTTACCTCAGGAGGTATCATTGCATCATGCGGAAGATCCGACGGGGAGGGTACGTGTTCCTCGCGTGGAAGGGCGACCACTCGCCGCGGCATGTACATGTGTACCGTAATGGGGCGGTGGTGGTGAAAACGCTGTGAAGATCAAGGCAGTGATCTCGAACAACCGGAAGCGTGCGTTCGAGGTATCCACGATGCGAGGGGATCTGACCTTCCCGTACTCCAAGGTCGAGCCGCGCCCCGGGCCGCGCGACTCGCTGGTGGACGTGTACGTGGACGAGGAACTCGGCCGCGAAGGGTTCACGTTCAGGCTGGCCTCGGGCCGGGAGGGTTCGGTGCACGTGGACCAAGTCCTCGAATACAACCGCGACCCGGCTCACATGCGCGATCTATTGCTCTATCGGCTCACGTTGGAGGCGGGCAAGCGAGTAGACGAGAGCTCTCTCTCCAAACGGGAGATCATCCGGAGACTGGGCACCTCGCCGGCCCAGTTCTACAGACTCCTCGATCAGACGAACTACCGTAAGTCCATGGACAAGCTACTCGAACTCCTCCAGGTGCTCGACTGTGAGATCGACCTGGTGGTGCGCTGCCGAGGCCCCGTGGCGGCGGGCCCGTGAGGGCTCCCGCCAGATCCTCCGGGCCTGCCTGCTCAACCCGCGATGGTCTGAAAGAGCACGGCACCCGCGGTGATCCCGCCGATCGCCGCCAAGATGTGGGTGGCCACGTAGACCTTGAGGCCCGCACTTGAGATCCGGGGACGCTGCCGCAACGGGTTTGGATTAGAGCCACGTCCAGACGAGTCCGCCGGCGGAGGGCGACCCGATCCCGGCTTCGAGGAACGCCACCCCGAGTGAGAGGAACACCGCGATCCACATGAACGGGAGGAGCGAGAACCCGCCGCCGCGTCTTGCCCCCAGCCAGTGGATCCCGAGCGCAGCGCCGCCGACGAAGAACGATAGGGGTATCGCGGCGATCCAATCGGGGGCGGGATGGGCGATCTCGTACGGCCCGCCGGTCGCCACGAACCCTCCCAGCCCCATGATGACGCGAGAGGCCAAGAAGAGCACCGTGATGGAGGCCGCATGGAGCGCAGCGCCCATGAACACAAGTGCGAGCGCCGACGGGGGCAGCACGAAGGCACGACGATCTTCCACGTTCAGCACCGCCCATCTTTCGGACCGCCGCGGCGTTGCGGTCGCATGCCGCTCCGCGGCCGCCGGCCGTTCACCGCCGGTCCTTGATCTCGTAGAGCCTTCGGTCGGCGATCTCGCGCAGGCGGGAGGGATCGGTCGTGTCGCGCGGATACCCAGCGATGCCTACGGCTACCGTTATGCCCAGGTCGGCTCCCGCTTCGGCGACGGCCTTCTCGATGCGGCGGCCGAGAGCCTCCGCCTCGTGATAGGTGGTGTGTGGGGCGAGCACGGCGAACTCGTCGCCTCCGATCCTGCACAGTATGTCGGAACTCCGCACGGTCTCTTGGATCACGGAAGCTATCTCCCGCAGTGCTTCGTCGCCGCGCAGGTGCCCGAACCGGTCGTTGACCGTCTTGAAGTCGTTCAGGTCGAGCGCGAGGAGCGCCAGCGTGGTCTCGTACCGCATGGCACGGTAGCCCTCTTGCGCCGTCATCTCGTCGTAGAACCGGTAGTTGTGCACCCGCGTGAGGGGGTCTATGACCTTGTCGGCGATGTTCTCGATGAGTTCCATCGCCCCGATGATGTCGCCCTTTGCATCCGTGAGCGGCACGACGTGCGATTGCGCCACGATGCCCTCGTGGATCTTCCGCACGCTCTGAGATGGTCGCCCGGTTGCCATCGCCCTTAGCGCGGGGCACGCGTCGCAGGTCCGCTCCAGTCCGCTGCGATTAGGGTCGTCGGCGTACATCCCTATGAGGTCGTAGCAGTGCTGCCCAAGGATCTGCTCCTCGGGCAGCCGGATGAGTTCTTCTCGGGCGTAGCGGCTCACGAGTACGTAGCGCAGGTCGACAGAGAGCACGGTGATGCCGAGCGGCGAGTTCTCCAGGACCATATCGAGGAGTGTGGTGTGATTGAGGGTGCGCGGTGCGATCTCCACAGGCCCTCCCTTGTGCTTCAGCGAGAATCTCTCGTGCTACACAAACAGGTTCGCGGCGGTGGGACACCCGCCCTACTCGATGCGCTGCTTCCGACTAATTCACCGGCGTACGGCGAAAAACCTCCTCAGTAGTTCCCCGGCTTCATCAGCCAGTACGCCTCCCATCACGTCGACGGTGTGATTGAGTCCCGGGTGAGAGGTCAGGTCGAGCAACGACCCGGCCGCGCCGGCCTTCGGGTCGGCGGCGCCGTACACCAGCCGGGCCACCCGCGCCTGCACCAGGGCACCGGCACACATGGGGCAGGGCTCCAGGGTCACGTACAGCGTCGCGTCGAGGATGCGCCACCCACCGAGGATGGCGGCCGCGTCACGGAGTACGAGCAACTCAGCGTGGGCGGTGGGGTCGTTGCGCGATTCGCGCTCGTTGCCCCGGGTGGCGATCACCCTGCCGGCCTGCACGAGCACTGCCCCCACCGGCACCTCGCCGCGCTCGCCGGCGGCCCGCGCCTCGTCCAGGGCCAGGCGCATGTGCTGTACGTGTGTCTCGGTGGATGCGACCATGCTTCCGAGTCTAACAGAGGGAAGCTGAGCCTCCGACCGGGGTCGGACGAATTGGACCTTCCACGTGCCCGCCGCCGGCGTCTATGATGGGCCATGTTCTCCCTCCCGAGACCCAGGTGCAGGTTTCCGAGCGGGCGGCTGCTGGGCCTGATACTCGTGGCGACCGTCATCGCCGCCGCGTGGGTCCTGGGCACGGCGGCCTCGGCTTCCGCCGCCCCCGCCACATCGATACGGAGCGGCCCCAGCGACCGCACTCGCATCGCCCTCACCTTCGACGACAATTTCAACACGTCTCGCGCCCTGGCGGTCATGAGCGCTCTGCGGCGGTACGACGCCAAGGCCACCATGTTCCTCACGGGACATGGCGTGACGGCATACCCTGAGATCAGCCGCGCTGTCTTGGCGGGCGGGTTCGAGGTGGGCGATCACTCCATGTCGCACGCCATCCTCCCCCGGCTTTCCTGGGGGGGTCTGTTGTACGAGATCGGGGGCGGCACCGATCGCTACCGGGCACAGGTGGGCGGCACCACCGCGCCTCTTCATCGTCCGCCGTACGGGTCCGTGAGTTCTCGCGTTCTCGAGGCGGCAGGGGCAGAGGGCTTCCGATACGTCGTCCTGTGGGATATCGACACCAACGACTGGCGTGGCTACTCCTCGAGCTACCTGATCAACCATGTGCTGAGCCGTGCCCACAACGGCGCCATCGTGCTCATGCACCTCACCGCGCCCAATACCGCCGCCGCCTTGCCGAGCATCATCACCGGCCTCCGGGCCCGCGGCTACGAACTGGTGACCGTCTCGGAATTGATGAACATCCCGCCACCGATCCCCAGGGTGTCGATCGGCTCACCCCCGGCAGGGACCACGATAGTCAGTAGCTCGCACCTCGTGCAGGGGTCGGCGCAAGGCGGCGCACCGGGAGCCGCCATAGCCAAGGTGGAGGCCTCGCTGGACGATGGAGCCACCTGGAAGCCCGCCGCCATCCTCACGGGCAAAGGTACGTACCTGACCACCTGGAGCTACCTGGTGCCCTTCGCGCCGGGGTCCACCCCGGTGAAAATCAAAGCCCGAGCCACGGATACGGGTGGCCGCGTCGGTGTGTCGTATTCGGTGGCCGCTACGTTCAAGCGCGACCCCGCGGCGCTCCCCGTGTACCGCACGTTCTTCGGACGCGATCGCTACGAGACCGCCCTACTTGTCTCCCGGGCGGGCCATCCGGTCGGCGCGTCCACAGTCGTGCTTGTGAAGGGCGACGATTACCCCGACGCCCTCGCCGCCGCTCCGCTCGCTGCGGCCTATGGGGGACCGGTGATCATCACGCCCTCGGCCGGCCTCACGCGCGAGGTGGGAGAGGAGCTCGCCCGCCTCGGTCCCGACCTAGTGTTCTTCGTGGGCCTCGCCGAGGGAGTGAGGGCCGGCATCGAGACGGTGGTGCCCGACGCCGAGATCCGCACGGTGCGTGGCGCCAACCGCTACGACACCGCCGGGCTGCTCGCGGCTGAGCTCGTGGCGAAGATCGGACCCGTCGACACGGTGGTGCTCGCCTCGGGCAACTCGTTCCCCGACGCCCTCTCGGTGGCGCCGCTGGCGGCCGCTCAAGGTTGGCCCATTCTCCTCACACCACAGGCTGGGCCGCTGCCACCCGTCACGGCGACCGCTTTCGACACTCTGGGCGCGACCTCCGCACTGGTGGTGGGCACCTATGTGAAGCCGCCGCCTTCCGTGACCGACGTGGTGGCCAAAGTGGGCATCGATCGCTATCACACCAGCGCGCTGATCGCGGCCTACGCCGAGGGCCGGGGGTCGTCGTTCGCCCACGTCGCGCTGGCGACGGGACAGAACTATCCCGACGCCTTGGTGGTGGGCCCGCACCTGACAGCGCGCCAGGGCGTCCTTCTGCTCACTCTGCCCGATGGGATCCCACAGCCCGTCCTCGACCTTCTCGACGCCCGCGCCGGCGCGCTCGACACCGTGGATATCGTTGGCGGCCTTGGGGTGATCGAGGCCAGGATGTGGCAGCGCTTTCGGCCGTAGGCTGACCGACCGCGCGTCTTCCTCTCGCTCCGCGCTTGACAAGCCCCGCTGGTGACTACATAGTGGCGGTCACTTGGTGCCGGAAACCAGGCAAGCGATCTGACAACATGAGCCATGGGGGTGTCTGACGATGGAACGGTGCGGTGCTGTCAGGCTGTTTGTGAACGGGGGCGCGACCGGCGGTCGCGGCACCCGTCGCGTCGTCCCGGTCATGATGGCCACGTTTGCCCTGCTCTTGGTCGCCCTGTTCTTCCTGGCCGCAGGGCCTGCCCTTGCCGCCGATCCAGAGATCTACAAGACAGTCGGCCGGGACCGCTACGAGACCGCCATCTTGGTGTCGCAGGACGCCTACCCCGGGGGCGCGGACACCGTCTTCCTGGTCAAGGGCGACAACTTCCCCGATGCTTTGGCCGCCGCGCCCCTGGCCGCTGCCTACGACGGTCCCGTCATACTTACGCCCTCGACGGGTTTGACCCAGGCGGTCAGCAACGAACTCCAACGTCTGAGTCCGACACGGGTGTTCGTCATAGGGCTGCCCCGGGAAGTGGAGCTACAGGTCTGGGCAACCTTAGCCGGCAGGATCATTATCGTCTCTGTCGTGGGCACCGACCGCTATCATACCGCGGCTCTTCTTGCGGACGAGCTCAAGAAGAAGAACGGAAGCGTTCCTCAGATCGTCCTGGCCTCGGGTGACAAGTTCCCCGATGCCCTCTCCGTGGCCCCGCTGGCCGCGGCGAAGGGCTGGGCGATTCTGCTGACCCCCCAAGCGGGGCCCTTACCGCCGGTGACAAGCCAGAAGATCCAATCGCTTGGCGTCACCAAGGCCCTCGTGGTTGGTACCTACATCAAGCCGGCGTCACCGGTCAAAGTCGTCTCCATAGTCGGCACGGACCGGTACCACACGTGCGCTCTGATCAGCGACTACGCCGTAGACCAAGGTCTCTCATTCGGCCTCATAGGTGTGGTCACGGGCGAGAACTACCCCGATGCCCTCGTCGTCGGACCCTTGGTCGCGAGGTCTGGCGGTGTCATCCTGCTTACACGTGCGGATGGGCTGCCCCAGGTGATCGTCGACCGACTCGACGCCAACATGGCCTCGGTCAAAGTGATCGAGGCGGTCGGCGTGCCCGAGGCGGTCATCGATCATCTCATCTACTTGTGTCACCACTACGGGACCTACTACTACGGGTTCAACGTGACGGTACCTCCGCTGGACAATGAGAAGGTGCGCCGGGCGCTGGCTCTTTCCATAGACCGAGAACAGATCGTCGGGTTGACTGACAAGTCCTGGAGAGCGTTGCCGGCGACGAGTTTCGTTCCACCGGCCATCACCGGGTTCGACCTCGTCCGCCAGGACTACCTGAAGTCGACCGCCCAGGTGGCCCTGGCCCAGAGCTTGCTGGTCGATGCAGGCTTCCCGAACGGGGTGGGCCTTCCGGAGATCGAGATCTTCTTCAACACGGACCCGATCCATCGGACGATCGCCCAGAAGGTAGCGGAGCAGTGGAAGACGATCGGGGTGAAGACGAGATTGAGATCACTGCCCTGGGACCAATATCTTCAGGCCCTCGCCACCGACTCGAAGATAATGGTGTACCGCATGGGTTGGACCGCCGACTACGACGACCCCTACGACTTCTTCCAGCTGTTCGAGACCGGTTCGGAGTACAACTATTCGCGCTGGTCAGATCCGGTCTTCGACCAAGCCCTGTCGGATTCGCGCGGTCCCGTCTCAGATGCGAAGCTCTGGCAACTCTACGCGGACATGGAGAGGATGCTCACCGGCGAGGCGATGCCCCTGGTGCCTCTGTACTGGTTCTAGTAGTCCGGCGCTCTTCGGGAGGGGCGCCTTCTCACACCCGAAGACTCCCCGCGCGGGTAGGTTCAGTATGGATGAGGCGCTGAAGGCCAGGGTCGAAGCCGGAGATAGTGTCCCTCCCCGATAGGAACCCTAGCGGGAAAGGGTGCGCGATGAAGGCGATCGTCCAGCACACGTACGGCTCCCCCGAGGGAAGGTCGTCATCACTGTGTGAGGCGTGGACCGGGTGTCGCTACGGGGAGCCGGGCGCGGCGAGGAGCCCCTCCACGGCGGCACCTGTCAATGCGTGCTCCGGTCCGCCCGCGCCACCCCCGAGATTCACGAAAACGCCGTTCTCGCTTTTGAGCACGGAGTGGCTGTCCCACATCGCCCAATACCCGTCGGGTTTGAACACACCACCGTAGCGAAGAGAGTCGCTTCTCCCGAAGAGGATCACCTCATCTCCCACGCTGAGCTGAGGGAGGGGTGCATTGGGGGGGTGCATTGGAGCTGGTGAGGACAGTGCCGCCCCCCGGTTCAGTGGCCCCGCCGAGGATCCGGAACGCCACCGGCGCCCCCCACTTCGGTGTCCCCTTGAGAAGTTTCTCGACCTCAACGTGGAAGGTCGTGTGGACCACAGGCGTGTCGAGGCTGTTCTCGTCGGGATCCCACTCCCCACCCGACTCACCCGCAAGGTGGAGTCTGCCCAGTCCGAGATGATCGGCCAACTCCTTGACGTCGGCGGCCCAATCCCTGATCGTGCGGCCCGGGTCTGGATCAGAGAGACCGTACCCCGGACGCTCTGGGCAGACCACTCGCACTCCGAATTTGTCCAGCAGATGGTCGTCGTCCAGACCATAGACGCGTGATCCCGGCGTCCCATGGAAGAGCATCACCGGAACGGCATCCGGCCTCCCGTAGTCGGCGAAGCCGAGGGTCCGCCCATCGCTCAATTCGAGAGTGTTGTCCTGCAAGAGGCACCTCCGCGCAGCGATACCCCATGCGATTCTACGGCGGCACCCGGCGGCTCGCGACGGGATGTGCCGATCAACCTTCTCGACACCCGCGTCGGCGCGCTCGACACCGTGGATATCGTTGGCGGCCTTGGGGTAATCGAGGCGAGGGTGTGGCAGCGCTTTCGGCCTTGATGAGTGGGGTGGGCCAACCAAGAGGGCGCGCCCCCGCAACGGAGCCGACCAAGCCGTCCGTCAGGGCGCCTGCATTTGACATAGCGGCTCACTGTGAACATAGTGGTGGGGACACGGCCTACGCCTCTCGGCATCAGTTGGTGCACGCCCGGGGAGGTCCGACGATGCGACCCGATGGAGTCGGCTGGCCCTCAGTGAAGGAAGACGCGCCACGGGGCGCGGCCCCGGAACGCAGGGTTCTCCGAGTCACAAGATTCGTTCCGGCTTCGCTCCGCCTGCTCGTTCTTCTCCTCCTCGTCTTGGTGTTCCTCTTGTGGGTCTTCCCCGCCCAATCTGCTCTCGCCGACGATCCGGCTATCAGCGCGATCGAGAGCGCCGACCACTACGAGACGGCGATCATGGTCTCCAAGAAGTCGCACCCGGGCGGAGCGACCGCCGTCTTCCTGGCGAAGTGCGACGATTTCCCCGAACAGCTAGGAGCAGGCAGGCGGATAACAGCCTGGTTCTCATGGTGCGCTTCCTCCCGTGCGCGTCGACGATGAGCCGACACCTTCTGAGCTTCCCGCGTCAACCACACTCTTGGCGAAGGATCGCGTCTACTTGGGACTCCAGGGGCGGAAGATCCTCGTGGACGGTTCGCCAGACCACGCGAAGATCGACTCCGAAGTATTCATGCACCAGCTTGTCACGCATGCCGGCTGCTTCTCCCCACGGGAAGTCAGGGTACCGCGAACGCATATCGACAGGAATCTTCTTGGCCGCCTCGCCTAGTATCTCGAGACACTTGACTACAGCCAGTTGCGTTCGACGATCGAGTAGGAACTCGTCGAATTCTAGCGAATGCACGAATTCTCGGGCATCGCTCGCCGCTTGTTTCATATCGGCCAGATAGTCGCCGTACTCGCGATCGGAGGTCATACGGGCACGACTTCTCGGAGGATAGTTGCTCCGATCCTAGGCTTCAATGCGCTCTTCATGACTAGGTCGACTCGCAGGCCCAGCAGCTCGCTCAGCTCGCTTTCGAGACGTATCACCCCGAAGAGTGAGGGAGTCTGGCCGAACTCGACCAACACGTCGAGGTCGCTGTCCGTGCCTTCTTCGCAGCGCACGCGAGATCCGAACAGCCACAGCTGCTCCACCGCGTGCCGGGTCTTGAGGTTTGGAAGCGCTTCGTGCAGGCGTTGCCGGATGACAGTGATGCTTTGGCTCTGCGGTGTGGCCCGCGAATCGGAATCGGTGGTCATGGTGACTCACCTCACGTGTTGGAAGTCGATGGAGTTGCCAGACGATTGTACAGACTGCGCGCGCCCAGCGCGAAGACCTCTCGCAGGTGTAGTGCTTCGCCCGAGTGTCTGCATGCGCGCGGTGTCGTCCTTGATCAGAGTCAACAGGCGCTGTGCCGTCTGCACCGCTCAAGTATCCCGCACTGCCTCTTCCCACATTCGTCTTTCGCGGCCTGCCGGCGTCGCTACGGGGAGCCGGGCGTGGCGAGGACCCCCTCCACGGCGGCACCTGTCAATGCGTGCTCCGGTCCGCCCGCGCCACCCCCGAGATTCATGAAAACGCCGTTCTCGCTCTTGAGAGTCCTCGAGACGCTGAAGGGGACGCCGCGTACCGAAGCGACCATCCTCGTTCCGGGCGGTACCGTCGAGGGTGCCACCATGGCGCTCGACTCTGAGCCGGTCTTCAGGGCGGGAGAGATGAGCATCCTTTTCCTGGATAGCGATGGGCGGGCGATCGGAGGGCCCCAAGGCAAGGTCTCAGTGGAGAAGGAGATGGTGCCGACCCTGCGCATGTCGGCCGCGGACACGCTAGATCGGATCACGCAAGCGGTCGACGATGAGTCCTCATGGCGATCCGCCTCCAAGACGCTGCCAGACGCAACCGCGGCGGCGGGCAGCTCGGGGACCATCGCGGCTCCCTTCGTCTTCCAAGCTCAGACCTCCGCCGCTTCGCCCGCGGAACGGTTTGCGGATGGTTTTGAGGGTGGCATGGCCCGCTGGAAGCTGCTTGGCGATCCCACTTGGGGCCCGTCCTCGTACACCTCGCGGAGCGGTGCACGCTCTGCCTACTGCGCGGGCAGCTCCATCCCCGCGCCGGGCCCATACGCGAACCACATGAACGCGTGGATGATCGCCGGCCCCTTCGACCTTACCGACTCGACAGTGGCCGCGCTCGAGTACGACGCACTGCTGGACACCGAAGCCGGATATGACTGGTTCTTCGCCGGCGTCTCGATCGATGGTGTCGACTTCTTCGGCGAGTCGGGAACTGGGCAGTCCAGCTTCTGGAGTCACCGGAACCTTGACTTGAGCGCCCTGCCCGACAACAGCGGCGGATTTCTGGACTATTCCGCCCAACCCAAGGTGTGGGTGGCATTCGTGTTCGAAAGTGATGGCATGGGAACCGATCGCGGTGTGTGGGTGGACGAGGTGCGGCTCATAGCCGAGCAGTCCCCGGTCACGCCGGTGCCGGTGATCACGAGCATCGACCCTGGGCGGCAGTCGGCAGGCGCATCGAGTCAGGTGACGGTTCGCGGCACGGGTTTTGGCAGCACCCCGGGTCGTGTGGAGTTCTTCAGCAGTCCTGGCGGGGCGAAGGTCAGTGCACCCATCTCGTCGTGGAGCGATACGGAGATCGTGTGCTACGTGCCTAACGGCCAACTCACGGGATTCCCGGGGTCGGCCAGCAGTGGGCCGGTCACAGTGAGGAACTCGAGCGGGCAGCGCAGCGAGGGCTTCCCCTTCTCCGTGACGTTCGCCTATTCGGGTTCGAAACTGGACGTGCATGCGTCGCGCGACTACAGGGTCAATCCCAACACTCCCGACACTGCCGACGAGAAGCGTCTTGTCGATGCGGCTGTAAATGCCTGGGGCAAAGAGAGCGAGTTCTTCCTCGTCGACACGGGAACTTGTTCCGCGCAGATCTGGGACTACAACCAACAGAGCGAACTGTTCTGGACCACCGACTTGCCCGGCGGTGTGGTTGCCGCAACGGGGACGTATTCCGACGACTCAGGGGTACGCGAGTTCGATGTCGGATTCAACGACGACTACCTGTGGGGCGACGGTACCGGCGGCTCCTACGATGTGCAATCAGTGGCTATGCACGAACTCGGTCACGCGGCCGGGCTCCTCGACCTGTACGGGGCTGAAGACGTCGGCAAGGTGATGTACGGGTTCGGATCTGCCGGAGAACGGCTCCGCGCGCTGCATCCAGACGACAAAGCCGGCGTTCTTTCGTTGTATGGGCCTCCCAAACCGGTGAAGATCACCACGGCCGTGATCGGCGAAGGGAGCGTCCAGCGGTCTCCCGATCAGACCGAGTTCTACCGGGGCGAATCCGTCACCCTGACGGCGGTGCCGGGTCCAGGCTACACGTTCTATGGGTGGATCGGCGGCGCCACGGGCTCGAAGAACCCGGTCACCGTGCCCATCACCGCGCAAACGGGGGTCACGGCGGTGTTCACGGGTTTCGTTCCGAAATCCGACCTGCGCACCTTCACCGGCCCAGACCGTTACGCCACCGCCGCAATGATCTCCCAGAAGGCCTACCCCAACAAAGCCCCGGTGGTCTTCTTGGTGAAGGGGGACAATTTCCCTGACGCACTAGCAGCTGGCCCTCTGGCCTCTGCTTATGGCGGCCCCGTCATGATCACACCCACCGAGGGCTTGAACCAGACCGTCCGCCAAGAACTCGCACGGCTTCGCCCCTCTACCGTCTTCGTCATCGGTCTGCCCGACGCTTTGGATGGCCAGGTACGGGCGGTACTGCCCGGGGTCACCATCAAGACCATTCGAGGCCAGGACCGTTATCACACGGCCACTCTGCTGGCGGATGAACTCCGCACGAAACTCGGAACCGTGTCGCGCGTGGTACTTGCCGCGGGAGACAACTTCCCCGACGCTCTCGCTGTCGGCCCCCTCGCGGCCAAGATGGGCTGGGCCATCCTCCTCACTCCGGAGATGGGACCTCTGCCCGAGGTGACCGCTCAGACGATCCAGGATCTCGGTGTCGAGCAGGCGTTGCGGGTGGGCACGCGGGTTCCCTTGCCGGCGTCCGTTGGTGTCGTGACCGATAAGGTCGGCACCGACCGCTACCACACCAGTGCCCTCGTGGCCGAGTACGGCATGACCCTCGGCCTGTCGCTCGAGCACATCGCCATGGTGAAGGGGGACAATTACCCTGATGCCCTTGTCGTGGGACCCTATATGGCGCAAGAATCGGGCACTCTGCTTCTGACCGCTCAAACGGCGCTGTCGGCGCAGATCGGCGCCCTGCTCCTCGGGAACCGAGCTGCCGTGGCCACCTGCGATATCGTGGGGCTGCCCGCGGAGATCCAGACGCCGATCAGGGCCCGCCTTCCGGCTTGGACCGGGGTGGCGGCCGGACAGGAGTATTCCGTCGGCGTCAAGGCCGATGGTTCGCTCTGGGCTTGGGGCAACAACAACGGTCGGCGGCCGAATGATCCCGTACCCGCCCGGGTGGGGATCGGTACCGATTGGCTCTCTGTGAGTACACAAGAGAACCATCGTTTGGCCATCAAGGCCGATGGGTCGTTGTGGGGCTGGGGCGATAACTCCCATGGGCAACTGGGCGACGGTACTCTCACCTATCGCGAGGCCCCCGTCAGGATCGGCTCCGCCACCGATTGGCTCACCGTGAGTGCTGGCAGTGGCTACACCTTGGGGGTGAGACGCGACGGTACACTCTGGGCCTGGGGTGCCAACAGCTCTGGCCAGTTGGGCGATGGTGGTCTCACGGACCGCCACACCCCGGTGCGGATAGGCGACGCCAAGGACTGGGTCGCGGTGAGTGTAGGCGGTACCCACTCAGCCGCCCTGAAAGCCGACGGGACCCTGTGGTTGTGGGGATCCAAGTGGGGACTATTCACCGAGGCTTCGCGAGAGCCAAAGAAGTTCATGAAAGGTCTCTGGACCGCGGTGAGCGTTGGTCCAGGCGGTGGTCATGTCCTTGGGATACTGCCCAGTGGTCAGGTTCACAGCCCATTCAGCAGTGCCAGTATTTGGCTCGGGTCTAGCCGGGAGCCTGCACTCTCGATCTGACGTTCCGCACTTCTCGCAGTCCAAATGCGCCCCCACTTCAAGGGGCGCTTGGCGAGGTGTAGACGCTCGCCGGGACGTGCAGCAACTCGAGGACCTGCTGCTGTAGCGGCGTGAGCTGAGGCTCGAAGGTCTGCACG
>JAHJSA010000035.1 GCA_018830645.1 Actinomycetota bacterium
CCTGGTCCGATACTCGACGAAGGGCTCGCCTTCGAGCAACCAGTCGACTGGAACGTTCACATCACCTCCAAGGCGACGCCGCGCACCCAACTCGCCAAGGATACCGCTCTCGGTCCGCTGTCTGGGCACGCTTCCAGTGCGCCCGGACCACGGCTCGATCTTCTTGAGACCGTCCGACGGGAGATCCGGGAGTACGCCGAACACGCGCGCTCGCACTCTTGGAAGCAACGGTGGGCTGAGGACGAGGAGCATATCCCCGTGATGACGTTCAGGGCGTTCCACTGCATACCGGTGCGCAACACCAGGAGGATGGCGTTCATAGCGCTTCGGTCAGGCACTCTCGGACGCGGTGGCAGCCCAAGGGGTGTGGCGGCGGGGGCGGCAGGGGCGGGGCCATCCGCTCCCACAGCCAATCGGGGATGCGCCGGCCATCGTCGCGATCGACGAGTCCCCTGGTTCCTCCTCTGATCGGTGGCTCGATGGCCGGCCAACCACCGGGTTCAGCATGGGCTGCCAGAGTCCTTCTGAGATAGGGCCTAAGGGTTTCAGCCCACCGCTTTCTTCACGAGCGCGGCGATCTTCGCCTCTTCGGGGCCGGTCAACTGCTTCACGGCGAAGGCGACCGGCCACATGGCGCCTTCGTCGAGGTTAGCCTCGTGTTGGAAGCCGAGAGTCGCGTACCTCGTCTTGAATTTGTGCGCGCTTTGGAAGAAGCAGACGACTTTTCCGTCTTTCGCATACGCGGGCATCCCGTACCAGAGTCTTGGCGAGAGAACCGGCGCGTTGGCTTTGATGATCGCATCGAGCCGCTCGGCTATCACGCGATCAGGTTCCGGCATCGCGGCGATGTTTGCGAGCACCTCGGCCTCGCCGTCGACCTTCTTCGTTGCCCTGTTGGTAGTCTTCTTCTCAGCCATTGGCCCTCCTGTGTCGGACTCACGTACGGCCAAGCCGCTCAGCCGCGGCGCAAAGCGGCGTCGGTCTGCAGCGGCTTGTTAGGTGGCGCGCTCACCGGGCGCCCAGGAGTTCGTCCACCGTGAGACGGACATCAGCGGCGATCTTGCGCAGAAGTGTGGGCGAGACGTCGCGACCGGCATGGAAGGGCACAGTGGTCGAGCGTCCGTCGGGGTGGCGCAGCTGCTTGTGCGATCCGCGCTGGCGGACCACCTCGAAACCGTGCGCTTCGGGCAAAGCGACGACCTGCCGAGCCTTGAGGACCCGCAGGCTGCCCACGGGTCAGGCGACCTGGATGGTGCGTACGTCGACGAACTCAGACTCCAGCGCAGGTTCGCCGTCTTCAAGCAGCATCTCAATGACCTCGCGCAAGTTCTGCTGCAACTCGTCGATGTCGGCACCTTGGGTGTGGGCACCCGGCCAGCCAGACACGTAGCCGACGAGTAGGTTGGTCTCTGGGTCACGCTCGACGACAAAGCGATACGAACGCATGATCCGCCTCCTTCCGGCCCCCATACGATAGCGGAAAGCCATGGCCGACGCACCAGCGTGGCCACGAAACGTCAACGTCTGGCGCTTAACCTGCGCGCCTAACGGCCTCCATCATGCTCCCACGTCCGGCGCGTCAGGTGAAGCGCTTGTTGGGCGGCACGCCACCGCCACCCACACGAGTCTCCGCACCCCAAGCGCCTCCAGGGTCTTGCGCGCGCGCTGCGACACCACGATCCCTGCACCACCGCCGACAAGGCGCGCTTGCGAAGGATGACAGATCTGGCGCCAGTCGCCGAAGTACTCAAACGTGTGGTTGAAGTCGCAGGCATCGCTAGGAAAGGAGGCGTAGACGGGTGCCTCCGGAGCATGTAGGTCGCGATAGTGACCGCTGCGGCCGCAGGTGGGGCACACGTCGATGGCGCTGTAGCCGGTTGTGGAGGAATCCAGCTTGGGTAGGTAGCCGGCCACCTTGAGCCAGCCAAACCGGGCATCGGGCGGGCGACGACGCGTCTTCACGGGCTGAATCTCAAACCCAGTCAATCCGGTGAGACCTGTGGCCACTCGTGCCGTGACGATGAGGCGCGCTTCGTAGACCAGATGGTCGATGTCCTTCTGGCCCATGGCGCCGAGTTCCGCCAACAGTGGTGCGACCGGGACCGCACCCGCGCCACATGTCCTGCAGGCGTGCCCGAAATCGTACACCTGGCCGTAGTCGACGCCGCCGTACAATCCGGCAGTAGCGATTCTGAGCACGAGCCAGTCGGCCGCATCGAGCTCGCTCTTGGTGTGGACACGATCGACGCGGGTGAGCGGCTTGACTCCCCGCTCCCGGAGTCTTTCGAGAAGGGGCTCGAGTCTAGGGTCCTCGGCCGGGAGCCTGAGCCGCACCCCAGTGTGCATCGAGCCAAGCTGATCAAGCGCCACGTCGGTGAGAAGGTTGGAGTCAGCCAGCAGCCGACGCGCCTCGTCGCCACGCTCGTGTCCGAGAAAGAACGAGACGTACAGGTAGTCTTGCATCCACTCTCCGGTCACCGGCTGACTTGCCGTGTCCGCCCAACGCCCGGCCGCTCAGCTGCGAGCCCCGCGGCTACGTCTCGCCGCGACGCCTTGGCGAGCCAGCTTGATCCGCTTGTTGGGCGTTCGCGGTTTGTCCGCGAGCAAGGACTCCATCGGGGCTCATGGCCCCGAGGTCGCCGGAACGGTGGATAGCACTCGCCCTGCCGTCGAGAGACGCACGGCGACTACGAGTGCGAGGACGGACACCGCCCCCAGTGCGCCCACACCGATGAGTGCGCCGACGTAGAAGGGTGTCACGTCGAGCGTTCGCGCCATCTCCTCGGCCAGGCGACTGCCGGGGCCATAGGCCGCCTGCGCGTAGGTGAACCACGCCGCCACCACGGCTGCGCACGCTCTCATGGGCCAGTTCCCGGCGACCAGGAGAAGGGCACAGAGCGCGCCCACGATCAGCATGCCGACCTCGGCCGGCGGCGCGGCGCCCCAGCGAGCCCAGAGTGGAAGGAGGTTCACCGCGGACACCGCATCGCGGCTGTGGCCGAACCGCGCCAGGGTGACGACAAGCATCGTCAAGGCGCACACCAGGCCGAGGATACCGCCGATGAGAAGCACCCACCTGAGCGCATTCCGTGAGCTTGCGTCCACCGCCCCTCCTATCGCCAGGCTCTACTGGGTTGATACGCCCAACAATACTTCTGCAGTCTGCCTAAATCGGCCATCGCCTGCCATCTGTCTGTCTATGCATCCCCCCGAAGACGACGTGAGGGTCCCCGGAAAAGCGCCTGTTCTCGCGAGGAAGCACTTCCGCCCGCACGCGGGGGCACGCTTCCGCCCGCACGCGGGGGCACGCTTCCGCCCGCACGCGGGGGCACGCTTCCGCCCGCACGCGGGGGCACGCTTCCGCCCGCACGCGGGGGCACGTACATAGGCAAACAGTATATGTCGCGGCCTTCAGCCGTCAAGCGGACTGCGCACGCTCAGGCCGGCGCGGTTCAGAACGTGGGTGTAGATCATCGTCGTCCGCACATCTTTGTAGCCGAGCAGCTCCTCGATGGTGGGGATATAGGCTCACTGCCAGCCCCACTCGGACGCGGCATCGGGGTACTTGGCGGTCCGGAGCATCCGGGAACGGGGACAGTACAGCTACCGACTCAGACAAGACGACGGAGACAACACATGGACCAAGTACCTGAACCAGGGGATCAAGGGATCCTGTTCCCCCGGATGGACCGGAATCGCTCGACGACGCAGGCTGAAGAGGTTCTCGCCAGGTTCGAGGCGAAGCCCGGCGCGTGATTAGTCACCGTGGAGCCAGACCTTGGTCAGGTCGAACGGATGGAACTTGTAGGTGGCCGCTTCCTTCTCAGGCATCACCTGGATGCAGAGCTTCCACTTCGGGAAGTCACCCTTCTCGATGGCCTCGTCCAGGTCGCGCTGGTGGCTCTCGCGATCCCTGCCGACAAGCGCCTCGGCCTCGGCGTCGGTGAGGTTCTCGATGCATAGTTGAGGTCGGGGAACTTCAGCGGATCGCGCAGGAAGAGCACCGGCGTGTTGTTGCCCACCAGGTCCCAGTTGCCCTCTTCCGTGTAGAGCTTGACGGCGAAGCCGCGGATATCGCGCTCGGCATCGGCGGCCCCGCGCTCGCCGGCCACGGTCGAGAAGCGCACGAAGAGGTCGGTCTTCTTCCCGACTTCCGAGAAGACCCTCGCTCTCGTGTAACGCGTGATGTCATTGGTGACCGCGAAGGTCCCGTAGGCCCCGGAGCCCTTGGCGTGCATCCTGCGTGCAGAGGGTCTCCAGCTGGGTCAGTTTCGTCCCTCCGTCCCGGTCTTCCGCCCGCCCAGCCGATCGATCAAGAGTGTGGTCGTGAACCCGCCCAATGCCAGTGCCAGGGCGCCCGCGATCTGCCCACCGGTCGGGGGGACGCGTTGCAGAGGCCAGTGCTTCTCATCGAGCGATGCGACGCCTGCCGCGTCCAACACGACACCCCTGTGTACGTAGCCTTCAGCCGGGCGGACCGGTTCTTGAAAGGGATAGAGCCCGACGACCGCGCCGACCAGCAGGCCTAGGAGGAGGCCGAGGATCGCTTTGTCATGGTGCTGAAGCAACCATTTCAGGAGATTGCCCACGCCAACGACACCTATAACCACGCCGACACCGACGGGCACCAAGACATCCATGCTCCCCATCACGAGAGCGCCATCGACGCCGCCCCCATCCCATCCAAAGAGCCCTATCTTCAGGCTGTCCACGGCCCCCAGGATGACTTCGTACTGACCAAGCAGAAGGAGTATGTAGCCGCCGCTGACGCCCGGCAGAATCATGGCGGAGGCGCCGGCTAGGCCCGACAGCAGCAACAACGGCCAATGTGTTCCTCCAGAGATCGTTCGTTCGCCACCGAAGGCCATGAGTACCATCAGTACGAAGCCGACCGCTGCTGAAGCCCAGAGCGTGGGCGTGGCCGGACGAGCCAGACGCCAGACGACAGGCACGCCGCCGAGAGTCAGGCCGATGAAGATGCTGTACATCGCCCAGCGTTGCTCGATCACGAGGTCCTTGAGCACGCCTGCGAACAGAAGAATCACCAGGGCGGCGGCGCCGCCGATGGTCCCCAGCGCCACGATGGAGCGGGTACGGAAGCGCAAGGTGGTAAGGTCGGCGATGGCGGAGATGAACGTCGGATATACTCCGGCGGCCAACAGCATCGTTCCACCGCTGACACCGGGAACAAGGTTCGCGAGTCCCATCAGGACCCCACCGACGCCTCCGCGGGCCACAAGTTCGGGAAGCGCGATCGCCTCCTCCACCTCAAGAGCGCTCCGACTGCCCGCTTCGGGCGCAGGGCTAGACATGTGCAGCGGATGCTCCGGTCACGCAGCGGCGTCCTGGGTGGCGCCGTGGGCGAGCGCGCCCGGGGATTCGACGACCTCCGCGATCCGGGGCCTGTCGGTCTCGCGCTCAAGCTCGATTGTGAGTACGACCGACACCGCGCCAACCTCCTGAGGAATCAAGACAAGGATACTACTACTCGGCCGCAAGAACCGGGTCGTGTCCGCTCGGCGGCGGTGCTATCGTCGGAGGCGTTCCGGATAGGGGAGGAGCCTCGAGTTGGACACAGACTACGAGCGCGTGAAGAGCGCCATCATGTATATAGAGGAGAGCGCCTCGATGCAGCCGACGCTCGAAGACGTGGCCGCTCACGTCGGGCTGAGCCGCTACCATTTCCAGCGCGTCTTCCGACGGTGGGCGGGGGTCAGTCCCAAGCGATTCCTCCAACACCTGACGGCGAGCCGCGCGAAGGCCCTGCTGAGGGATTCTCAACCTATCCTGGACACCGCATTCGCGGTCGGCTTGAGCGGACCCGGCCGTCTGCACGACCTGATCGTCGCCACAGACGCGGTCACGCCCGGCGAGTACAAGGCGCATGGTGAGGGCATCACCATCCGGTACGGAATCCACGAGACGCCCTTTGGATCGTGCCTGATCGGCGTGACCGACCGCGGCATCTGCGCACTCCGATTCTTCGACGGCCCGGATTCCCGGGATGCGATCGCCGAGCTTGCGCAGGAGTGGGGACTCGCCTGCATCGTCAGGGATGATGAGGGGACGCGCCGGCTCGTAGAGTCGATCTTCGAGAGAGCCGGCGCCTCCATCGAGCCGCTCCCGCTCCTATTGAGGGGCACCAACTTCCAGATCAGAGTCTGGGAAGGGCTCCTGCGTGTGCCGGAGAGCTGTCTCGTTTCTTACGGCGGTCTTGCCGAGCGCTTGGGCGTGCCGTCTGCGACCCGCGCCGTGGCCGGTGCGGTCGGGGCCAATCCGATCGCTTTCGTCATCCCGTGTCACAGAGTCCTCAGGTCGACGGGTGCCCTCGGTGGATACCGGTGGGGCCCCGATCGCAAACTTGTCATGCTCAAGCGCGAGGTTGCAGTTGGGGCGGAACAATGAGCGAGGCTATCGACTCTCTGGTCTTCGCACCCGGATGTGATCGCCGCTATCGCGAACTCTACGAAGGCATCTTCACAACCTCACTTTGGGAAGTACTTGCCGCGGCCGGTTCGTTTCCGTTCCCGGACTACGGAGGCGCGGTGATGACGGTGCATGACCCCTGCCCCACTCGTACGGAGGACCGTGTACATGAGGCTATCCGGACTCTGCTAGAACGAATGAACGTGAAGCTCGTGGAGCCGATGTCGACCCGCGCCGCCGGTGTCTGCTGTGGCGACAGCTTCTTCGGAACGCTTCCGGACGCCCGCGTGCGAGAGTTGATGACACGCCGAGCAGACTCAATGCCGGCCGAAGACGTGGTCGTCTATTGCGTGTCCTGCGTCAAAGCGATGCACATCGGGGGCAAACGCCCCCGGTATATGGTGGATCTGCTGTTCGGCGAGACCACGGAGGCCGGGGTGGTCGATCTCACCGAATGGCATGCCGAGCTGGACCGGTTCATCGCCGAACACTGAGCGGCGCGGCGGGCGCGGATCCCGGACCCTGGTTCGATCAGTCGGCCCCGTGTACGAACGCCGAGGACGCCGTCCCGATCTTGCGGCCAATGCGATCGGTCGAGAGCGTCCGTATCTGGCTGATTTTCACCAAGGCCTAGCAACGCCGTCGCTTTGAGCCGTGCGCGAAGCGCATCTGCTCGAAATCGTTGTTATCCCGCCGCGGTGTCGAGATCCTTAGCGATGTAGCGGACCCCCAGAACACTCTCGAAATCCACGTCCTGAGTCCAGAGCGTCGCTCCGTGCGCCCGAGCGGTGGCCAGTATGATGCTGTCCGCCATAGGTAGATTGTACTCGAGGCTGAGGCGAGCTGCCGACAAAGCCAGAGGGGACGACAGTTCCACGACGCGACCCTGCTGCATCATCGCGACCGCCTGGAGAGCATCGCCCTCGTCGCGCTGCTGGATGATCCGCTTGAACACTTCGTAGATGGTCATAGAGGGGACGATGAGTTCGGAAGTGGCTGCCAGAGCGTCAGAGAAGAACGTCGCGTTCGGACCGTCGCCGAAGTACTCGAGCCACCCGCACGAATCGACTACGTTCATGTGCGATCGTCTTCGCGTGGCACGTCCGAGTCGAGCCCCGGGAGGAACCCCCGCATCTCCGAGATCGGGCGCACCGGCACAAGCTCGATACGGCGGTCGTAGAGAATCGCCTCTACCTTCTGACCGGGGCGCAACTCAAGGCTCTCCCGGATGAGCTTGGGGATGACTACCTGGTACTTGGGAGAGATCGTGACGGTTTCCATGAGAGCCTCGCTTATCGCTACGACTTCCGTACTACGTGTAGTGTATCGACCGAATACCTGGGGGTCAATACTCGCCGCCGACTCCACGACTGCGGCCGGGTACTCGATCGAGGGACGGGCTAACGGCCGGCCGCTCAGCCGCGCCGCCCGCCGGCGAAGGTCTGCCGTCGACGGCCTCCGGCGCCACCAGGATGGGCAAACCGGTATTGAAGGCGTTGCAGTAGAAGATGCGGGCGAAACTCTTCGCGATCACCAGCGGGATGCCGGCTCCCTTGATGGCCATGGGCGCGTGCTCGCGGCTCGAGCCGCAGCCGAAGTTCTCATCGGCCACCAGGATGTCGCCATTCCGTCCGACCTGGCGGGTAAACTAATCGCGGTCCTCATGCACAGTCATTCGAGCACCTGGGAACTCTGATACCCTTTCTTCATGGAGGAGAAAAAGATGGTGGAGGAAGGATCGCTCTTGACCTCGGCGGTGAGCCCGCCGCTCCGATGCCTCTCCCCGATGCTACCTGCTGTGGTACCCGATCTGGACCTCCGTGAAAACTTGAATCTGGACGGCTTTGACATAGCATTAGAGACTCAGCTGGGCACCCTGGTAATAGGCGACTGCCTTGAAGTCCTTGGCCATTTGCCCGACGATAGCCTTGACTTGGTCGTGACGTCGCCGCCGTATGACCGGCAGCCCAAGTACGGCAATGGCGAGAAGTACGGCAGCGATTGGTATCACGGCTTCTTCCTGCAAGTGACCGCCGAGATCCTCCGAGTACTGAAACCGCACGGGTCGTTCCTGCTGAACTACCGCTCCAAGCGTACCGCAGGAGGCGAAAGGGGCACCCTGCAGTACGAGCTGGTCTTTCTGCTCCGCGATCAGGGGTTCCATTTCGCTGAGGATTTCATCTGGGGCAAACCTTCGCCGCCACCAGGGCGATTCAACCGCTATCTCAAGGACGCCGTGGAGTACTGCTTCCAGTTCACGAAGACGGACTCCTGGCAGTTCTTTCCCGAGCACTGCCTCAGGCCCGCCCGGTGGGATCGCAAAGACGTCGAACGGCGTAAGAAACTGGCACACAACTTTGTACGAGCCAACGCTCCCTCCGGCCAGGGCAGGAAGCGCGTCCAAGCCGGCCCGGACCTCGTACGACCTTCGACGCTGCTCTACGTCGAACCCGAGTTCAAGCCAAACCCAACTCGGCATCCAGCGCGCTTCCCGGTTGAGTTGCCAAGCTTCTTCATTAATCTACTTTCGCTGCCCGGGCAGATAGTCTTCGATCCCTTCGCCGGAACAGGCACTACCGCGGTCGCGGCCGAGCAGCTCGGACGCCGCTGGCTTGCCAGCGAAATCGACGCTAGATACGCTGCGGCCCTCCCAAGCCGTCTACACCGAGCAGGGTAGTTGGACGCGGCACAACAGATCGACGCAACGGCGCGTGAAGTAGCCTCGGCGACGAGCTGGGACGAGCGAGTGGCTCTCATCAGACGGGTCCCCGAGTCCTTTGGCACTGGCCAACTGGCGGCAGTCTATGCAGCAATTGCTGAGCGAGCCTACGCTCCCGACTTTGGAGCCGACTTCGGGTACGTCCATTGGCCGCGGGAATACGAACTGGACGGGGTAATTGAGTCGTACAACATCGCGTTGCGAGCGACCAGTGGTTTCCAGGCCGTGTCTCCAGCCGACCTCGCTCGCGTGCTCCAAACGAACCCGCGGACCCTCCGGATCTTCCGGCTCCTGTTGGGATTCACCACCCAAGAGTTCGCGGCGGCCACAGTCATGGTGGCAAGAGGCCATGGTGGACCTGGGCTGGCCAACACGCGGATCAAGAGCATGGAAACCGGACACGCAGCATCGCCTCAGCAGACGGAGTTGGCGGCACTGACCATAGACCACACGATGACCGGGAGTCTCTTCTCGGAGACGGACAGCGAGACCATCCGATCCAAGATCACGAAGCCGGACACCGCACTTGGCTGGGCGAGCGTCCAACACTACGCGGTGGCTGGTGTCCCGCTGCCCATGTTCCTCCACCAACGGCTGTACGGTGGCGCCTTCCGCCAGATCCTTGATGCGACAAGCACTAGACGGGGTGACCTCATCGAGGACGAAGTTGAATCGAGGTTCGTCAACACCGGGATTCTCCATGTACGCACGGGCTCCGCAAACCAAAGCGAGATTGAAGCTCGATTCGGGCTGACGGTGAGACCCGCTCCCGATTTCGTCGTCTACGACGTGGCCGGGCATCTACAGGCGCTCCTTGAATGCAAAGGCGCCAACGACGGGGGTACGGCGCGGGACAAGGCCAGCCGATTCCGCGCGCTGAGAGGCGAGGCCACTCGACTTGGCGGAGTGCCTCTCTTCGCCGTGCTGGCAGGCCTCGGATGGCGACGAACCGCCGACGCTTTGGGTCCCGTAGTGCGCGACACCGATGGCCGCGTGTTCACCCCATCCAACTTGGACGCCATGCTCGCGTGCCGACCGTTCCCGGAGCTTGCTGGCTCTGCAATGGCCGGGATTGTAGACAGCGGATAGGTACCCGGCTTCTCGGTAGACCGCATGCTCAGCTCACACTCCAGACGGCTGCGCTTGGTTACAGCGCCCACGCTTTCAAAGAGCGCTCCGCTGAACATCACCGATTCCCTTGACTTCGGTACGCAGTTCGAGCGGCATGACACCCTTCCTTTGCGGTCCACCCCATCGATAGCGGCTCTCATTGTCGGATCGCCTGAGTACTGAGTCCTATCTGCCCCCACCGAAGCTGCTCCACCGCGTCGACCTACCCCTACCCGCGCCCCTTCAGATATGGCAGCAGTCCACCGGCAGCGACCAACTCCTGCATGAAGGAGGGCAACGGTTCGGCTTCGAACTCCTTGCCCGAGGTCAGGTTGCGGATGCACCCGGTGGAGAGGTCCACCTCGACCTCGTCGCCCTCGTCGATGCCGTCGACGGCCTCGGGCGCCACCAGGATGGGCAAACCGGTATTGAAGGCGTTGCGGTAGAAGATGCGGGCGAAACTCTTCGCGATCACCAGCGGGATGCCGGCGCCCTTGATGGCCATGGGCGCGTGCTCGCGGCTCGAGCCGCAGCCGAAGTTCTCATCGGCCACCAGGATGTCGCCCGGGCGCACCTTCTGCGGGAACTCGGGGTCGGCGTCTTCCATGAGGTGCGCGGCCAACTCCTCGGCCGTCTTCATGTTGAGGTAGCGGGCGGCGATGATGAGGTCGGTGTCGACATCGCGGCCGAAGGTCCAGGCATGGCCCCTGAGCACGGCGCTGCCACCGGGGACGGCTCCCAGTTCGTTGTTCGGAGCGCTCGCGCTCATGCCGCCCTCCTCGTCGTGGGGCCGCTCACGCCGCCGCCTGATGTGGCGCTCATGCCGCCCTCCTCGTGCCGATCTGTTCGGGGGTCGCGATGTGGCCGGCCACGGCACTGGCGGCGGCCACGTAGGGGCCGGCCAGGTAGACCTCGCTGCCGGGGTGGCCCATGCGGCCTACGAAGTTGCGGTTGGTGGTCGCTACGGCGCGCTCGCCCTCGGCCAAGATGCCCATGTGCCCGCCCAGGCAGGGGCCGCAGGTGGGCGCGGAGACCACGGCTTCGGCGTCCAGGAACACGTCGAACAACCCTTCGTTCATGGCCTGTTTCCAGATGACCTGGGTGGCAGGGATGACGATGCAGCGCACGTCCTTGTGCACCTTCTGCCCGCGGAGCACCTCGGCGGCCATGCGCAGGTCTTCGATGCGGCCGTTGGTACAGCTGCCGATGACCACCTGGTCGATGCGCGTGCCAGCAAGGTCGGCGGCGGGCTGGGTGTTCGAAGGGAGGTGGGGCTTGGCCACCATCAAGGGCACGTCGGCTGCCGACCAGCGGCGGACACGAGCGTACTCGGCGCCCTCGTCTGACTCCACGTACACGGGCTCCCGTTGGAAGCGGCCCTCCACGTAGGCGCGCGTGGTCGCGTCGGCTGCGATGATGCCGTTCTTCCCCCCTGCCTCGATGGCCATGTTGGCGATAGAGAAGCGGGAGTCGATCGACAGGCCGGAGATGGCCGAGCCGGTGAACTCCATGGCCATGTAGAGGGCCCCGTCGACCCCGATGTTGCCGATGGTGTAGAGGATCAGGTCCTTGCCCGTGACCCACGGAGAGAGCTCCCCGTCGAAGACGAACTTGAGCGATTCGGGCACGCGGAACCACACCTGGCCGGTGGCCATGGCTCCCGCCAGGTCGGTGGACCCGACGCCCGTGGCGAAGGCGCCCAGGGCGCCGTACGTGCAGGTGTGGGAGTCGGCGCCGATGACCACGTCGCCCGGGCCGACCAAGCCCATCTCTGGGAGTAGGGCGTGTTCGACTCCCACGCGCCCCACATCGTAGAAGTGAGTGATGCCGTGGCGGGCTGAGAACTCGCGCATCTGCTTGACGAGCTGTGCCGTCTTGATGTCTTTGTTCGGCGTGAAGTGGTCGGGGATCAGGGCTATACGCTCTGGGTCGAAGACGCTGTCGAAGCCGGCCTTCTCGAACTCGTCGATAGCGACGGGTGCTGTGATGTCGTTGCCCAGGCAGAAATCGACGCGGGCCATGATCAGGTCGCCGGGCTCCACGACGTCGCGGCCGGCCGCCCTGGCCAGGATCTTCTCGGTGATGGTCATCGGCATGGTCGGTCGGTCCTCCAGTTCTGTGCGGCGGTACGACTGCCTGCGAAGGCCTAGATTGTACCAGCCGCCGCCAACAGGCCGGCACGGTTGCCGCCCGGCGGTGAGGCGGGTTGCTACACTGACCGGACGATCATGCGCCCGGATCCCCGACACCCCGACGCCCCCACGCTCGACGACCCTAGGGCGGTTCGCCACGCTGCCCGCATGAGCGGAGGCGGTCGGGGTTCCCGCTTCGGGACCCGACTGCGGCGGGCAGCGGTGCTCGTGGCGGCGGCGATCCTCGTCGCTGGGGTCGGCGCGGTCGCAGCGAACGCCTATGTGGTTGCTCGGGGCGGCATGTACGTGGCGCCTTCGGGGGACGAAGCCCCCTCCGCCCAAGTAGCGATCGTCCTCGGTGCGAGCGTGAGCGCCGCCGGCCGGCCCTCACCGATGCTGGCCGACCGCCTGCAGACCGGCATCGGACTCTACGAGTCGGGAAAGGTGCGGAAGCTGCTCTTGAGCGGCGATCACGGCACCATCCCGTATGACGAGGTCAACGCCATGCGGGCCTACGTGCTGGAACACGGCGTACCACCGGAGGACGTTTTCATGGACCACGCCGGCTTCAGCACCTTCGACACCATGTACCGGGCCCGCGACGTGTTCCTGATAGAAGACGCACTTGTGGTGACTCAGCAGTTCCATCTGGAGAGGGCCGTGTACACTGCGCGGACCTTGGGCCTCGAGGCCACCGGGGTGGCCGCCGACCTCCGCCCCTACCGCGACCTCGAGCGACTGCGGATACGCGAGTGGTTCGCGCGCTGCAAGGCCCTTCTCCAGCTGCACGTACTGGGCTCCGAGCCCCGCTTCCTCGGGCCGACGATACCCATCACCGGCGACGGCCGCGCGACTGTGGACTGAGGCGGATCTCTCCGTCCGCCGGGGTGGGTATACTCCCCTCTCCACCACCCCAGCCGACCGCGGAGAGCGCATGGCCATCGACGGCGTCACGTTCGACTTCTGGAACACCCTCTATACCGATTCGCACCTCGAACCCGACGAGGGGTCCCGCGCCCTGAGGCTCGCGGTGTTGAGCGAAGCGGTCGAAGCCTGTGGCGGCTCGTCAAACGTCGAAGCGCTCAGGCAGGCCCAGCACAGCAGCTTCGACTCATATCTGGATGCGTGGCGGGCCGGTCGACACTACGGTGCTCACGAACACGTGCTCCACGTTCTCGAGCAGTTCGGGCTCGAGTCGTGCGACGGCGTCGCCGAGCGCACCGCGCTGCGCATCGAGGAACTAGGAGCCCACATCTCGCTGCGCCTGCTCCCCGGGGCGGCGGAGGCCATCCCCCGGTTGGCCGCCGATGGGGTGAAGATGGGTCTTATCTCCGACACCGGCCTCACCCCGGGGCGCATCCTCGTGGGATTCCTCGAGCGAGACGGCCTCCTCGACCACTTCTCGAGCCTCACGTTCTCAGACGAGACCGGCTACCCCAAGCCCGACCCACGCATGTTCGAGAAGACCCTGGCCGAGATGGGCGTGCTCCCCGAACACGCCCTCCACGTGGGCGACACGCCCCGCACCGACATCGCGGGCGCCCTCGGCATGGGCATGCGGGCGGTGCGCTTCGCGGCTGTGAACGACCACGATGACCCGCCGAACGCTGACGCCGTCATCCGCGACCACCGTGAGCTGTTGCCGTTGGTGGCCGACTCCTAGGCCGGCAGGGGCAGGGGCGGCGCCGACCACCCGCCGCACCCACGGTCACGCGGGAGGCCGCCGGGTCACCTGGGAGGCCGCCGGGTCACGCGGGAGGTTACCTGGTCAGCCGAAGGTTGCCGGCCCCCCGCGGGGTACACCGCTCAGCCCGCGGCCGGGGTCCGGGTTTGTGCGGGCACCACCAGCAGCAGCAGCGCCGCGGCGGCGAGCGCCGTGCCGGCTCCCACCCAGAACGGAGCGGCCGGCGAGACCCGATCCCAGAGGACACCCGCAAACACGCTGGCCGGCAGTGCGGTTACGCCGGCCACGGCGTGGTACGCGCCGAAGGCAGTGGCGCGCCGCTCCGCGGGCGCGAGCTCGGCGAGCAAAGCCCGCCCGGTGCCGTCCGCGAAACCCATGTAGGCACCGTACAGGGCGAACAGCACCCACACGTGCACCGGGCTATCGGCCGCCCCCAGTCCCGCCTGGGTGGCCGCGAAGAGCAGGTACCCGAAGGCCAGGACAGAGCGCCGCCCGTACCGGTCGGCCAAGAGCCCGGCCGGCACCGAGAGCGCCGAGTACACCAGATTGAACAGCAGATACGCCAAGGGTATGAGGGCCGCCGTGAGCCCTAGATCTTCGGCTCGCAGGATCAAGAACGCGTCGGAGAAGTTGCCAAGCGAGAAGAGCCCCGTCACCGTGAGGTATCCCAGAAGGGGGCCGCGCAGCCGAGCCACCCTGCCACGCATCCCCAGGCCGGAGTCGGAGTTCGCGGCACCATGGGCGCATGCATCGCCGGGGCGGCCCGCCGAGCGATCCACCGAGCCATCCGCCGGGCTCCCCTGAACCCGGCGCCTCCCGGGCACGCGCCGCTCCTCGATGAAGAAGACTACGACCCCCACGGCGAGGAGCCCCGGGATCAGGCTCAGCCAGAAGACGGTACGGTAGCCTCCCGGTTGGGCGGTCAGCACGAGGAACGCCACCGCGGGACCGAGCACCGCTCCAAACTGGTCCATCGCCCGGTGGAAGCCGAAGCTCCGTCCCAGGTCTTTCGAGATGCTGGAGTCGGCGATGATGGCGTCCCGCGGGGCCGTACGCACGCCCTTCCCCACACGATCCACGAACCGTGCCCCGAGCACGTGGCCCCAGGAGCCGGCCAGAGCCAGGCCTATCCGGCTGACCGCGGAGATGCCGTACCCCGCGCCCATAAGCGCCTTGCGACGTCCGATACGGTCGCTGTACCAGCCCGACGCGACCTTCAGCAGGCTCGCGGTGGTCTCGGCGATCCCCTCGATCAGCCCGATGAGCGACTTGTTGATTCCGAGCACCGAGGAGAGGAACAGGGGCACGAGCGGATAGACCATCTCCGAACTCATGTCCATGAAGAACGACACCACACCCGCGACGAAGACGTTCCGCCGCAGTCCGAAGAGACCGCGCCCCGACTCCCCGATGGACTCCGGGCGACCCGCCTCCCCGCTGGGTTCCGGGCGCCCCGCCCGGTCCGGACCGTCGACGCCGGGGGAGCAGCTCATCACTACCCGCCCCCACCTCCGCCGGCGCCCGGTGTCCCTTCGGCTCCCGGTGTCTCGCCGGCGCCCGACGGCACCTCCGCTCCCGACGGCACTGGGATGAGGCGGATCCTCCTGGCCGATATCGGCACTCCTTGCGCGGCAAGCGCCTTGAGCGCCTGCTCCCGCAGGGCCGCGCCGAGCTTCCACGCGTCGGGCTGATCGGCGGCCCACGCGGTGAGGCGCACGGAGACCCCTGAGTCGTCGGTGTCCACCACTTCGACCTCGGGCTCAGGTTCAGGGATGAACAGGGGATGGGCGCGTGCGAGCTCGAGAAGGGTGCTCCGCACCGCGTCGAGGTCGGCGGTGAAGTCGAGGCGCATCACGATACCGGCGGCCATGCGCGCATCGTGTATCGTGTAGTTCTTGATCACCTTGTTCGAGAGTAGTTGGTTGGGGATCACGATTCGCCGGTTGTCCCAGGTCTTCAGCGAGGTGTAGAACAAGCCTATCTCCTCGACCTGACCGTACTCGTCTTCCACCCGCACCCGGTCGCCGAGTCGCAGGGGCTGCACGAAAGCGATGATCACCCCTGAGATCAGGTTGGCGGCGGTGGTCTGGCTGGCGAAGCCGAGGGCGATGCCGACGAGTCCCGCCGATGCGAACATGGCGACCGAGATCTTCCTCAGGATGCCCACGTCGACCACATAGAGCGCGAGGCCGATTCCCAAGAACGCTATCCCGGCCGCCGCCAGCCGCTCGATCATGCGGAATCTAGTGCGCGCTCCGGCGTCGAGTTCGGCCAAGGCCCGGTGGGTGAGGAACTGGTCGACCGCACGCCGCATCAGCCGAATGAGCAGCCACGCACCAATAACGACGAGGACCGCGATGCCCACGTTGATGGCGGTGGCGCGATGCTCGGCGAGGAAGTCCACCACTGCGGCTACACCCCCACTCTGCTCTCGCGGCACCCGGCGCTCAAGCGACGGCCTTCTGGTCGCCGCCTCTCCGGGCGAAACCGCCCGGCCTACGGCGCAAGAAGACGACCATGATGGCCACGACGACCGCGAACGCCACCGCGAACGCGATCGCCGCCATGAGCGACGACCCGGCGGTCTCTACAGACTGCTCGGTCTGGGCCATCAGGATGACGGGAACCTCTACGTCGAGCTTGGCCTTGTCGGCCAACTCCTGCGTGAACGACATGTACTTGAGCTCCGCCACCACCTTGGCCTCACCGGAGACCCCCTCAGGCCACGCGAACTCGATCACTTCGTCAAGCGCACCCATCGGCGGTACCCGGCGGTCGTAGTAGACTGAAGCGGCAAACCACACCGGCACGTTCTCGTGGTTGCCCGATTCGTCGGCGAATATAGTGTGGTACTCCACCTTCCCCAGCTCCACCGGGTCGCCCGATTTCCCGACGGCCTTCACCTCGAGCCACATGCGTCGCGTGTCCGTGAGCCCCGTTGGCAGGTAGTGACCAGCGGCGACGTTCTTCACCTTGACGAGTGCTTTCACAGGATCGCCGGCCTTCACGCCGGCCTCGGGCACTCCTTCGACGATCAGCTCGAGGGCGGCGGCGCCCTTGAGCCTCTCCTCGGCCGCTTCCCGGTTACCGAAGACCGCGTTCGCTCCCGTGAAGTCCATGCTGAATACGCGGTCGCGCTCAGGGCCGAAGGCCGCCACCGGGCCCGTACCGGGAGGCGAGGGCCCCGCGCCGGGAGTCATGTGGCAGTCCTGGCACCGCACACCGAGATCGGCCCAGCCGCTCTCTTTCCACTCCGTGTAGGTGGCCTCCAGTGCGAGCCCGTTCAGCGGGTGGTTGACATCGTGACAGCTTCCGCAGAAGTCGGACGAGGTGTGGAACTCCGAGAAGGCGGTATCGTGTGCAGGTGATACCGAGTCGGCGTAGGGACCCCGTTTCGTGAGGCCGGGATCGCTCTCGAAGGAGGAGTTGCCGGGCCACTCATCGGACGGCCCCGACACTGTGTGGCAGAAGTCGCAGGTGACCCCTTCCTTGGCGATGTCGGAGAGCGCGCTCCCGTCACTCTTGCCTGTGGGGGGAGCCGTCTCCCCGAGCCAGTCGCCAATGGGCGAATGACACTTGAGACAGAAGGGACCCACGAGGCCGTCCGTCTGCTCGTCCGCCAGAGCCACCTCGTACAGGTAGAGCGGGTCGACGGCTGCCTGCGAGTGCATGCTCCCCGTGAACTGCTCATACAGGGCGTCGTGGCAGTACCCACAGGTTTCGGGAGACTGCCAGTCGGACGAGAGCCTTTGTTCCTGTGCCCACACGGGACCCGGGACGAGTGCGGCGAATGCGAGAAGCGCAAGAGCCGTGGTTGCCGGCACAAGACGGGCGAGCGCGAAGAAGGCTGCACGCCGTCCGGGCCGCCGGGCGAAGGAACAACTCATCCTGTGACCTCCTCCGATGATGATACCCTCCGCCATGTCCACCACGTTGCCGCGCATGGCGAACTCCTTGAACTCCTTGAGCACGCGGAAGACCTCCAATACGCGAGTGGCCCGAAGGCCCGCTCGGCTCGTCTACCCCGGCCACCTCCCGTGACGGGGGGCCGCGTGTGCCACGGCTTCGCGCGGCTAGTATAACCACCGGCGGTTTCGACCCAAACCCCACGATCCGGCGTCCTCGGCAGCGGCCGGCGGCTGCGTCGAACCGACCTCGGGACGCGGGCGCCGCGAGATCGCCGCGTCTTCGGCCGCGCCGCAGCGCCGGTGCCGCCTCAGCTGCGCCGGAATGTGCGCCCATCGCGCGAGCACATGAGCTGCACGGCATGGCGGCCCGAGAAGAGCACAGGCGGCACCCCGCCCCCAGGCATGACCCACTGCCCGGCCATGAAGAAGCCGTCGAGGCCGGGGAGGGTGCGCTCCAGGGTGCGCGTCATCACTTCCGGCACGGGCATCCACCCCTCGAAGGCTCCGCGCTCGTTCCGCGTGTAGCGCCACGTGGTGTACGGAGTGGCCACGTCTACGACGTCCACCAGCGCGCCCAGGCCCGGATAGTGCCTCTCGAGCCGGTCGAGCACAGCCTCCGACACCCGTTGCTTCTCGGCCTTGTACGCGGCGCGGTCACGGCGCAACCTCGCCCAGTGTTCGAAGTCGCTCTCGAACTCCACCTGGATCACCGCCCGACCGGAGGGCGCGAAAACGTCACCGTAGTCGAAACGCCGCATCATGATGCCTTCCACCGTGCGATCGCCCACACTCAGCGGATGCTCCAACCGGTAGGCGCTGAGCGGCGGCTCGCCCGGAAAAGTGCGCCGCACGCCGAATGACACCATCACGTACGGCTCGAAGAGGCGCCAGTCACGGTAGCGTCGCACGATGCCGTCGTTCACGTAGCGGCCCCTGAGCATGTCGAATATGGTGCTGCGGCCGTCGGCGGCCGAGATCACCGCGTCGGCCCGGTGCTCGGTTCCGTCGGTCAGGCGGACGCCCACCGCCCGGTCGTGCTCCACGAGGATCTCCTCCCCTGTCGCCCCGTAGACCACCTCGCCCCCCAGGTCGAGGTAGCGACGCTCGATCGCCCCCACGAACGACCGGCACCCGTCCTTGAGTAAGCCGAGCTGTCCGTCGGCCAGCATGGCGAGGAGCATAGTCACGAACCACACCGGTACGTCGGGCATGAACAGGTTGCGAACCACCCAGCGCACCCACGGATCCTCGATGCCGGCGGCGAACTCAGCGACCGGGCGCCCCATGGAGCCGTGCATGTGGCGCAGCAGGCCTCTCATGTCCCACAGGTCGCGGGCCGTGTGGTAGAACCGACTGAGTTCTGGTGGACGCTCCATGCCTGCGGCGGCGAAGCCGACGCCTCGCAGCGAGCGGGCCTCCTCGACGAGACGGGCCACGACAGCCCGGTCGCCGTGCACGCCGGCGCGCGACCGGCCTGACGCCGCGGGCGAGACGCCGGCGCCGAGCGACCCCGTCAGGTCATCGGCCAGCCTTTCGATGTCTGACCCCACCACCACCGAGCGGCCGCTGGCCTCATCCACGTACTCGGCGTAGGCGTGCATGTCCACAACCCGTACGCCCGGGAAGATGCCCAGCTCCTCGTAGAGCTCGTACGTGGGCTGACCCGGTCGGTGACCCATCAGGAAGTGGATGCCGCCGTCGAACAGGTAGTCCTTGCGGGTCCACCAGGCCGCCACGCCGCCGGGTTGAGAATGGTGCTCCACGATCAGGGAGTCGTAGCCGTTCAGCCGGGAGTACACGCCCGCCGACAGTCCCGCGAGCCCGGCTCCTATCACGATCACTGACCCAGACATGATCGACGCGCTCCTCCGTAGGGGATCGACGCCCACCTCCGTCTGGGATCGACACCCACTTCCGTCGGGATCTATGCCATCCTCCCTGGAGTAGATACTCCCGCCCTCAGGGTAGCATGACCGAGAGCCGGGTCCGAATGGCCGCCCAGACAGGAGATGCGAGTGGCGTGACAGGTGCCGACGACAAGCTCAAGGAGTATCGCGAGAAACGCGACTTCGCGCGCACGGCCGAGCCGTCGGGCGGAGCGATCGAACCGAGCGAAGAGCGCAGGCTCTTCTGCGTGCAGAAGCACGCGGCCACCGCCCTCCACTACGACCTGCGCCTCGAGATCGACGGAGTGCTGAAGTCGTGGGCGGTGCCGAAAGGCCCGTCACTCGATCCGGCCGACAAGCGCCTCGCGGTGATGACCGAAGACCATCCCTTGGACTACGGCGACTTCGAGGGCGTGATCTCCGCGGGAGAGTATGGCGGCGGCGCGGTGGTGCTCTGGGACACGGGGTGGTGGGAGCAGGATCACGGCCGGGAGAAGAGGCCCCGCGAGGGCGGCCCCTCCACCCCGGCGGAGCACCTGGCGGCGGGAGAACTCAAGTTCATCCTCCACGGCGAGAAGCTCAACGGGAGTTGGACCCTGGTGCACATGAAAGGTCGAGGGGACAAGAACTGGTTGCTGATCAAGCATCGTGACGAGACGTCCCGCCCGGGCTACGACCTCGTCATCGAAGCTCCTCTGTCGGTGCTGAGCGGCCGTGGCATCGAGGAAGTGCTCGAAGGCGGCGCCCCGCAGCGGGAGCATGATACCCCCTTTGGAGGCGCCCCCGACGAAGGTGTCCCTTCTGGAGGCGCCCCCGCCGCCGCCGCGGGCCCAGCGTCCGACGACGCCGGCTGACTGCCGCGCACCGAACGACCCCTCCTGGATAGCACCTTCTCCATCGCCGGGAAACGCGTCACCTTCACCCACACCGACAAGGTGTACTTCCCCGCGGAAGGAGTCACCAAGGGCGAGGTGCTCGCCTACTACCACGAGATCGCACCGGTCCTCCTCCCCCACCTACGCGACCGTCCGCTCACCCTCGAGCGCTACCCCGAGGGCGTCGAAGGGGAGTCGTTCTACCAGAAGGATACGCCCGCCCACTACCCCGACTGGCTTCGCACATACTCGAAGAAGTACCGCCACTCGGAACGGGTGACGCACCATCCCCTCGTCGACGACGCGGCGGATCTGCTCTACCTGGCGAACCTGGGCGTGCTCACCTTCCACACGTTCCTTTCACGCACCGCGGACATCGAACACCCCGACCTGCTGGTGATCGACATCGACCCCCCCTCCGACCCGGACAGAGAATCCGTTCCGCAGTCGTTCGCGAAGGCGCGGGAGGCCGCCCATGTCCTGAGAGCCGAGCTCGAACGTTCCGGCCTCGATCCGCTGGTGAAGACCTCCGGCAAGCGCGGTCTGCATCTCGCCCTCCCCCTGGACGGCACTCTCGACTTCGCCGAGATACGCGAGGTACTGTCGGGCCTCTTCGAGAAGGCCATCGCCGCCCACCCCAGCCTCGTCACTCGCGAGGTGAGCAAGGGGAAGAAGCGGTCGCGCGTGTACCTCGACGCACTCCGGATGGCTCTTGGGGCCACGGTCGTGGCGCCTTACGCCGTCAGGCCCACACCTATAGCCTCCGTGTCGATGCCCGTGACCTGGGAGGAACTTGACGAGCTGGACGACCCGTACCTCTTCACCGTCCGCACGGCGGGCGAACGAGTCGCGGCGGTGGGAGACCTGTGGAACGCGATCCACACAGGGGACACGATCCTCTAGAAAGGCGAGGTCATGAGAGTCCTGGTCTCAGGCGCCACCGGCTTCATGGGCAGATCGATCTCCAGGCACGTGCTGGGAGCGGGGCATACGGTGCGGGCGATGAGCCGCTCGGCTGAGAAGGCGGCCCGCAAGTTCGAGGCGCTGCCTGAGGCGGCGGCCGCCGTGGAGACAGGGCGCCTTGAGTTCGTGAGCGCCGACGTCACGGAGCCGGCGTCCCTCTTGGCGGCGGTGGAGGGCGTAGACGTCGTGATCCAGTGCGCGCAGTTCCCCGGCGCACCGGTGGAAAACGCACGCCGCGGTCTCACCTACATGCAGGTGGACCGCGGAGGCACCCTCAACCTCCTGACCGCCATCTCCACGGTCTACCGCGCACAGACCGCGGGCCCGGGTATGACTCGATTCCCCGACGGCGCTCCCCGCTTCTTCTACTTGAGCGGAGTCACCGTCTCCCAGCACGCCACGGAGACCTGGAACCGGGCCAAGTGGCAGGCCGAGAGTGCGATCAAGGGGAGCGGGCTCGAGTGGGCCGTCGTGCGCTCGAGTTGGGCGTTCGGCCCGGGCGACGATTCCCTCAACCGCATCCTCGGCTTCTCCGACTTCCTGCCGTTCGTGCCCGTCTTCGGAGACGGAACGGAACTTCTCACGCCCGTGTTCGTGGAGGATGTGGGCAGGCTGTTCGCCCGATTGGTGGACGACCCGGAGGCTTCGCGCGACGCCACCCTGCCGCTGGGCGGTCCCGAGCCGATCTCGATGAACGAGTTTGTGGGCACCGCCTTGGAGGTGATGGGGAGACGTCGTCCGATCCTGCACGTACCGAAGCCGCTCGGCAAGATCCCGGCTGCGGTTCTTCAGTTCCTGCCCGGTCGACCGCTCTCACCGGGAGCTGTGGACTTCACCTCTCAGGGGGGCGTCGCCGACCTGGGGCCGCTCCTGGAACGCTTCCCCGACTTCAAGACCACCCCCACGCGGGCGGCACTCGAAAGCTATCTGGGAGAGAGTCATGAGAGGTCGACGGCCGGGGGACGTAAGTAGGCGCCCAGCGCGGCCTTCCGCGTCCGGGCGCCAAACCCCCCATGCATGTCCCTTCCCCCATCAGGACAGCAACCGAACCTGACGATACCTTCTGCGACCCCGGCTGTCAACAGGGACGCGCCCGGGGCCGAGACACCACGTGATCACGATACCATCCGCGCCCGGCCGGTTTCCCCAACCGCCCAAGAGGCAACAGTACGAAGGGTGGCGACCCACGAAACGGTGACCACCGGGACACCCGCGACGATCGCAACGGAACGAGGCCCTGCAATGGCAGAAGAAGATATCGAGCGACTGAGGCGCAGTATCGCGGACAAGCAAGCCTACTTGGAGGAGCTGCAGGCTTCGCTCCCCGCCCACACGATACGGCCACATCAGCTCATCGAGATAGAGGACACCGAGGAGATCATCACCGACCTCCGAGCGGAACTCGCGAGGCTAGCGCCCGAATAGTCGAGGGAGAAGTCTGCGCGGCGCGGTCCGCGAGCGCTCACGCTCTTCGTCGAGTTCGCCCTGAGACGCCCACAGCTGCACCCTGAGGTCGTGCAGCCGCTCTTCGTAGTGTCGCTCGGCGTTCTCCAACGAGCTCTCCGCCACTTCGGCGCGGATCCCGAGGCGCAGTACCTCTTCCTCGAGCTCCTTGACCCGGGCGATGAGTTGCAGGTGCACCTTGGTCCGCAGAGAGGTGATCCGCTTGCCCACGATGGGCCGCCGCTCGACGGGCCTCCCGAAGTAGTCGGGAGCTGTATCTGCCGCCTCGAGAGATCCCGCGGCCGCGCGGCTCCGAACCTGAGCGTGCCTGGTGGCCGAGGGGCGCGGGTCGCCGTCATCGGACGCTGCGGGAGGAGTCCGGGTCTGGGCGGACGGAGGAAGCGCCCTGGTCTCGGGGGGAGCTGGGGGCGCCTGTTTCGCCGGCGGCACCGGAGGCCTCACGGCCGCGGGAGGCGAGGTCTTCCGGGTCACAGGAGATTCAGCGGTCCTACTGGGGTCGGACGGGAGCGGCGTGCCGAGTTCGCTCGGAGCATCCGTTCGAGGCGAACCGGCTACCTTCGAAGGCCGATCCGCCAATCGAGCATCGACCATGTGCTGCAGCTCTTCCTGAAGACGGTTCCACTCGTTGGGTCGTGTGTCCTCGTTCACCCTTTGCATGCCCCCACGAATGGCCGGTCGGGAATCCTAAGCGGAGTGACGCGCTCGCGCCACGCGACATACTGTACCCCAGATACCTGTCACGACACAGCGGCCCCCATAGCCAAGCTCACGCACTCGTCTCGGGCATGGTCTGGAGCGAATCATTCCCGTGATCTTCCAGTCCCGGCCCTTCGGGCATCGCCGCAGATGGGTCGGGGGACGATGGATCGGCGGTGACCGGCTCATCCGGCTCGCCCGGCTCGCCCGATCCGTGCCCTTCCGTGAGTTTGCGGTGCACGTAGATGCCCACCACCCGGGCGGTGGCCATCACCGGCACGGCCAGATACGCGCCCAGGATGCCGGCCACGCTCGCACCCGCCATGATGCCCACGATGATCACGATGCCCGGAAGCTCTACGCTCCTCCCCATGATGCGCGGCTGCAGCACACTCGACTCGAGCTGCTGGAGGCCGAGATAGACGGCGAGCACGATGAGGGCGAACATGCCGTTCCCCACGGCCAGGTGTTCGGATCCCTGGATCAGGGCCATGAGGACCGCGAGCCCGCCGGCCACAAGAGCTCCGATGCTGGGCACCAGATCCATAACTCCAGCCATGATGCCCACCATCAGGGCGCTGGGAAGCCCGAGTCCCCACATCACCAGGCCCACCGAAAGACCGAAGAGCGTCACCATGAGAAGCTGCCCCCGGAAGAAGGCACGCCAGACACGCACGACCTGACATTGGAGTTCCTCCAGCTCGGGGCGATGCCGGACGGGCACGAGACTCCACGCGCTGGAAGCCAAGCGCGGACCATCGCTCACCAGGTACAGGCTATAGATGAGGGTGAGGAACAGAGTGAGCAGCAGTCTCCCGAGTGAGGAAGCAAACCCGGCGAGGGCTCCGGCGGTAGTGGACAGGATGCTGTCGATCGACCCAAAGAGATCCTGTCCCGAGGGGAGGAAGCCAACGACGGCCGACGGCTCGAGCCTCTTCTGGAAGGAATCCACATACGGCCCAAGACCGAGTTCGTAGCCCCCCACGCTGAAGGACCGCAGCGACTCCGAAGCCGCGCGCAGCCACTCAAGCGCCCCGTCGACCGCATCGTCCACGTTGAAGCGCACCTGGCTGAACTGGTTCACTAAGATGGGTGCCAGCACCATGACGGCCACCAGGAAGAGGGCGAGGAGGAGGAGCAACACCAAGAGACCGGCGACCACCCTCGGCACGCGGAGACGCCGGTTGAGATACGAGACCAGCGGCTCGATCAAGAAGGCGAGCACGCCCGCCATCACCAGCGGCGCCAGCACGCCCCTCGCGGCGTAGATCATGAGCATGAGGACGCCGACGAGCAGGATGCCGATCGCCCGGCGCGTGTACTGGCTCCATATGCCGTCCATAGTGACCGAGCCTACCGCAGACGCGTGTCGGCCAACAGCCCGTCGAGCACTCCCGACAGTTCGGCCAACGTTTCCAGGACGAAATCGGGCGAGGCGGCATCCGCGACGGCAAGATCGGCTCGGGTGGACACGCCCGTGAGCACGAGGGCCGAACGCATGCCCGCGGCGACGGCCATGCCGATATCGGTATCGAGCCGGTCACCTACGAACAACACAGCGGCGGCCTCGCCGCCGGCCTCGTTCACCAGCGCGCGGGCGAGTCCGAGTTGCGGCTTCCCGATCACGAGCGGCTCGCGCTGCGACGCCACCGCGATCGCCGCCACCAGGGCGCCGCCCCCGGGGAGAACACCGCCCTCCACGGGGAACGTCGCGTCGGCGTTGGTGGCGATGAACCGTGCTCCCGCTCTGATCGCGGCCTGCGCGACCGCCAGAGTGGCGTAGTCGAAACCAACGTCCAGACCCACCACGACCGCCGCCGGAGCCCCCGAGTGCTGCGGGGCCCCCGATTGCTGCGGGGCCCCCGAGTGCTGCGGGGCCCCCGAGTGCTGCGCGAGCACCGAGGCCTGCGGGGTGCTGCGCGCGTGGCGCGGTTCCAGTCCGGCATCGCGCAGTTCTGCCACGAGGCCGTCGCCGCCGACAACGAGCACGGAAGCGCCCTCGCCGAACTCAGAGCGCAGGTACGAGGCGGTCGCCGCGGCCGAGGTGAGCACCATGCCGGGCTCCGCGGGCAGCCCGAGGCCCGCCAGCCGCTCGGCGACCTCCACTCGGTGCCGCGTCGAGTTGTTCGTGACGTAGCGCAGCAGGAGTCCCCGGCCCAACACGTCCGCGAGCGCGGGCGGCGCGGCCGGAAGCAGGGTGTCGCCCCGCAACACCACCCCGTCGATGTCGAAGGCCACCATGCGAAGGGACGACCCGCCGGTGGTGGGCTCGCCGACGGAGAGATCGCCAACGGAAGGATGCGGTATCAGAGGTTCCTCAGACATGGGTTCCATTGTATCCTGGGTGGGCAAGAGCCGCGGCTCCCCGCGCGACGGTGGACCGGAGGCTTCCGGCGCAGACGCGGAAGCGCGACCGAGGAGGCTCGCCGATGAAGAGCATGACATTCAGCACCAGGCTGGTCGACAGGATCCCCCGAGTGGAGGGCGTCAAGACCTACCGGTTCGAACGCCTCAAACAGTACACGTACGAAGCGGGCCAGTGGTTCATACTAACCATCCCCGACGGCGAGGGCTACCTCACCAAGCACTTCACCCACTCCAGCTCCCCCACCGAGGGCTATCTGGACTTCACCACGCGCCTCACCGGCTCCCTCTATAAGACCGCCCTGGACTCCATGCCCGTTGGCACCGAGGTGGAGATGGAAGGGCCGTTCGGGAGCTTCACCCTGCGTGAGGGCGGCCAGCGCCTCGCCTTCATCACCGGCGGCATCGGCATCACCCCGGTGCGCAGCATCCTCCGCTACCTCGCCGACACCGGCAGCGACATGGAGGTCGCACTGCTGTACGGTAACCAGAACGAGGACGCGATCCCGTTCCGGCTCGAGCTCGAGACCTTCTCGTCGCAGCTGCCCGGTCTGCGCGTGACCCACGCACTGGCGGATCCCTCGCCCGACTGGGGGGGGCCAACGGGCTACATCGGACAGGAGACTGTGAGTACGGCGCTCGACGATCCCGCGGGCTGGACGTACTACGTCAGCGGCCCCCCCTCGATGGTGGCCGCGATGAAGGGCGTGCTCGACAAACTTGGCATCACCCGGCGCCAGATGATCCTCGAGAGCTTCGACGGCTACGAGTAGGCCGGCCGGCGCCCGCGGAAGCCGCTCCCCTCACGGTTCGATCGGCACGGATCACGCACGACAGCGCGGCGCATCAGCCCTCAGAAAGAGCGCCCTTGATTGTCGGCGTGTCCGCAAGAAGGCTCCGGGTGTACTGAGCCCGAGGGTTCGCCAGGACGTCATCCGTGGGCCCGTACTCCACGACGCGCCCCTCGCTCATCACCGCCGCCTCGAAGGCGATGCTTCGAATCAGCGCTAGGTTGTGAGTCACGAACAGCATGCAGAGGCCTATCTCCCGCTGAAGCCGGACGAGCAACTCCACGATCGATGCCTGCACCGAGACATCGAGCCAGGACGTCACCTCGTCGCACACCAACACGGTAGGGTCGGCCGCCAAGGCCCGGGCGATTGCGACTCGCTGCCGCTCCCCCCCGGAGAGCTGGTCCGGATACCGCCGCAGCAGGGAGCCCTCGAGAGACACGAGCTCGAGCAGTTCCGCAAGGCGCTCCTCGCGCTGGTCGCGATCCAGATCGAAGAAGATATCGAGCGGCTGCTTCAGGATCTGCGCTATGGTCTTGCGTGGATGCAGCGAACTGTACGGGTTCTGGAACACGTACTGTATCGATCGACGGATCGGGACCGGTCGACTGCGTGCGTGGCGCGCCAGCGGCGCGCCCTGGAATTCGATATCACCGGTCATCTTGAACGCATGCAGGCCGGCGATGCAGCGGGACAACGTGGTCTTTCCGCTCCCCGACTCCCCCACTACAGCAAGGCACTCGTGTGCCCGGAGCGTGATGTCGACGTCGTGCAGGATCTCGCGCGAACCGTACCAGGCAGTCAGGTTCTTGACCTGCAGGAGCGCCTCTTGGTCGCCGCCAACCAGAGCCGACTCATTCGCGTCGGAGGCAACGGAGACAACGGCGCTCACTTCCGCGGCACGCCAGCAGCGCACGAGGTGGCTCTGGGAGACGGTGGTCTCCGGCGGCATCTCCGTCTCGCACCGCTCCACGGCGTAGGAGCATCTCGGCTGGAAAGCACAGCCCACCGGCCGACGGCCCGGACGCGGCGCGTATCCCGGTATCCCTTTCAGCGCGCGGCGCCCCTCGATCACTGGGATAGCAGCCAAAAGACCGCGCGTGTAGGGGTGACTGGCGCCGCGGAAGAGTTCGTGGCTGGGTCCGAGTTCGACGATACGCCCCGCATACATCACGGCGATCCTGTCGGCGAGTTCCGCGACCACGGCGAGATCGTGCGTGACGTACACGGCAGCCACCCCGTGCGCCCTCGCAAGGTCGCGCAGCGTTGACAGCACGTGTGCCTGGGTGGTCACGTCGAGACCGGTTGTCGGCTCGTCGAGCACGATCACCTTTGGACGACAGGCGAAGGCCATGCCGAGGACGACACGCTGCTGTTGCCCTCCCGAGAGCTGGTGAGGATAGCGCCGCAGGAACTCCTTGTCCGACGGCAGCAGAACCTCCGCCATCATCTCATCGACGCGATCTCTCCGTTCGGCGTCCGACGAGCCGAATCCGTGCTCTTCGAGCACCTCCCGCAATTGGGTGCCGATGCGCAAGGCTGGATTCAAGGCAGAGCCCGGGTCTTGGGGGACGTAGGAGATCTCCCCACCGCGCAGGTGTCGTAGCTGGGACTTGCCGAGAGCGAACACTTCGCGTCCCGCGACGTTGACGCTGCCACCGGCGATCCGAGCGCCGCGACGCTGGAAGTTGAGCAGCGCGGTCGCCGCCGTGGTCTTACCGGAGGCAGACTCCCCCACGAGCCCCAGGACTTCTCCCTCATGCAGTTCGAATGAGACCTCGCTATCGATCTCGATCCCCGAGGGATCCAGTTCGATGCGGAGATCTCGCACCGTGAGTGCGATACGACTCATGCGGCCCCCGTATCGCGTTCGATGCCGATCATCGCACGGGCCATCCCATCGGTGACCAAGTTGGTGCCGATCGTGAGAACGGCGATCAAGGCCACCGGCACGAAGACGGCGTAGGGCTGAACGATGAGGCCGATGCGATTCTCGTTGATCATCAGTCCCCAGTCGGCCGCCGGCGGCTGCAGGCCGAAGCCGAGAAAGCTGAGGGCGGCGATCAGACCGATGGAATAGGTGAGGCGGAGGCCGAACTCGACCAGCAGTGGGCTGGTGATGGTCGGCAAGATCTCACCGATGGCGATCCGTATCCGCGACACCCCGAGCGCCTCAGCCGCTTTGATGAAGTCTCTCTCTCTCACTTCCAGGGTCGCGCCGCGCGTCACTCGGGCGATGCGCGGCGAGTGCGTGAGCCCCACTATGAGCACGATCAGCCAGACCTTAGGGCCGAGGATCGAGACAAACAGCAAGACCAGGACTATCTGCGGAAAGGCGAGAACAACATCGAGCAGGCGCATGACAGTGTCATCCACAGCGTCCCGCGTATACCCGGCCACCAGACCGAACGTGACGCCGAGGAATGAACCGATGGCCGTAGCCGCAAAGGCAAGCAGCAGAACCGAGCGACCGCCGTAGAGCACGCGACTAAGGACATCGCGACCGAGATGGTCGGTGCCAAGAACGGCATCGCTTCCGGGTTGAGCGTACGGCAGACCCGTGAACTCGTAGGGAGTATACGGTGCCAGAAGAGGACCGAGGATCGCCAGGACGGCGACGAACAGGACCAGCACCAGACCTATCTTGGTGCGCCTATAGCCTAAGGCGTCGTGCGCCAACTGAACCCATTCGCTGCGACGCTTGTCACCTTGAGCGCGCGGCGCAGACACGTTCTCAAAGCCCGGGCCGATGACCTCTTCGCTCAGCTCGAGGCCCGGACCGTGCAGGGCTTGAGGTCCCTTCTTCCTTTCGGGGCTCATTGCAGGCCCGTCCGAAGTCGGGGGCTTACGAGAATGGTCAGGATGTCGGCCACGAGATTGAAGATCACGTACAGCCCGGCGATGAGAAGAGTGATCGCCTGGATGACCGGCAGGTCACGGTTGGAGACTGCGTCCATGAGCGCCGAGCCGATGCCCGGGTAGTTGAACAGATACTCCACGACGACCACGCCGCCGGCGAGCCACGCGAGGTTCAAGGCGATCACTTGGATAGCGGGCACGATGGCATTAGGCAGCGCGTGCCGACCGAGCACGGTGCGCTCTGACATGCCCTTGAGTCGGGCCATCTGGATGTAGTCGCTCTCAAGGACCTCGATCATCGAGGCGCGAAGAGTGCGGACGATGTAGGGAGCCACAGCCAGCACCAGCGTGAGGGAGGGCAGCACGAGCATCTTCAGTTGCGCGAGGATGGAACTCTCGGGATCGAGCAGAGTCACCGCAGGGAAGATGTGGAATACCTGAGTGGCCAGCAGCAGGATGAGAAGGATCCCCACCACGAACTCGGGCAGAGCCGCCAAGGTCAAGCTGCCGAGTGAGACAACTGTATCGAACCCTCGGTCACGAAGCAGACCACTCAGGCTTCCCAGGAGCAGCGCCAGAGGAACACTGATGAGCGCCGCCAGCAGCACGAGCGCGGCCGAGTTCTTGACTCGGCCGGAGATCAGGGCTGTGACCGGCTGCTTGGCGACCAGTGAGTCGCCGAGATCCCCCGTGGCGACGCCACCGAGCCAGCTGCCGTACTGCACGATCGCGGGCCGGTTGAGATCAAGTTGCTCGCGCAACGCCGCCAGACGTTCCGGAGTAGCCTCTCGACCGAGGATGGCGCGCGCAGTGTCGCTCGGCAGGGCCTGCGTGGCGGCGAACACGACCCCCGACACGAGAAGAAGTGTGAGCAAACCGAGCAGGGTTCGCCGCAGAATGACCTTGAGAAGAGGTGGCACCGCGGAGCTTCCCCCTTTCCGCTGACGGCGGGCGCCCCCCGGGGAGCCCGCCGCCTGTGCCGATCGTTGGCCGGAGTACTACTTGAAGTAGACGGTGTGCAGGCGCCACCTTCCCAGCGGGATCCCGATCACTTCGTTCTGCTCGATGCCGACGAGCTTGTCGCTGTAGGCGTCGAGCTGGTTCTTGAAGGTAGGGATGATGTAGCCACCCTCGTTGTATTCGATGGTGTTGGCTTGGCGGATCAGATCGTTGCGCTTGTCATCGTCCGCGGTCTTGGCGGCTTCCTGAACCAGTGCGTACCACTCTTCGTTCTCCCAATGGGTCTCGTTGTAGGGGGCGTCGGGCGTAGACCCGGCGGCCGCCTGCTGGAGATAGTTGCGGAGTCCCCAGTAGTCGACCGAGAAGCCCCATGAGAGGTAGTCGTCACCGTAGATCACGGCACTATCGACCTTCTGCACGTTCACCGTGACACCGGCGCCCTTGGCCTGTTCGGCGAAGATCTCCGCCTGAGCCACGGCGCCGTTGCCCACCGCATCGGACGTGATCAAGTCTACTGTGAGTCCATCGGCATAGCCGGCCTCGGCAAGGAGCTCCTTGGCCTTCTCGAGGTCTTGGACCCGCTGCGGCAGATCGCTGGGATAGCCTTTGTCGAAGGGAGAGTACATATCGTTCCCGATCCAACCGACGCCGCTGTAGGCGTTGTCGAGGATCTGCTGACGATCGACGATGAGCCGGAAGGCCTGCCGAACCCGCACGTCGTCGAACGGTTTGACGCTGAGGTTCATGCAGAAGGGGACCCAGCCGCCCGACTTGGAGTTCAGCGCCACCAGCCCAGCCGTAGCCTCGATGACGGGCAACTGCGACGGAGGGAGCTCACAGATCGCGTCGACCGCACCGCTGAGCAGCGCATTCACGCGGGCCGTCGGATCCTCGAACTCGGTGAACGTGAGCGTGTCGAGATACGGCGCTCCCCCGTGGTAGTCCGCGAAGGCCTCGAGAACGAAGCCCTCGCCGGGCTTGAAGCTCTTCATCTTGAAGGGCCCCGTACCGATCGGGTTGACCGGATCGAAACCTACCGGCACCACGTGCACGAGGCGCTGCGTGAGGGCGTCGGTCTTGAAGACCACGTTCGGCTCGTCGAAGGTGAAGGTGACCGTCATATCGTCGACCTTCACGATGTTCTCCGACTTCAGGCCGCCGAGAGCCGCCGCGCCGAGAAGAGGGTTGTCCGGGTCCACGATGCGCTTGAAAGAGAAGACCACGTCGTCGGCAGTGAGTGGCTTGCCGTCGTGCCACAAGATGTCCGACTTGATCTTCGCGGTCCACACAGTCGCGTCTTCGTTGGGGGATACGTCTTCGGCCAGCAGGTACTCCGGCGTGTAGTCGGCGCTGTACTGGAGAAGACCCTCGAACAGGCACCAGTTGATGGCATCATCTGGGATGAAGGACGACATGTGCGGGTCGGCCGTGTCTTGAGCGCCGCCGCCGACGAGCCCGATCTTGAGGTTACCGCCCTTCTTCACCTCGCCCACTGTGGTGGTGGTGCCCCCGGCGGCCGTCGTGGTAGTGGTGCCGCCTCCACAAGCCGCCAGCAGCGGGCCGAGCCCGATGATGGCTCCAGCGGCCGTTCCGCGCTTGAGAAGGTCGCGCCTCGAGATCCGCTGGCTCAGGATCCTGTCGAGATCGAATCCCGACTTCTTGGCATCTTCGCTCACTCTGATAACCCCCTTCATTCCCCGGCGGCCGACGAGCGACGGTCGCACTAGATGACGACACCCGGCCCCGTGGGGCGAGCCGAGCCGAGCCGCGGAGGGCCGATCCGACCGTCCGCTCGCGCCCACTGTGACATGGCTTCGGCCCGGTGTCAATCCCTAATCAATCGATCAATTAGCCCAGGAGGTCGTAGTGCGGAATGCCGGTGTCATCCGGCGAGCGGCTACTCTCCCTCGTCCACCGTGGTGGTCACACCACTGGAAATCTGAGGAAAGCAGCTCTCGATCATCCTGGAGAGCACAGCATAGGCGTGGGTCAGATCGAGATCGGGATCGATGGCCGTCTGGATGGCGATCCCATCGATGAAGGCGGAGAGGAGTTGCGAGAGACCGAGTATCTCGGGGTCGTCGAGGACGTTCTGAACGTCACGAACACCCAGCCAACCGAGTTTCTCGCTGCGGTACCACTCGTACAGAAGAGCGATGCGCTTGCGCAGCATCTCGTTTCTGAGAGCGACGGGCAGCAACTCGAAGAAGACTCGGAACTCCTCATGGGCTGCGGTGATGCTTCGCATCTCTTCGATCATGCGGCGTACTCGCTCGCCAGGCTCCACGTCATTCATTCTCGCCACGGAGGTCAGATACTCATCGTGGATGACCGAGTCCAAGACTGCCGCGATCAGACCCGCCTTGCCTCCGAAGTAGTAGGAGATCATGGCCTTGTTCTCGCCCGACACCTCGGAGATGGAGTTCAGACTGAGGGCATCGAAGCCCTGGTCGGCCACGATGCTCTTCGCCGCCAAGAGGAGCTTCCGCGCGACCTCCGGAAGGTCCGACAACGGGTTATCGAAGTCGAAGAGCACCGCGGGCGCGGTCTCCAGCGCCACCGCTTCGCCCGCCTCCGCTACATCGATCTGGCTCTGCTCCGCTTCCACAGACCCCTCACTCCCTCCGACGACCGTCGGCTTCTCCGCTTCCCTGCCGCCGACGCAGACCCACTTGACATGCGGTACCTCGCCGGTGTGAAATGGAGCGCTAACTGATTGATCAGTTAGCCCTCTGACCGCCATCCTATCAGACGGCGCGAACGGAAGAGACCGTCACTTCCGGTGCCACAAAGACACGGAGCGAACGATGCGATACGGGTACATCGGTCTCGGGAATCTGGGAGCACACTTGGCCGCCAGCCTGGTCCAGGCGGGCCACCAGGTCACGGTGCACGATCTCAACAAGGATGCGGGCGCTCGACTCGTCGAGGCCGGCGCCAGTTGGGCGGATTCGCCCGAGGAGGTGGCCCGCGCTTCCGACGCAGTCATCACGTGCCTCCCTTCCCCCGCGGCCGTCACGAGCGTTGTGGCGGGCGACCGGGGCGTCTTGAGCGGCATGGAGCCGGGCGGAACCTGGATCGACATGAGCACCAACGACCTTCACGAATTGGGCCGTCTCGCCGCGATCGCAGCAGAGCAGGGGGTCGACTGCCTCGAAGCGCCGGTGACGGGAGGCGTACACCGGGCCGCCGAGGGTCAGATCACCGTCCTCGTGGGGGGCGACGAGGCGGTCTTCCACAGGCATCAGCCCGCCTTCCAAGCCATGGGCGGGAAGGTCTTCTACCTCGGTCCGCTGGGTCAGGCCTCGGTGATCAAGGTGATCACCAACATGCTCGCCTTCATACACATGTACGCCTCGGGCGAGGCGCTGATGCTGGCGAAGCGTGGAGGCATCGACCTGAACCTGGCCTACGACGTCATCAAGGCGAGTTCGGGCACCAGCTTCATCTTCGAGACCGAGACGCAACCCATCCTGAGCGGCAGCTACGACATCGGCTTCAGCTTGGACTTGTCGTGCAAAGACCTACACTTCGCTTACGAGCTCGGGCGGGAGTTCGGAGTGCCGCTCGAGGTGGCCGGCCTGGTGGAGCAACTGAACCTGCGCGCCAAAGCGAAGTATGGAGGCTCCGCGCACTCGCCCATGGTGGTGAAGCTCCTCGAAGACGCAGTCGGAACCGAGCTGCGCGCTCCCGGCTTCCCGAAAGACCTCCAGGAATACCTGGAAGGCCGCTCCCGCGAGTGAACATCGAGGGTGTCTGCGCTCACTCCCGTTTCGGAGCGATGATCTCCGCCAACTCCTCGATGACGGCCACCCCGTCGTCGAGGATCACGGCGTCCGCACTCTTGGCGATCGGGGCCCGCTCATCGAGGTCGATCGCCGCGATGAACCCAGCCTTCTCGATCCCCCAGTAGAGCGCCGGAGCCCCCGAGGCCCCCGCGACGATGCACAACTCGGGCGCTGTGCGCGTCCCCGAGACACCGATGAGCCGATCCATGGGGGCCCAGGCGCTCATTGCGACCGGCCGGCTCACGGCGAATTCGGCTCCCATGCGGCGGGCCGCCGCGGCGATGCGCTCCACCCCATCGCGACTTCCCGCTCCCGCTCCCGCCACGACCAGGAACCGGCTCTGCTCGAGATCCCCTGTGGGAGGCGGTTCGACCAGCTCAAGGTCTTCGAAGGGCGTTTCGTCCGGTCCCCCCGCGGCCCCGGTCTCGTCCGTGCTGGACAGCACGACATGCTCGCGACGTGCGGCGGCCGCTTCGTCATCCCACGAGACGTCGATACTGACACACCACGGACGCGCCGCGAGCTCGAAACTCCCCACCATGTGATTGGAGTACACGGGCCGGCGGCACGTGAGACGCTCCGGCCCGATCTCGATGCTCAGCGCGTCGGTCATGACGGTGCCGCCGGTGCGGTGGGCCAGACGAGTCGCCAGCTCTGTGCCAGAGTACCCACCCGTGAAGATGAAGAGCTGGTTCTCCGCGTCTCGGGCCGCGGCCGAAAGGATATCCACGATCGCATCCGGACGCCTCTCGGCCGTCTTCACGAGCCGGACCCCGCGGGTGGGCGCCTGTTCCACGAGTCGCCCCATGTCGCGGTCGTCGCTGAAGAAGACCAGGGTCTCCGCCGCCGGATGACCCGTCGAACCATCGCGGAGAAAGGCTCCCAAGGCTCGGGCCTGCCGATCGGCCGTACCCACGGTGCCATCAAGGACGACCAGGGACCTCACAGCTTCCCCATCAGGCTCTTCAGATGTGAATCGAAGAGGGTCTGCGCCTTCTCGCGCGGAGTCTGCCCGCCGATGATCGTCCCCGACCGGTCTCGCCGGACCACCTCGAGCCCCGTCAGAACGTACGACTCGCCTGCGAGTCCACTCACGACGTCGATACCAAGATCTGACGTCTGGACGTGTTCGATGTGCGCCTCCCTGCGGGCGAGGCGGGCGGTCAGAGTGGGCACCCGGAGGCGCGCGACCACCGCGTTCCCCACGCCCAGCACGCAGGGAAGCCGCACCGTCACGCGCAGGAGTCCGTCGTCGACCATGTGGGCCACGCGCACACGGTCGTCGCTCAACACCATGACCTCGGTCACCTGCGTCACGCACGGCCACCCGAGTTCCTCGGCGACGAGGAAGGGTAGCGTTCCCGCGTCATCAGGGCCGTTGCGACACCCGAGCATCAGCAGGTCGGTCTTGTTCGTCTCCTGGACGTATCGCGCGATGATCGAGGCGGTGACGGTCGGAGCGAAATCCAGGCCCGCATCCACGTGCACCCGGGTCGCTCGCTCATAGCCCAGGGCCTGCAGCGTCTTCAAGTGCGGCTCGACCTCCCTGCCGCCCACCGAGATCGCGCCGAGGTCTACCGGCACGCCGTCGCTGGCTGTCGCGTCACGCATCCGCAGGGCCATCTCCAGGGCGCTCTCGTCGAAGCAGTCGAGGATGCGAGGGACGTAGCGGGTCTCTACGCCGCTCGCGACGCCGCTCCCAGCCCGGGCGTCGGCCTCTGCGGCGCCGGACCTGTCTGAGCAGTCGCCTTCTCCCGCGGCCCAGTCCGCTTCCCGGAGCGCCTCATAGTCGGGCGTCACCTTGAAGCGCACCAGGATCCTCATGGCGTTCATGCGGGGATGATCGTCCCCTTGTTCATGATGCCCTTCGGATCGAAGGCACGCTTCAGGCCCTCCAGGATGTAGTAGGAGGAGCCGTATTCATCCTTGACCCACGGGGTGCGCGCCTTGCCCAATCCGTGGTGATGCACGATGGCGCCGCCGTGGCGGAGCGTCTCCTCACAGATGATGCGGTTGATGGGAGTGTGGTACTTGGTGACCTCCTCCTCCGGCCCGCAGTCGACGACGTTGTAGAAGTAGTTGAAGTACATGTTCGTGCCGTTGATGTAGCTGTGAGAGGAGTGGCCGCCGGCCATGGTGATGTCCGGTATCTCTTCGATGATACGGCGCAGGGCGTTCTCGTAGATGTCGTTGATGCAGCCCCAATCGCCGGAGACCTCGGTGGTGCGATTGATGTTGCCCGTCTGCAGGATGCCCTCGCGCTCTCGGGCGATCTTGTCCGGACCCCAATTCAGGTCGGCGAACCACGTGCTGATGTACCTGCTCTCCACCTTCCGACACTCCGGGTGCCGCGCGACGATCGCTTCGATGCCCTCGGCCGTGGCCTTCGCGATGCCCGCAGGACCCTCAGCCACGAAGATCAGCACGCTTAGTCCTTCGGGGACGAAGTGGGCGAAATGATAAGCACCGTCGGCGGGATCGTAGAGGCGGGCCACCGAGGGACGGTACCCGTTGACCATCACCTCGCGGAGCACCTCGAAGCCGGTCTTCATCGTATCCACCGTGTAGCCCAAGAAGATGTTGTTCTCGGGCAGGTAGGGGAAGAGCTTCACCGTCACTTCGGTGATGTAGCAGAGCGTCCCCTCGTTGCCGATGATCACGTGGCGGATATCCGGGCCGACCGCCCGGCGAGGCACGTTCTTGATGCGGGTGACCGTGCCGTCGGGGAACACAGCCTCTAAACCGACGATCATGTCCTCGATCCCGCCGTACAAGGTGGAGAGCTGACCGATGCTGCGCGTGGCCGTGAGGCCACCCATGTGTGCAAGTGGCTTCGACTGGGGCGAGTGACCCGTGGTAAGCCCCTGCTCGCGTACCCGGTCCTCCAACACCTGGAGGGGCACACCGCACTGGCAGGTGGCCTGCATGTTGTACGCGTCTATCACTACGATCTGGTTCATGCCCGAGCCGTCGAGCACGACAGAGTCGGGCACGGCGGTCTCAAGACCACCCTCGGTTGCCGTACGGCCCGTCCGAGCCACCACGTTGATACCGTGCTCGTTGGCGAAACGCAGCACGCCGGCCACCTGCTCGGTGCTTCGAGCCATAGCCACCGCCGCCGGGATCGGCTGCGTGTAGACACCGTGGATATCCTCGAACATCCGAAAGCGGTCGATGCTGCTCTCCCTGAGGATCCGCTCGTCGGTGACCACCGAATCCGCTCCCAGGATGTGTTTCAGGCCTTCGACGATGGTCTCTCTGCTCAGACTCAAGACGGTTCCCCCGTGTTCACGTCGCGCATTGGCATCACTGGAAGATCGGATATGACCGCTTGAGGATCTCATCCGTGACCCCAGGTATGATCTTGTAGACCGCTTCGTTCATGCGCTCATAGACGTCGACGTTCGCCGGGTCCGGCGCGAAGGACTCGCGGCTCTTCGTCATCCGAGCCACCGCGGTCTCGAAGTTCGGGTAGGCGCCCGTCGCCACCGCCACGCAGATAGCCGATCCGAGGCCCGCCCCACCGCCGCCCACGCTGCGCGACGAGGGGATCCCGAACACGTCGGCGAAGATGCGCATGAACAAGGGACTCTCGGACCCGCCCCCCGAGAGGACGATCGAGTCCAGGGCGATGCCGAGTTCCTCGCACATCGCGTCCACCCGGTTCTTCATGGTCAGCGCTATGGCCTCGAGGATCGAGCGATAGACATGGGCCCTCGTGTGCCGAGCATCGAACCCGATCATCACACCCTTGCGGAAAGGCTCACTCGAGGGAGCGAGCCAGTCGGGGATGGTCATGAGGCCATCGCTGCCCGCCGGGACCTTCTCCGCTTCACGATCCAGGTACTGCTCGGCGGTGAGCCCGAGGGACTCCGCCGGCCTGGTGACCCCCTCACCCAGGAGGTCCTTGAACCAGCTTACGGTCCACATGCCCCGACGTATGCCGTAGCTCTCGTAGAGGTAGACCCCGGGCACGCAGGCGAAATTGGTCCAGAAGTGGCTCGGTGCATGGACGTTCTCCCGCCCGAGAACCATCGCGGCGATGTAGGTGCCCAGGGAGACGAGCGCCGTGTTCTCGGCGAGCGAACCGGCAGCCAAGGCTTCGACCGCTTTGTCGTTGGCGGTGGCGACCACCGGTATCCCCTCTGGTATCCCCGACGCCTCACCCGCTTCCCGAGTGACGTAGCCCAGGATGGTGCCGGGCATCTGAAGATCGAAGAGCATCTCGCGGGGGATGTTCCACAGCGCCAGGACGGCCGGGTCCTCACTCCACTGCCAGGTGTCGGCATCGACGGGCCACTGTCCTTCGATACTGTTGGCGGAGGTGTCGACGAACCGACCCGTGAAGCGGTGGGTGAGGTACCCCGAGGACGTCGTGACGTAGGCGACGGCCGGGTCTTCGTGCACGTACGGCTGGTAGGCGCGTGTGTCCATCCAGCTCATCACAGGAGAAGCCAACGAACCGTCTTCCCTGAGGAAGGCCCGTTCGCACCGGATCGTGCACAAGCCGACCCCGATGATATCTCTCGGGTCGCCCGGGAACTTCGCCATGGCCTGACGGCTGGCGGCGGCGATCGAATCCCACAGATCGTCGTCTGGGTGCTCCACGATACCGTTCCGCGGACGGCTCACCGGGCGCAGCGCCTGCCTGCCTTCACAGACGACGTTCCCCTCCAGATCGTAGACGGCTACCTTGGAACTCTGGGAGCCACCGTCCACACCGATGATGTACCGTCCCGGCATCGAGTCCCAGTTCCCCCGCCCTAGCGGACGAGGTAGCCGCCATCGACCACGACGACATGGCCGTTGACGTAGTCTGAAGCCCGGCTCGCCAGGAAGACGACGGCGCCCATGAGGTCGAGAGGTTCGCCCCAGCGCTCTGTCGGGATGTGGTCGAGAACGCGCTTGTTCGTCTCGGGATCGCTTCGCGTCTTCGTGGTGATCTCGGTGGCGAAGTACCCGGGTGCGATGCCGTTCACCTGGATGTTGTGCTCGGCCAGTTCGTCGCAGTATGCCTTGGTGAAGCCGGCGAGACCGTGCTTGGTGGCAGCGTACGCGGACGACCAGCGCCCGCCCAGGTATGAGAAGAGCGAGCAGATGTTGATGATCTTGCCGGCGCGCTGAGGGATCATCCGCTTCGCCGCTTCGTAGCTCATCTCGAAGGCGGCGGTCAGGTTGACCGCTACCGTGGCGTCCCACTGCTCGCGGCCGAAGTCGAGGACTTCAGCCATCGGGCAGATGCCCGCACTGTTGACGAGGATATCGATGGAACCGAACCTCTCCACGCAGGCATCGACGATCGCTGCAGGGGCGCCCGGCGCGGTGATGTCGGCCTTCATGAACTCGTAGCGCACACCTTCGGCCTCGATCATCTGCTTGGTGGAGCCGTCGTCGTCGATGATGCTGGGAACCAGGACGTTGGCCCCGCCCTTGGCCAGCGCCAGGGCGAAGGCCTGGCCCAGGCCCGTGTTGCCGCCGGTCACGATGGCGTTCTTGCCCCGCAGGGAGAAGAAGTCCATCGTGAAATCACCGATATGCATGGCGGCCGCCTCCTCGCTCCGACTCAAACCGGCTCCAGCTCACAGGGGAACCCCGGTGCCCGCAGATCGGTACCGCAGGCATCCTCGAGGAGCTTGCACACCATCGGCGAGAACGCGTCGCCCCCGTACGACGCCCGGGCCCGGGCGAAGATCTGCTCCACCAGCCCCGCGAGTTCCAGCGGCACGCCGAACTCCCGGCCCATCTCATACGCGAAGTGCAGGTCCTTGCGCGCCAAGTCCATGGTGAAGTTTATATTGTAGCTGCCGTTGAGGATCACCTGACTCTCGGTCTCGTGCACGAAGCTGTTGCCCGAGCTAGCCTTGATCACTTCGTAGGCCAACCCCAAGTCGATACCGCCGCGCTTCGCCAGCATCAGCGCTTCGCCGGCGGCGCACAGGTGGATGAACGCCAGCATGTTGGTGATCACCTTGATGATGGTGGCCTTGCCGAGGACGCCGATGTAGAAGACCTTCCCGCCCATGGCCTGGAAGGCGGGCAGGTGGGCTGTGTAGACGGCCTCGTCGCCGCCGACCATGACCGTGATACTCCCGGAAGCCGCTGTGTGCACGCCGCCGGTGACCGGCGCCTCAAGTGTGGCGACTCCCTTCTCGGCCGCGATCGCCGCGAGGCGCTGCAGCTCGTGAGGGTCGTTCGTGCTCATGTCGATCCAGGTGTCCCCAGGCTCCATGCCGCTGAGGACGCCGTTCTCGCCAGTCAGCACGGCCGCGACGACCTCAGGCGACGGGAGACAGGTGATCACCGTGTCGGCAAGCCGGGCGGTTTCGGCCGGTGACTCCGCCCAGGAAGCACCCGCCTCGAGCAGAGCGGCCGCAGCGTCCTTGTTCAGATCGTGCACGATCACCTCGAAGCCCTCGCGAACGAGACTGGAGGCCAGGTACTTCCCGATATTGCCCAAGCCGATGTAGCCGATCTTCATGATGTGTCCGCCTCCCCATCCACCCGGATCCCTGTTGCTAATTAATCGATCAATCAGCTACCATTAGATACCGGGTTACTGGTGTTGTCAAGATAAGGCCCAGAACTGCGGGCGCCAGAGAGCTTCGACCCAGAGGACAAGGGGGTACGGTGACACGTCACTCGATACCAGACGAGGAAACGGGGGGCTGCTAGATGTCAACGTACAAAGTGCGTGCCGGCGACGGCCGTTTCATATCGATGACCGCCGACGAGATCAGGCGTGACCTGATCGAGGGTTCCGAGGACGCCGCGGACCGTGGCGGCATCCCTCCGCTCGAGGAGAACGAGATCGATCGACTGCTCGACCTCTTCCTCGACCAGGCCGGCGTGGTCGGGGTCCAGATCGGCAACCAGGTCGTGAGCACCCAGGATGGGGGCGACCACCGCATCAACGCGGACGCGGGGAGCTGCGGACTGGCCCTCGCCATCGGGCGCATCCAGGAGCTGCACTTGCACGAGCGGGCGTTCGGCCAGGACACCATCGAGCTCGGCCATATCGACTACTCGTACAAGGCCGTGAGGCCTATCGTGGCGCAGGAGCAGTCGTATGTGGAGCATGCGCTCCTCACCACCACCTCGCCTCTCATGTACGGGGCCATGCCGAACCTGGGACTCTACTACGCTCCGGACGGCCCGTACGCCAACCCGAGTGACCTCCTACCGGCCGGCAAGGTGAAAGAGGCGCTGGCGGCGCAGGAGGAGGCTTCCCTTCACGCGCAACGCGACATCGTCTACGTCGGGACCCGTCTGGCCGACTCCGGCCTCGACGCGATGAACCTCGACACGTCCGGCTCCGCGGGCGACGCGGACTTCTTGGCGTCACTCAACGCGGCCGAGGAGTTGAAGGCGAAACGGCCCGACCTGGGCATCGAGATGGGCATGGCGTCAGAGTTCGTACTCGGCATGCACGGCAGGCTCAGCTACAAAGGCGAGCGCCTGGCGGGCATGTATCCCCACGACCAAGTGCGCATGGCCGAGGCGGCCGGCGTCGACGTGTTCGGGCCCGTGGTCAACACCAACACGCGCCGCTCGACACCGTGGAACGTGGCCCGCGCTGTCTGTTTCGTGAAGGCATGCGTGCAGGCCGCGAACATCCCGATTCACGCGAACGTGGGGATGGGCGTGGGCGGCATCCCCGTGCTCGACACGCCCTCCCTGGACGCGGTGAGCCGCGCCTCGGTCGCGATGGTCGAGATCGCCCGCGTCGACGGGTTATAGCTGGGTGTTGGCGACCCGTACGGGATGCCGATCGCTCACAGCGTGGTATCCGGGATGGGCGGCATGAGGACGGCCGGAGATCTGGTCGCCCGCATGCAGTTCACGCAGAAGATGCGGATCTCGGAAGCCAAAGCGTATGTGGCGAACAAGTTGAAGGTGAGCGCGCAGGACCTCTCGGACGTCGCGGTGATGCGCGAGGTGCGCGAAGAACTCGGTTTCGGCGTGGTCCTCGGGATACCGGGCGATCCAAAGGGCATGGAGGCCAAGGCGCGTATCGCGGAGGTGCTCGATATCCGGATCAACTGCGTCGAGCGCCTGAAGCGGCGCGGCCGAGCATAGAAAGACAGGTGAAGACCCTCATGACCGAACAAGAACTCCTCTCCGCCGCCACCGAAGCCGTGGTCGCCGCCAACGAAGAGAAAGCCTGCGAAGTGGCCCGCGAAGCCGTCTCGTTGGGCCTCGACCCGCTGCGCGTCATCAACGAAGGCTTCACCCCCGGTATGCGCGAGGTAGGCGACCTCTTCGAGCGGGGCACCATGTTCCTACCCGAGGTGATCTTGGCTTCGGAAGCCATGGTGGCCGCGGTGGCCATCCTGGAGGAGAGCCTCCCCGCCGACCAGAGAGAGAAGACGGCAGGCTCCGTGGTACTCGGCACCATCGAGGGCGACGTGCACGACATCGGCAAGGGCATCGTGGCCACGCTCCTTCGCGTCTACGGCTTCGAAGTCCACGACCTGGGGCGTGACGTACCGCTCACCTCCTTCGTGGAGAAGGTGGCCGAGACCGGAGCCGACCTGGTCGGCACCTCCGCCCTCATGACCACCACCATGGTGGGACAGAAGGCTCTGGAGAAGATGTTGAAAGAAGCGGGGCTCCGCGACCAAGTGAAGACCATGGTGGGCGGTGCCGTCGTCACCCAGTACTGGGCGGACAAGATCGGCGCAGATGCCTACGCGGAGAACGCCCAGGAGGCGGTGGCGAAGGCGTTGGAGTTGGCGCAGGGGTAGTGGTGGCACCCGGCGAGGGCGGGCCCGAAGCCGGGAGCACACGAACGTGGGAACCGTAGGCAGAGGGGGCGCCTCATGACAACGAGAGAACGCATGCGCGCGCGGCGAGCGACGGGATCCCCAGCGTGACCGGCGGGCGGATCGTGGAGGTGCAGACGCTGCGCCACCCCTCCCACCGGCACCTCCTGCACGTCGTGCTGCGAGCGGCAGACGGCGCCACCGGACTGGGCGAGACGTTCTGGGCCTCGAGTGCCGTCGAGTCATACGTGCACGACCTGCTCGCCCCAAGGATCTTGGCGCTGAGCACTGGGACCCCCGCTCGCATCCGCGAGGAGTGCTCGAAGAACATCTACGGCAGCCGCCGGGGAGATGGGTCGGCTTCGGTGGAGACCGCGGCGGCGTCGGCCTTGGACATCGCCGCGTGGGACCTGGCGGCGCGGCGTGAGGGCCTGCCTTTGGCTGGATTCCTCGGCGGCGAGCACATCCGCAAGGAAGTAGACACCTACAACACCTGCTGCGACCCCGATCACGACTGGGTGGCCGCTGGCGATGGTCCCCACTGGGACTTCACGGCCTCCATCGACGACCCTCGAGGTCTCTCCGAAGGACTCCTCGCCGACGGGTACACACTCATGAAGGTGTTCCATCTCGAGCCGGGTAAGAACGTGGAGGAAGGCATCGAACTCGTTCGCGAGGCCGCGTCCGTACCAGGCATGTCGGTCGCGGTCGATCTATACGACCAGTTCGACCGGGAAGAGGGCACACGGGTGGCCAGGGCCCTGGACGGTCTGGGCCTGGCCTGGATCGAGGACCCCTTCACCCCCACGACTGATCGCGACTTGGCGGAGCTCGCCCGGACGTTGGCCACCCCGCTCTGTTCCGGGGAATCGCTGGCCGGAGGCGCTGCGTTCCGGCGACTCGCCAGTGCGGGCGGCATCGGACTACTACACTGCGATATCAGTTGGTCGGGGGGTGTGAGTGGCGCTCTGGAGGCGGCAGCCGCGGCAGCCGATAGCGGCCTGCCCATCACCTTCCACGACTGCACGGGTCCGATCGCCTGGGCCGCAGGCATCCACGTGGCGAGCCGCACGCCGAACGTCGCGCACGTCGAGTCGGTGCGAACTCTCGTCCGGGGTGCCTACGGGGCTATCGCTCATGGGTTCCCAAGTATCGTCCGAGGCCGCGTCGCCGCCCAGGGCTCCGGCCACGGATGTGCACTCACTGTAGCGCACCGAGCCGCCTGCCACGTGAGAAGCACGAGCACTGTCAAACAGCAACCACCGGTCTGAAGGGGAGAAGGAATGCCCAGCTCTGAGTCGCACGACACGGATAGGCCATCGAGTCCCAGGTGGGGCATCAAGGCGCTCGAGCGCGCCGAGCTTGAGGCGCTCCACCAGGCCACCCTGCACGTGCTCTGGCACGCGGGGGTCAAGGTTGAAGACCCGCCCGCGGTGGACATCTTCGAGGCGGCCGGTGCCACGATCGAGCGACGGGGCACCCACGCTCTCGTCCGCTTGCCCGCGTCACTGGTGGAAGAGTCGATCCGCTCGGCGCCGGGCACCTTCACGCTCCACGGCCGCGACCCGAAGCACAACTTCCTCGTACGGCCGGGGGCGACGGGCTTCACCGCCGGCTACGGCGAGCACGTGATGGTGATCGACATCCACACCGGTGAGGTGCGGCCCACCGTCAAGCAAGACCTCGCCGACATAACCCGCATCCAGGACAACCTGGAGCACGTGAGCTTCGCGGAGCGGGCCGCCTGCTCCGGCGACCAGTACCCGGCCGTGCAGGCCGTGCACAACTACGACGCGATGGTTCGGAACACCAGCAAGCATGTGTTCCTGAGCGCGGGCGGCGGAGACAACGCCAAAGCCATCGTCGCCATGGCGGAAGCGGTTGCGGGCGGGCGAGAGAAGCTGCGCGAGCGCCCCATCGTCACGTGCCTCGTCTCCCCCACGAGCCCGCTCTCGCTGGTGACGGAATGTACCTCTTCGATGATCGCGGCCATCGAAGGTGGCTTGAATGTGGTCTTCCATGCCATGAGTCTCTCCGGGGCCTCCTCGCCGGCAACTCCCGTCGGCGTGGTCGTGCAGCACAACGCCGAAGTGCTGAGTGCGCTGGTGCTCGCACAAGCGGTGCGCAAGGGAGTGCCGTGCATCCCGGCCTTCAACAGCACCATGATGGACCTCCGACGCAGTGTGGCCCCCATCGGTGTGCCCGAACTCGCCCTGCATGGGGTGGCGGGCATCCAGCTGATGCAGTACTACGACCTCCCCACCTGGGCCGGAGCCTGTGCCTCGGACAGCAAGATCCCCGACGCCCAGCAGGGCTACGACTTCACGCTCACCGCCATGCCGGCGGCGCTCGTCGGGGCGAACGTGATCTACGGCATCGGGGCACTCGAGTCGGTGATCACCTTCGACTACGCGGCGATGATCATGGGAGCGGAACAGGCAGGGCGCATCAAGCGCATCGTGCAGGGCATCGACCTGAGCGGACTCGACGAAGCCGTCGCCCTCATCGAGGAGGTAGGCCCTGGGGGCGAGTACATCACCCACGACCACACCTTCGCGCACATGCGTGAGCTGAGCTCGTCGAGCATCTTCGATCGCAAGGCTCGGGAACTCTGGGAACGGGATGGCTCGAAGAGCGCGGCCGACAGGGCCTACGTGGAGGCGCGGCGCATCTTGGCGAGCCACGAGCCCGCACCGCTCGACGACGGCGTCACCGAGAAGCTGGACGCCATCCTGGCCGCGCGCGAGGCCGAGGCCCGGGCGGCCACGGCCTGAAGCCCGCCACGGCCTGAAGCCACTGCCTGAAGCCGCCGCCTGAGCGACTTCCGAGGGCGCCGGATCAGCGGCCGGCGCCCTCGGCGCTCAGCCAGAATCGCTCACCAGATGGCGCAGCACCCGCGGCAGGATCCCGCCATGCAGGTAGTACTCCACGTCGACCGCAGAGTCGAGGCGGGACGTGACCATGAAGACCACCTCGCGCCCGTCGTCTGACACAGCACGCACCTGCACGCGCCCCCCGGGGACCAGCGCCCCGCCTTCGAGCCCGGTGATGTCGATCGTCTCCCGGCCGGTGAGGCCAAGGGTGGCCGCGCTCTCCCCCTGCTCGAATTGCAGTGGCAAGATACCCATGCCCACGAGGTTGCTGCGGTGGATGCGCTCGAAGCCGCCCGCGATGACGGCCTTGACGCCCAAGAGCGAGGGGCCCTTGGCGGCCCAGTCACGCGAACTCCCAGTGCCGTACTCCTTGCCGGCGATCACCACGAGTGGGGTCCCTTCCTCCCGGTAGCGCTCGGCGGCATCGAAGATGGTCATCATCTCGCCGGAAGGACGGTGCTCGGTCCAGGGGCCTTCAACGTCGTCGAGCATGAGGTTGCGGATGCGCACGTTGGCGAAGGTGCCGCGCATCATCACCTCGTGGTTGCCGCGCCGGGCGCCGTAGGTGTTGAAATCGACCTGCGCGACCCCCTGCTCGAGAAGGTAGCGCCCGGCGGGCGAATCAGGCGCGATGCTCCCTGCCGGTGAGATGTGGTCGGTGGTGACCGAGTCTCCGAAGACGCCGAGCACCCGTGCTCCTCGGATATCGGTGGCGTCGGCGGGCCCGTCGGCCAATCCCGAGACGAAGGGCGGCTCCTGCACGTACGTGGATGCGGAATCCCACGCGTAGAGCGAGCCGGCCGGCGGTTCGAGCGCCTTCCAGTTCTCGTCGCCCTCTGAGACCGCGGCGTAGCGCTCGCGGAATTGCTCGGGAAGCACGCACGCGGCAACGACCAGTTCCACCTCCTCCTCGGAAGGCCAGATGTCCACGAGGTACACCGGGATGCCCGCGGGGTCGTGGCCGAGGGGCTGCTCTGTGAGGTCGATGGTCATAGATCCGGCTAGAGCATAGGCGACCACCAGCGGCGGCGAGGCCAAATAGTTCGAGCGCACCAGCGGATGCACCCGTGCCTCGAAGTTGCGGTTGCCACTGAGCACCGACGCGGTACAGAGACTCTCGCGCTCGATGGCCTCTGCCAGCGGCGCCGCCAGCGGACCGCTGTTGCCGATGCACGTGGTGCAGCCATATCCCACGATGTGGAAGCCGAGCGTCTCGAGATGCGGCATGAGACCGGACTTATCGAGGTAGCTGGTGACCACCCGCGAGCCAGGCGCGGTGCTGGTCTTCACCCACGGGGCCACGCGTAGGCCCCTCGCCACGGCGTTGCGCGCCAACAACGCCGCCGCGATCATCACAGCGGGATTCGAGGTGTTCGTGCAGCTGGTGATCGCGGCGATGACCACGGCGCCGTCGCTCAGGGTGTGGGTGGCCGCGGCGATCTCGTCGTCAGTGGGCGCGGCCGCGCCATCGGTGCCCCCACTCCCCCCTTCGTCCTCAAAACGACCCACCGTCTCCTGTGCCTCGCCGAGCAGGCACACCTCAGCCGAACAGAGGGCGGTGTCGGGACGGCCGGCCGCGGCCGCCAGAGCGGGCAGCGCCTCGTCGAAGCTCCGGGCGACGTCGGTGAGCGGGATAAGATCCTGCGGGCGCCGCGGGCCGGCCAAGCTGGGTTCCACCTCGCCCAAGTCGAACTCCACGACGGTGGTGTACTGGGGATCCGGCGAGCCCGGTTCACGGAAGAGTCCCTGCATACGACAGTAGTCTCCCACGAGAGCCACTTGCTCCGGGCTCCGCCCACTCATCTGCAGGTAGCGCAATGTCTGTTCGTCCACCGGGAAGAATCCGCAGGTGGCCCCGTACTCGGGGGCCATGTTGGCGATGGTGGCCCGGTCGGCGACGGTGAGGTTCTCGAGGCCGGGGCCGTGGAACTCCACGAAACGACCCACCACGCCCACCCGGCGAAGCAGGCGGGTGATGGTGAGCACCAGGTCGGTCGCGGTGGTGCCCAGCGGCAGGTCTCCCACCAGACGCACTCCGACCACGTCCGGCAGCAACATGAAGTACGGCTGGCCGAGCATCACGGCCTCGGCTTCGATGCCGCCCACGCCCCACCCGAGCACCCCGAGACCGTTGATCATGGTGGTGTGCGAGTCGGTGCCCACCACGGTGTCGGGGAATGCCCACGACGTGCCACCCACGCCTCTCTCATGCACCACGGTGGCGAGATACTCGAGGTTGATCTGGTGGACGATGCCCGTGCCCGTGGGCACCACCCCGAAATCCCTGAACTCGCGCTGAGCCCAGGCCAGCAGCGAGTAGCGCTCGCGGTTACGTTCGATCTCAAGGGCGACGTTCTTCCCGTAGGCGGACGTCGAACCGAAGTAGTCCACCTGCACCGAATGGTCGATCACCAAGTCCACCGGCACCTGAGGGTTGATCAGACCGGGGTCCCCGCCTCGCCTCGCCACTTCAGAGCGCATCGCGGCCAAGTCCACGGCGCAGGGAACGCCGGTGAAATCCTGCAGGAGGACCCGGGAAGGCATGAAGGGGATCTCGGCCCTGTCGGAGGCCGTAGGCTGCCAAGCCGCCACAGCGCGAACGTGCTCCTCGGTGGTCACCCCGTTGCCCGCGTGGCGCAGTACGTTCTCGAGCAGCACCCGGATGCTGTAGGGGAGACGAGCCAGGTCGTCGGCGGGCGCCGACGCCGCCACTGCGGCGACGCGAAGCCGGCGCACACCGAGCGATACTTCGGTGTGCGCGCCCAAGGGATCGCAGCCCATCATCTCCCCTTCCCTGATCAGCGGCGGACACGGCCGGAGACGCAGGCCGCCGTGCAGTACGTAGCGGGCCTTCATGGTAGCAGACCGCGGTTCGTGAGAGCGCCGACGGCCGGGGGAGCCCGGCGATGCTTCCGCGGCGGCGCCTGCCCTACAGCGCCTCGATTACCTCCACCCCCATCTGTCGCGCCTCGATGGCCAGGAATGAGGTGTTGTGGACGGTTTCATCCACATCCAAAGCGAACACCGCGTCGATTGACCGGAGCAGCTCCGGCATGGCCCAGGGCGGCACGAACGGCTCTAGGGGCAGGACTCGCCCGAGGTGTTCGTACATCCATTGCTTGAAATCGGACTCCCCCACACCCTGGGCGATCAGCCGCAGTGAGACCTCCGAAGGGTCCTGGGCGGCGTACCAGTCGATGATCCGGTCCAACCCCTTGCGGCGCCAGTGATAGTTGATCTTGCCGATGTATGCATACACGCGCGGGCCGCCATGCTGCCTGCGTTCCGCCGGGACAAAGGCCGATTCGTTCACCTCGTAGACCGGGCGGCGCTCAGTCTTGGCTCCAAGGGAGGAAAGAACCGCCTCATGGTGTTCGTCGGTGATCACCCGCTCGGCATCGACAAGCACCGCGCGCAGCAATGTGCTGTAGGCAGGATGGTTCAGGAACTTGGCGATGTCGCTTCCACCGTGGCGGACAACGTGAGGCACGCCCGTGAGCCGCGACGCGAGGTAGCCCGCGATCCCATACGGCACCAGGTAGCCGGATTCGATCACGTCCCAACGCCCCTCGCCGAGCACGCCGACCAGCTGGTTCAGCAACCGTTCGAGATAGTCCGGGCTGTGCGGCACATGCCAGGGCGGCGGGCCGGAGACGTCGCGCAGGCGGAGGCCTCGCTCCCGGACAAGCCAACTCAGGTGGTCATCGCACGAGCCGATCCGGTACTCGGCTTCGACACTGCCGGCGTTCGTCACCAGCGCGACCTCGTGCCCCCCGTCCAACAGCTCTCGCGTACGCCAGTAGGTGCGCGTGGCGATGCCGCCTTCGATCGGAGGGAACTTACTGACGATACATGTCCGCACGGATGCCACTTTCGTAGAAGTCGCGAACGTCGAAGCCCTCTGGAAGGCTGCCTCGGTTCTCGACGAAGATGTAATGGAAGAGATCGAACATGATCGCGTCGAGCGGAGACTTCACCCATCTCTGGAAAGGGTGAGCGGCAACCGCGGCGTCGGGGACCAGCCTGCCCGCCAGGGTCTCCAGCCGGCCCGCGATCCCCTGCACGGCCGCGGGCATGCCGGACTTCTTCCGATCGATCAGATGTGTGAGGCCGTACCGCGCAAAGAGGGGCCTGGCCGCCTCTTTGAGCACGCGCTTGGTCTCGCTCCCGCGCACCTTCAGCTCGATGGGAAGCGACAACGCCAAGTCTACAAGGTCGTCGTGCAGGTACGCCGGCCGTACCTCGAATCCGAACGCCGAGCACGAGCGGTCGACGCTCCACAGGTGATAGTTGGAGAGTCCACCCCGGATCAGGAAATCGAACAGGTTGCGTCGATATACGGTCTCGTCTTCCGGCTGCGGGAACAGGGCGTCGACCTGTTGTGCGACGGCGGTAGGTGAGCCAATGGCATTCAACCTCGCGCGGATCCGGTCCGAGAACCCGAGGGGGTGCGTATAGGACCAGTAGTAGCCCCCGAAGAGCTCATCGGCCCCCTCACCGGAGAAGGCCACGCGTACGTACTCAGAGATTCGGCGCGAGAGCAGCTGAAAGGCCATGCCCCCGTGGACATCGAACACGCCGCCGGCGATGACGTTCTCATAGTGCCTCACGAACACCGGCAACTCACGCAGGTAGTCATCCAGATCGACGCGGAATTCGTGGTGGTCCGCACCGATCGCCTCAGCGACCGCCCGTGCCGCGAGGAGGTCGGGCGCATCATACGAGTCCGCCAGGGTGAACGTGAGAAGCCGTTCCGCCTGTGACTCGGCGGCGATCATCGCCAGCAGGGAGGAGTCCACGCCCCCCGAGAGATAGAAGCCTTTCGGGAGAGCGTCATGCTCCAGCGTCTGCCGAAGTGCGGCCCAGAGGCACTCGCGCACGGCATCCGCCGCCTCGGAGAGCGAGAAGTCGCCATCATCCCGCGGAGGCGCCGGCCGCCAATACCGGTGGGTCACAATGCGTCCGCGCACTATCTCCACGACGCAGCCGGGCGGCACCTGCTTGATGGCCCCGAACGGCGTCCGCTCTGGCGAGCTGATGTAGCCAAACACCGCGGTCTCGTCGAGCGCCTGCGCGTCAAGCGACGTCGGCACAGCGGGGTGGGCCAGGACCGCCTTGATTTCGGACCCGAACACGACCTCGTCCCCCACCACGGCATAGAACAGCGGCTTGATGCCGAGTCTGTCGCGCGCCAGAAGGGTAGACTCCCCATCCAGCGCCACGACCGCGAACATGCCGTTCAAGCGCGACAGGCCCCGCCACCCTCCGCGGGACAGCAATTGCCCGATGAGATCTGATTCGGGATCAAGCGGGTCCAGGACACCCAGACCCATCTCCCCCGCAAGTAGTGGGTAGTTGTAGATCTCGCCGTTGAGAAGGACGAGTGTACTACCATCCCACCTGGGCACGGGAGCCGTAGGAGACCCCACGATAGCGAGGCGGCAGCCGCCGACAGACGCCTCAGAGATGCTCAGGATGTCGAACGAGTCCGGGCCGCGATGACTGATGGACGCCAGCATCCGCTTGGCGAGGTTCTCGTCCACACGGCCCACCACGCCGCAGATGCCGCACATCAGGACCCTTCGAGGAGGTTGGCGGCCTCCGTCAGGCCCCAGTAGGCGTAGGCGGTGCCCTCATCGATGAAGTGGTAGGGCCAGTAGCCGGATTCGAGCTGGGTGTCGATGAGCCACTGCACCGCCCGTTCGACCACACCGCGGTCGGCCAGTTCGGGGAAGCGGCAGAGTCCGGCGAGGCAGACCCCCGTGCTCCAGGGGTCGCTGCCGATTGGGTGGCCGCGCCAGGGGCCGAAACCACCGTCATCGTTCGGCTGGGAGTGGAGGTAGTCGAAGGTACGGAGAACCAAATCCGACGGTCGGCGATCGGAGTCCTGGCAGGACAGGAAGAAGCCGCCCTTATAGGTGACTTGTAAGTCTGATTGAAGATCGGCGACCCACAAATGGTCGAGAACGCACCAGTCATTGGATTCACTTATCATGTTTCCAAGAAACCTGAGCACGACAGCCGTGATCGGAATCCTCGGCTGGTCACGCTCATTCCGACCCCAGCCACGACCGGCTGCTCGATGTGCAGCCAGCCATGCAAGCGCTCGTTTGGTAGAGGTTTCGACGGGCTGCTGCCCCTGTAGCAGGATAGCGCACCAGAGTGAATCCTCCATGTCGACCCAGCCACCATCCTTGCGCTGGTTGGCACTCACAAGCCTGGCCGTGCCGGGCGATTCGGAAGGGCACAACACCTCGATCCGAGCGAGTCTGCCTGCATCGCCTGTGCGACGACCAAGGCCCTCTAGACCTCCATGAAGCACAACGGCCGCACGATCAACCGCGTTGCCCGGACAGATGGTCATTGTTCCAGGATCAATCTCATGAGCGGCTGCTGCTTCTTGCGGAAGATTGCATGCCTTTGGTCGTAAGAGAGAGAGGCACGGCAAGCGGGACACACGTAGAAGATCTGCTCGTTGTCACCAAATACCTCGTGCTCGAACTCGGTTGTAGCCCAGGGGTAGAACCTCTCACAACATGAGCAGCGAACGCTCCTGTCAACGGGGTCGACCAACAACCCAACGTCACCGGCAAGAAAACGCACCTGGTCGAAGTACGCGTCCAGTGCCTCAGCGAGCATGACGCGAATACCTCCGCTCAGCTCTTCTCCGAACTCCGAGAGCACAACCAGCTTCTCACCACGGTGGCGACACTGCGCATCGAGTTTCTCCGTGAACCACACTACGCCAGGAAGGAAGAGGTGATTCGTTTTCGCCAGCACGGAGTCAAGCTCCCCTCGATTGAGGAGATCAAGCAGACGATGACTCCGTTCGGAGATGGATCCAAGGTGCAGACAGACAACGTCACACCGCTCGTAGGCATCCCCGATCTGCTCGTCCCATGCCGTGTCCGAAGGGAAGCCAACGAGTGCCTTCGTGTCAGCGCCAGAAATGACCTCCACGAGCATCCCCAGGGAATCATGCCGCAGACTCCGATACGCGGAAATGTCCTGGTGAATGGCTCGAGTTGCCGTTAGCTTCAGTTTCTCGGAACCTTCCTGGATCCGGGCTAGAGTGTGATTCGTTAGGGGGAACGTGGACCAGTTTCCTTCGGGTTCCACTACCCGGCTGGGTCTGAGGACTACCGTATCGCGGATGACGTCGCTCGAGTCGACAATCGACTGCAGGTGGTCGAGTGCGCCATGCGATACCACCAGCTCAATGCGCACCTTCTTTTCTCCGTTGTTCTTCTTGTTGAGTTTGTCAACCTCGATCAGAAGGTTGTGCATAGCCTCGAAATCGGCCAGATGGTCAGGGTGGTCGTGCGTCACGGCGACGCCTGTCAAATCCCCAATACTGTAGCCTTGCGCCAGCAAGTTCTTTACAAAACCGTAGCCCGGATCGATAGCCAAACCAATGTGCCGGGAATTCCCTGTTCTTGTCGATCCGGTGATAAGGGCTGCAGCGCACTCTCGGCAGTACTTGGCGTCGGGTTCTCGCGGCTGCCTGCACTTTGGACACTCGGGAGGCTTTGGAAACCACGTCATGAGATACCCGCCACCTTCGGAGATCGCCGCGGCAGGAGTGAAAGAGTTCCACCGCTGCAGGACGGCAAGCCCCCAGCCAGATGGGGTCCTAGGGCGGTTCCCTTCCACTAGTCGAGCGTCAATTGCCCTTTGGTTCCGGGTTACAGTCTCGTCACAGTAGTGAACAACCATCCGATCGTCGTCCCGCGGCGGATGTGGCAGCGTGAGAGCCGGATTGCTTATGGCTGCCCTCACAAGCGAGCGGCAAAGTACCCCTTTGCCTGGTTTTGTGCACTCGTCTCGTCCCCTAAGTTTGCAGAAACGGCACCGCAACTTCCTCATCGCCCGCTCGAGAGGGGTGGACGCCGTCGACTCGACGAAGTGCTCCCAGACGAAATCGTCCAGGGCGCCTCTGCCTTTCTGGCCCCCATGAGCGGACGGCAAGGAACGACCATTCACTCGACGCGCTTTGTTCCTAATGAGGTGAGTATCGTACTCAGTAAGAACGCCGTCTTGCTTTTGAAGACGACAGAGAATATTGCCAAGACGCGAGTAGCGTTCTCCTGCAATCCTCGAGAGGCCATCTATAGAATCGCCGACTCCCGAGGCCGCCAAGCCGGCCTTCTGCAGACTCTTCTTCAGTGCGGCGGCACTTTCCCACATGTCCCACAAGCACTTCTCAGTGCGTCTGGCGATTTCCGGCCGATGAGCTCTGTTGGCTCGGTCTTCAAGAAGGTCTAGGGTCGCCTGGAAGAACGTGTCGGCGTCCCTCCATCCAATGGGGAGGCGTAGCTCGAGGTATCCCCGTGTGATCTCCACGCTGCGGCGGACCTGCTGATTCAAGGCATCCGCACCGCCGGGCCGCTCCCGAGTAGTTTCCACCCTGTCGGAGACCCGCTTCAGGTTGTCGGCTGCACCACCGAGTCCACCGGCCCACTCCAGCAAGACTTGGTCAAACTCCTCGCGGTCGCGAATGGCCGACTCGGCCCTCTTGGCCAGTACAGTGGGCAAATGCCGAGGGCACCTCCTCAGTGACTCCGCTTCCACCGAATCAAACTGCGACTCGATGCGCCGGCGACCTTTCAATTCGGTCGGCAGCTGGAGCGGCTCAGCGGGCTCTCGGTCCTGGTCAGCGAGGCAGCGGTGTCTGACCCGAAGCCGGCACTGGCGGCGGTACTGCGTATCGCGGTGCGTATCCGGCTCGGGACGACTACCGTGATTGTTCAGGCAATGGAGAGCCTCCGTGGAACGCTGCAGCTTGTTCAGAGCATCGGCCATCTGAATAACGGAAGCATGGCCGATGTAGGCACGCAACAGCTCCTTTCCATCTTCCCACCGGAAGCAGTAGAGCCAATCGTCGGCGCCTCGCGCCGGCTCGAATGCATACATGTCATCAGGAACAGTCCCGTTGATCAGCCCACAATCTCGAGAGATACGCTCGAAGTTCTTGGCGGCCTGCTCGTAGTTGTCGCCGAAACCCACGTGCATGTATCCCATGGCCTTGTTGTAAATGGCGACCTGCTCGTATAACGACTGCCCGATTCGGTCCTTCTCGCGAACTCCGAAGGCCTCAAATGCCTTCTGCAGCAGTTTCAGCGCGTCTTCTGCGTGCGCTATTTGGTGGTATCCGTGATAGCAGGACGAAGCCTCGATGAGGCACAGGACACGCAGCACGAGGTCGGTGTACTGGGAAGGCAAGTCGGAGCCCTGACCCTCGGATGCGGCCCCAAGCTCCCGCTTGACCTGTTCGGCGTCTTCATGGTTGCGCACGAGCCCTGGGCTGGACGGTGCCGTCTTGAGCAAGGATTCCGCCAGTTCATCCAGTAGTGCGTCGATTGCCGTGCCCCCTCGGCGCATCAGCTCGGACCTCATGAGCTTCGCCAACAGCAGGACTCGCCAAGCCTCCTCGGCATGATCCCAGACCTTCGTCAAGGTATCTTGCTGAAAATCATTGACTAGCGCACCTAAGGACTCGGGCCATTCAGCAGGTGGTTCCGCAACGTGCAGTGACTTGACTTGGTCCAGCGTGGCGCACTTGAGATCGTCCAATGTCCAGCCAAGGGTTTCTTCCCAAGGCCGTCGTTCCCCGGGCAACTTGCATCCAACAGGTCGGGCGTCCAAGTCTTCGAAGATCTTGACTTGCTTGCCGTCGGCCCCCACGAATTGGCAGGGTCCGTCGTTATACAACTCCTCATCGATCTGAATGTCATAGAGGATCGCGAACGTCTCGAGCGCGCGGAATGTCTTCCAGTCCACGGCGGTGTCAGCCCCGACGGACTATCGGCAGCCGTGGCAGGACGAGCACTGCCGGCAGGCGAGCTCCTTGCTCACGCCCTCGATGCCCCGCAGCGGGAACTCCATTCCCACTTGCTTCTTGATCGCGGGTTTCTCGTAGGTTTTCGTCTTCTTCTCAGTCATGCCTCACTCCTCCCTCGTGACAAGGCCTTCGTCTACACACGTAGTCAGCAGTTCCTCCACGTCGACTTCCGTCCGGCCCGAGGTTATCCCATACTCCCCAGCCAAATGGTGCGCGATCGACACCTGGTCGTCTCCCCGCGCAAGCGCCGCCAGCGTCTCGTAAGCGGTCTCGTTCAGTTCATAGTGTTCACCGCTGTCAAGCCGGAACGCCCAACAGGAACCGTCGGGTCCTCGTCGCAGCCGAACCTGCGGACTCAAGCGGAACACGACTCGGCCTTCCAGCAGTGCGGGTCGGAAGCAAAGCAATCCCCGGAGGCGAAGTGCGCCATGGCACGACAACCTCGGCACAGGGGGACCAAGACACAATCCCGACATCCTTGGATATTGCCCGGGTCGCGCACCTTCCACAGGAACTCCGAGTCGTACCAGATCTTGAAGAGACCTTCCTCCAAGATGTTGCCGAGTGGGATCGGTAGACGGCGACAGGGGTAGACCGTGCCGTCGTGCATGACCGTGAGCGCATTGGTGCCCACCGAACACATCGCCCCGACCGTGGGGTCATCGCGGTCAACGAGCGCGAACAAGGGGCGGTACATCAGCACGCGGAGCCGGCGTTCCGCCACGCCCAGGCGGTGCACGAGTTCAAACGTTTCGCGCGCCTCTTCCGACGATAGCATTGCGTCTCCGAGCTCCGCACCCGCACCCTCGGGGATGAACCGCTCGGTGGCAAAGGTGTCGACACCATGCTCGGCGAGCAGATCGATCATCGCCGATAGCGAATCCTTGTTGTGCCTCGCGATGGTCATCATCACCGCGACTTCGAGACCTGCGGCCTTCAATCGATCATTGGCGCTGAGAGTCGTGGCGAAGCTCCCAGAACCACGAATCGCGTCGTTGTCCTGAGGCGTTGGTGCCTCGAGTGAAACCTGAACGCGGCGAAGCTTCGCGGAATCCCGGAGTCGACCGACGTCGTCGCTCCCAATGAGTGCCCCGTTGGTGAGGATATCGTAGTAGCCGACGGCATCGCTGGAGTCGAGCAGGTCCGTGAGCGCGTACAACTCGTCCCGCCGCATGAACGGCTCTCCACCCGTGAGCGAAAAGGAGCCGATGCGATTCCACGCCTTCAGCGCGCGCTCCATCTCCGCGAACACGTCCTGGAGCTCCGGCAGCGTGAGTTCGCCCCGAGACGAGTAGGACTCGTGATAGCAGTGGGCGCACCGCTGGTTGCAGCGCTCCGTGATGTGCCACTGGAAGTAGAACTCGTCGCCAGGCGCGATCTCGGTCATCTCACTGCCTCTCGGAGAAGAGTACGTAAGAGTTTCCTTCCCGTGCTGGCCGCTGTTTCCCCTCAAATGCAGCAGAAAGATGAGCCAAGCCAGCAGTGAAGACGCTTACTGTTCATTAACAATACACCCGAACGGCTCACAAAGCGAGCATGCCGTGTGCCAAGCCGCTTACTCCCGCTCGAACCCGTGGGTCTCGAACTTCAGCGTGCCGCAGTTCTCGGTGACCGTGCGCACCACGTTGTCCGGCGCCCCCGACGGGAGTTCGGCGTGGATCTCCACGGTCACATCGACCGTCGCCCCCTGGAGCAGCCCGAGGTGTTGCAGCACAGCTTCTGAGATCTGGTCGAAGTCCCGTCCCGGGCGGAGGGAGTCGAGCTTCTTCGAAGCGAAGAACCGGCGAATCCGCGGCCGGTCGGGGACTGCGCTGTCGGCCGCGCCCGTAGCTCCGCCCGCGATGTCTGGCGTGGCCGCAGCCTCACCTGCGCCACCTGCCCCACCAGCGTCGCCGGCTCCGGCCGCCGCAGTGGAGTCGGGTGCGACCGCCCGCTGCCGCTCGGCGTCGAGTTGGGCCTTGGCCACCTCGGCCTTGACCACGAGGCCGTCCAGGGTCACGCTGCCGTGCTCCCCGGCCTTGAGGCCCCGGTAGCGGCCGGCAGCCTCGTCGTAGGCCTCGGCGTAGGCGAATGAGTCCTGGAGCCAGGACAGCTGGGCGATGCCCGATTGGACGGCCCGCAAGAGCACACTGCTCTCGGTAAGACGCGGGAGATAGAGGTACTGGGTGAAGTCCTCCCAGAGCTGCCGAATGCTCACGTGGTCGCCGCGCCACAGGGGGATGCGGTCGAGCTCGTAGCGCAGAGCGACCCCACCGTAGTCGGTGACGAGGTTCCCATCGTTCTTGAGGCGGCGGCCGGCGCGATCGGCCGGGGCCTCCGTGCCCGTGAGACGGGTGGTGAGCCACTCGGCCTCCCCCAAGAGGTCCCCCTGGCTGGGCACAAGTAGCCATGAGTACGTCTCGTTCAGGCGGGCGTCGATGGTCTCGTTCCATTGGGAGCCCTTGGTCTGGGCTTGGTTACGCTGGAAGGCGTCCAGCCCCAGTTCGTCACACTCCCCCAGAATGGACGACCAGGCCAGATAGTTGGCCACGGCCTCGCGGAGCTCCCCGAGGCGGTCCTGGTCGGCCGCCAGGAAGACGAGCGCGTTCCGGCGGCGGCGGGGACCCTCGCCTCGGGTCGCAAGTATCTGCGACGCATGCACACGGGCCGGACTCTCCGCGGTCTTCCCCGAATGGCCGTGGACCGGATCGAGAATGACCAGCCGGGCCTCAGGCTCGTCGGGCACCTCGGCACTCCCGGTGGGGGCGGGGTGCACGGCGTAGAAGTCTCCGCGGCGGCGGTCGGCGCGCAGACGCCTCACCACCTCATCGTCGGCCCGGGAAAGGAACTGCTCGGCCCGGTCGCGCGCAAGGCGGGCCACGCTCGGCTGGGGGCTGAACCAGTAGCGGCTGCCGTCGACATAGAGGTAGGTGGCCTGGTCGGTCAGGCGGCGAAGCGCGTCGCCGAAGTGGGCCGGGGTCTCCCCGGGCTGCACGCAACCCAGGGTAATGCTCTTGTCGTCGAGGCCGCGGTGGGCGGCCTTCAAGGTCGGGGCCGAGCCCAAGTAGACGGTACGGGCCACACGCCGGGTGGCCGAATAGCGCTTGAGGGCGGGGTTGTCCCGGTCGATGAGGACGGGCGTCGAGTCGTCGCCGTCCACATCCTTCTGGATAACGGGCACCCAGTTGTCCTCCAGGTAGCGGGTAAGCTCGAACTCGACCGCCTGAGCGTCGATAGGCACCGTCCCCGGCATGATGAGGAGGTTTCCATCGTCCCGGTCCCACAGCTCGTGGATGACCGCCGCCATGAGCCTCAGGACCCCGCGGGTTCGCTGGAACCTCTCGAGGGTCGACCAGTCCTCGTACAGGCGATCAAAGAGCTCCGGATGAATAGGATAGGCGCTCCGAAGGCGTCGCTCGTACGTTCCCTCCTTGCAGTCGGAGGGGAAGCTCTGATGCTGGGAGCGGTAGAGGTCGGCGAAGGCTCCCACCACCGCATCCCGGGCGGTGTGATCCATGTTCTCTTCGAATAGGCGCCGGCGCACGATCTCGAAGCCCTCCTCCTTGGAGGCGGGCCGCCACGGCGAGTGCATGCGACCGATGACCTGCTTCAAGCGCTGCAGGGCGGCCTGCCCCCCTTCGCCCCCAATTTCGATGGAGGAGGGGATGCCTTCGTCCTCTTTGAGCACGTCGGAGGCGGGGATGCTGACCACCACGAGGACTCCCGGCACCGCCCGGGCGGCTTCGGTCAGGGTTTGGGCGAAGGTGAAGTGGGCGTCAAAGCTCCCACCGGCCAGGCGATCATCCTTCCCGTAGAGCTGCCGGGCGTAGGCCACCCACTCATCAATAAGGATGAGGCAGGGAGCATGGCGTTTGAAGAGCTCGTTGAGTGCGCTCCCGGGATTCGTGCCCGTGGTATCCGCCTGCTGCACCAGGGCGTAGCCTTCCGCTCCCCCGAGCTGCCAGGCGATCTCTCCCCAGAGGGTGTTCGCGACTGTGCCGTCCGGCTTCTGCTGCGGCTGGCCGGGGCTCAAGGACGTCCCCACAATGACCGCCCGCGCCGTTGGCGGAACCTCGGTCACGCCGGCTGCGCTCAAGATCTCCTCGACTCCGGGGAGGTCGGCCGCCGAGGTCCCCGAGCACAGGTGGTAGAGGGCCAGAAGAGAGTGGGTCTTCCCACCCCCGAAGTTCGTTTGAAGCTCGACCACCGGGTCGCCCCCGGTGCCGGCGAGACGCCTCAGGGCTTCGGTCAAGAGCTGCCGGAGGCCGGCGGTGATGAAGGTGCGGCGGAAGAACTCCCGAGGGTCCCGGTACTCATCGGTGCCCTCGCCCCGGTGGACCTGGGCAAGATCGGCGGCGAACTCCGCCTGTTGATAGCGACCGGAGGCGACGTCGGGGTGAGGAGTCACCACCTGCCGCCACGGGAGAAGGCCGGCCTTCGGCTGACCGAGGATGGTCTCGGAGGCCTGAACTTTGCGGGCGGCCTGCCGCGCCTGTTCTTCGTAGCGCTGGCGATTCAGCTCCTGCTTTTGACGCTCGACCTCAATGGCTCCCTCTGAGGAGACGGCCGTGAGCAGACGCTGGACGGTGTCCAGGGCACGATAGGCGTCGTCAGCCGAGAAGGGCTTCTGGTGCGCCCAATCGTTGCGGACGGTGCGGAGCTCGCTGACCCAGTTGCGCTCCGAGTGCCCCAGGGTACGCTTGAAAACCTCGTTCCACTGCCCCCACATCACCTTGAGCAGGTTCTGAACGTCCCCGAGTTGCTCCTTCCTGGCGCTGACCCCAACCGCCTCCAGACTCTCGGCGGCTGCGTACAGCCAACGGTCGCCGTAGACGGCGGTCATCTCCTGCTCGACGAAGGGGAGGAGGCCCTGAGCGAGGAGTTCGAGCGCTCTTCCCACCCGCTCCCGGTTGCTGACGGCCATGCGCTACCTCCTAAAAGAGGGTCTCTTCGGTCGTCTTCACTTCGCGGCCTTGGGCGAGGCGCGCGATCTCCGGCCACGCCACCACCAGGGAGTTGTAGGCAAGGGCCTCCTGCGCCCACTTCTTGCGCTCACAGGTGGTGTAGAGGCGGTAGGCGAGATCCCGGGCCGCCTCGCCCAGGGAGCCCACTTTGCGGAGGAGCGTCGCGGCTCCGAGATCACCCTCGCGCTCGAGGGCGCGGATGAGGTGCTGGGTCACCTCCCAGACGGTGAGACGGCGGTCGCTCACCGGGTCCCAGTCCTCGGGAAGCTCAGTGCGGGTAAGGAGTCTGACCTTGCCGCGGCCGGATTGCACGATGCCCGCCTGCATGAGCCCCGCCACGGAGCTGTTCTTCGCCTTGGACAGGGTCTCGGCGAGACCGAACTCCTTCTCCTCCAGGCCGAATTGATCAAACCAGGCAATGGCCCACCGCGTATCGGCATCGTATTCGCCTTCTTGTTCGGTCAGAACCTCGTCGAGCGACTGATTGATGAGGGCCAAAGCAGTCCGAACACGCATGGCGGAACCATCGGGTTCGAGGACCTTCGCGTAGCGGGAGAAGACAGCCATCCCGGGACCGATGGTGGCCTGCGCCAGGTCTACGGGGGCGATGTTGCCGTGCTGGAGGCTTCGCAATGCCTCTGGGAGTTCACGCTTGAGCGCACCGACGAACTCCTTTCGTGTGGCGAGGGGCGCGTCGGCGTGTCGTGGGCGACAGACGAGGACGATGGAGGAGGCGAGGGCGTTTGTGCCACCCGCGATCATGCGGTTCGAAAGCTCACTGCGCATCGGCCAGGTGCCGTCGATGGTGAACCCGGCGCTCACGAGCCCTCCGAGCATGGTTTCCCAGCCGGTGGAGGCCAGACCGGTGTGCTGACCGTTGCCGTCGTCATCACTTTCTGCCTGCTTGAAGGCGTAGTACACGGTTAGGGGGAAGCCCGGGTGCTGAGCGTCTCGCATGCGCGCGAAGGCCTGACCCAACCCACGCTCGAAGAATCTTTCGGCCTCCTTCTTGTCCCCGCCGAATCGATACGGCGTGGCCACGAGTTCTTGCGCCTTTGGGACGAGGAGTGTGCTGAAGAGGTCTGGGTAGACGTTGCCCAACGAGCGACGCAGCCAGACGTAGAAGAAGTCAGAGAGGTCGGCGTAGCCGATGTTGTCGTAGTAAGGAGGGTCGGTCGAAACAAGGTGCGGCTCATCGGCCACATGCGCAGTCGCCTCATGTTGCAGAGCGTGACTGGAATGACCGCACGATTGCGCCTGCCGCTCTCCCATGGCAGTGCGCCCGAATACAACTGAACTCCCCAAGCTCTCCATGCACTCGGCCACCCACACGCACCCGTTTCGGAACGAGCCCGTCGCGTCATGAATAGGGTTCAGCTCTGTGTAATCCCAAGACATGGGCAAGGCCTGGCGAGCGAAAGTCGAACGGGCCGAGTCTCGCTGGGGAAACCATCTGCACAATGTGGTTGCGTAGTCGGCGAGCTTGCTCAGGGCGAACCCCAAGTATGTAGCCACCGCGTCCGCGTACGCCGGCGCACCCGCGCCGCCATCGTTCAAACCGACGCCATCACTCGCCAGCCCGGCCGCCAGGGCATCCTTCAGCACAAATTCTCGTGCTTCCCCGACCAGGTCGCTGAAGGTGGTGAGCGCCACCAGCTGGCGGGGGGTGAAAAGGTGAGCATGCTTGGTCATGCCGTAGGCTTGGACGCGGAAGCCCAGTGCTTGTTCAGGCAGGTCGGTGTTCGGGACGCCGACAGGAAAAGGCACATGGGCCACGAGTTCTTGCGTCTCGTCTGGCGGCAGATAGACGCGCTCACGCTGCCCCTCGGCCACGATCGCCATCAGTCTCGCCCTCATCCGCCCGGCCCGGCCCTCCGCCCGCACATGACTGAACGGCACCGGAGAGTCGCACACGATGCAGCGTGCGCCTCGGCGATTCACGGTCCCCTCGCGCGGCACCCCCTCCCCCATGCGCACCTCGAAGCGCACCGTCTTCGCAGCCTGATCCACGATGGGCTCCACCCAGGCCTGCTTGCTCTTCTTGGTGGAGAGCGCGAAGGAGCGCACCAAAGGCATCTCGGCCCCGCAGGCCGGGTTCGGACACTTCACCGTCCGCGCCCAGAGCCAGGCGATGACTGTGGCCTCACCACCGCCGTACTCCTTGGGCAGCGAGACCTTGGGGTAGAGGTGGCCGATGCGCTTCTCGGCCTCATCCCGCATCCATTGCCCGTAGTAGCGGACATCGTCGGCCAACCCCTGCGCGCCTCGCCACCCGGCGTCCACGAGCTTATTGTCCTTCGACGGGTGAACCGGGGGACGGTTTGCGAACTTGGGCGGGATCTCGATCAAGGCCTTTGTGATGAGCACCGCCACGGGGTTCAGGTCGCTCCCGTGCGCTTCGAGGCCGAGGCGCTGGGCTTCCAGGGGGATGGATCCTCCCCCGCAGAACGGGTCGAGCACCGGAGGGGGATTCCCGTCGCACGACTTCATGATCTCCGCGCGGGCCTGGGCGAGCACGCTCTCGTTGTTCGAGTTCTCCCACTTGACGAGCTCCTCGATGAGACGGAACAGGCGCTGCCGTTCCTTCTCCTGGGCCTCTTCGGTGGGAAATTCCTCGGGACGTGAGGAAGGATCATCCACGAGGGAGGCGAAAAGCACGGCCCTGCAAGTAGCCAGCGGCCGCCGGGCCCACCAGAGATGAAGGGTGGATGGGTGGCCGTGGCGGATGGACTTCTCCCGGGCCGATTCGCGGTTGATGGCTTCCAGCGGGAGAGAGACTTCGATCAACTTCTTCTTGTGGTCAGCCATCCACACTCCCTCGCCCGTGCGTCGCTGCGCTCACGTGCCCAGAACCTCGGCGAGAAACTTGTCGATGCGCTCCCGGTTGCCGGCGAGGTTCGAGAACTGCTTCTCGCTCACGTCGCTGAAGCGGGCGAGGACGCGGCGGTTGATCTGCTCCTGGTCTTCGAAGATGGCCAGCGAGCGGAACTCCAGACCCCAGCGTTCGAACTGCTGGAGCGAGATGTTGGCGTCGCGCACCATGTCGTCGTTGAGCAGCGCATAGACGAACAGCGGCCGCGTTATGCCGTTGATGCGGCAATCGACCGTGTACATCTTCTCGGGATCGTGAGTCGGATCGAACCAGTCGAACACGCGCCGGCCTTCCGGCACCTTCTCCTCCATGAACGCGCGGAAATCCTCCATGAACGTTGACCGAGCCCGCTCGCGCGAAAGGTAGGTGACATCGGTGATCCTGAGGAGGGCCTGCACGAAGCTGAAAAGGGCGTCGCCGTAGCGTTCGTCGTCGATCGGCAGCACCAGCTCGCCGTCACGATCGTCAACGGAGAACGCGGCGAGCGCGTTGCTGATGATCTTCTGGCGGGTGCCGCGGAGGAGATCCTTCTCGTCGAGGTCGTACGTCAGGTGCATGTAGGTGTGGCCCTCGTCGGTGAGGGTCCACCGGCCGCTCTCCTTGCGGAGCACGATGGCGAGGTGGTCCCCGTCATCGAACATGAAAGGAGTGAACACCCGGTAGCGGTCGATGCCCTCGGAGGCAAGACGCACCTTCTCTGAGACCTTCTGCCGGAAATCGAGCACCACAGCCTGATCACTCACGGCGTCGCCTCCTCATCGAAGATGGTGGTTTGCATGTCGCTGCTGGAGAAGCCGCAATCCTTTAGCATGCAGGTGATGGCGCTGCCGAGGTCGACGAAGCGGCCGGTGGGCTCGGCGTAACTGTCTTCGCGAAGGCCGGAATCTTGGTAGCGCTCAGTGGCCATGTGGATGTGAAAATCGTAGAACGTTTCCCCTTCCAGGGTGTTCGTGTGCTCATGGCTACGGCCATTGTGCCGCCGGAGCCGGAACAGCTGATTGGACTCGGCGGGCCGGTAGATGAGGATGACCGAAAAATCGAGCGGATCGAGAATACTCTGCCGGATGACGAGGCGGAAGCTGTTACCGCCGTCACCTTTCACCTCGAGCTCACGCTCCTTGTGACCGCGCTTGGGTTTGACCTGTATGGCCGCGCGATAGTCGGGGGGCAGCTGCTTGCGCTCGGTGAGCAACTGCATGATCTCGACATCTGTCAGCGACACAGCCATGTCAGCTCGCCTGCGTCGAGGCCAGGGCCAGAAGCTCGCCCAGGTCGTAGTTCACGCTGGTCACCGCGAAATCCGGTTGGTTGATGAACGGCCGTTCGACATACCACGGAGCGGCTGCCTCCTCGCCGTCCACCTCCACGATGGCCAAGATGAAATCATCGGGCTTGTTGAGCCCGGTGAGGATCTGCGTCTTTGAGATGGTCACCGTGGGAGAGCCCTTGGCCTTGCCCTTGACTTCGATGAACAGGGTGCGCCCCGTGCTCGGGTCGACAGACTCGATGTCGTAGCCGGGGTTGCTGTGGGGCATCTCCCGAGGGTCTCGGCCGAACGCGCGCTCGGCGACCAGCACGGCCTGGATGGCCAGCTCATCGATGAGCTTCCGGCGCGCCGGTTCGTTCGCAGGCTCAGCGGGCGCGTCTGGTTGCCTCCCGTCCAACAGCCCTTGAGGAACGATGACAGCGCCGCCGATGACGACGGGCGGCAACGGCGAGAGCTGTCGCTCCTGCGCCAGCTCCTCCATGCGTTTCTTGAGTCTCGCCTCGAGTTCATCCGCCCGCTGCCGCGCCTGGGCGGAGTTGAGCTTGGCATTGCGTTTGCCCGCGAGTTCCTGGGCCTTCAGCTCGTTGGCCCGGTGGTCCCAGTAGCGGATCTCCCGCGTGAGACGCTCTTTCACCGCCCCTGCGGTCTTGTTGACGAGTTGGGCTCGGAACTGCTGGACCTCATCGAAGTGGGGCCGGACAAGATACCGGATGGCATGGTCCGTAAACCGGTCATCGAGGTCTTCGGTGAGCCAGTGCTTCGAGAGATCCGCGGCCGCCAGTCGACGCTCTTCGTCGGTTGTGGGCCGGTAGTCCAAGTAAGGGGCGAGATCCGAGGTGCGGGTCTCGCCGTTCTCCGAGAGCTCCACGAATTGCATCCTGCGTGACACCACCCGGCGGCGACCATCCGGGTCCGCGCGCCCATCCTGAATAGAGTGCTCGAGGTAGCTCAGGATGCGGATGCCGGTGCCGGGGTCTTCGGGATCTACCAGCACGGCCCCTTTCTTCAGTAGATCCCGGTAGCGCTCGAGGATGAGGTCGATGGTCGCGTCGAGCAGCGGGTGACCGGGGGCCAGAAGGGTGGCACCCGGTAATCCGGGGACCGCGATGAGGCTCTTCTCGAACGTGGCCCGCTCGTAGCGCTTGACCACCGGCGCCCCAAAACCGATCACGCGGTCACGGGTGCGTATGTCGATAGGGACACGGGTGATCTCGTAGCGACCCGATTCCCGTTCGTGCATGCTCCCCCCGAGGTGCTGGAACGCCTCCCGGAAGAACGAGCTGATGAAGTGGGGTTGCATCCGTCGAGCCTCGGCCCGCTCCATCTGGCGCCGGATCTCCTCGACCCTCGTTGGCGGCAGGGCGTCATGGGCCAGGGCCCGCTCTTCGATGAGCGCCCGCAGGTGCTCGACGTCGAGGGTTCGGTCGATCTGCTCGAAGAGGCGGGCGCGCACGTCCTCGCGTTCGCCGTAGCGGATGGCCTCGATGAGCATCTCCCGCAGAGAGCGCTCGCTGAAGCTCTTGCCCAGCACGTCGAAGACGCTCCCTCCGAGGGCTTCGCGCTGCTGTTCGAGCTTGCTCAGCAGCCGCTCGAAGACGTCACCCTCCCGGGTGTCGCCCGCCACAAGGTTCCACAGGTGACAAACCTCGGTCTGACCGATGCGGTGGACGCGGCCGAAACGCTGCTCGATGCGGTTGGGGTTCCAGGGGAGATCGTAGTTCACCATGAGGTGGGCGCGTTGCAGGTTGATGCCTTCGCCCGCTGCGTCGGTCGCCAGAAGGATGATCACGTCCTTGTCCTGAGTGAAACGCTCCTGGGCCTTCTTGCGCTCCTCGCGACCGACTCCGCCATGGATGATGACTACGGTCTCCTCGCGCCCGAGGAGCGCTCTGATGCGCCGCGCCAAGTAGTCGAGGGTGTCGCGATGCTCGGTGAAGATGATGAGCTTGCGGCGGTTGCCGTGTTCGTCGAAGATCTCCCCACCGGCCTGATGTTCGCCGGCCCCCTGCAGCAGCTCGCGCAGCTCTTCCCACTTCCTGTCCAGACCGCTCCGGCGGACCTCGTCCGCAAGCTTCTCCAGCCGCTCCAGGGTTTGGATCTCGAGTTTGAACTCCTGGATCGTCTGCGCGGCCGATGCCCGGTCGACAACCTCCTCCTCCAGCCGCTCCAGCTCTTCATCGGGAAGCTCGTCGTACAGGTCATCGATCGACTCATCGTCGTCCAGCGGTAAGGGCACGTCGCGGGCGCGCTCCCGGAGTTGTTCCTCGGCCAATCGACGCTCGAGCCGGCGCCGGCGGCGTGCGAGGGACTGGTAGATGGCCTCCGGCGAGGAGGCCAGCCGACGTTGGAGCACCTGCAGAGCGAACCCGACCGTGTTGCCGCGCTTCTTGTCCGTGTCGGCGAGACGATCGGCCCGGTTCATCTCCTCACGGACGTAGTCGGTGACCTCCCGGTAGAGGCGCTGCTCAAGGGGCGAGAGGCGGTAGGTGACCGTGTAAGCGTATCGTTCCGGGAAGAGGGGCCGGCCATCGAAGCGCACCAGCTCTTCTTTCACCATCCGCCGCATGAGATCTTCCACGTCGATGGCGTGGCTGCCGTCACGCGGTTTGCCCTCGAAGCGATCACCGTCGAGCAGGGCCATGAAGAGCTGGAAGTCCTCGGGCTTGCCGTTGTGAGGGGTGGCCGTGAGGAGCAGGAAGTGCCGCGCGTGCTCGCTCAGGAGCTGCCCCAGCCTGTAGCGCTTGGTGTACTTGACCTCGTTACCGAAGTACGAGGCACTCATCTTGTGCGCTTCGTCGCAAACCACCACGTCCCATTCGGCAACCTTGAGCTTGTCCTGGATCTCTTCGCTGCGGGAGAGCTGATCGAGCCGGCAGATGACGAGATCGCGCTCGAGGAACACGTTGCCGGAGCGGGCGCCCTCGATCGACTCCCGGGTGATGAGATCGAAATCGAGCTGGAACTTCTGATAGAGCTCGTCCTGCCATTGCTCAGTGAGGCTCCCCGGGCAGCAGATGAGGCACCGTTTGAGGTCGCCACGTATCATCAGCTCCTTGAGGAGCAGCCCGGTCATGATGGTCTTGCCGGCTCCCGGGTCGTCGGCCAACAGGAAGCGCAGCGGCTGCCGGGGTAGCATCTCCCCGTAGACGGCCGTGATCTGATGGGGCAGAGGGTCGATCGGCGATGTGTGAACCGCCAGGTACGGGTCGAAGAGGTGTGCCAGACGGATGCGGTACGCCTCCGACACCAGCCGGAAGAGGTCCCCGTCGGCCTCGAAACTCCAGGCACGACCCTTCTCGATGATCTTCAGCCGGCTCTGGACGTCGCTGAAGAGAATCTCGTTGCCTGTTGCGCCGTCATCTTGCTTGTAGTAGACCGTGAGCGCTTCGGAACCGTGCCACGTGACGTCGACAATGGTGACCGTCCGGCCGGGCACGATGCCTTCGATCTCGGCGCCTTTCTTCAGGTCTTTCAGTTCGGCCATGTCGCTATCGTACAACTTCGCTCGGACAGAAGAGAAAGTTGTCCCGACCGTGAGTTGGCGGCGTTAGCGGCCCCCCGACCCTCTACCTCGACAACTACGTCGCTGTCGCCACCGCGAAGGGGATCACCAGCGGCACTTCCCCGGGCAGGGCCTCCCCTCTCGCCGACATCACCCTACGTGCACACAGTCCCGACGAAGGGCTCGATCACGGCGCAGTAGACCAGTGATGCAGAGTCAGAGACCCGCCTGCGCCTTGATCTGCGCAAGGAGGCTGCTCACAGAAAGCTCCTCGGCCCAGCGGTCGAGGTACTCCCAGTCCAATCTATCGCCCCATGCGGCGATCACGCCGGTGGCGTCAGTGAGCTGACGCTCTGAGCCCGAGACCTTGGCCCATTCGAGCTTGGAAAGGATGACATCCTCAGCAGAGTTGATCGGCACCGCCAGATCTCCAAGAGCGCCGGGTTCCCGCCGACCGAACTCAACTCGGCTGAAGGGACGGTCTTTCCGCACGATGAGATCGACCTTCCACGCAGTCTCAAAGTGCACGAGGTTGAACTGCCCACGCCGCGCGAATGCGTCGAGGGCCGCCTCACGCGATACGTAGAACTCGCCGCTCACCTGGTCCAAGAACTCGCCGAGACTCTCGGCCGTGGGATCAATCACCACGTCGGCATCTTGCGTCGCCCGAAACTCGCCGTGGAAGCCGCTCGCGAACGAGCCCACCAGCATGTGCGGAATGCCCGCGTCCCCCAGGAGCGCGAGGACCGATTCGAGCACGCGCATCTGCGTCACGGGAAACCCGAGCCCTCAGAGCGCTACGCGAGGCGCTCGGGGGAAGGCCGCCCCGAACAGTTCCTCGCCGAGTAGGTGCCTGATGACCGCCCAGCGGGCCTCGGCGGGCGCATACTCCGGATGACGAAAGCGCACACCCGCGATCATGCTGTCCCGCAGAGTCTCGCTGAGCTCGGATATCTGCTCGGCCTTCTGCGCGAACGTCATGCGGCGCAAGATGGCGAGCCGCACCAGGAACGCATCCTCCGACGTGTCGGCAGGCGGGCGAGGTCCGGCGGGGCTCCCGGACCCAACGCTCGGGTGCGGACTGGTCATGTCGGCGGAAGCGGACACTGTTTCTCCATCGTAACCCGGCGGGACGACGGAAGCGAGATTCAGAACACCCGCTCCGGATTCGCCCCCCTCGCCTCGCGCTGCTGGGCCACGTTGTTCAAGGCCCGCATGTACGCCTTCGCTGAAGCTTCGAGCACGTCGATGGACACAGCCTGGCCCGCGTACGTCTTCCCTGCCACTTCCACGACCACACGCACCTCGGCGAGCGCGTCCTTCCCCGATGAGATGGAGCGCACGCGGTAGTCGAGCAGTTTCCCAGTGATGCCCACAGCATCGTCGATCGCGCGGAACACCGACTCCACCGACCCCCCCGAGAACGCCTTGCCCTCGCGCGCGGCACCCTCATGCATCACCTGCACCTGACTGGTGGGGATGATCTCGGAACCGGCCGACACGTAGAAGCGCGTCAGGCTGTAGACGTCCTGCCGTTCGCGGATCTCCTCGGTGGCCAGTGCCTCGAGATCGAGAGCGGTCACCTGCTTCTTCTTGTCGGCGACGTCTTTGAAGCGACGGAAAGCTTCATCGAGCTCCTCGCCCGTGAGATGGATGCCGAGTTCCGCCAACCGCGACTTCAGGGCGTGTCGGCCTGAGTGCTTGCCCAGGACGATGTCGGAGTCGCCCAGGCCTATGTCCTTGGCGTGCATGATCTCGAAGGTGGTTCGCTCTTTGAGCACCCCGTCCTGATGGATGCCTGACTCGTGCGCAAAGGCGTTCTTGCCCACGATGGCCTTGTTCGGCTGCACCTCGTAGCCGGTGAGGTTCGAGACCATGCGGCTCGTGCGGGCGATCTCGGTGGTGACGATGTTCACCGGGCGATCGAGCTGGTCGCGGCGCGTGACCAACGCCATGGCGACCTCCTCGATGGCCGCGTTGCCGGCACGCTCCCCGAGGCCGTTCACAGCCACCTCCACCTGGGTGGCGCCGTGCTCGATGGCGGCCAGGGAGTTGGCGACGGCCAGCCCCAGGTCGTTGTGACAGTGCACCGCGAGCACCACGTCGGCCAGGCCGGGCGTCTTCTCGTAGAGGCTGTCGATCAGTGCGGCGAACTCGGTGGGAAGCGTGTAGCCCACCGTGTCGGGCACGTTGATGGTGGTGGCGCCGCACTCGATGGCTACCTGCAGCACTTCTGCCAGGAAGTCGACGTCGGAGCGGGTGGCATCCATCGCCGAGAACTCCACGTCGCTCGGGCACAACGATACGGCCAGATCGACCATCTCGCGGGTGAGTTCGATCACCTCGGGGCGGGTCTTCTTGATCTGGTGTTCGAGGTGGATGTCCGAGGTGGAGACGAACGTGTGGATACGGGGACGTTCGGCGTCCTTGATGGCGTCCCAGCACGTGCGGATGTCGCTCTCGACGCAGCGGGCGAGGCCGCAGATGACGGCGCCCTTGACCTCGCGCGCGATGGCCTGCACCGCCTCGAAATCACCAGGGCTGGTGGCGGGGAAGCCCGCTTCGATCACGTCGACGCCAAGGCGCACCAGCTGATGGGCGATCTCGAGCTTCTCGCTCATGTTGAGGCTGATGCCGGGCGACTGCTCGCCGTCGCGCAGGGTGGTGTCGAAGAAGACGACGGGGGCGCCGGCATTGCGACGGGCAGATCCTGCAGGCGCGGACCCCGCGGCCGGGGCGGCACCGGCGGCTCCAGCGGCGGCCGGTTCGGCGTCGCCGGCGACGGTGTTCGATTCGGATGCGGACATGGGTCTCCCCTTACTGTGAACTCGGGTTCATTGGCGGTGACGTGCCGGAAAGCGCCGGCTTCGCATAGCTTCTCCCCCTAGCGGGGGAGCAGAAGCAGGAGGGCGAGAAGGAGGGAACGACCTGCTTGCGGCCGTGAGGGGGAGTGCCTGCTGTCCGTGACAACGCGCATAGCCTGTAGTGTAGAGGAGGACAGGGTGCGACGCAAGCGAAGTGGGCGCTGCGGGCGGCCCCGGCGACTCACCCAGAGACGATGGACTACGCGTCCTACTCCAACCGCATCGATCTCAGGCGTGTGTGAAGGTCGCCCCCGAGCGCGCCATCGCGGCCGAAAAGCGAAATAGCCACCGACCTACCGTCAGCCGACGATGTCCTCGGGCACCAAGCGGAACGGGTCGATGACTCGCACAGATCCCAACTGAACATCATGCTGCAGATCCTCCGAAAGCAGGTAGCCGCACCCCGCTACCCTGGCCGCCGACATGATGAGCGCGTCCCACCACGAGCACTGGAAACGATCCTGGATCGCCCAAGCTCCTTCGGCGATCCTCTGGTCGAGCGGTACGGGTTCCCACAGGAGGAGGCGGCGCACATCGGCGCGGGCCGTCCCGCAATCCAGCCCC
>JAHJSA010000036.1 GCA_018830645.1 Actinomycetota bacterium
CCGGCCGCGGCGCCAGCCCGGCCGCGGGGCTAGACCGGCCGCGGCGCCAGCCCGGCCGCGGGGCTAGACCGGCCGCGGCGCGGGACCGGTTCGGCGCGGTCGACGGGCGCCGGCCGAGCCGGCGTCAGGCCGTCCGGCTCTCCTACGACTGACAGACGGCGCAGAAGATCGTGCCCCTCCCGGCCACCACGATGCGCGCGAGGGGGCCTCCGCACGAGACGCATGGTAGACCGTGCCGTCCGTACGCGCGCAGGGATTCCTGGAATGTCCCCGGCCGCCCCTCGCTATCGACGAAGTCGGAGACGGTACACCCGCGCGCGAGCACCCCTTCAGCGAGGCGTTCCTTGATCTCCACGGCCAGGCGCTCCACTTCGCCACGCGTGAGGCGCCCGGCCGGGCGCACCGGCGACAGCCGCGCGCCGAACAGGATCTCATCGGCGTAGATGTTGCCGATGCCCGCCAGGTTTCGCTGGTCGAGCAGGAAGGCCTTCAGGGCGCCGGTGCGACCCTCGAGACGGGCCGCGAGATAGTCCGGCCCCCAGTCGCCGAGCCACGCGTCGGGCCCGAGCCTGTTGATGCGCTCAGCGGGCCCTCCTTCGGTCACATGGACCCTCCCGAACTTCCGCACGTCGCGGAACACGAGCCGCCGGCCGTCGTCCATGAGAGCCGCGAAGCGCACGTGCGTGAACGCTTCGGCCGGGTCGGTCATCAGGAGGTTCCCGGTCATCCCCAGGTGTACGGTGAGGAACGTGCCGCCCGACAATGGGAGCACGAGGAACTTCCCGGCTCGGTCCACGCGCCGCACCACCCGACCCCCCAACGACGCGGACACGGCCTCAGGGCTCACGTCACGTAGGACGAAAGGATCGACCTCCGTCACCGACTCGAACCGCCGCCCCGGGAGCGCCTTCTGAAGCTGGCAGCGGACGGTCTCGACTTCAGGGAGCTCAGGCACCGAGGCGGCCCCTACATGCTCTCGGGAGCGCTGACACCGAGCAGATCCAGGCAGCGCGCCAATACCCGCTGGCTGGCCAGACACAGTCCCACGCGCGAACGGGACACCACGGGTTCCACGCCGATCACCCGGCAGTTCTTGTAGAACACGTGGAACAGGCCGGCCAGTTCCTGCGCGTAACCGACCACCCGATGCGGCGCCCGCCGATCGGCGGCCTCGATCACCAGCTGCGGGAACCATGCCAGGCTCTTAATCAGCTCGCGTTCGTAGGTGAGCTCGAAGAGACCCTCGGCCGCGGCGGGTACGAGCCCGCCCTCGTCGGAGAGCCAGGCGGCCTGCTCGGCCGGCAGGTTCCGCAAGATGCCGGCGATACGGGCGTGGGCGTACTGCACGTAGTACACGGGATTCTCGGCCGACTGTCGCCGCGCCAACGCCAGGTCGAGGTCGAGGGTCTGATCGTGGGAGCGCATCACCAGGAAGAAGCGCGCGGCGTCGACGCCCACCGCATCGACCAACTCGGCCAGGGTGACCATCTCACCCCGACGCGTGGACATCTGGCGAAGCTCGCCCTCTTCCAGCAAGTTGACCATCTGCCCGATGATGATCTCGAGCATCTCGGGGTCGTGAGAGAGGATCTCCACGGCCGCCTTCATGCGGGGCACGTAGCCGTGATGGTCGGCGCCCCAGATGTTGATGAGATGGTCGAAGCCCCTCTCGAGCTTGTCGAGGTGGTAGGCGATGTCGGCGGCGAAGTACGTGGGGCGCTCGTTGCTGCGGATCAGCACTCGATCCTTGTCGTCGCCGAAGGGGGTGGTGCGCAACCACACGGCGTCGTCGCGGGCGTATGCGTCGCCGGAGGCCAGGAGCTTGTCGATGGTCTCCTGAACGCGGCCCTCGGCGTGCAGAGGAGTCTCGCTGAACCAGCGGTCGAACCCCACGCCGAACGATTCGAGATCGGCCCCCATCTGCTCCAGAACCAGCTCGTACCCGCGCACTCGGAAGAAGCCTATCGCCGTTGAGTCGGCGTCTTCGAGTCCGCCGATCCTGAGCTCTTCGAGCATGGAGTCGCCGATCTCGGTGATGACGGCGGCGGCAATGGACTTCACGTACTCGCCCTGGTAGCCGTCTTCGGGCACCGGGAGGTCGAGCCCGAGCGCCTGCGCGTAGCGCGCCGCGACCGAGCGCCCGAACATCTCCATCTGTCGACCGTAGTCGTTGATGTAGAACTCCGTGCTCACCTTGTGCCCGCTGAAGGCCATGATGCGGCTGAGGGTGTTGCCGTAGGCCGCGTAGCGGGCGTGGCCCACGTGCAACGGTCCGTTGGGGTTCACGCTCACGTACTCAAGAAGCACGTGGAGGGGCCGCTCCCTCACACCTCTGCCGACATCCTCGCCCGCGGCCAGCATCGCGCGCACGGCGCCGGACAACGCCGGCGCGCTCATGGTGAGGTTGACGAACCCGGGGCCGGCGACGTCCACCGTCTCCACCAACTCGGAGATTTCCGCGTCGGCGAGCAGCCTGCCGCGCAGCTCTTCGGCGAGCACGCGAGGGGCACGCCGCGCCGACTTGGCCAACTGCAGGCACACCGGCGTGGCGTAGTCTCCGTGACTGTGGTCTGCGGGTCGTTCGACCACGATCTCCGAGACGTCCTGCCAACCCTCAGCGGCGATCCACTCGGAAACGACCCTCTGTACCGCCTGTTCCAGCAACCTGACCTCTCCTCTCGACGCCCACGCTCCTGTCGTCATCTCCGACAGCGCGTGAGGAGTTCTTCCGTCTCCACAAGCCGGGCCGGCGCCCACAGCCTAGTGATGGTATGGCTCGCCCCGCTCGATCCTCACCGCCCGATAGAGCTGCTCGAGCACGATGCAGCGGGCGAGCTGATGCGGGAAGGTGAGCTCGGAGAGCGACCACACCAGGTCGGCGGACGCCCGCACCCGTTCATCGAGACCCAGAGCGCCGCCAAGTATAAACTGGAAGTCGCTCGTACCGTAGAGCTTGCGCTCCGCCAGCGTCGAGCTGAGGTCCTCCGACGAGAACTGCCGCCCCCCGCGGTCGAGCACCACGGTGAACACCCCGGAGCGCATCCTGCGCAACAGCGCTTGGCCCTCCGACTCGAGCACCTTCCGCCCCCCGTGAGTGAGCGGGGTCTCGGACACCTCCTCCACTTCCAGGGTGAAGTAGGGCCGAAGGAGGTCCTTGAAGTGTTCAAAGATGGGGTGGAACGACCGGCTGAGGCGGCCGACGCAAACCAGGGTGACACGCATCTGTTCAGTCTACTGCAATCACCAGGAATGCGTTGCTCTACAGAAAGGGCAGATCAACGTGCGGCGGCCCGTCTTCGTCGCGTTTCGGCAGCGATTTGAAGGCGTGGTCGCGGACGATGGTGGGCATGTTCCTCCACAGGCAGATATCGCTTCTGAGATAACGGGCCTTGATCTCTTCGTCGCAGGTGATCGTGCAGGTGAGGCATATCTCATCCTCCACGTGGATCTTCTCGCGTCGCGGCCGCTCCCCTTCGTCAAGCCGGCGCGAGGCGTCGAGGAGAAGCTCCTGCACCGAGATCGACGAGGTGATGGGGAACTTGAGAGGGTTGCTCTCAGCCACGAACTTGAACGTGCCCGATATCCAATTCGAGAGCTGCAGCGCCTGATCGTACGTCTGCCGCTTGACGATCCTCTGAAGGCTGCTCCGATCGGCGTAACCGCGTTCCAAGAGAAGGAACCCAAGCGGCTCGCGTCGGTCTTCCTGGCAAACCGTGAGCAGGCATTCGTTCACTTGCTCCTCCGTCACCACTCCGGCCGCCACCAGCCTCGTGCCCAGCAAGTCGTCGGACAACGGCAGAGAGATGGCGTCGATCTTGCCGTCGCTCATGTAGATGTAGCCGTACTCCTCGAAATCCTGCACCTCGAGGACGCCGGTCTTGCCATAGGCGGCGAGGAACTGCAGGATACTGAAGATGGAGAATTCCTGGATCTTGCCCCAGAGGATCATGACCTATCACCCATAGATTCTACTTCGGCAGGCGGAACGGCGGAGTTGAGTCTGAAGTGGGACGACGTCACGGGAATGATCGAGGTCGCAGGCCGCGATGCTCGGAAACCGCTATCTACGCGGGAGCGCTGCACCCTTCTTCTTGAACGTGGAGGGGTTCCGCCGGCTGGGGATCCGACGGTCGGAACGATGGGAGCCTTCGGACGATCGCACATTGGAGCCGCCGTTTGCGGGCTCGTCTACGTTCGGGGGATCGAGAGCCGCCTGCGCGGAGGGCCTGGGCGCGGGCTCCGGCTCGGGCGCCTGCGCGACGACCGGCGCGGGCTCTGGGGTAGGCGCGGGCGCGGCGGCGGGCGCAGGCTCCGGCTCGACCTCCTGCGCCGGGAAGGACTCCATCTCGACGTACGCGAGCTCAGACTCGGCCTCAGGTTCGGGCGCCCGTGCGACGACCGGCTCATCCCGCTCGCGCGTGACCTCGGCCAGAACCGTGGCCCCCGAGGTCAATGCGATGGTGCCCTCCCCGGTCGGAACCAGATGCGCCTCATCGTCTCCCTCGGCGGGAGGTTCGTCGGCATGGGTCCCTCTGCCCTCCGGCGGGTGGAACAGCTGCCAGCCTATCGCAAGGAACACGTAGGCCAGCACCCCGAAGACTCCGGCGAGGATCAAGAGACTCAGATTGAAGTTGTCCAGAAACGGGAGAAGCACCAGCAGCATGACCACGGCGAAGATCGCGCCGATGACCAATGCCAGCACCCCAAGCACTCGAAAGACCATCCAACCACCTTCTATGAACGTTGCTTTGCACGTCTTCTCGACCCGGGCCAGCAGCCAACGACCCGAGGACGGGCTTCCACCGACAGAGTCTAGATAACCGCCCAGGCCATTACAAGTGACACACTGCTCGAAGTCGCGGACCGGCGAACCGTGCGGATTCGGGTCTGCGACGGCGGCGCCATCCTTCGCTTCAGGATGTTCAGCCCCGGAGCGCCTCGACGCGCCTGAGTACCTCAGCGTCGGTCTCGGCAGAATCGATGATCTCCTTGAACTGTTCCACGGAGATATCGAGTTCGCGCAGCAATCGCGTGTCCCGCGGACAAGGATGCTTATAGGAGCCGGGGTTCCCATAGTAGGTGGCCCGAGCCTTGTCGATCATTCGGGGGAGCCAAGGCCAATCACCAAGCGTCTCGGCCCCGGACCGGGGTGGCTTCTTCGTGAGGTCCATCGCACCGTCCTCGCCGGGGGAACCGTTGCACCTCACTCGGACGACGGCTCACCTTCTCCAACAGATATGGACTATGAGGATACACGCTCCGCCGCCGAGGGTCACAGTCCAGCCCCGGTCTCCGGACGCGGTGATCTAGACGCACCCTTCGAGAGCGCTCCCTCGGGAGAGGGCGAACAGAACGGCCCTCTCCACTTCCCTCACATGTTCAGGGTCGGTGACCTTCGCCCCGTTGGCGTCCGCCACGTAGAACACATCCACCGCCCGCTCCTTCATCGTGGAGACCTTAGCCAGACGTACATCGAGAAGAAGGTCGTCGAGCGTCCTGGCCAACGTGTACAGCAGCCCGATGCGATCGGTGGCATGCACCTCGATCACCGTCATAGCGTCAGACGCCCCGTTCTCCACCACCACCCGATCGGTCGTGCGCCGCTCGGCGGGGGCTCGGGTGAGGTACCGGGCCGCCTTCTCCGCCAGGCGATGGTCCAGCCCGATCCTGCCTTCGAGCGCCCGGCCGAGGTCCTCGGCCACCGCGTGCCAGCGGGAGTGAGGGATCTCCTCCTCGAAGTAGTCGGAGACCCGGAACGACCGAGCCACCATCCCGTCGATGGTGGGCTGCACCTGGGCACTGAGGATGGTGATCGCGTGATAGGCAAGGACGCCCGATACGCGCGCGAGGAGACCGACGAGCGGAGGCGTGACCAACGTCAACTCATGTACCCCTGGGAGCGTTCCCCTGGTGATGGTGAGCACGAACTCCTCGCCGAATCCTCTCGCGGGCACGACCACCTCCAGCGCCGATTCCCCGCTCGACCCGGCACCATGCTCATGGGCCGCCTGCTGGGAGGCCATGGGCTCTTCTTGCGCAGTGTCGTCGAGCGCGCCAAGGACCTTGAAGAACAGCTCGCGAACGAGGGCGGCCGTCCAGGGCGACCAGACGGCTCTGCCCGTCGCGACTGAGTCGGCCACGGTGAGCACATACAGCAGTTCGAGGTGGGGACGATCGCCCACGACTCCGGCGACGCGATCGACAAGCGACGGATCGTCGATGTCTCGGCGAGACGCGGTGTCGGGCAGAAGGAGGTGATGACGCACGAGGAACGCTACGAGGTCCTGGAGGTGCACCGGAAGGCCCAGCCCCGCGACCACCCGCGCGACGTGTGTGGCTCCCACTTCGGCATGGTCGACGCCGTCGAGCCCTTTGCCGAGGTCATGCAACAGACAGGCGAGCAGCAACGCATCGTGAGCCTCCGTACCACGGTATACCTCGACGGTGGCCTGAGCGAGCTGATCGAACTCACCCAGAGACTCCGGTTCCGCGGCAGCGAGGGCGCAACGCATCGAATGACCGTCGACCGTGAAAGTGTGAAAGCTCTCGCGCTGACCGAGGAAGCGCACCGACTCCCAACCCGGCAGCCAGCTGGAGAGGATCCCCCGGTGCGACAGGCTTTCGAGGGCCGGCAGCGCGCTCGAGCCGGCCCGCAGAAGTCCGAACAGGTCGGTCGCTCGTTGGGCCGGCCGTTCCGACAGCGACGCCGCCGGCTCCGGCCGCTCACCGGGCGGCCGGGCGACGCCCGAGGCGGCGTTCCAGACATCCTCGGTGATGACGGCCACCGCCTCTGCGGCAGCCGAGATCTCGGCGAGCACGCGGTCCGCGGGCACCGGAGGCGCCGGCGCACGGAATCGGGCGGCCAGGTCGGCCTGATAATCGAAATAGGCGCGATCTACCTTGCGACCAGCCGCATAGTGCAGCGACGTCCGGGCACGGAGAAGGGTGTTGGTAGCCGCTTCAAGATCGGTCAGCGATTGCTCGGTGAGCCAGCCCGTCTGCGCAAGCCCGTCGTAGCCGGAGCCGCCTCCGAACACGAACGTGAGCCAGAGGGCCTCGTGCACGTCGCGCAATCCGCCGCGCCCCTCCTTGAGGTGGGGCTCGAGCAGGGCGTGCGTGTCGCCGAACGCGGCGTGACGTGATTCCCGAGCTCGACGCGCGTTCGCCAAGAAGGCGCCGCCACCGTCGCTGGTGGCCCGAGAATGGAGTCGATCCAACAGCTCCTGGAAGAGACGTTGGTCGCCCACGAGCAGTCGCGCCTGGAAGAACGACGTGAGCAGCTCGATGCTCTCAGCGGCGACATCAAGGCACTCATCCACCGTTCGGGCGCCGTGACCAAGCTCCAGCGCCGCGTCCCAGAGAGGATAGAACAGCGTCTCGGCGACGGCCTCCACTCGCGGCTGCTCCTCGGGGCGGTAGAGGAGCATGAGATCGACGTCCGAGAACGGGCAGAGTTCGCGGCGCCCATAGCCTCCCAGAGCGACCACGGCAAGACCCGCTTCCCGATACGGGCCCCACGGAGCCTCGGTCTCGGCCTTGCGGAAGAGAGAGATCAATGCAAGGTCCACCACGTCGGCGCGCTTTCGCGCGAGCGCGCGCCCGCCGGTCCCGGCGGCATGCTCCGCCGCGAGCGCACCGAGCGCTTCGCGCAGGAACGCGGATGGTTCGCTGCCAAGCGTCATCACGAGCCGCCCGCTCCGTACCGCGACTGCATGGATCTACAGAGCGTCGCTGCCCCGCTCGCCGGTGCGGATGCGGATCGCGTCGTCCACGGGCAGGAGGAAGATCTTCCCGTCGCCTATCTTGCCGGTCTGGGCGGCCTTGGTGATGGCCTCGATCACCGCCGGCACTGCGCCGTCTTCTACCACGACCTCGACCTTGACCTTGGGGACGAAGTCCACCTGGTACTCGACCCCTCTGAACACCTCGGTGTGGCCACGCTGACGCCCGAAACCCTTTACCTCGCTCACCGTGAGGCCGTTCACGCCCACTCCCTGCAGGGCATCTTTCACCTCGTCGAGCTTGAACGGCTTGATGATGGCTTCGATCTTCTTCATCTACTCCTCCTCCAGGTGCGAACGGCGCAGCCCACGCCCCGCGACGGCCGGGGACCGGTATCTGAGGCTGGAACGATACGCCCTCACGGGCCCGAGGACCAATAGACCTCAGTCCAACCATAGGCAGACCATTGTATCCAGGCGAACACCGAGGGTCGCGGGAGCCGCGCGAGCCGCGGCGAAGACGACCTCGTCGCCCGGCCGGCGGATTAGCGCCGGGCGGTCACGTCGGGTGATCGGTCGTCCTGTCGCCCCGACGCCCGCCCGCTCCTACTCCAGCGTCACTACTGCCATTACTTCAGGCAGGTCTGGGTCGGAGGCGGTGAGGAAGACGCGGGCGTCGTAGTCTCCGGGCTCCAGGGTCAGCGGGTCGCTGAGGTGGAAGCCGTACGAGCCCCCGGGGACCAGAGAAAGCTCCTCGATCGCCTCGGTGAAGAACTTGTCGGCACTCCAGCGGTAGACCTCTGCGCCGTCACGCGAGAGGATCACTTCACCCTTCTGCCCGTTCCCGAACGTGAGCCGGATCTCGCGATCGGACGTGTTCGTGATCTCGAATAGCCAGAAGACCACCCCCGACGCCGGCGCAGGACGCGGAGCGTGGTCGAAGCGCAGCAGCAGGCCCCCGCTCGTGGCCTCGCCCACCGGGGTGGGTGGCGCGTCGACGGTGAGGGCGCCGTCGGCCAGACTCCCGCTCAGCACGACCGGGAAGTCGGACCACGATGCATCGCTGACCCCTGAATCCGGGTTCGTTCGCGACAGGCCCACCAAGGACGCGGCATCGAGCCCTTCCACCACGAGCGACGACCCGGCACATGAGGGAGGATACGACTCAGCGAGTACCGAGCAGAGCCGTGTCTGATCGCCCAAGACGAGTAACGACCCCTCGACCCACGCCCGGTCGGCGTCGCCCACGGCGAGCGCCTGATCGATGGTCAGCGGAGCCGCGGCGCTCCCGCCCGCGCCGACGCCGCTGTCCGCATCGGTGTCCGCGCCCGAGCCGCACCCGACCGTGAGTGCGGCCCAAGCCAGCGCCAAGGTGATGCTGAAGACCACGTTGCGTTTCACGGTACCCTCCTCACGAAGCCCGCGACCGAAGCCCCGTAGGGTCACCTCAGCCGCTCATGTCGACCGTCGTGAGAAGGACGACACAGCATCTTCCGCACTTCCTCCAACCTTCCGGCCGACCCGAGCTTCTCGTTCTTGTGGGCGATGAACTTAGCGTACTCGGCCATGAAGACCTTGCCGGGGTCGCGCAGATCGAACTTCTCGGGCTTGTCGCGGAAGAACTCGCGATGGACCCGCGTCCAGACGAGACGACCGTCGGTGTCGATGTTCACCTTGGTGACGCCCAGCGGGACCGCCTTCGCGAAGTCGTTCTCATCGACGCCCCTTGTGCCACCCAGCGTCCCGCCCGCCTCGTTGATGCGCTTCACTTCCTCCGCCGGCACCGAGGACGAGCCGTGCATGACCAGCGGAAAGCCCGGCAACCGCTCCTGTATCTGAGCGAGCACATCGAGCCGCAGCGCCTGGTCGCCCGAGAACTTGTAGGCTCCATGAGACGTACCGATCGCCACGGCGAGGCTGTCGCAGCCGCTGCCCTCGACGAACTCGAGGGCCTCGGCCGGGTCGGTGAGGTGGGCGTTCTTCTCTTCCACCTGCACGTGCTCCTCTACTCCGCCCAGTTGGCCCAGCTCGGCTTCGACGACGATACCCTTAGCGTGGGCGGCGGTGACGACCTCCCGCGTGATGCGGATGTTCTCCGCGAGCGGCTCGGCCGATGCGTCGATCATCACGCTCGAGTAGAAGCCGCTCTCGATGCAGTCCATGGCGGCTTCGTAATCGCCGTGGTCCAGATGAACCGCGAAGATACTCTCGGGGAAGACCTCATCGGCGGCCCTGATGATGCCCTCCAGCATGCGCTTGTCGGTGTAGGAGCGTGCTCCCTTCGAGATCTGGATGATGAACGGAGCCTGTGAATCGAGATTCCCCCGGAACAAACCCATGGCCTGCTCGAGGTTGTTGATGTTGTAGGCTCCGACGGCATAGTTGCCGTATGCAGCCGCGAACAACTCCTTCGTGGTCACGATCACGGGACGGTCCTCCTTCTCGAGGTGAGTGGCTACCTGTTTCCTAACACGTGGCGGGACAGGCGGTCAAGCCGACGGCCCGGCGGAGCTTACTCCTCGGTGTGCTCGACCCACTCGTTGTCGATGCCGGGTGCGCCCACCGCCAGCCAGACGCAATCGTGCTCGCCATCGTTGCGTATCTGGCGCCGGGGCCGCGGATCGAGGCGCACGAGCGAACCGGGACTGAGCTCGGAGCGCACCCCGTCGACCACCAGGGTACAGGTACCTTCCATGACGAAGAACAACTCCTCTTGCTCCCGATGGGAGTGATACTCCATCTTCTCTCCCGGGTGGAAGCGGAAGATGTTGGCGCGAAGTTTGTCGAGTCGGAGGACCTTCGAGAGATCGTAGTATCCGTAGAGGTCGTCGCGCTCCTCTTCGAGGTCGCTCAGCAGTACGTGCGTCCACGGTTCGCGCATCTTCGCCTCCCCCTTGTTGGGCCCGTGGCCTGGTTGGTCGGCAGGCTCCATCCACGCACCGCCCTCCGCAGGACGGCCAAAGCGTGAAGGATCCCTTCCGAGAAGACATCGTATCGCCGAGCCGCGCCAAATGGAACCGGGCGACGGTCGATCGGCCCACATCGGGCCATGAGCGGCACGAAGACCGAATTCGACCGGCATCGCCGAGACACCCCCAGAAACGCGGGGCGACGGTGCTACCATGTTCGGGTCAGGCAAGGACTACCCAAGGCGGCGCGCAATCAGACACCGAACGCTCGAGGCAGTCTCGTGACCGCCGCACTCATCGCACTCTCAGCGTCGCTGGCCTGGGGAGTCGGCGACATGGCGGCGGCGCTGGCCAGCCGTCGACACCGCACGTGGTCCGTGGTGTTCGTGAGCCAGATCGCCGGCTTCGTGATCGGTCTATCGGTCCTCTACCTCTTGGACCGGCCGTTTCCCGGGTGGCGAGCCGAGCTGCCCGCCCTCCTCGGCGGGGTGGCTCTGGCGATCGGGATGGTCGCCTACTTCGAGGCTCTCGCAGTCGGTACGATGAGTGTGGTAGCCCCCATTGCAGCCACCTGTGGCGCGGTACCGGTGGTGTTCGGGCTGGTTGCGGGAGAACGGCCGAGCACGATCCAAGCACTGGGCATGCTACTGGTGTTCGTGGGGGTGGTGCTCTCGGTGTACCAGCGCGACAGTACCTCCACTGTCGTGGGCACCGTGGAGGTAGGCGTGGCGGCGCACGACGCCCGCCGGCCGAAGAACGCCCTCGCGGCCGGTCTGGCTGTGGTAGCGGCGGTCTGCTTCGGACTCATACTCGTGGGCATCGCCGCCGCTGCAAAACACGACCCTCTGTGGCCGCCGGTGGCCGCGCGCATCACGTCGCTGGCGACGCTCGCGACCATCGCGGCCCTGAGCGGGTTGCGCTCCATTCGGCGCCGTGGAGCGAACGCCGGGGGGGCCAAGAGTCTAGCTCCCCGGCAGTCTCGCATGCCCGCCGGTGTGTGGGTGGGCGCGGTCTCAGCCGGCGCGCTGCACCTCGCCGCGGCGATACTCTTCATCCTGGCGAGCCAGCGCGGGCTCCTCAGCCTTGTCGCGGTGCTCTCGTCGCTCTCGGCCGTCGTCGTGGTGGGGTTGGCGCACCTCCTGCTGCACGAGAGATTGGAGGGGCAGCAGTTGGCGGGAGTGATACTGGCCCTCACGGGGGCCGCGGCCATCGCCGGCGGCTAGATGGTCACCGCACCCAACAACACGGTCGGCGCATCCAGCCGCGCTCCGAGGGCTGAACTGCTCGACGCCAGGCGCGACGGCGCCATCGAACGGGCGGCCCAGATCATCCGCGCCGGCGGCTTGGTGGCGTTCCCCACAGAGACGGTGTACGGCCTTGGTGCCCTGGGCCTCGACCCGCTTGCGTGCGCCCGCATCTTCGAGGCAAAACGACGTCCACACTTCGATCCGCTCATCCTCCATGTGGCTGAGGTGCGTGCGGTGGATGCCGTGGGCCACATGCAGCCCACCGCGATCGTTCTCGCCGAACGCTTCTGGCCGGGCCCCCTCACCCTGGTACTCCCCAGGCACGCGGTCGTACCCGACATCGTCACGTCGGGAATGCAGACCGTGGCGGTGCGGGTGCCGGCGCACCCTGTCGCCCATCGCCTCCTAGAGGCCGTGGGCACACCGGTGGCGGCTCCCAGTGCCAACCCTTTTGGACGTCTGAGCCCCACCACCGCCGAACACGTGGCCGCGGGACTCGGGGACCGGATCGACGCCATCCTCGACGGCGGCCCCGCCGATCGTGGTCTCGAGTCGACCATCATCGACGTCACGGGAGACGCACCCGCCCTGCTGAGGGCCGGAGCGATCGCGCTGGAAGAGATCGAATCCCTGCTGGGACGGGTGATCGACCGGCGTCTCTCGTCGTCGCGGCCCGCCGCACCGGGGCAGCTCGAAGCTCACTATGCCCCCCGCACGCCTTTGCTGTTGAGCGAGCCGGGGGCCTCGACAGACCTTCGCGCCGCGGGCCTGCTCACGCTCACGCGGCGCGAAGGCGATGATCGCTTCGCCGCTGTGGAGGAGTTGTCGGCTTCCGGCGACCTCTGCCAGGCCGCGGTACGTTTCTTCGCCGCGCTCCACCGACTGGACGAACGAGGGCTCGACGTGATCTACGCGCGTCCGCTCTCGGAGACGGGCCTTGGAGTGGCGATCATGGACCGCCTCCGCCGTGCTGCGTCCATGACACGTCGCTGAGGAGGCGCCAGGGGTCGACACCTGCGCAGCCCGAGGGGAACTCGGGCGCCCTCGGTGGGCGATCCCTATTTCAGCAGCGCCTTGACCTCGGAGACGATGCCTGCCGGCAGGCCGACGAAGTCCATGCGCGCCATGTTGGCCCGGTAGCCCGACAGCAGGGTCTTTGTGGACGACGGCAGCATGATGGGACGCGTGAGCACGAGGAGTCCCTGGTCTGAGACCAGCAGCGACGCCGCCACCAACGCATCCGGGTAGTTCTCCCCCGTGGTCAGAGCCAGGTGCGCGAAGGAGAGACCCATGCTCTTGCCGTACTCGGCTACCAGAGCACTGGTGTGGTAGCGGTCGGCTCCTATCTTGGAGAGCACTTGGATCCCGGAGGGCTTCACGTAGGTGCCCACCACCAGGGCGGAGGTGGCGCCGAGCGCCTGTATCTGGGCGGAGGTGACCGTGGGCAGGGGTCCGGCTTGGGGGGTGAGGAGGATGGGCCAGCCCTTCCTGGCGGCAAGCGGGGCGGCGGAGAGGGCGTCGGGGAACTTGTCCCCGGGGGCGAGCACGATCTTCTCCACCGTGCCGAGCTTCTTCTTGAGCTCCGCGGCGAGGAGCGCGGCGGTCTCGTAGCGGTCCTTGCCGCGGATGGTGACGACGTCCGCGCCACCGACGGCGTCCACCAGACCAGGGCGCACCGTCTCGGGGAGGCCGATGAAGAAGACCTTCCCGGGCTTGAGTCGCTTGAGTTCGGCCTTGACGGCGGGGGTGAGACCACCCGAGGGGGTGAGGATGACGGGA
>JAHJSA010000037.1 GCA_018830645.1 Actinomycetota bacterium
CCCGCGGCCGGGCTGGCGCCGCGGCCGGGCTAGCGCCGCCGCGGCCGGTCGATGAAGAGCTTGCGGCTCTTGAGTTTCCCGGCCGAGCGAAGTCGCTGCTCCTCCGACGTGCCGTGCACGAGCGCCATGAAGCGGTCGACATCGTCGGGCGCCACCCCGACCGTCTTCGACACGACGAAGATTGTCACGAAGCTCGCCATCACACTTACGCCGCCCGGGTTGTCCAGCCGTAGCCAGAGAGGGAGCAGGTCCTTCCCGAAGATCATGAACAGGCTCGTGCCCAGGCCAACGAACATGCCGGCGATCGCGCCGGCGCTCGTCATGCCCCTCCACCACAGGCCGGTCACCAGCACGGGGAACAGGGTGGAGGCCGATACGGCGAAGGCCAGGCCCACCAGCACCGCGATCTGCATACCCTCTACCGCCAGGCCGAGGAGGAGGACGACGACGCCCATGATGACGGTGGAGCCTCTGGCTACCAATACGCGTGTGCGCTGGCTGGCCTTGGGGTTGTAGAGGTTGTAGTAGAGGTCGTGCCCGAGAGCCCCGCTCATGACCACCAGGAGGCCCGCGGTGGTGGAGAGCACGGCTCCGAGCGAGCCGGCGACCGCGATTCCCAGGGCCAGCTGCCCCCCGAAGTGCATGGCCGCGGCCGGTACCGCGAGGTTCTGCCCGTCAAGAGTCAGCCAGTCCATGGTCTGCGTGGAGAGGGTAGCGACGCCCGACGTCGACCCGGCCTCAGTGAGCAGGAAGAGGTAGTGCATCGCGAAGCCAATGAAGGGCGTCATAAGGTAGAAGGTCCCGATGAAGACGAGCACCAGCATCACGCTCCAGCGAGCCCGGCGCCGGTCGGGGTTCGTGTACATGCGCACGAGGATGTGGGGGAGGCCGGCAGTGCCGCACACGAGAGCCAGGAGCAGCGACAGCGATTTCCACAGGTGCTGCACGCCTGCGGGGCCCAGGTACCCTTGTGCGGCAACGGTGGCCTCGTCCCCGCCCGCAAGACGTTGGATCTCGCCCAGGACCTTGCCGTAGGGGAGCCCGCCCTGCCACACGAGGAGTGTCACGATGAAGATCGCGCTCCACAGCACCCAGAACTGGAACACCTGGGTCATGGTCGCCCCGCGCATACCGCCGAGCACCACGTACAGGGTGATCGAGCCCGCCATGAGAGCCACCGCCAAGGGATAGGGCAGGTGGGTGAGTATCACCAGTATCTTCGCCGACCCGAGCAACTGGGGCGCCGTGTAGAAGAGGCTGATCACCAGAACGCAGAGCACGGCCACAGCTCGCCCGATGTTCGTATGGAACCTCCCGCCCACGAAGTCGGGGATGGTGTATTGGCCGAACCTACGGAGGGGACCGGCGATGAAGAAGAGCACCAAGGCGAAACCGAGGAAGAAGCCAAGGGCGTAGTACAGACCGTCGAAGCCAAGGAGGAATGTGAGGCCGGAGATCCCGAGGAAGGACGCGGCCGAGATGTAGTCGCCCGATATCGCGGACGCGTTCTGGAGCACGCCCACTCCGCGGCCGGCCAGGTAGTAGTCGGCGGCGGTCTTCTGGAGCTTGCGCACGTTCCAGGCCAGGAGCACGCTGAGGGCGAGCAATCCCACGCCCAGGGCCAGGGCGAAGAGCGGCACCTCGACGGCCGGGTCCCGAGGTATCACCGGAGTCCGTCCATGATCACCGAAGTCCGTCCATGCGGTTGGCGAGGAGCACGTAGACCAAGGCGATGACCCAGGTGACGGGGTACGCGATCACGCCGATGGTGAGGAGGGCTGGGCTGAAGTTGCGCCACACGGGCACCGACATGATCTCAGGAAAGAGATGACTGGCCACGACGGCAACGAGTACGGCGCCGAACAGGGACCCAGCGGCCGTCAGGCTCAACCGGCGTTGTCTCTTCATGAGGAGGCGCACGCTGCGGTCGGTCTCCTCGCTCCAGTCATGTGGGGAGCGAGGCTCGTAGGCGTCGTCGAGGTCTTCGTCGGGGGAGACCTGATCGTTCGACAGGTCCCAGGTGCCGTACTTGTCCCGTCCCTCGCTCGGAGGGATGTTCCTTCGTAGGATGTCGCTCACGCCGACCCGACCGTCGTGCCTCCCTGCAGCAGGCCGTCGCGCAGCGTCTCGCCGCGGTTCGCTTCGGTGATGAGGGTGTCGTCGTCGGGGAGACAGAGCTCGAGGGGAAGGGCGAAGCCGACCGCGGTGCCGTGTTGGCTGTCGCTCGATAGGAGGAGCGCGGCCCGGGGGCCGTAGAACGCTCGGAGGCGACGATGCACGTTGAAGATGCCGATGCCGTGCTTCTGAGACGGTCCGGTGTTCTTCATCTCGACGAAGACCGCGGGGTCGAAGCCCACTCCGTCGTCTCGCACCTCCACATTGAGGTCGCCGTTCTCCACCCACGCTTGGATGTGTATGTTGAGGCGTTTGCCCACCCCACCCTTGCCGTGCTTCACGGCGTTCTCCACCAACGGTTGGATGGTGAGAGGCGGTATGAAGAGGTCGAGCGCCGGCGACGCGATGGTCTGCTCCACCGACAGCTCCGAGCCGAAGCGGGCCTTCTCCAACTGGAGATAGCAGTCGACGTACTCCAGCTCCTCGCTGACGGTGATGAAGTCCTGAGGGCTTCGCAGGGTGTGCCGGAAGAAGTCGCTGAACGCCATGACCAGGTTCCGAGCTTCGCCCGGCTTGGTGCGGCAGAACATGGCGATAGTGTTCAACGAGTTGAACAGGAAGTGCGGATTGATCTGCGCCTGGAGCGCACGCAGCTCGGCCGCCAGGGTGGCCTGACGCTGCGTGTCCAGCTCGGCCAGCTCCAACTGGCTCGAAAGGAGCCGAGCGAGACCGGCGGCTACGGCTTCCTCCAACTCGCCGATGTCTTTTGGGCGGGAGTAGTAGAGCTTGAGTGAGCCCACCGCCTGATCGCGCACGATGAGAGGAGCGATGATCGCCGAGTGGAGTGGGCAGTCGAGGTAAGGGCATCCGATGTTCCAGCGGTTGTTGACCACCTGCACCTCTTTGGTGCGCAGCGCCTCGAGGGTCGCCTTGGTCTTGATCTTCGTGCCGGGGAGATGGTGATTCTCGGCTTCGCCCACGAACGAGAGGATGCGGGTCTGGTCGGTGAGCGACACCGCATCGAACTCGAGCTTGGCGAAGATCAGATAGGAGACCTCGCGGGCCGACTCGGCGTTGAGTCCCTGACGGAGATGGGGCAGCGACTCGATCACGATGTCGAGGATCCCTTCCGCCTGGATGGCCTGCTGGCGACTGATGTCCTTGAACGTGTCGCGACCCATGCCGACCCACACGACGATCGCCACCGTGGATACCGCGACGATCGGTAGTAGAACGAGCTCGACCCAGGTGAGTGTGGACTCACCGGCGTAGAGGAGACCGGCGACCACGCCCGCTTGGATCGTCGCCAAGAAGCCGCCCATTATGAGCGGACCACGTATGTCCTTGATGATCACGCGCGGAGACGCGGCCGGCTGCTCCACGTCGCTTCCCCTTCGGCTCGGTGTGCACCGCCCTCAGTATAGCGGGCGAGGCCGGCGTTCGGATGACCGATCCTCAGGTCAGGCGTCGGGCGGCGGATCCTCTTCGCCGCGAGCCGCCACTTCGGTGAACGCGATCATCTCCGGGGGCACCACCACTTCCTCGGGGGGGCGTTCGCGTTGCAGGCCGACGATGGCTCCGACGACGAGCGCGCCGCCCAGGAGTTGTGGCCAGGCGAGGGTCTCGCCGAACCACAGGAACGCCAGGACGCCCGCCACCATCGGCTCGAGCGTGGCGACGATCGTGGCGCGGCCGGCGTCTATGTAGCGGAGCGCGGCGAAGAAGGTGGCGAACGGGATGAGCGTGCCCACCAGGCCGACGATAGTGAGGAGTGCGAGATTGCCGGGGAGGAACGTCTCGGGAGCGATCTTCCAGGGCGGTTGGAGTATCGCGAGCAGGAGTGTCGTGAGGCTGAAGCCGTAGAAGAGCGACGTCGACACGCTCATGTGCAGCCGCTGCAGATGTTCGCCCACGAGGATGTAGGTGGCGAAGGCCGCGGCGGCGCCCAGTCCAAATAGGATGCCGGCGGCCGAGAGGCTGAGCGCTTCGAGATCGTAGGCCTTGACCACCAGGGCGGACCCCAGAAGGACCGTGATCAGACTTGCGACAGTCACCCGCGAGATACTCTTCCCCTGGAAGAGCCAGGCGAAGACGACCACGATCGCGGGGGCGAGGTACTCGAGGAGGATAGCGGCCGCCACGCTCAGTCGTTCGATCGCGGAGAAGAAGAAGACCTGGGTGATCGCGAGGGCGACCCCGAAGCCGACCACCCAGGCGGCTGTCGAGCGAGTGAGGCGCAGCGTTGCTGGGTGCCGCGCGGCCAAGTACGCGAAGAGCACGATCGCCGTGATCAGACTCCGAGACATGGTGAGCGTGACAGGGGTCACGGCCCCCTGCATGAGGAACTTGCCCAGTGTCCCCGAGAAGCCCCACAGGGTTGCTGTGGTGACCACGAGCAGATAGCCCCGTGTCCTCAGTGGGATCGACTGCACCTCGCGAAACCTCCCGGTTCGCCCGGGGGTCGCTCAGGGCACGTGGGCCGGCTACCCTGTCGGGTCATGGCAAGAAAAAAGCGAGTCCCGAGTGAACTCGCTTTTCATCCTTCATCGACTTCCACTGCCACCGCTTCGTCGTACTCCGCGACCGTTTACCTTCGCGTTTCCTCCACCGTGGTATCTGTGGGAGTCTCCAGATGCTGCGTCTGATCTCTCGGGACTCGTATACTATTGTACCTGGCCCAGCTCAGATGTCAACACGATTCTGGGAAGGACTTCCCGCAAATACCGCCAATCGCGAGCGGCTGGCCTGTCCGCCACAGGCGTACCGGACGCGGGGCGATGGTCCGGTGGCGTATCGCAGCGCGCGGCGGCCATAGACCTGCGGATCGACCACTCTCACTCGTGTCTCGGGAGCGAAGCCCATGGTAGAATGCCGCAGTCGTCTGACGGCGTAGCGAGCGGAGTTAACTCAGCTGGTAGAGTGCCAGCTTCCCAAGCTGGATGTCGCGGGTTCGATCCCCGTACTCCGCTCCATACTCCTTCCTTCCTATCTGTGCTGGTCCACCCCGCGTGGCAGGTGCACCCCCTCGTGGCCTATCCGTCCCATGGTGCGCGGCCTGCACGCATCTCGGCTTGCGCCAAGGGTACCCTTGGGGGTATACTGCGGCCGAGAGGATGCGTTCGGATCCAGCCGAATACCGAACCCATTCTTGGCCAGGTTCCTGATGCCTATCGACAGTACAGGGAGGTCTTTTCATGACGGAGGCCACCGCGGCGAGCACCAGAGCCGACGACGACGTCGAGCGCGTTCTCAACCGTCTGAAACGGATCGAAGGGCAGGTGCGCGGCCTGCAGCGCATGATCAATGAAGGCAAGGAGTGCGAGCAGGTTCTCACTCAGTTGTCAGCGGTGAAATCGGCTCTCGATCGGGTTGGCATTCACCTGATCAGTCATCGCATGAAGGAGTGCTTGGATCAGGGCGCGACGGCCGCCGTCGACGAGGAAGCCATGGAGCAGGCCTTCGAGATATTCCTCAAGTACGTGCATTGCGTGCGCTGAACTGTACGTGCTTTGCGTGCGCTGAACGTATCTGTCTGACCCAGGTCTGACCCAGCCTCCCGTCCGCCTCCCTCGTCTTGCGCGGCCCGTTCGGCCGTGCCCTCCCGCCCCCTTCTATGTAGCAACCTGGAGTGCCAACCAGCGCGCCACGGCGCGATGCAGGTCGTCCGACCCTTGCATCGATGAGTGGTCGCCGCCCGGTCTGATCCACATGTCTACGGGTCCGCTCAGGGCCTCGGCCAGCGATAGGGTGCGGGCGAGAGGCACGACCTCATCGCAACGGGCGTGTAGTAGCAGAACCGGACAGTGCACCCAGCGGGCGGCTTCCAGGATCGCGTGACTCTCGAGGTGCTTCCTCATCGCGGGCCGGTCGAGGCGTAGCTCGAGCCCACGGTCGGCGAGGTCGCGGCGCTCTTCTTCGCACTCTGCGCGCTGCAGTCCCTCTAAGAGCACCTGTTCGCCCGCCGGACAGACGAGTGCGGCCGCGGCGATACCGGCCTCGGCCGAGGCCATGGCCATCACGCCGTAGTAGCCCCCCATACTCGAACCCCGGTAGCAGAGCCGGTCCGCATCGATGCGAGGGTCACGGCGGAGCCACTCGGCCGCCGCGATGATGTCGTTCTCCGCGGGCCCGTCGAGATCGCCCGTGCTCTCACCGTGGCCGCGGAAATCGATGGCGAGTACGGCGAAACCCGCATCGCACGCGATGCGACAGAACCCCTGGTGGCGACCGCGGCGGCTACCCGCGCCGTGGCCCACTATGAGGCCGGGCGGCGGTGCGGCCCGGTGTGCGTGCTCCGCGGGGAGATAGAGGGTGCCTGCAAGAGAGGGCGGCGCGACCTGGTCGTGGTCGGCTCGGCGGGCGAGCGGGAGCGCCAGCCGTATCTCCTCCGTCGTGATGTGGCCGCCGGCTGCGGGCGCTGCGTGATCCATCGGGATCAGATCTTCAGGAACGAGATGCTGGGGAGGTTGCGGTAGAGCTGACGGTAGTCGAAGCCGTAGCCCACGAAGAAGTCGTCGGGGACGATGAACCCCGAGTATCGTATCGAGACATCGGCGATGCGCCGGTACGGGCGGTCGAGTAGGGTGCACACTTCGAGGGAGGCGGGGCCGCGCAAGGAGAGCGAGTGCAGCACGTAGTTGAGGGTGAGGCCGGTGTCCACGATGTCCTCGACCACGATCACATCGCGATCTTCGATGGGGCGCTCGAGGTCTTTCACGAAGCGGATAGCCTTCTTGTCGGACGTCTGAGCCGACTCTCCATAGGAAGAGATCGCCATGAAGTCCATCTCGACCGGCCGGTCGATGCATCGCACCAGATCGGCCATGAAGAAGATGGCACCCTTGAGCACCGAGACGAGCAGTATCTCGCGCCCCTCGTAGTCGGCGGTGATGGCCCGCCCCAACTCGGTCACCCTGGCGGTGAGCTCCGCGGACGAGAGGTAGATGTCGCCGATGAGTTCGCGGCCGGCGTCGGCGCACGGGTCCCCGGGTGCTCCAGCAGGCTTCACGAGGGCAGCGACATGTCGTACTTCTTGGCCAGCTGGACGAAGTCGTGCTTGTAGAAGAGCTTGATGCGGATCTCGGGGTACTTCTCGCGGAGGCGCCGTACCTTGCGGTTCTTCGCGGTGACCAGCGACTGCTTCATCTGGGTGACCTCGAGGTAGAGATCGAGGTCGGGCAGGTAGAAGTCGGGGGTGAAGGCCTCGACGATGTTGCCGTCGGAGTCGGTCTCGAGGATGAAGGTGCGGGGCTCGTACTCCCAGGGCACTCGGTGGTAGTCGAGTATCTCGGCCGCCTGCCTCTCCGTCTGGGTGACGAAATGAGGCTGCTTCGCCCCGCGATAGTAGGAGAAGTTGGGAATGTCTTCGGTCATTCTGGAACTCGATTCTATCAGACCGTTCCTTCGGCGTGATCACGGGTGTTGTGGTACCGTACAGCGGTAGTTACCGGTTCTCACCCGCTTTCCTGCAGGAGTTTCGATGACCCACACCCTCATCTACCCCTCGCACAGCAGGCATGGTGCGAGCGGACACCTGGAGATCGACGGCTGCGACGTGGTCGATCTGGCCGCCGAGTTCGGTACTCCACTCTTCATCTACGAAGAGAAGACACTGGAAGACCAGTGTCGGCGATATCAGGAAGCGTTTCGTGCGCGCACAGACGACTTCGAGGTGATCTACGCCAGCAAGGCCTTCTGCTGTTTGGCCGTGTGCCAACTCGTGGAGCGCGAAGGCATGTCCATCGACGTGTCTTCCGGCGGCGAGTACCACACGGCGCTCGCCTCCGGTTTCCCCACCCACCGCATCTTCTTCCACGGGAACAACAAGACCGAGGCCGAACTCCGTTACGCTCTCGAGAACGGTGTGGGCTTCGTGGTGGTCGATAGTTTCGACGAGCTCCGGCTCCTGGAGCGGCTGGCGGCCGAGCGGGGCGAGGTCCAGCGGGTGTTGCTTCGCATCACCCCCGGCGTCGAGGCTCACACCCACGAGTACATACAGACGGGTCAGCTCGATTCGAAGTTCGGCTTCGGGCTGGTCGAGGGCCAAGCCGAGGAGGCTATCCGTCTCGCCCTCGAAGCCGCCCACCTGGATCCGATCGGGGTGCACGCCCACATCGGCAGCCAGATCTTCGAGCTCGAGGGGTTCCGCCGTGCCATCGCTGTCCTGGTGGACCTGATCAAGCGAACCCATGACAGCCTCGGGTTCGACTGCCGCTACGTCAACGTGGGCGGCGGTCTGGGCATCCGCTACACGGAGTCCGACGTCCCCGTTACCATCGACGAATACGTGGACTGCAAGGTGCGGGGCGTGCAAGAAGAGATGGCGCGGGTCGGGCTCCCGATGCCGCGGGTGCTGGTGGAGCCGGGGCGTTCCCTGGTGGGCAAGGCCGGTATCACCGCCTATCGCGTCGGCACGATGAAAGAGGTGCCGGGCATCCGCGCGTACCTGAGCGTGGACGGCGGCATGAGCGATAACATCAGGCCCATGCTGTACGACGCGCGGTACGAGGCGATGATCGCCGATCGGGCCGACGATGAGCTGGACACTCTGGTGACCGTGGCCGGCAAGCACTGCGAGAGCAGCGACATCCTGATCAAGGATGTGATGCTCTCCAGCCCACGCGTGGGCGACGTACTTGTGCTCCCCGCGACCGGAGCCTATTGCTATGCGATGGCCTCGAACTACAACGGCAATCCACGGCCCGCGGTCGTCATGGCGCGCGATGGCAAGGCCCGTGTGATCGTGGAACGCGAGACGTACGACGATCTCGTGGCCAGGCAGCTTCCTCTCGAGGGTCGGGGGTAGGGGTGAACGAAGACGGCACGCGCGTGGTCGGTGTGGTCCTACTGGGCTTCGGCACCATCGGATCCAGCGTGTATCGCATGATCGAGAAGGAGTGGGAATCGATCTTGGAGTCGACGGGTGTCGAGCTCCGGGTGGTCCACATCCTCGACAACGACCCGGCGAAGGTGGGCGTTGGAGCGCCGGCGCACCTGTTCAGCAGCGACCCGCATGCGGTGCTCTCCGATCCTGCCGTGGATGTCGTGGTCGAGCTCATCGGCGGGGTCGAAACCGCTTTCGAGTTCATCGACCTGGCCTTCCGCAACGGGAAGGACGTGGTCACGGCCAACAAGCAGCTGGTTGCCAACAGGGGCGCCGCGCTGTTCGATCTGGCCCGCGACCTGGGCCGGCAACTGCGGTTCGAGGCGTCGGTCGCCGGGGCCGTCCCCGTGATCCGCGTGATGCGGGAAGGGATGTTCGCGGCCGGGCTCGACACGGTGTACGGCATCGTCAACGGCACCACGAACTACATTCTCACCGCGATGTACGAGGGCGCCGGCGGCTATTCCGACACGTTGGCGCGGGCCCAGGAGCTCGGGTACGCGGAGGCCGACCCCACAGCCGACGTGGGCGGCGGCGACGCCGCGGCCAAGATGGCTATCCTGGCTTCCATCGCGTATCGGTCTCGCGTCACGATGGCGGACGTCACCTACGAGGGCATCGAGGCGGTGTCGCTGGAGGACGTGCAGTACGCGAAGGACTTCGGGTTCGTGGTGAAGCTCGTGGGTGCGGCGCGCCTGATCGATGGAAGGGTGAGCGTGCGCGTGCATCCGGCGCTCGTGCCAAGGGAGCACCTCCTTGCTTCGATCAACGGTTCGATCAACGCGGTCTACCTGCAAGGAGACGCGATCGGCGAGATCATGCTGACGGGGCCCGGGGCGGGGGGAGACCCCACGGCGACCGCGGTGGTGGCCGATATCGTGACCATCGCCGGTACGGAACGGGCCGGCTTCCTACAGAACTGCAGCTGCTACCGGAACCTCGAGTTCCTGCCCGAGAACCTGGCGGAGTCGGCCTTCTTCATCCGTATGCAGGTGGAGGATCGCGCGGGGGTGCTCGCCCAGATCTCCTCGATCTTCGGAGAGCACGGGGTGTCCATCGAGAGCATGATCCAGAAGGGGCACAGCGACGAGGCCGAACTGGTGTTGATCACCTACCCGTCTGTGGAGGAGTCCTTCTTCCGCGCGATAGACGGGATCGCAGGCCTCAGTTGTGTGAGGAGCCGGCCGATGACGATCCGGGTGCTGTAGCCTCGGGCGAGCGCGCCGCGACCGGGGTGCGGCGGCAGTGAGGTGACTGATGTCCAGAGGGTGGAAGATCTTCTTGTGGATCGCCGGCGTCTTCGTGCTGGGTTACGTGGTCTTGCTGGTCGCGTTGCTCGCATCTGCCGGCGACGGCGTCGCTTGGGGCTCCGGGTCGGGCACCGTGGGGGTGATCCGGCTGGATGGGGTCATCTCTGCGGACAGCGAGCCGACGGCGTTCTCGGCAGGGGGCATCGATCCGGTCTCCACCGTCGAGCTGCTCCGCTCGGCCGACGAAGACCCCGACATCGACGCGATCGTGCTCCGGATCAACAGCCCCGGAGGCAGCCCGGCCGCTTCGTGGGAGATCTACCAAGCGGTGAGCGAGATGCAGAAGCCCGTGGTGGTGTCGGTGGCAGACGTCGCCGCCTCAGGTGCGTACTACTTCGCTAGCCCGGCCGATGTGATCATGGCGGCTCCCACGTCGGAGGTGGGCAGCATCGGCGTCATCCTCATGGCGCAGGACTTGGAAGGTCTGCTGGAGAAGGTGGGCATACGGTACACGGTGCTCACGAGGGGAGAGCACAAGGATATCGGCAGCCCCGCGCGGGCGATGACCGACGAAGAGAAGCGCATCCTGCAGGAGCAGGTGGACATGATCTACGAGCGATTCATCGCCGATGTCGCCGACGGACGCCCCGAACTCGACGCGGACCAGGTGCGGGAGTTGGCCACCGGCTTGACGTATCCGGGAGAGGAGGCGTTGCGCCTCGGCTTGATAGACGAACTCGGCTCCTACTCGGATGCGCTCGATGTGGCCGCGGACCTGGCTGGGCTCGATTTGGAAGACTATGGGGTGACGTACCTGCAGCCCGAGTTCGGCGCAGACCTCCTGTCGCTGTTCCTGGGCGTGAGCAGCGGCGCCCTTCGGCAGATCGGTATCGGTCTGGCGCAGGGATTGACTGCGCCCGCGCTCGACGGCGCCCGACTCCGCCTTGAATGACCCGCCTGAGGAGGTGAGGGACCCCGTTATGGATTCGAAGACCCGCTCTCTGCGTATCGTGCACTTCTCCGACATCCACTGCGGTTCGCAGTACTTCGTGCCGAACCTCCTGGAGCGCACCCTCGTGGAGATCAACGACCTCGCGCCGGACATGGTGGTGATCACGGGCGACCTCACGAACATGGGCTACCGGCAGGAGTTCCGTGAGGCTCAGGAGTACCTCGAGAAGCTGCAGTGCCAAGAGGTGCTGGTTGTGCCGGGCAACCACGACAGTCGCAACGTCGGCTACATGCACTTCGAACGTCTCTTCGCTCGGAAGCGGGACTCCCTCATCTCGAAGGGGGGAGTGACCGTACTCGGTATCGACTCCACGGAGCCCGACCTGGACTACGGCCGGGTGGGCCGCCACCGCTACGCGTGGATCGAGGAGCAGTACGCGGAGCATCCCAACGACTTCAAGATCTTCGCCCTGCATCACCATCTGCTTCCTATCCCAGGCACGGGCCGCGAGCGAAACGTGGTGCACGACGCGGGAGACGTGCTCGAGGTGCTCATCTCCCAGGGAGTCAAACTGGTGCTCTCGGGACACAAGCACGTGCCCTACGCGTGGCGCCTCGAGGACATGTTCGTGGTGAACACGGGTACCGTATCGACCCTGCGACTGCGGGGGAACACGAAGCCCTGCTACAACGTGGTGCAGATGGAGGGCGGCCACGTCACCGTGACGCGGCGCTACCCGTTCCACGGTGGAGAGGTGATCGTGGAGTTCGACGAAGAAGACACCACCTACGTGCGCCACGATTTCCAGCTCGATCGGGTGGTCTCGGAGTCGTGAACATGATTGGGTCGGCGGGCGGCGGCCCACCGCCCGCGGCCGTCGCTCTCATCGACGGCGAGCACTATCCCCCTGTGGTGGTCGACGCTCTGCAGGCTCTCGCGCACCGCTTCTCGTTCCTCGCGGCGCTGTTCCTGGGAGGCTTCGAAAAGATCAAGGGGGACGATCTTGCCGCCACCGCGGCCCGGATCTACGGCCTTCCCGTGCACTTCCCCGGCCCTTCCGGCGTGGAAGGCGCATTGCGTCAGGTGGTCGATACGTATCGACCTTCGGTAATCGTTGACCTCAGCGACGAGCCTGTGGTAGGGTACCGAGAGAGGTTCCGGCTGATCAGCCATGCGCTGGCCCGGGGCGTCGCGTACGAAGGATCCGACTTCCGTTTCTCACCCCCAAGGCTCGACCGCCTTGCCACGAATCCCTCGCTCTCCATCATCGGGACCGCGAAGCGCGTTGGAAAGACGGCACTGAGTGGCTACGTCGCCCGCATCATGGAAGACCACCTGCGGGAGTCCACCGAGCGGTGGGTGAACGAAGGGTCGGGCATCGTGATCGTGGCGATGGGTCGCGGCGGGCCCGCGGAACCCGAGATCATCGACGGTGGGGCACGGGTGCTCACAGCGAACGATCTCTTGGAGTGGAGTCGTGCCGGGCGCCACGCCGCCTCCGACCACTTCGAAGACGCGGCTCTGAGCAGGATGACCACGGTGGGCTGTAGGCGATGCGGGGGCGGGATGGCAGGCGAACCCTTCGTCTCCAATGTGGCCGAGGGGGCGCGTGTGGCCAATGGACTCGGCCCTGCGCTCACCATATTCGAGGGGAGCGGTGCGGCTCTGCCCCCAGTGGCGACCGACGCGCGCATGTTGGTAGCCGGGGCGCACCAGCCGCTGGAGTACGTGACGGGGTACCTAGGCACGTATCGCGTGCTGGTGAGTGATGCGGTGGTGCTCACCATGGCGGAGGAGCCGCTGGCGGACGCGGCGCGTGTCGCCCGGCTAGTCGAGGAGGTGCAGGCCATCAAGAAGGACGTACCGGTGATCCCGGTCGTGTTCAGGCCTCGACCGATGGAGCCCATAGACGGTAGGACGGTCGCTCTCTTCACGACGGCTCCGGCGTCGCAGGAACCTGTGCTGCGGCGGTACCTGGAAGAGCGGTATGGCTGCAAGGTCTTGGCCTTCTCCGACCGCCTCTCCGATCGAGCGGGGCTGCGGGAAGACTTGGCCCGGCCTGAGGTCGACAAGGCGGAGTTGCTCCTCACAGAGATCAAGGCGGCTGCCATAGATGTGGTCGCCGAAGAAGCGGACCGGCGAGGGGTGCCCACGATCTTCCTGGATAACATCCCGATCGAGACCGGCGGTGCGCGCGAAGGTGAACTCGCCGAGACGTGCCGCCACCTCGCGCACACAGCAGCCCGAAGATACGGGAGCGCATGACGCCTCTGGGAACAAGTGAGAACGGTCAGGATGGGATCTCCCTGCGCATCGTAAGCGACGAGCACGGAGTGCCCTTCTCGAAAGGTCTCCTCGCACAGTCTCTCACTGCCACCGGTCTCTCGCCGGACAGGGCCTATCGCGTCGCGATCGAGGTCGAGAAGCAGGTGCGGCAGACCGACAGCCTCGACATCTCCATCGACGAACTTCACGCCCTCGTGGGACGCGTCCTCGCCACCATGGAGGGCCCTGAGGTCGTGGCTCGCTACCGGAAGTGGAACCAGATCGGCATGGCGGAGAAGCCCGTGATCGTACTGATCGGTGGCGCGACCGGAGTGGGCAAGAGCACGATTGCCAGCCAACTCGCGAACCGGCTGGGCATCGTCCGCTTGATCTCGACCGACTCGATCCGCCAAGTGATGCGCACCTTCTTCTCGCCGGCGCTGATGCCGGCGATCCACTACTCGTCGTTCAATGCCGGAGCGGCGATCCGGGTGCCGGTCGGCAGGAACCTCGACCCTCATCTGGTAGCGTTCGTGGAGCAGGTGGAGATGGTCTCGGTGGGAGTGGAGGCGATCATCGAGCGGGCCATCACCGAGGGCACGTCGCTGGTGGTGGAGGGCGTGCATCTTGTGCCGGGCTTCCTTGATCCCGCGAACTTCATTCAGGCGCTGCACCTCCATCTGACGGTGAGCGTGAGCGATACAGATCTACACATGAGCCACTTCCTGGTGCGCGAGCGCGAGACCGACGGACGCCGCCCATTCACCAGGTACGTGGAGCACTTCGACGAGATCAGGCGCATCCAGGACTTCATCCTCGAGCGCGCCGCAGCCGAAGGGACCATCGTGGTGGATAACGTGAACATCGACGACGCGGTGGCTACTGCCGTGGACGCTCTCTACACCATGATCGAAGAGGGCGAGCAGGTCTCGGTCGCGACGGGTGGTGAGGCATGACCTCCGAAGACGGCCGGCGCTGCATGTGCACCGACTTCGTTCGCGCCACCGAGGCGGCGGCGCTGGCGGCTGGCCGTTGGATGGGACACGGAGATAGCGACGCCGCCGACGCCGACGCCCAAGCGGCCATGGCCGCGGCGCTCGACGTGCTGCCGGTTGAAGGTGTGGTGGTCATCGGTGAGGGCGATCGCGAACAGGCCCCGCGCCTCTTCGTGGGCGACCGTGTGGGAGCGGGCGGCACGCGGTGCGATATCGCGGTGGATGCCCTGGAGGGTGCCGGGATCGTGGCGCGCGGCCAGGCGGGGGCCATGAGCGTGGTGGCCGCCGGGCCGCCGGACGGCCTGATGTCGATGCCGAACATGTATCTTCAGAAGCTGGTAGTGGGGGCGAAGGCGGCCGGCCGGGTGGACATCGACGGCCGCGTGATAGACACTCTGCGGGCCATAGCCGAAGCGTACGAGCGGCCGGTGGCCGAACTCACCGTGATCATCTTGGATCGCCCTCGCCACGAAGACCTGATCGCCGAGGTGCGGCGGGCCGGCGCCCGTATCAAGCTCATCCCAGACGGTGACGTCACGGCCGGCATCGCCGTTGCGGTGCAGGATGCGACCGACCAGCTGTACGTGGGGATCGGCGGGGCGGCCGAAGGTGTCCTCACGGCCGTCGCGATGAGATGCCTTGGGGGCGAGATCCAGGCGAAGCTCTGGCCGCTGTCCCGGCGAGAGGTGGAATTGGCGCGGCAGCATGGTATCGACGACATCGAGACCACACTGCGCACTGAGGACATGGTCACGGGAGACGTACTCTTCGCCGCGACGGGAGTGACGGAGGGCGAGTTCCTCAAAGGTGTGGAATACCTGGGCTTCGGCGTTCGCCTGCATTCTATGGTCATGTGCAGCCGCTGCCGCGATGTCCGCATGATCCAGACCACTCACCTGCACACGGACGTCACGCGCTAGCTAGAAGGCCCTGCCCATTTGACGTATGCGAAAGGCCGGGCTACCCGGCCGCGATTTGGAGCGTGAAAGCACACATGTCGAGACGATCGGAAGAAAGAATGACACTGGAGGGTGAATGGAGCTGACAGAACTAGAACCGAGGCTCCTATCCGACCTGCACGTGGTTGCGGGGGAGCTTGGCATCAAGAACTTCAACAAGTACTCGAAGCAAGACCTCATCTCGAAGATCTTGAGCGAGCAGTCGGTGGATCGCGGGGTGCAGTACCGCACGGGCCTCTTGGACGTGTTGCCGGACGGTTTCGGCTTCCTGCGCACCATGGGCTACACGCAGTCCGACTCCGACATCTACGTCTCGTTGTCGCAGATCCGGAGATTCAAGCTCCGTCGCGGCGACGAGATCACGGGGCAGGTGCGCACCCCGAAGGACAGCGAGAAGTACCACGCTCTGCTCAAGATCCAGACGGTGAACGGCCTCGATCCGGAGCAGGCGCGACACAGGCCGAACTTCGACGCGCTCACTCCTCTCTTCGCAGAGGATCGGTTGCGTCTCGAGACAACACCGAACCGCATCGCGCCTCGGGTCATGGACCTCATCTGTCCTGTGGGCAAAGGCCAGCGGGGCCTGATCGTGTCCCCGCCGAAGGCGGGCAAGACCACCATCCTCAAGGAGATCGCCAACTCGATAGCCGAGAACAACCCGGAAGTGCACCTGCTCGTACTGCTCGTCGACGAGCGGCCCGAAGAGGTCACCGACATGGAGCGCTCGGTGAACGGCGAGGTGGTCAGCTCGACGTTCGATCAGCCTGCGGAGAACCACCTGCAGGTGACCGAACTCGTGCTCGAGCGCGTCAAGAGGTTGGTGGAAGTCGGGCGAGACGTGGTCGTGCTCCTCGATTCCATCACGAGGCTTGCGCGCGCCTACAACCTCGCCGCACCCGCCTCCGGCCGTATCCTTTCGGGCGGGGTGGACTCGGCGGCTCTCTATCCACCGAAGAAGTTCTTCGGGGCCGCGCGGAACATCGAAGAGGGGGGATCGCTCACGATCCTGGCGACCGCGCTCGTAGAGACCGGATCGCGCATGGACGAGGTGATCTTCGAGGAGTTCAAAGGCACCGGCAACTGGGAGGTGCACCTCAACCGTCAGCTGGCCAACAAGCGCATCTTCCCGGCCATCGACATAGATAAGTCGGGCACCCGCCGTGAAGAGCTCCTCATGGATCCGGCGGAAGCGAAGATGGTCTGGAAACTCCGCTCCGTGCTTCACGCACTCGACCCGAACGCGGCCATAGAGCTGCTCATCGGCAAGATCAAGGACACGAAGTCGAACCAGGACTTCCTGGAGGCCATGCGCAAGAACTCCCGTTGATACGGGAGTCGCTCGAAGACCGCCCGTTGGGCTTCCGATTGGACGGGAGAGGGCTGTGACTGCTCACATCGGGGTTGCCGGCGTCACCGCCGGCCACGCCACCAACCAGGAGGCCGGCACGGGGTGCACCGTGATCCTGGCCCCGCGGGGGGCTGTCGCCTCTCTTGACGTGCGGGGCGGCGCGCCCGGCACCCGCGAGACCGACATCCTTTCTCCGTTCTCCACCGTGGGCGAGATCCACGCGGTGCTGCTCACCGGCGGGAGTGCCTTCGGCCTCGCCGCCGCCGACGGTGTGGTGGCCTTTCTCGAGGAGCGCGGCCACGGGTATCGCACCCCGTTCTCACTGGTTCCTCTCGTGCCCGCAGCGGTCATCTACGACCTCGGAGTAGGCCACCCCCACGTACGGCCCCGGGCGGAAGACGGCTATCAGGCGGCGGCCGCGGCGACGGCCGTTATCGAGGAGGGGTCGGTCGGCGTGGGCACGGGAGCCACCGTGGGCAAGATCCTCGGCGACGGCGGTTGGATGAAGGGTGGCTTTGGGGTGGCGTCGGTGTGCCTCCCCGCAGGAGTGACTGTGACGGCCTTGACGGTGGTCAACGCGTTCGGCGACGTGCTCGCCGAGGACGGCACGGTGCTGGCCGGCGCCAGGCGTTCGGCGGCCGGCAGCGAGGCGGGCGGGGGTCCTCGGGCGGTGAGCGCCGACCAGTTCCTCGATACGCACAGCTATCTGCTGCAGCTCGAAGAGCATCCGCGTTTCGCGACCGCCGTCGAGCACACGACGCTTTCGGTGGTGGTGACCGATGCCAAGCTCGACAAGACCCAGTGTGCGCAGGTGGCCCGCATGGCTCACGACGGCTTGGCGCGCGCGATCGCCCCGGTGCACACCCCGGTGGACGGCGACGCCGTCTTCGTGTTGTCTGCCGGGACGCACGGCTCGAACGTGTTCCAGCTCGGAGCCGCGGCCGCCGACGCTGTCGCGGCCAGCATCCGGCGGGCGGTGCGACTCGCGCGTGGCCGCGTGGGCTTGCCCGGACTCGCCGGACCGTGAGGGCACGCTCCGGGCCACCGCTGGGCGGCGGCGCGCCCGCCGTCTCACCGGTCACAGGATTGACAGAGGAGCTGACCGCGGGGTGGTGACCTGGTGCAGGTGATCACGACGAAGGCGGAGATGCGCCGCCTCGTGCGGACGGCGCGCGCCTACCGCTCGGCACAGGAGGCTTCCCGCGCGACGCACGCTTCGGGAGCGGGGGGTTCGTCTCGGGCGGACGGTGTCGAGCCGGGTCCGGCTGTCGTTGGGTTGGTTCCCACCATGGGCTTTCTGCACGAGGGGCATCTCTCGTTGGCCCGTCGGGCCCGGTCGGAGTGTGACCTCGTCGTCATGTCGGTCTTCGTCAACCCCACCCAGTTCGGCCCCGAGGAAGACCTCGAGAGCTACCCGCGCGACCTCGGGCGCGACGTGGCGGTGGCCGAGGAAGCCGGGGTCGACGTGGTCTTCCATCCGTCGGCTGCCGAGATGTACGCGCCCGGGCACGCGACGTGGGTCGATGTGGAGGGGCTCACGGAGCATCTCTGTGGGGCGAGCCGTCCGGGGCACTTCCGCGGAGTCACCACAGTGGTCTCCAAGCTCTTCGCGGTGTGTGAGCCCGATCGCGCCTATTTCGGGAGCAAGGACGCTCAGCAGGCTCTCGTCATCCGCCGCATGGCACGCGACCTCGATCAGGCGGTCGAGGTGATCGTGTGCCCTACGATGCGGGAGTCCGACGGCTTGGCTATGAGTTCTCGCAACGCCTATCTCACGCCTGCGGAGCGCGCCCAGGCACCCGTTCTGCGCCGGGCCCTCGTCGAGGCAGAAGTGTCGATCAGCGGAGGGGAGCGCGACCCGCGGGTGGTGGTGGCGGCCGTCGTCGGCAGGCTGGCCGAAGCGCCGTCGGCGTCGGTGGACTACGTCGAGGTGGTCTCCACGACCGACCTCCGGCCCACTGATCGAATAGACGGTGAAGTGCTCGTGGCCGCCGCCATCCGGCTCGGCGCTACCCGGCTCATCGACAACGTGGTGGTGTCACCGCCCGGCTGACCGGGGTCTCGTGCGTCACAGCTCCGCGACAGAAGAGCCGGCGCCCCCTTGGTGAGAGGAGCGGCGCCCTTTGGCGAGAAGAGCGGCGCCCCTTCGGGGAGAGGGCCGGCGCCTCCTACTTCTTCTCCCACTTGAGTAGGTAGGCCACCTGGCTGAGCGTGCTGCCCTGGCGGATCTCCTCGCGCAATCGGTTCTCCTTCTCGAGCACGTCCATCGCCCGGTTGGTGTACTCCACCGCCTTCTCGCGCGGGATCACGCAGACTCCGTCGTCGTCGCCGATGATCCAGTCGCCCGGGGCGATGGTGACGCCGGCGATGCGGATGGGCACGCCGATCTCTCCGAAACCCTTGGGTTCGCCGGCGGTGGGAGTGACATGGGTTGTGAAGAGGGGGAAGCCGAGTTCACGGATGTCCCCGGTGTCGCGTGCCGCGCCGTGGATCACGACGCCTGCCAGGCGGCGCTGGATGGCGGAGTTCGTCGCCAGTTCGCCCCAGACCGCCGGAAGTACGCCGCCTGCGTCGATCACCAGCACGTCACCCTCGTTCGCGACGTCGATCGCTTCTACCGGCTTCGCCCAATCGCCGGGGTAGGTGCGCACGGTTACCGCGGGGCCCACCATCCGCGCCCCCGGAGTGCGGGCCACCAGGCCGGGCAGATCGCCGGAACGGTGCAGCGCGTCGCTCACGTTGGCCGCGGATACGCGGGAGAGGGTGTCACGCAGGTCAGGGCCCGAGGCGCGCACGAAGTACTCCGACTCCACCGAGACCAGGTACTGCAACGCATGCTTGATCTGGCGGGTCGCCTCCGTCGCGTCTGTGGCCTTGGTGATCGCTCCGCCCACCACGACGATCGAGGCGCCGGCCCTGAGGGCCTCGGCCGCGGTGACGGAATTGATGCCGCCGGCCACCGACACCGGTATCGATACAGCCTCCGCCACCTTGCGGAGCGTGTCGAAGGGGGTCTTCCCTTCCATCTGCTCGTCGATGGCCACGTGTATGCCGATGTACGCGGCGCCCATGGCCTCAGCCTCGCGCGCCCGCTGCACGGGGTCGGCCACCTGCACCATGTCGACGATGATCTCGGCTCCATAGTTGCGCCCGGCCTCGACGCACTCGCGGATCGTGGCATCGGAGGCGGCTCCCAAGACGCCCACCACCTGCGCGCCCGCCTTTGCGGCGAACTCGACTTCGGCCCGCCCGGCGTCCATGGTCTTCATGTCCGCGACGATGGTCTTCTCGGGCCAACGGGCTCGTAGTGCGCGCACCGCCTCCAAACCTTCGCTCTTGATGAGGGGAGTGCCCGCCTCGAGCCAGTCGGCTCCTCCGAGAACCGCCTCCTCTGCCACCTTCAGCGCACGGGGCAGGTCGACGAAGTCGAGGGCGATCTGGAGCTTCGGGCCGGGTGTTCTGCGATCGGCACTCATTCTGTGACTCCCATGAACTGGGCAACGAGTCGCCTGTCGCGGGGCCGGCTGTCGAAGCAGACGAACACGACCTCCTGCCAGGTACCGAGAGTCAGGCGACCCTCGGTGAAGGGGATGACGAGCGAGGGACCGAGGAGACCGGCCCTCACGTGAGAGTGGCCGTTCCCGTCGGCGAGAAGTAGGTTGTGGCGGTAGGGGTCGTTAGCCGGCACGATGCGGGCGAACAGCTGCTGGAAGTCGTGCACCACGCCGGGCTCGAACTCCAGGGTGGTGACCGCGCCGGTAGCTCCCGGCGCGAAGACCGTCACCGTGCCGGCGGTGAGGCCGCTCTCCCGCAGGAGGTGGTTGAGCTGTTGGGTGATGTCGATGACGTCACCCTCACCTTGGGTCGAGAAGGCGATGGTGCGGGTGAGCACGGTCAGGTCGCCCGTCACCGCTTGGCGGGCTCGCTCTGTCGTCACGGTCATGATGTTCTCCAGTCTGTCGAGGAGCGGCTCGGGCAGGTCGCCGCGACGGCGAACGAGGTCGAGGGTCGCGACGCCGAGTGTCGTGTAGAGGGGCAGCAGGTCGGGGGTACGTTCTTCGAGGGCGAGCAGGTGACGTTCTACGGTCTCGACATCGCCGCGCGCAAGGGGGCCGGTGAGAGCCGAGAGCGTGCCGCCGGCTGCGATGTTGTCCACCGCCCCGCGGACCAGTGGGAGGAAGGCATCGAGCACCTGCTCCTGAGGCAGTCCGCTCTCGAGGAACAGGCGTTCGGCGACGGCCTCGAGGGCGACCAGGTAGTTGCTCGCCACCACTGCCGCCGCATGGTACAGAGCCCGGTCGCGCTCGGCCAGCCGGAAAGGCCGCGCGCCGAGTGCGCGGGCCAGACGGAACGCGAAGGCAGACGCCTGCTCGGCGGAAGCGGGATCCTGTGAGCCGGGCGTCACCGCGATGGCGGCACCACGCAGCCGCTCGGGTCCGAGGGCGGGGTCACTCAGAGTCTGCAGAGGGTGGAACGAGAACGTCAGAGCGCCCGCGGCGGCGCACGGAGCGAGTACGTCGGTGGAGGTGGCCCCGCTCACGTGGGCGACCGCCCACTGGGGTCCATCGTCAGCCGACTCTCGCACGGCGGCGGCCAGGGCTGCGGCAACCGAAGGCAGCTCCGCGTCGGGCACCGTGAGGAGGAACAGCGGGGAAGGAGGGGGCTCCGCGGGGGATGCTGCCGCCGTGGGCGGCTGGGGCGGCGTCGCGGGAACGACGCTGTCTCTCGCCGGCACCTTGGCGCGCTCGTCACGGCCGCCGGAGCGCATCTCCGCGACCAGTTCCGACAGCGTATGAGAGGAAGGAACGCCAAGGAGTCCCGCGGCACGGTTGCGTCCGGCTTCGGATCGTCCGGTGTGTCCCACGAGTCGGGCGCCGCCCGCGGCCAGAGCAAGCGCGATCGAGACGCCGGCCCGTCCGGCTCCGATCACCGCGAAGCGAACGTCGTCGAGGCGGGCGGGGTCGCGCCGCGCCGGCGCGCTCAGGTCGTCGAGCGAGAGTGCGCGCTGGTGCACAGCTGCGCCAGGGGCGGCTTGGATGTCCCGCGATGGGGGCGAAGATGAGTCGATAATGTGACCTTCCGTTCCAGTTCTGCGTTCAGATACCAGACATCGGTCGAGCTGTGCGGTTGACGTACCCGTCCTGGGTGCGGAGCCGTAGCCATGCGGTACACCTCTGGAAGGTAGGCGTCCTGGTTGTGACCCATCACGAGGATAGCAGGCAGGAGAGAGCTGTTCAAAGGGCGGGGCGTTCCAGCGGCGCCCGGGTCGGCGGCGCACGGCACCTTGGTCGGCAGCACGCGGCGCTCGGCTCGGGAACATCCACCCCTGTGGATACGTATCTTGAAGATGAGGGGACGATACTCGAAGTCCGTGATGGGGCTCGGGCCGTGCCGACGTTGATGAGGAGGATATGATGGCCAGGAAGCTCACGAGGTCGCGTGACGAGAAGATGATCTGCGGGGTTGCCGCAGGCCTGGCTGAGTACTTCGACATCGATGCGACGATCATGCGGCTGATCTGGGTGGTCGCCGTGCTCATGCCCGGGCCGAACCTGATCATCATCGCGGCGTATCTGGTACTCTGCCTACTCATGCCGCTCAAGACCGCGAACGGCGCGTCCTGATCCGACCTGACCGACGTTCGAGTGTGATCGGGGCGGCCGTTGGGTCGGAGGTCTCCCCATGCCGAGTCGTGAAGAGCGGGCTTCGAGCCTGAACGCACAGCAGGTGGCGCTACGCGATTGCACCGCCTGCTCCCTTTCCCTGAAGCGCACCCAGGTGGTCTTCGGCGTCGGCGACGCCGCGGCTGAGATCATGTTCGTGGGAGAGGGCCCGGGGTTCCACGAAGACAAGCAGGGCGAGCCATTCGTGGGTCAGGCCGGGAAGCTGCTCTCGGAACTCCTCGCGACCATCGGACTCCGCCGCGAAGACGTGTACATAGCCAATGTGGTGAAGTGCCGACCGCCTGACAACCGCGATCCCCTTGCGAGTGAGATCGAGGCCTGCTCTCCCAACCTCCTCGAGCAGGTGCGCACGATCCGGCCGCGGGTGATCTGTACGCTGGGCCGATTCGCCACGAGGTTGATAGGAGAGACCGATGCGCCCATCTCCTCGGTGCGTGGGCGCGCCAAGTCCATGGAGGTGGCGGGGGTCCCCGTGATGGTGTTCCCGGTGTTCCATCCGGCGGCGGCGCTCTACACCCCCTCGAACCGCGCCCTTCTCGAAGAGGATCTTCGCAAGTTGAAGCTCCTTCTTGACCGCGATAGAAAGGCGTTGACTTCTCAGGAGGACGAATACGTCGCCGAGGTGGCGGCGGTCCCGGACGAGCACGTCGCAAAGGCGGAGATCACGGTGGCATCGGGTACCGTGGGCGACGACGGGCGATCCGGCGGAGAGCGCGCCGAGCAGCTGCCTCTGTGGTGAGGGAGTCGGCCATGCCGATGCGAAAAGGAGTGACGGGCGCGGGTGGCGGCGCGGGTGGCGGCGCGGGTGCGGGAGGTGGTGGGGGAGCCGGCTCGGGCGGCCGTGGAGAAGTCAGCGGAGGCGGAGGCTTTGTCGTAGTGGGCTGCAGGCCGGCAGACCTCCCGCGGTTGGCTACCATAGCATCCCGCCTTGCACGGTCGTTGGTGCCGGGGGATCTCGTCCTTCTGGAGGGTCCGCTGGGCGCGGGAAAGACCGCATTCGTGCGCCTCGTCGCGGAGGCGCTCGGTGTCTCCCACGGGGTGCGCAGTCCTTCGTTCACGATTGCCAACATCTACCAGGGGCGCGTGACGGTGAACCACCTGGACCTCTATCGTCTGGACGGCGAGGAAGACGAGGACGTCTTTGCCCTCGAGGAGTACCTGACCCCGGACGCGATCACGCTCGTCGAGTGGCCGGAGAGGGCCCTCCATCGGCTGATCGCCCCTGAGTGGATCGTCCGCATGGACCACGATACGCCCGACACTCGGCTGGTCGCCATCGAGGGTCGTGACGCGGTCGTAGCCGCGCGCTGGGATGCCGCGGAGTGATCGTAGCCCTCGACACGTCGTCGACCATGTGTAGCGTGGCGGTCATGCGGCGCTTGGACGATGGGTCGCATCGAGTCCTGGCGGTGCGCAACGAACTGTCGGGTGCCACTCAGACCAGGGTGCTCCTGGGTCTTGTCGACCAGACGCTCGCCGAGGTCGGGACCACTCCCGAACATGTGAGCGCCCTCTTCGTGGGGACCGGACCTGGCACCTTCACGGGGGTGCGCATCGGTGTGGCGACCGCACGGTCCCTCGCTCTTGCCCTCGATGTGCCGGTGTTCGGCCGGTGCAGCCTCCACGCTCTTGCGGCCGCCGCCCTCACGCGCGGTCGTGTGTCCGCGGAGGACACGGCTGTGGTGCCTGTGGTGGATGCCCGCCGGGGTCAGGTGTTCGCGGCGGTGTTCGTGCGGGCTGAGCGGCTTAGGGCGGACCGTGATCAGGCTACCGCGGGTGTCGACGAGACCACGGGTGTCGAAGAGACCGAGGGTCCCGTGCTCTTCGACGTGGACGGCTTCCCGTGGGTGCGGCTCGGCGACGTGTATGCCGCGGACCCCTCCGGGGTCGCGGAGTCGGTGGATCGACTGATCGGGACCGGGGCTGGTGTCGGACTCGGCGCTGGGGCCGGGCCGGTGTACCTCGGTCGCACCGATCTCCTTTCGGAGGTGCTGGGCCGCCGTGAACCGGGTGAGATCGAAGCCGCATTCCTGGTGGTCGGCCATGCCGCCGTCCTTCCCGACTTCGCGGCGTTCCGGGGAGCGCGGCCGGGGGATCCGGGGACTCCGGAGTCGGTTGCGCCGATCTACGTGCGGTCGCCCGACGCCGACGTGCATATCGCCAAGATGCGCGACCCCTGGGCATGACTGAGCCGACGCTACACGTGGCGGAGGGCACGTACACGCTTCGCGACATGCGCGAATCCGACCTGCCACACGTGCTCGGCATCGAGCGTGCCAGCTTTCCCGTGCCCTGGACGGCGCAGATGTTCCGAGACGAGTTCGATCACGCCCGCTCGTGGAGGCGCGTGGTGGAAGACGAAACGGGCTCGGTGGTGGGCTTCCTCGTAGCCCGCTTCTACGGAGACAGCTGGCACATCATGGATCTCGTCATCACTTTTCGCCAACGGCGACGCGGGTTGGGTGGTCTTCTCCTAGACGATCTCCTACAGACGTTGCCCATCGACGCCACCTTGGTGCTCGAGGTGCGGAGGGGGAACGAGGCCGCCATCGCTCTCTATTCGAGCCGCGGCTTCCGCACGGTGGGGGTGCGTCGCGGGTACTATCCGAACACCGGCGAGGATGCGCTCGTCATGATGCACGGGGCCGGGACGTGAGCGGCGGCCGGGAGGAGCTGATCCTGGCCATCGAGACCTCGTGCGACGACACGGCGGCCGCCTTGATCACCGCATCGGGTGAGGTGCGGGCGTCGGTCTCGGCCTCCCAGGACGCTATCCACGAGCGCTACGGTGGCGTGGTGCCCGAGGTGGCGAGCAGGGCGCACGTGGAGAGGGCGACCGTGGTGGTGCGGGAGGCGTTGGCGGTTGCCGGAGTGAGTATCAAGGACGTTGGACGGGTTGCCGTGACCGTCGGGCCGGGACTCATCGGGGCGCTTCTCGTCGGCGTGCACACCGCCAAGGCCATCGCCTGGGCGCGCCGGCTGCCTCTGACCCCGGTGAACCACCTTCATGGTCATCTTGCGGCCGCGTGGCTGGCGGACCCGGCCGCGCCCTTCCCCATGGTGACTCTGGTGGCATCGGGCGGGCACACCCTCCTCGTGCGGGTGGATGACCGTGGCACCTTCACGCTGCTCGGCCAGACTCTCGACGACGCGGCCGGCGAGGCCTTCGACAAGGGGGCACGTCTCCTCGGCCTCGGTTACCCCGGCGGTCGTGAACTCGACCTGCTTGCTGGGGAGGGCGACCCTCATGCGTTCGAGTTCCCTGTGGGCTTGAAGCGTTCGGGTAATCTCGACTTCTCGTTCTCGGGCGTCAAGACCTCGCTGTTCTACCTGCTGCGCTCGTGGACGGCGGAGGAGCGTGTAGCGCGCGCGGCCGACGTGGCCGCCTCGTACCGGCGGGCGGTCGTGGAGGCCCTGGTGTCGAAGCTTCTAGCGGCGGCTGAGGCAGAAGGCGTGGCGGCGGTGGCGATCGCGGGGGGAGTCGCCGCCAACTCGCTACTCCGTCACCGCGTCGAACGGGAGGCCGCCGAACGCGGGCTCCACGCGGTTGTCCCGCCCCTGCGCTTCTGCACCGACAACGCCGCCATGATCGGCGTCGCCGCCTTGGCCGGGCCCGTGCTGCCCTTCCCCGACTACTTGGATCTGGAAGCCTCGGCCTCGCTGCCGATCGAGGCCACGCCGGGAGCGTAGGAGGACCCGGCTGAGCCCGCCGCCTGTTCCATGCCGAGGCGGATAGCCTCGAGCAAGGCGTCCGGTGCGTCGGCGGCCACGTGCAATCGCAGCACCGGGTGGTCGCCGCGGAGTCGGGCGAGAGGAAGGGGGTGGTCGAACTCCACGGCCACGTCGGTCTTCCCTCCCATCACGAACAGCGCCTCGTCGCCCACCACCGAGAGTCCCTCGCGGGGAAGGCCGAGTGAACTTCGCGGCCCCTCTCGACGCTCGGCCTTCGCGTCGAGGATGTGCTGGAATGGCACCCAGACCTCGGCCATCGCTCCATAGCGCAGGAGCAGGCCCCCGCCGTGACTCGGTGGGGCATCACGATCATCGAAGCGTACAATGCCAAGACGAAGAAGAGCGCGTACACGGCGGCCACCAGCAAGAGCACCCGGATCCAGAAGACGGGGATAAGGAGCTCGAACAGGAGGATCTCCACGGGGGTGGTGAGGAAGACTACAACGAGCATCGCGCCCATCGGTGAGCGCTTGTGATAGGCGAAGACGTCCGGACCCTTCGGCCCGCGTCGGGTTGCCCATATGCCGAGGCACCACCACAGTCGCGGTTCGAGTATGAGGAAGCGGGCAACGGAGAGCGGGACGCCCCAGGTGAGCACCTTCTCCACACCGGCGAGGGCGCGCTGCGGTCGCTCGCCAATGCCCTCTTCGGCTGCGACCGTCTCCTCGCGGCCGTCATGGGTGCGACGGCGCTCGCGCACACGGTGCAGAGCGTACGCTCCCCCGGCGAGGAGGAGCGCCGCTTCGACGATCACGGCCAGAAGGACTAGAATGCGCATCGCGTCGTGATTCTCTCATGTCGAAAGCCCGCATATCGTATCCCCGCCGTTTGACATTATCTGAGCGAGGGCATATCATGCGTAGTGACCTGGCACTCTCTGGCCGAGAGTGCCAATTCGCCGTAAGGGAACAAGCGGTCGTCCGTTCTAGGGCGTCCGGCAAGTAAGGACAAACAGGAGGGTTTGTGCATGAAACTCGTTCCGCTTGAGGACAGGGTCGTAGTAATGGTCCTGGAGGAGGAGGAGAAGACCGCGAGCGGTCTCGTCCTCCCCGACACGGCCAAAGAGAAGCCCCAGAAAGCCAAGGTAGTCGCGGTCGGCCCCGGTCGATACGACGACGGAGTCTTGGTTCCCATGGGCGTAGCCGAAGGCGACATCGTTGTCTTCAGCAAGTACGGCGGCACCGAAGTCAAAGTCGACGGCGAGGAACTCTTGATCCTCCGTGCGTCGGACATCCTGGCAAAAGTACAGTAGGAGGCGCGAGAACGTATGGCAAAAGAGATCAGGTACGGCGAGGAAGCCCGCAGGTCGCTTGAGCGTGGCGTGAACCAGCTCGCCAACGCGGTCAAGGTGACCCTCGGCCCCAAGGGCCGCTACGTGGTGCTGGACAAGAAGTTCGGCAGCCCCACGATCACCAACGACGGTGTGACCATTGCGCGTGAGATCGAGCTCGAGGACGCCTTTGAGAACCAGGGTGCCCAGCTGGTGCGCGAAGTGGCCACCAAGACCAACGATATCGCCGGTGACGGCACCACCACTGCTACGCTTCTGGCGCAGGCCATCGTGCGCGAAGGCCTCAAGAACGTAGCCGCCGGTGCCAACCCGCTTGCTATCAAGCGCGGCATCGAGAAGGCTGTAGCCGCGGCTGTCGAAGAAATCAAGTCGCTCAGCAAGGAGATCTCGGGCAAGGAAGACATCGCCCGCGTTGCCACCATCTCCGCCGACGACCGTGAGATCGGCGACGTGATCGCCGACGCCATCGAGAAGGTCGGCAAGGACGGCGTGGTCAACGTCGAGGAGTCCAACACCTTCGGCATGGACCTCGAGTTCACCGAGGGCATGCAGTTCGACAAGGGCTACCTCTCTCCGTACTTCGTCACAGACCCCGAGCGCATGGAAGCCGTGCTCGAGGATCCGTTCATCCTTATCGCGAACCAGAAGATCGGCTCCGTACAGGACCTGCTTCCCGTGCTTGAGAAGGTCATACAGTCCGGCAAAGCCCTGCTGATCATCGCTGAGGACGTAGAGGGCGAAGCTCTCGCCACCCTCGTGGTGAACAAGCTGCGCGGTACCTTCACCGGTATCGCCGTCAAGGCCCCGGGCTTCGGCGACCGCCGCAAGCGCATGCTGGAAGACATCGCCATCCTCACCGGCGGCGAGCTCATCACCGAAGAGTTGGGTCTGAAGCTCGAGAACACCCAAGCCACTCAGCTCGGTCGCGCCCGTAAGATCGTGGTGACGAAGGACAACACCACCATCATCGACGGCGCCGGTGACGTGGATCAGATCAAAGGCCGGATCAACCAGATCAAGGCCGAGATCGAGAACACCGATTCCGACTTCGACCGCGAGAAGCTGCAAGAGCGCCTGGCCAAACTGGCCGGCGGCGTTGCGGTGATCAAGGTCGGTGCCGCCACTGAGACCGAGATCAAAGAGAAGAAGCACCGCGTTGAAGACGCTCTGAGCGCCACCCGGGCCGCCCTCGAAGAGGGCATCGTCCCCGGCGGCGGCGTCGTCCTGGTGCTGGCTATCCCCGCCGTGCAGGCCGTCGTGGCTGAAGGCGACGAGAAGACGGGCGTGAACATCATCGCCCGGTCCCTCGAAGAGCCCCTTCGTCAGCTGGCGAACAACGCCGGTCTGGAAGGCTCGGTCGTGGTGAACGAGGTCAAAGTCCGCGAGAAAGGCATTGGCCTCAACGTCGCCACCGGCGAGTACGAAGACATGATCGGCGCCGGTATCATCGATCCGGCCATGGTCACGCGCTCCGCTCTCCAGAACGCGGCCTCCATCGCCAAGAACATCCTGACCACCGAAGTCATCGTGGCTGACATGCCTGAGGAGAATGCAGGCGGCATGGGCGGCGGCGGCATGGGCGGCATGGGCGGCATGGGCGGCATGATGTAAGAAGCCCCGTCACAGACGGCACCGCCGGCCACGCGCCGGTGGTTGCCTGATATGACGTGGTCTTTCGGGGGCCGCGGCCTATTCGGCCGCGGCCCCCGTTGTTGTACGCCTGGGCGCGGGCCTCACGCTCCCCATACCGTCTGCGTCGCCGCGACGACTTCCGGGGCGGCGGCAGGGGCCCCGGGCGGTGGGCGAGGTGGGCGCGCTTCGCCTTGGCCCACCTGGCTGCCCGGCGCATCGTAACGTAGTGGGCTCGGTCTGACCGGGGTTTTCCCCGGGCGCCCCCGGTGGTAGTGATACAATTAGCGTTGCTACCAGCGTCGCACCTGAGGTCCGAGGTCCGGTTCGAGAAAGGAGTCCCCTAGTGAAGGAACAGGCAGAGAAGGCCTTCGCGGAGATGTTGGAGATCTCTACAGACATGGACAAGGCCGTCCTCTTCGCCGGCGACGAGGTCGTCGTGTCGAATTTTCCCGAGAGCCTTCAGGGGACCATGGTGAAGAAGGCCCACGAGCTGGCCAAGGCGGGTGCCGCCAGGGCTGCCGACATGGGATCGGCGCCGCTGACGCAACTGGTGGCCGAGAGCGGTGGAGGCATGGTCTTCCTGGTGCAGGAGCCTGAGAGCGCCGGTATGGGCATCCTCGCGACCGCGAAGAAGGACAGCCGCATAGGCCTCGTGTTCTACGACATGAAGACCTGCATCCGTGACGCCCAAGAGATCGACGAGACAGGATCGGCCGAAGTCGAGATCATCCAGGACGAGTACGTGGAAGATGAGGTCTTCGAGGTGACAGAGGATCCGGAGAGAGAGGCGTGATGAAGAAGCTGCTCAAGTTCTTCGGGTTCCTGTCGGTGATCGGATCGGCGGCTGCCGGTGTCTACTACCTCTTCTTCATGCGCAAGAAGAAGCCGCTCGTAGAACTCTACTTCGACGACGGTTCGATGCTTGCACTCGACGATTCCGCCCCCGAGGCGGTGGAGTTCCTCGCCTTGGCAGACGATATCCTGGCTATGAGCCCGGTTCTCGCCTGATCGGTCGGCGCGCCGACCTCACCGAAGCGTCTCCCAGAAGCGAGCGTCCAAACCTATGCGGCATCTTTCCCCGGGCATCTCCCCGGAACTGACGGAGCATGTCCTCAGAGTTGCCCTGCGCAACGGGGGTGACTACGCCGAGGTCTTCGCGGAAGACCGGTCCTCCCTGTCCGTGCGCATGGACGACGGTAGGCTTGAGGAGGTCTCTTCGGGTATCGATCAGGGCGCCTCGATCCGTCTGGTCAAGGGCCCAACCACGTCGTTCGGTTTCACCGACTCCCTCGACGAATCGGCGCTGGTTGCCCTCGCCGAACGGCTGAGCGCGAGCGTGCGCGGCACCGCCGCGCTCCCCTCGTCCGTGCGTGTGATCACCCTGGACCCTCGTCCGCTACCCCGACTGATACCGGCCGCTGTCGAGACCGGAGCCAAGACTGACCTGGTGCGGGCAGCCGAGAGCGTGGCCCGCGAGAGGTCCGAAGAAATACGTCAGGTTGCGGTCGGCTACTCCGAGGGGCGCCAGCGCACCTGGGTGGGTTCGTCTCGCGGTCCCTTCGCCACCGACGACCGCACCCGGGTGGTGCTCAGTGTGAACGTGGTGGCTCAGCGGGATGGCTCCATCCAGACAGGCCACGAGACACTGGCCGGCACCGTCGGCTTCGAGATCTTCGATGGCGCGGCCCACCTGCGGACGGCCCTTGAGGCGGCCGACAAGGCGTTGGTCATGCTCGACGCCCGGCCCGCCCCGGGTGGGCGCATGCCCGTCATCCTGGCCAACGGGTTCGGCGGGGTGTTGTTCCACGAGGCCTGCGGTCACGGGCTCGAGGCCGACTTCATCGTGAAGAAGACCAGCATCTGGGAGGGTCGCCGCGGCACGAGGGTAGCCGCCCCCTTCGTCACGGCGTACGACGACGGAGTGACGCCAACCATGTGGGGCAGCAACGCGATCGACGACGAGGGCACGCCCACGGAGGCGACGGTGCTCATCGAAGAGGGCATCCTCACCGGGTACATCACCGATGTCTTGCGCGGAGAGAAGTTGGGCCTGGCCTCCACGGGCAACGGTCGCCGCCAGAGCTACCGCCATCTGCCTTACCCGCGCATGACGAACACCTACTTCGCCGCCGGCGACGTGTCGGCCGCCGACCTCATCGCCGACACTCCTCGGGCGTTCTACGCGAAGAGCCTCTCGGGCGGTCAAGTGGATCCGGCCACCGGGGACTTCGTCTTCGGGGTCTCCGAGGGGTACCTGATCGAAGGGGGCCGTGTGGGTACGCCCCTCAAGGGAGCGACGCTGATCGGCAACGGAGCCGAGGTGCTCGAGGCCATCGACGCCATTGCCGACGATCTCGAGGTGAGAGCCGGCATGTGCGGCAAGGAGGGGCAGGCGGTGCCGGTGGGCACCGGCCAGCCGACGCTCCGGCTGCGTGAGCTCACAGTGGGGGGGACGGCCGTATGACCGAGGTCCCAGGCGCCGAGCTTCTCGACGTAGGGCGCTCCGTACTCGAGCGGGCGGGTGGGCTTACCGGCGATATCGAGGTCTACGTGCAACACTCACAGACCCTTGCGGTGAAGGTGTATCAGGGTGAGGTCGAATCCCTGGTGGCCGGCGAACCGCGGGGCATCGGAGTGCGCTACGTCGCCGACGGCAGAGCCGGGTACGCCTACACGGGTGATTTCGCCCCGGCTGCGCTCGACGAGGTGGTGGCCATGGCCGCGACCAACGCCGCCGCCGCCGATCTCGACGAGTACGTCTCGCTACCGCATGCCGCAGATGTGTACCCGGAGGTGCAAGGTCTGTGGCGGCCTTCACTCCTTTCGACGGCCGTGGAGCGGAAGATCGCCCTGGCGGTGGAGGCGGAGAAGACCGCTCTGGGCTCGCCCGAGATCGAGACCGTAGAAGAGAGTGCCTACGTCGATTCCGCGACACGGATGGCGATCGTCTCGAGCAAGGGGGTCGAGGTGTACGGCGAGCAGACGTTCTGCTACGTCTACCTTTCGGCCCACGCTCGGCGCGGCGACGACGTGCAGACCGGGCTCGGCTTCGTGACGGGCCGTGAGCCCGAAGAGCTCGACCCGGCGTCCGCGGGCCGGGATGCCGCACTCCAGGCCGCGAGGCTTCTCGGGGCGCGTCCGTGCCCCACGGGCAAATACACCGTGGTGCTCGACCGGGAGGTCGCCGCGGCCGTTTTCGGCGTGGCCGTCCGCGCCCTCTCAGCGGAGGCGGTGCAGAAGGGCCGGTCGTTGTTCGCCGGCAAGGTCGGCGAGCTGGTTGCGGCGCCCTCGCTCTCTCTGGTGGACCACGGACTGCATCCCGACGGGATGGCCAGCGCCTCCTTTGACGACGAAGGGGTGCCGCGCAAGGTGACTCCTCTGATCGAGGACGGCGTGCTAAAGGGGTTCTTGCACGATACGTACACCGCCGCGCGCGAGGGCGGCGGGGCCGGCTCCACCGGTAATGCCGAGCGAGGCAGCTATCGCGGCTCGCCCGGGGTGTCGGCGTCGAACCTGATGCTCGACTCGGGCGAGGGAACGCTCGAAGAGCTGTTCGCGCGCGTGGGCACGGGCCTGTACGTGGTGAGCATCACCGGTCTCGCCTCGGGCGCCAACCCGGTGAGCGGGGAGTTCTCGGTGGGCGCCCGCGGGCTGCTGATCGAAGGTGGCGCTCTGACCTCGGCCGTGCGCGAGGTGACCATAGCGTCGGATCTCGTGAGCCTGCTGAGCAACGTGGGCGACAGAGCCGGCGATGCTCGGTGGATCCCGTTCTCCGGCAGCGTGTACACGCCGTCGTTCGCCGTCACCGACGTCACCGTCGCCGGCACGTGAGCCGTAACGTGGAGAGGCGATCGTTGGGGAAGCTGCTGATGGGAGTGGCGTACCTGGAGGGCGATTTCGTCCTTCGGTCGGGACGCCGCAGCACGTATTACCTCGACAAGTACCTGTTCGAGACGGAACCCCGCGTCTTGCGCGGCATTGTTCATGAGATGGCGCTGATGATCCGAGATCGGTTGGCGTCGGGTGCCGGCTATCAGCGACTCGGCGCCCCGGAACTGGGCGCCGTCAGTCTGGGAGCGGGCCTGTCACTGGAGCTCGGGATCCCGTTCCTCATCGTGAGGAAGGGCGAGAAAGACTATGGCACCTCCAAAGCCATCGAGGGAGCCTGGTCACCGGGTGAGCGGGTGGCCATCGTGGAAGACATCGTCACCTCCGGCGGCGCGGCGTTGAGTGCCGTCGACCGGCTGCGGGAAGCCGGCCTGATCGTGGAAGACCTGTTCTGCGTGGTCGATCGTGAAGAGGGCGGAGCCGACGCCGCTGCGGCACACGGGCTCACGTTGCGGCCCCTGTTCACCTCATCGGAACTCGGCATAGGTGTTTGAGTCGCCGCGCCTGCGGGCACGGCCTACGAATAGTTGATGAGCCCGCGCTCCTTGTGCGTGAATAGGGCTTTTGGTAAGGTGGCGCTGGACTTCAAGACCAAGGGAGGCAACAGTGACCAAATCTGATTTTGTCGACAAACTCGCGGCTAAGACGGGTCTGAGCAAGAAGGACTCCGCCGCAGCTGTCGATGCTTTCGTGGACGTTGTGACGGAAGCTCTCGCAGATGGTGAGGCTGTGCAGTTCACCGGCTTCGGCAAGTTCTACGTACAGAAGCGTGAGGCCCGCGAGGGTATCAACCCGCAGACCAAGGCCAAGATCCAGATCGCTGCGACGAAGGTTCCGAAGTTCAGCGCGGGTACGAGCCTCAAAGCCTCGGTGCGCTAACGCTCTCCTCTCTTGTTCTGTTCAGGGCCGCCGGCTCGGGCGGCCCTTTCCATTGGCGGGGGCCGTGAACAACTTCGCAGACCGTCTCCTCGAGGCCGTTGAACGCAAGCGTTCGCACGTAGTCCTCGGACTCGACCCCGACTTCGACCTGATGCCTCCCGATGTACAGGCGCTGGCCCCCGACGGAGTGTCGGCGGGAACGGAGGCCGTGGCTGAGTGCTTCCGCGCGTTCCTCAGCGATCTTCTGGGGGCGCTCTCCGATGTCGTCGTGGCGGTGAAGCCCCAGCTTGCCTACTTCGAAGCCCTTGGTTCCACCGGGTACCGGCTCTATGAGGAGATGGTCGCGGAGGCCCGATCCCTGGGGTACTTGGTTATCGCCGACGCCAAGCGTGGAGACATCGGCAGCACCGCGGAGGCATATGCGCGTGCTCATCTCGACCTGGTGGGAGCCGATGCCGTCACGGTGAACCCGTGGTTCGGCACCGATGGCCTGGAGCCGTTCCTGCGGCGCGCCCGCGACGAAGGCAAAGGTCTCTTCGTGCTTGTGAAGACCTCGAACCCAAGTTCCGCGGAGATCCAAGACCTCGTCACCGTGTCAGGCGACCTCGTGCACGAGCGTGTGGCCGATCTGGTGCTTCGCTGGTCGGATGGTACGTACGGCGCTTCTGGGTACTCGTCGGTGGGGGCTGTGGTCGGCGGCACGCATCCCGGACAGGCCCAGATGCTTCGCGGACTCCTGCCGGGGATCCCCCTTCTGGTGCCGGGATACGGGGCGCAGGGGGCGACGGCTGAGGACATCGGCGGGGTCTTCGACGCGCGAGGCACCGGCGCTGTGGTCAACTCGTCGCGCGCGATCCTCTACGCCTATCGCACCAGCGGCGGGCACTGGCTGGCGGCGGCACGAGCCGAGGCCGAGCTTATGCGAGCTGCCCTGTGGGCGGTCGGGAGCCGTGGTCGCTGATGGGTGGGGCCATCGGACGCGTGCTCGCACCCTTTCTCGCGCTCGCGGCGTTCATGTTCCTCGTAGGCGTGCTCGCCGAGAGCGACCTCCTGGCGGGGGAGCCCCGACCGGCTGAGACCGGCACCGCTACCCCGTCCACCCGCACCACGGTGATAGAGCTCTTCGGCCCCGGCACCGCGGATCCCACAGGTGCGGAAGGCGCAGAGGCGGGCCTCGACCCCGAAGCGCCCAGCGCCGGCACCGTCGGCCCTCAGGGCTCGCTACCCGCTGCGGAGGGTGGAGGAGACGGCTCCACGGCCACGACTCAGGGTGAGGAGCAGGCGGGCGGAGACGGTTCCGGGGAATCGGGGGCCGGCGATGGGGCCGCGGGAGACCAACCTCGTACCTACACGGTGAAGGCGGGCGACAACCCCTACGAGATCGCGCGGCAGTTCGACGTGACCGCCGCCGAACTGATGGAGTTCAACGGCATCGACGATCCCACGGGACTCCAGGTGGGAACGGTGCTTCGCATCCCTCAGCCCTGACCTACTTGCCTCGTCCGAGTGCCTTCCGGGCCGCGCGGAAGGCGAACAGGCCAAGCGTGAGGGCGGGGTTGCCCAGGTAGCTGACGCTGCACGGGCCGATGTCGACGTGGCGTCGACGCCGAGCGCCCCGGAGAAGCCGGGGATGGGCGTCGATGGGCAGCACCCACTCGCGCGCTGCCGCCCGATCGCCGAGCCACAGGAACGCGCGCGACGGCCGGAGCTCGACGCCACCCAAGGGGCCCGCGGTCACGGCGAGGGCGCGCTCCTGGTTGCGCGAGGGAGTCTCGTCCACGACCGCCTTGGTCACGCTCGACCTCACGAACGCCTCACCTCCTCCTCCGCTATCTCTTCACCGGCTCAGACTTCACCGGCTCAGACCCGTCGCAGGTAGTCGAACGTGAAGATGAGCACCACGTCGACGACCACCGTGGCCAACGCTTCGATTATTAGCTGGCTTAGCAGGAACAACGGGAACACCGAGGTGGCGTTATCGTAGAAGTAGCCGAACGCGGCGAACATGGCCGCCCAGAGCAGGTAGACGGCCAGGTAGATGATGATGGCGATATGCCAGCCGTGCCGGAGCAGCTGCACACTCCTTCGCATGGCCCGAATGGGGCCGAGACGTTCGAAGACAAGCGCGTAGTCGGCGAACACGAGCAACACGGCCACAACGAGCAGAGCGAAGCCGAGGATCTGGCCCTGGGTTGATTCGGCGGTCACCGAGAAGAGCGGCAGATAGAAGATGAGGTAGGTGATCGCGATGAATCCGGCCAGGCGGACGAACTCCCCGAGAGAATCGGGGGCGAGCGGGTACCGGTTGCCGGCGATCGCCCGGTAGTAGGGGGCGCGGACAGCGGCCGTCAGTAGGCAGATGATCACCACCGCCGCGGCCGCCGCGGTCATCGCCTCCCAGCTACCCCTCAGCTGCGCAAGGTGCTCCTGCACGTACTGCCAGCGTGAGTAGTCGGCTTTTGCGAAGGCGGTGAACGACAGGGTGTCCTCAAGCGACGAATACACGGCGAGGAACGCAAGCAGGTTCGCGATCCCCAAGAAGAGAGGGTAGAGGAACAGGTACTGCTTGCGCGAGAGTCGCGTCCACGCGGTGCGCAGAGCTTCGCCTATCTCCCTACCTCCGTCCCTGACTAGAGCTCCCCCTGGGCGGCGAGTATAGCACCGGGTCCATCAGGTTCTCCGGGGTCTTCGGCGGGATACTCCATGCTATACTTCCGCCCATGGATCCCAAAATGACGCGTCGGGGCGCAGCGCTGCTTCTGCTGCTCTTTCTAATCCTCGTCTTTGGATCCGGAACCACCTCCCACCTCGGGTTCGACGTAGCCTCCGCTGGCGCCTCCACCACGACGACCGTGGCGGCTGTCAGCGGGGAGGCCGCGGCTCCGCCTCAGTATGTCCAGGTCTCGTCCGATGTGCTGCCCGCCGTGGGAGGCGAGGTCGCCCCGGCCGCTCGGCCGGCTCCACCGGTTCCCCGGGGTGCGGCGGCGATCCTCGTGAACCTGGACGACGGCCGAGTCCTCTACGAGATGGCTGCGGACGAGCGTCGCTCCATCGCCTCCACCACCAAGATCATGACCGCCATCCTCGCTATCGAGTTGCTGCCTCCCGACCTGGTGATCAAGACCACGAACAGAGCGGCCGCGGCCGGGGAGTCGGAGATCTGGCTCGAACCGGGTGAGGAACTCACGGTAGAGCAGATGCTCTACGCGCTCATGGTGAAGAGCGCGAACGACGCTGCCGTCGCCCTCGCCGAGGCGGCGTCGGGCGATCTCGAGACCTTCGTGCAGGCGATGAACGCGAAGGCGGAGGAGCTTGGCTTGACCAACACCCATTTCGCTAACCCCCACGGCCTCGAGGCGAAGGATCACTACTCGTCGGCGCGCGATCTTGCGGTCCTTTCGTGCTACGCGATGAAGAACGAGTTGTTCCGGAAGCTTGCGGCGACCCCCACGATCAAGATCCCGTGGCAGGGACGCGAGTACGACCGCGTGCTCGAGAACCGCAATGTGCTGGTGGGCGCCGTGCCGTTCATCACAGGCATCAAGACCGGCTACACGGGCAAAGCCGGGTTCTGTCTGGTGGGGTCCGGCGCTCGGGATGGGGTCTCACTGGTGAGCGTGATGCTGGGCGAGAAGGACAAGGGGTCCGTGAACGACGACACTGTGGCATTGCTCGAGTGGGGGTTCGGCCGGTATCGCCAGGTGGACTTGATCGACGAAGGGCTGCCGGTGGCCGAGATGGATGTGCCCTATCACCTTGGGGAGCGGTTGGTCGTCGCCACCGATCGGAAGCTGATGCGCACCCTGTACGACGAAGACGTGGTCACCAAGACGGTCGCCATCCAAGAGAAGCTGGTGCTGCCCGTGACGCAGGGGCAGGCCTTGGGAAAGGTCACGTTCGCTACGGCTGACGGGGTCATAGGCGAAGTCGATCTGATCGCCGCGCGGGCGATCGAAGCACCCACCCTCGGCGTGAAGCTGCGCTACGTGTGGGACCGGATGATCCGATGGCTGGGGAAGGTAGCGTGAGAGCAGTATGATCCTTACTGTTACGCTGAACGCGGCAGTGGACCGCACGCTCACGGTGCCGAACTTCGACGTGGGGTTCCGTCACCGGGCCAGCGGCACCCTCACGCTTGCGGGTGGCAAGGGCATCAACGTAGCGAGGGTGGTGAAGACACTGGGGCAGCCGGTGATCGCCACAGGGTTCGCAGGCGGCCGCACCGGCGACCGCATCATCGCCGACCTCAACCGTGAGGGTATTCTCTCCGACTTCGTGCGTATCGAGGACGTGTCGCGTACCTCTACGGCCGTCCTCGACCCCACCTCGAACCGCACCACCGAGATCAACGAGTACGGGCCCGATATCTCCGCCGAAGAGCTGGAGTTGATGCTCGAGAAGTTGGACTACCTCGTCAAGGCGGCCGATCTGGTCGTGCTGGCGGGCAGTCTCCCGCGCGGCCTGTCTTCCGGGTTCTACGCGGAACTCATCCCCCGTCTCAAGCAGACGTCGGTGCCCGTGCTGTTCGATACCTATGGCGAGGCCCTGCGGCTCGGCGTGCGTGCCGGACCCGACGTGGTCTTCCCGAACCAGGAAGAGGCCGAGATGGTGGTGGGGTACGAGTTCACCTCCAACGAGGACTTCATCCGCGCGGCCGGCAACCTCCGCGAGTTGGGTGCCGTGTCTGTGGTGATCAAGTCGCGTTTGGGCTGCGTCGCCCAGGTAGAAGAGGGAGAGACCGTCCGTACCCTCATGGGCAAAGCGCCGCAGGTGGAGGCCGTTTCGACCGTAGGATCTGGTGATTCGATGGTGGGCGGGTACGCCGCACGCCTGCTCGAAGGCGCTCCCCCCGAGGAGTGCATCCGATTCGGACTCGCCTGTGCAGCCGCCAATGCCTTGCGGCTTGGCGCCGGGGTGCTCGATCCCGAAGACGCCCGCCGTCTGGCTCCCGGCGTGGATGTAGAGGAGGTCACGCCGGTATGACGTTCGATGAGACCCTGCGCAAGGTCCTGGTGCTCGATTTTGGGGGCCAGTACGCGCAGCTGATAGCCCGACGCATCCGGGAGTGCCGCGTGTACTCCGAGCTGGTGCCCTACGACACGCCCGTCGAGGTGTTGCGAGCCCTGGACCCCGCGGGCATCGTGCTTTCCGGTGGACCGCGAAGCGTCAACGAAGCCGGAGCGCCCACGCTCGATCCGGCGGTGCTCGAGCTCGGGGTGCCGGTGCTGGGCATCTGCTACGGGCTGCAGTTGCTCACGAAGCTGAGCGGCGGCGTCGTGGCCCGCACCGACCGGGCGGAGTACGGCGGCATGGACATCGAGGTGGTGGCGGACAGCCCGCTGTTCCACGACCTACCCCGCGAGCAGCCCTCGTGGATGAGCCACGGCGACGCGGTGCTCGAGACACCGCCCGGGTTCACGCTCACCGCGCGCAGCAGGAGCCTCCCGGTGGCCGCGGTGGAGGACACGGCACGGCGGCTCTACGGCGTGCAGTTCCACCCCGAGGTGCGTCACACCCAGTACGGGCAGGACATCCTCAAGAACTTTCTCTATCGCATATGCGACATCGCGGCGGTCTGGACGCCTGTGTCCATCATCGAGGAGTCGGTGTCGCGGATCCAAGCGCAGGTGGGTGACGGGCGGGTGGTGTGCGGGCTCTCCGGCGGTGTGGATTCCGCGGTGGCCGCGCTCCTTGCATACAAGGCGGTGGGCGATCGACTCACCTGCATCTTCGTCGACCATGGTCTGATGAGGAAAGGGGAGGGCGAGGAGGTGGAGAACGCTTTCGGGCGTCACTTCCACGTTCCCTTGATCCACGTACGTGCCCAGGAGCGGTTCCTCACCAAGCTCGCCGGCGTCGAGGACCCCGAGACCAAGCGCAAGATCATTGGCGAGGAGTTCATCCGCACGTTCGAAGAAGAGGCGCGCGGGTTGGACGGCGCACGTTTCCTGGTGCAGGGCACCCTCTACTCCGACGTCATCGAGTCGGGTACCCGCGACGCGGCCAAGATCAAGTCGCACCACAACGTGGGCGGTCTGCCCGAACACATGGACTTCGACCTCGTCGAGCCGCTTCGCATGCTCTTCAAAGACGAGGTGCGCGTGGTGGGTGAGGAGCTTGGTCTGCCCGACGCGATGGTGTGGCGGCAGCCCTTCCCGGGCCCCGGTCTGGCCATACGTATCATCGGCGACGTCACCGAGGAGCGTCTGCATATCCTCCGAGAAGCCGACGCCATCCTCCTCGAAGAAGTGCGGCGCGCCGGTCTGTACCGGGAACTGTGGCAGTCGTTCGCTGTGCTTCCCGCTATCCGCAGTGTTGGCGTCATGGGTGATGAGCGCACCTACGCGTACCCCATCGTGATCCGCGCGGTCACGTCCGAAGACGCGATGACCGCCGACTGGGCCAGGCTTCCCTACGACCTCCTCGAGCGCATCTCGAGCAGGGTGATCAACGAGGTGCCCGGCGTCAATCGCGTCGCCCTGGACGTATCAAGCAAACCCCCCTCCACCATCGAATGGGAGTAGAAGACCGTATGCCCGAAGACGACCAGACGTCGTCCGCCGAGGAGCCTCAAGAGAGCCTCGACAACGATGCCATGACGCAGCCCGCCGAGGAGTCCCTGGCTTCGGACATGGGCGTGCCGCAGCGCGACGAGCCGCGGCGACGAAGCACGAACGATGAAGTCGAGCTCATCCACCGCCACGCGTTCCTGGCCGCGGCCACCGCCTCGGGCATGAAGGCCGAGGAGATCCGTATCCTCGACGTGCACGAGCTGGTGCCCTACACCGACTTCTTGGTGATCTGCAACGGCCGCAGCGTGCGGCAGACCAGGCGTATCGCCGAGGAGATCGGCTTCAAGCTCAAGTCTGAGCTGGAACGTGTTCCGAAGCAGGTCGAAGGGCAGGCATCAGGAGAGTGGGTGCTGATGGACTACCTCGACTTCATCGTGCACGTCTTCACACCGGAAGCCCGCGAGTTCTACCGGCTCGACGTCCTCTGGAAGGAAGCCCCGAGGGAAGTGCTCGAGTAGAACCGACTCGGGTTGCCGTGGCTGCCGGGGCGCGAGCGCCGGGGGCGCCGGTGGGCGGGCGCCCCTCAACGGGCCCGGCGGGGGCGCCGGGGTTCCCTCTTCGTGGGTCAACGCTTCGGCGGCACGAGTGCTTTGACCCAGCCGCGCACGGTGGGATCGGTCGCGGCCAGCTGTACCAGTTGCTCCAGCCCTTCGGCGAGGGGCATCTCCATCACCTTCGCGTAGCGAGTGAGGATCTTACCGGTGACCGCCTCGGGTAGGAGGTTGGTCAGCTTCTCGTCGAGTCTCTCGCCGTCGGCTTGGAGGAGCACGTCGCGGAGGCCTGCCGCTAGGTCGCGTTCCTCCGTTGCGGGCTCCGGCAGGGGTGGAGCGGGGCTTGGGGCGGCGCTCGGATCGGCAGGTGTTCCGGGCTTCGGCCCGGCGGCGGCCTCCGCGGGCCGAGAGGGGGCGACCGGGCTGCGTGCAGCGTCGGCCCCGTCGTCCTCCCCGCCCCGGAATCCCCCGGTCGAAGCGCTCATGTACTCCTTCACGAGTACGGGCAACATCCCGATGAACGACTTCAGGCCCTGGTCGCCTGTGAGCACCACGTGGTCGACTCCTTGGAACGCCTGGGCTCCGGCCCGTACGATCTCGGGCTGCACCTCGAGCATGCGCAGCTTGACCGAGGAGTCTGTCAGGGCGTTGATGGCTTCGGCCTCCTTCATCTGGCCCTCGGCGCGGGCCAGGGCCACCTCTCGCACCTGGGTGCCCTCGGCCCGGGCCTGAGCCTCCGCGGCTTCGGCGGCGGCCATCCCCTCGAGCTTGATTGCCTCGGCTTTCGCTTCGGCCATGCGGATCGCCTTGTCTCTCTCGGCCTCCGCGGTGATCCGGATGCGGTGAGCTTCGGCCTCGGCGGGCTTCTTCACCTCAGCCACCAGCTCTTCTTCGCGTTTGGTCGCCGTTAAGCGAGCCACGTGGGTCTCGGTCTCGACAACCTGCCGGCGCGCCTCGGCCTCAGCCAGGGGACCGGCTTGGCCGGCGCGCATGTCGGCGGCGCTGGTCTGCTGGAGGATCTCGGCGTTCAGCAGGTCGCTCTTCTGCCTGGCCTGAGCCCTCTCGCGGGCGGTGCGCTGGTTCTCTTGCTCGATGGCCAGGTCGGCGATGAAGCGGGCGGTCTCGGCCTCGCGGCGCACTTCTTGGACGCGGGGTACGCCCAGGTTCTGGATGTACTCCTGGTCGTCCGTGATCTCCTTGACGTTCATGACGTCGATGACCAGCCCCATCGAGCGGAGGTCCTCAGCCGCCACCGCCTGCACCTGCTTCGTGAACTCGGTGCGGTCCTCAATGATCCGCTCGACAGTCATCGTGCCGATGATGGCGCGCAGTGAGCCTTCCAGGATCTCGTTGATGCTCTGCACCAAGGCCTTGTCGTCCCAGGAGAGGAAGCGGGTGGCCGCGGCGTTGATCTCCTCGATGGTGTTGCCGATGCGCACGTTGGCGGTCGCCCCGACGGTGATGGGAACCTTGTTGGAAGTCGGTACCGAGCGGACCGTCACCGGCAACTGCATAGCCTCCAGGGAAAGGCGGCTGGCCCGCTGCACCAGGGGCCAGATGAACGTGCCTCCCCCGGTCACGACCTTGAGGGCGCCTTCTCCCAGCCCGGCCGTCTCAGGATGTCCGATCTGCTTCTTGCGGGTGCCGCTGATGATCAAGGCCTCGTTGGGGCCAACGACCTTGTACCGGCTGCGCACCGCCAGAACGAAGAGCAGCAAGGCCGCCGCGATGAGCAACAGGATCACCAGGACTCCCGCCAGCCTTCCCAAGTCGAGCAAATCAGCCATCGTCGCTCCTCTCGATACGTTCGACTTCGACATCGCGGGCCGAATCGGCCCGCACGACCCTCACTCGGTCACCCGCCGCGACACGGTCGCTCGTGTGCGCGAGGAGCTCCGCGCATACCCCTGAGCGCGCCCACGAAGGTGATGAACCCCAAACCTATACCCCAACCACCGACCACCCTGGAGACGCCCCCATGATCAAGGAGAGTGCTCCCCCAAGGCGAACAGTAGGACGCCCAGACCGATGGCCGGGAAGGTGCCCTCGCCGCCGAAGTCGAGGAAGTCGAAGAGGTCCCCGATCTCCCCGAACACCAGGGAGGCCAGTACCCAGATGAACGCTACCAGGGCGAGGACGAGGTAGAAGGCCAGAAACACTAGAACGGTCATCTGGTCGGTGAGCGCTTCGAAGCGCGCCTCCTGGCCGAACAGCTCGAATACGAGACGGAGCAGGTCCATAGGCCCCCTTGGCTGTGGCGTGACCGGTCACGCCTTCGAGGTGTGCTAGACAATCCGCTCTCGGACGTGAGAAGTCAAGCCTTCCGGCATGCGGCGCCTCTTCGGGTGCCCGTCTTGTCCGGCCCGCCGCTCGGTTGCACGCCCCAGAGCGAGCCGGTATACTCCGTCTCCGTTCGACGTGGGGGTATAGCTCAGCTGGGAGAGCGCGACGCTGGCAGCGTTGAGGCCAGGGGTTCGAGTCCCCTTACCTCCACCATAAGTCTCTTACTCAAACCATGAGCAAGAGAAAAGGCCCCTTGGCCACAGGTACGATGGTTTGAGACGTTTGATTTTGGAAAGAGCCCGCTCGATTGAGTGGGCTCTTTCGCGTTCAGGGGATTCTCCGAGTGCTCGCCGGGGTAGGCAGAACGTAGCTCCGGCCCGAGCAGCATGTCGAAAGGGGGCGCGAGTTCTGGAACCAAGGTGGTGTCGGAGTTGACGAGGATTCGCTTGAAGAAGGCCTGGTTGAACTGTTTCTTGATATGAGCAGGTGCCGTCTTGTACGCGAGGGCGCAATCCACGGTCAGATCGAGCGCGTCCTGGAGATTGCGGGCGACGACGTCGAACTGGACGTTACTGGCGTCGAGCTTGCCCGTTATCTCGAGAAGCCCTGTTGCGATCCGATCCTGCTCCCGTTTGAGCAACTCGATCGGAATGGCTCCCTCGTAGTGCGCATGCATGAGCTTCTCGCGCTGCCGCTCCAACTTCTCGCGCTGCCGCCGGAGATCGCTGAGTTCGACCTCTGAGTCTGCTCGGGCGGTCTTCAGCTCCTCGGTGAGCAAGGCCTCGACTTTGAGCCGGAAATCAGGATCGAGTGCAATCTGCGAGTAGTGCTCTTCGATGCGCACTTCTACCTCGTCGATGAGAACGGCTTTCTGAAGGCAGTCGTTACGTTTGCTGTGCCGACCCGAGCACATGAAGTATGGGTAGTAGGCACCGGAGCGGGACTTGGATATCTGCACGAGCAGCCTTGACCCGCAGGCCCCGCAGAAGACGGTACCCTTCAGGAAATGAGGATGGTCTCGGGTACGCTCTCCGTTGACGTGGGAGGCGAGGGTGTCTTGGACGGCCTGCCAGGTGCGCTCATCGATGAGCGGCTCGTGTTTACCGGGGTGCAAGGCACCTTTGAACGGCACGCACCCCTTGTAGTAGGGGTTCAGGAGCAGCTTGTTCAGTTTGGGCGCGGTGATAGGCACGGACGGGATGCGCGGAGTGCCCAGGGTCGTTAGTCCACGGTCGGCCAGGTGTTCGGCCAGAGCGGCCACCGTCCACTCGCCGCTGGCGTAGAGCGAGAAAGCCAGACGAATGAGTGGTGCCCGCTCCTCGTCGATCGCAACGGTTCGCATCTCACGGCCTTCGCTGTCCGTCGTGCGGATGTTGCGATAACCCAGCGGCGCTCGACTAACCGTGCCACCACCACGAACCTTCTGAGTCATTCCCTTGGTGACCTCGTTGGCGAGGTTCCGGGAGTAAAACTCGGCGATCGATGACATGATGCCGTGCAGCAGCATGCCGGACGGAGTCTGGTCGATGCTCTCGGTGGTGGAGACCAATCTGACACCGGCCTTGTCGAGAGCCTTATTGATCTCCACGTCGTCAGCCCGATTGCGGGCCAGGCGGTCGACCTTATGAACGATGACGTAGTCGACCTGGTTCTCCGAGACGTAGTCGAGCATGCCCTGTAGCTCAGGACGGTTAGTGGTCTTGGCGGACGCGCCACGGTCGACGAACTCTTTGACGACGATCGCGCCCAGGGATGCGGCCTTACGTTTGTTGGCGTCGCGCTGTGCCGGAATAGAGAAGCCCTCGGCTTCGCCGCCCCGGTAGGCTTGTTCCCGCGTTGAAACGCGCAGGTAGGAGACGGCGACCTTGGGCGTCAGGCCCTCGGCCAGCATCTCCGCGAGCGGCGCAATTGCTGCTGTCGGTGGGTTCATGGAAAGGCTCTCCTCGTTTACCTCCTCCATGGTGTACCTCTGTTCGCCGAAATCATCAAGGACTTTCGAGGCGCCGCCCCCGTTGGGGATTTCTCCGGTCACGGCTGATGGGTCTTCTTCACTCGGCACGGTTGCTCTCCGCCTCTGCCCGCGCCGTAGTGACGAAGGGGGCTCCGCGCCGCAACAGCCCTTCAAGTTCGTCGAGCGTGATGACCGTGAACAACCGGGCGCTGATGGCATCGTGTCCGTCCAAGTGGGACACGAGAGTCTCCTTGCGGCGTCCGGTCGGCACGATCCAGACCACTGCCGGGAACAGGCCAAGTCGTCGCTGCTCGACGCCACTCTGCCGGTAAGCTTGATAGTTTTGGCAGGCTCTCACGACGCGCGATGGCGGTTCGGTCGCCAGGTCGACTTCGAAGAACCAGTGGTCTTCGAACTTCTCTGTTGCAGTGACAGCGGCCAGGTCCGGCTTGAGCCGCACGGTGCCGCCTCCTGGGCCGCTGTAGGGCCGCCAGCAGGCCGGTTCGTGCTGGACGCCCAGGAGGGTCACCTCACCCCTGTTGGCGATCTCACGCAACCGAAGGGAAACCTCGGCGACGGCCAGAGTGTGCTCGAGGAAGGTGGTTGACGGTTCACGTTGGCGCTGACGCCGAGGCAGTCCGTCTACGTCGTTCGCCCGCTGCAGCAGTCGGGCTCCGATATGTCCAAGACTCCAGACGTAAGATCCAGATCCGGCGCGCACACCGCCGATCCTGCGCTCCAGTGCGACCAGCAGCCGCAGACTCCGAAGCTTGTAGAGTGCTCTGTTGGCCGAACGCAGGGCTGCGGTTTCAGTCGGCTTGTCGCCGAAATGCAAGCGACAGATCTGCCGCGTAGTCAGGAATCGGTGTGTAGCTAATGAGACGAGGATCTGCAGATCACGATCGGCAAGGCTCGCTCGAATGTCCTCCAGCCTTCGGCGGCTGACTCGCTGCCCGCTCATGTCGCCGCCCTCCCGGGGGATGTAGAACTCCACCACTGAGGTGGGGGAGGAGTCTTATCCCTTACTGCGGCGTGCCGCGCCCGCTGCCCGCTCTTCTGGCCGATCCTGGTAATCGCGATACGTCGCTCGGCACGACACCTACCCCGCCAGAAAGGCGCGCTCATGATCGCCTCCGAGGCCGACGTCCAACCTGCTCACCGTCTTCCCGTGCGGGGGTTCTTTCGCTCGCAAGACCGATGGCATGAAGTACGTCAGCCTCGACCTGTTCAACCGGCCGACCGAAGGCTTCGGCACTTGCGGCCTTGAGCTCTGCCGGATCGGATATCGCGGCTGACGCAGGCATCGTTTGTCCGGAGATCCATCCGGTGGAATGGCCTCGGTCCATGAGGTGGGCGTAGATGCCATAACGAGGCAACAGCATGAAGTCGCTTGCCACGAGATTCGGCGCCATCGCGGCCATGTCGTGGGCGTCTCCGGCGTTCAGACCAAAGACGATCTTGTTCCGAGCGTTGGCATCGACCCCAGCTCGGAGCGTCGGTGGCAGTTGGTTGCGGTACTGATGGGCGATCGTGAACCCTACGCCGAGTCCTCGTGCCTGGGAGAGCGCGTCGGCCAGATCGGTCGGCAGGGTTAGGTAGTCTTGGACTTCGTCGATGAACACGCTGACGAGGTAGCGTCGCTCGGGCGGCAGCTTGGCGCGGGCGAGGATGAGCGGCCAGAGCTGGGCCACGACCAGGGAGCCGAGGAGTCGTGCGCCCTCCGAGCCGATCAGACCCTTGTTCAGGGAGACCAGCACGATGCGTTGCTTCGTGAAGAGATCGTTCATTTCGAAGAGTGGCTCGGTCTGCCCGAGAACCGAGCGCAGCGCCGGGCGCAGCAGAAACTGGCGCAGCTTATTCATTACCGGTGCGATCGCTTGGGCGCGCTGTCCCACCGACATGGCCTCATACGCCGCCCAGAACGGGCCGAGTCCGACTCGGTCGGTGATGCCAGCGGTGAGCTTGCGCCTGAAGTGAGCGTCGGTCAGGAGTGTGGGCAACCAGACCAACGACGACTGTGGATACTGCGCCAAGGTCAGCAGGGCGCTCGTTAGGATGTCCTGTGTTCGCGGTCCCCACGAGTCTGCGAACAACTCCTTGAATACCGCCAGCACGCTATCGGCAACCAGTGCCGGGTTCTGGCGTTTCCCTGCGAGTGGGTTGAGCCCTACCGGACGGGGGTCGGCCGGATCGATAACGACCACATCACCTCGCCGTGACTCCGGGATTCGGGCCAGCACGTCGCAGGTCAGATCGCTCTTTGGATCAATCAGTAGCACCCCGCGTCCGGCGGCGATGTCGGCGCAGATGATGTTGAGCATGGCATTGGACTTGCCGGAGCCGGTTGGTCCGAGCAGCACCGTGTGCTGCAGCGAGTCTCTGACCGATACTCCGAGTCGGACGGTCTCTCCGGCTGCCGAGGAGACCGCAAAGGGTCGGTCTGAGTCGCGCAGGCCCGGAGCAGGTGGGAGTACCTTGGGGTGCATTCCGCCCACGCCGGGTAGCGTCCCCTCTCCGAGCGGCCAGCCCATCAAAGAAACGAGTTCTGGCGCGGAGAGCGTGAGCGGCCAGCGCCACGGTCGGCGCGCAGCGCTCAGGGCCATTGGCGACTCCCTGCTTGCTCGGAGATGCGCACCGGCAGATTCGGCAACCTTTAATCCACCGATGAGATTGGAGATGAGGTGGCGCTCTCGCCCTGGTGTGTCGGCGGTGGCTCCGATGCGGATGATGGCCTTGAAGCCGTGTGTCTTCACGCGGGCTTTCATGCTGGCTCTGGTCTCAGACGAGGCCGGGCGGACCGCACCCGAGATCAGCTGGAGCCAGGTTGCTCGGGGATCGTCCAGTCGGTCTGAAAGCATGGCCGGGGCGACACGTGGGCCGAGCGCCACTTGGAGGACAAGCTCCCCGTGCCCTGTCTTGGCAGCCGCCAGACCCGCCAATACGGAGCGCACCGCCGCCATAACCCTATCGGTGGAGAGTGCCAACGAATGGTGGCTGACGCGCACCCGCGCCGCCGAGTTCACCTGGAATCGGCGGGTCTTCGCCGACAACCTCACGCCGTCGACATGTGAGGTCATGAGCTGCTTCATCGCCGACGTCTGAACGTCGGCGCAACCAATGAGATAGTGGATGCCTTTGGAGTCGCTGCGTGCCTCCCAGATAACGGTTCCGAGAGTTCGGTCGGCCGCTAGGCGACCGAGCAGTTCAAGGGCCACTTCTGGATCAAAGGGCCGGGGCCACGAGACCTCTCGCCAGACCAAGGTTCGGTTACGCCGATTCATCATGATCTCCAGAGGCAGGCTTCTCGGTGTGCTCCTGCTCTGCCTCGGCCTCATCAGCGGCCTGGTGCAGGGCCAGGGCTAGGAAGGCCCGGCTCAGCTTGCGCGCATCCAGCTTCTCATTCGGTTCGGGCAGGATCCAGACCCGGTTCGATGTGGTCGGGCGTCCCTGCTTCTTCTTACGTCTACTCATGTCGTCGGACCTCCTTTCTAAGCTAGCCGTGCGTTCTCTCATGTGCCGATCGTTCAGTTCGGATGATCGGTCTACCATCTGCGCCACTGCCACCACCGCAGAAGGATGGCTGCGCCTGCGATAATTGCGCCGGCGATGGCCAGCACGCACCAGATCTCGAGCAGCAGTCTCACGCTCAACCACAGTGCGAGTGTCGCGCCGAGGATCGTCAATGAAGCGCGCCACAGCTTCGTGGCCAATCCTCCTGGCTCGTCGGCCATGATCAACACCACCCTTCACGATCGAACCCTCGTCGCGGGTGAATCCGGGACCGGATACCCCGGTATGTCGATATCTGAGGCGATCTGGTCGCCCCACACGTCCCAACCGGGTCGGGGCCTGCGGGCGAACAGTTCGAGGTAGGGTCCAGGGGAGACACGCTCGATGACGGCGTACTGCTCTTCAGGCTTATGAGAGTGGTCCTGGAGCGGTGCGAACATCCATGTCGGCTGCGCGCGGAAGAGTACCGGCGCCTTCCCGCGAGTCCCAAGCAGAACGTGCTCGGTCGCGTTGCGTAGGTACTGGCCGAGCGTGAAACGCGGCTTGATCCACGTCAGCGGACTGCGGGGTGTGAAGCCCCACGCTTCCAGCACATCGTAGCCGTGTCTGAGGGTCGCATTCGTCACCCAGAGCCAGCAATGGCTCGATTCGGGATCGGCCAGCTCAGCTATCGGTATAGCCTTTATCTGATCAAGCGTCATCAGGTTGTAGTGACGCTCGGCTCCGAGCGAGTTTCTTCCTTTTTGCAGCACGTCCCATGGCGGGTCGGCCATGATCGTGCGGTAGAGTTTGTTGTTCAAGTGTTGACCTCCTTCCTTCACGACGGCGAAGAGTCGTGTGCGGGTTCGCCGTTCTGCCCTCTATTGCACACCTTCGAGGCCGCAGAACCTAGGCCCGAGCCCGGTACTCCTCGGACCGACCAGACAGGCCAACGCCGTAGTTGGCTAACGTACTGGGGTGGCATAAAACGTTGTTGTGCTTTTGTCAACGGTGCTCCGCATCGACCGTGTTGCGTGCTTCCTGGGATGCACGAAACGACTCCAGGATCAGCTCCTTGCGGGCCTCGTGAGCGCGTCCCTGCAACCAAGCTGCGTGCTGAAGGGCCAGGACCTCCAAGCGCTGCTGGGCCTGCGCCAGCCCGCGTTCGATCCGCTGTAGCCTTGCTTGGTGTTGACGGTTCCGCCAGTCCCTGATCTCGGCCACTGCCAGAGAGCCCAACATAGCTAGACCTCCCGCGACCAGAACGAATCCGATGAGTTCACGCATCGTTACCACCTCGCGATCGTCTGGGCCGCGCCGAGTGCGTAGGCGTCGACAATGTGCTGGTAGCGCGACGCGCCCAAAGGGGCGATCTGGATGAGGTGCTCTTCCAGAGCACTGAGCGCTCCGGCGTTCTGCAGGGCGGTGTCTGTCAGCAGTGCGCGTACCTGCTCGCGGGTGTTTACTACCAGGCCTTGGGTGACGACTCGCTCGATCTCACGCGTCGCCTGGCGCTGCATAGGCCTGCTCATCTGCTCCAGCGACCGCGGTGAGAGTCCGTTGCCGGACAATGGCACCAGTTTGCTGCTCATGATTCTGTATCCTTTCTCTTGGAGGATGTCGGACGGGTGGTCCGCCTGATTCAGAGTGTGCGCCACCGGGATGGGCGTCTGAACGGTCAATCCTTGGGTGTTTGCTGGGTACGTTTCCCCGGAGGAAAAAGAGGCTATGGAGACTCAGATCACGCCGCCCTCAGTAGAAGCCATCGTCAAAGCACTGCGACCGATTCTGACCAAGGGACTTCCCGTACGCCCCGAGTTTGGCGACGAGACGTTGCTCGGGCTCCGGGGCGTCGTCGCCCGCAGCGTAGACCCGAGTGATCGCCTCAATCGCGTGAAGGCGCTCGACGGACTCATCAGGAACCAACTCGTTTACTATCCGGATGACGAACTGAGTGAGGCGGCGCGTGTCCTGTTTGGTCTCGCTCCCGGCAGTCGGGGCAAGAACCTAACTGCTAGGCGCTTTCAGGCGGCGAGTGAGACGGGCTATGAGACGGATCACTTCCGCAAGCACATCGAGCCGAAGATACTCAAGATGCTGGCCTGGCAGCTCCATCAAGATTCGCAGAACTACATCCCCAGGTCGCGCGCTGTTCCGCCACCGCTAGAGTCCTCCGGTGACACTCCTGTCATCACGAAAGGAGACGTCTCTTCCAAGGAGGCTGCCGAACATGAGGAACTCCTGTCGCGCCTCTGGGCGCACGTCTATGCGCTGCGGGCCGAGATCCTGCGGGTCGAACGGCTCAAGGGCTGGCCCTACGACGCCACGGAGCCATCTCTCAGTGAGAAGATGCTGGAGGAGGCTGTAGCTGTACGCGACTCTGAAGTACGCGAAGTCAAGGTACTTGTCCAACGATACATCGACACCTACGGTCAGGGCATCACCCATGGTGAGGCGGAGTTCAACGCCGAGGGGCTGCTCCGGCTTGCCGGATGGAACCGCGATATCTGATTCGATGATGTTGCCATCTACCAGAGGAGGCTTCCGCCCTCCTGGGCTGCAAGGGCCCCCGACCTGGCTTGCCGCAGCCGAAGGACTTAACTGGAGATGTGACCAGATGCATGGGTATGCATCTGGTGTAACAATTATGCAAGTGGTAGAATATTAGATAGTTTCAGCGCCTATCCGACAGCAATACTGATGGTAAGTTCATCGGGCACGCGGGGGCGATACCATGCTTCTGTCCGTGGCCGGTAGTAGAGTAGGAGGGCGCTGGGGGTAGTCGAGACCCTTTTCTCGATCTAAACGGAGATAGAGCACGACACATGGCCAGAGTGAGCAGTGCAGCAGGAACAACACAGCTAACGATTCACAGGGTGGTGATGTGGTAGTGGCTCTCAAGAAATCAGACCTGTGTGGCTCGGTCTGGAAGAGCTGCGATGAGTTGAGGGGCAATCCGGAACCATTAAGTATCCCGGGGTGTAGATGAGCCTCACCGCCTATCAGGCGAAGTACTACGCCCATGAACTTCAACGTTCGTACGCGAACGATCACGTTGGCAAACTCGCAGGCCTCCTCTTCGACGCCCAGGTGGAACCGAAGCCGCATCAGATCGATGCGGCCCTCTTTGCATTACAAACCCCGTACCTCCCCGGTGTTGTCCTCGCCGACGAAGTGGGCCTTGGCAAGACCATCGAGGCGGGCATCGTCATCACTCAGTACTGGGCAGAGCGCAGGCGCCGAATCCTGATCATTGCGCCGTCAAGCCTCCGCCAACAGTGGCAACAGGAGCTGCTTGAGAAGTTCCTGATCCCCAGCCAGCTACTGGATCCCAAGCTCAAGGGAGAACAGCTCGCGCGCACTGCCGAACAGGGCGCTGGAGTGCTGATCTGCTCCTACGACTTCGCGCTGCGTCATGAAGCCAGCCTGCTGCGCCAATGGGACTTAGTCATCTGCGATGAGGCCCATCGCCTGCGCAACTTCTACACAGGGCGCAACAAGGCTCCAGAGGCCATCAGCCATATCGTTCGTGAAGCTCACAAGACCCTGCTAGTCACGGCGACCCCTCTACAGAACCGCCTCGAAGAGGTCTACGGCCTCGTCAGCGTGTTTGACCCCGACTACTTCTACTCGCTGGATGCTTTCCGTGAGCGCTACGTCAAGACTAAGGGTATCGGCGACAACGACGACCTGGTCGAACGTGTGGCTGCTATCAGCAAGCGCACGTTGCGCAGGGATGCCGACAAGTACATCCACTTCACTAAGCGCCTGCCACTCACCGTGGAGTTCACCCCGAGCTCCGAGGAGATCGAACTCTACGAGAAGGTCAACGACTACCTGCAACGCGAAGACCTGTTCGCATTCGCCAACTCCCAGCGCCACCTCACGACGCTGATTATCCGCAAGCGCCTCGGCTCATCCTCCTACGCCGTTTCCAGCACCCTGGCGAAGATTGCCGACCGGCTCGAAGCAGAGCTGCATGCCGGTGTCCGTCGTGACAGCCGGGGCGGGTTCATCATGGCCGACTTGATGGACGATGACCTTACGGGTGAAGAACTTGAGGAACTGCAAGAAGGCGGCGTACCGGCTGCAGAGAGTGCCCGGTTCGGTCCCGATGCAGGCGAGCATCTGAACAACAACACGCTCGAAGCCATGCGGGCTGAGGTTGAAGAGCTGCGCGGCTACGCCGACCTGGCCCGGTCCATCACGGTCAACCAGAAGGCCGTGAAACTCAACGAAGCTCTCGACAAGGGCTTTGAACGCCTACGTGAACTCGGCGCACCGGAGAAGGCGATCATCTTCACCGACTCCACTAAGACCCAGGAGTACATCGCCCGCTCGCTCAGTGAGGCTGGACGCGGTGAGGGCCTGGTCCTATTCAACGGCTCCAACAGTTCGCCCGAAAGCAACGAGATCTACAGGAACTGGTTGGAAGCCAACAAGGATGGCGACATCATCACTGGCATTCCGGCAGCCGACCGCCGCAAGGCGCTCGTGGACTACTTCCGCGATCGCGGCACCGCTATGATTGCCACCGAAGCCGCTGCCGAAGGTATCAACCTACAGTTCTGCTCGATGGTCGTGAACTATGACCTGCCGTGGAACCCGCAACGCGTGGAACAGCGTATCGGTCGTGCCCACCGCTTCGGCCAGAAGTACGACGTCGTGGTCGTGAACTTCTCCAACAAGGGCAACGTGGCTGAGGCCCGCATTCTTGAATTGCTAGCAACCAAGTTCCACCTGTTCGAGTCCGTCTTCGGTGCTAGTGATGAAGTGCTCGGTGCAATCGAGGATGGCTTCGATTTCGAGAAGATTATCAACAGCATACTCAGCACTTCTCGCAGTGATGCTGAAATTGACCGAGCGTTCAAAGCACTAGAAGAGCAGTATGCCACCGAGATCAGCGCCGAAATGGCTGCCGCCAAGGCCAAGGTGTTCGACAACCTTGACCCCAACGTGCAAGACCGCCTGAAGGCTTACGACTCACAGTCCGGCGAGGTACTCAACAAGTTCGAGCGACTACTGCTGGCAGTCACCAAGCTCCAGCTCGACCCTTTCGCAACATTCGAGGGCAATGGCCGCCATTTTGTGCTCAATGAGGCCCCGGTCAAAGATGCCAAGACGGGCCGTTACTACTTCAAGTCAGAGCCACTCGACAATGCTCACCAGTACCGCTTCGACAGTGATCTCGCCCGCTACGTCATGGAGTCATCTAAGCCCGAATCCACCGGTCCCCCTCCGAAACCCCCGTCCCACCAGCCCAGAAAGGCATCATTGGAGTTCGCGGTGGCCGCGTGACCGCTTCCTCCGGCCGGGAGCGCCAGGATCAAGTCTGTCGCCGACCGCCGGGAGCGATCCAAGCCGGGTGACGCCCCCCCAAGGTAGGCAAAAGCCGGTCCTGCCTTCTCGGTAGGGATGCTCCAGG
>JAHJSA010000038.1 GCA_018830645.1 Actinomycetota bacterium
ACCAACTACTACGGCAACAAGATCGCCTTCCTCACGGCCCCGGCGACCATTGGCGGGGTTACCACCGTGCTCATGGATGTTCCGAACCAGAACCCGCACGCCGGGTACGCGACCACGGGCGCGAAGTGTAAGGTCTGCCACGCCGTTCACGGCGCCGGCCTTTCCGACGGCACCAACGTCACCACCGAGCGCCTGCTGCGCAGCACTGTGGCCGACGCCTGCACCTTCTGCCACGTCACCACCAACTTCGCGACTACGGTGTACGGCGGACAGGTAGCCAACTACGTCGGCGAGGGAGCCCCGTACTACGGCCGCGTGGGTGGTTCGGGCCACACGGCCGGCCATCGCACCGTCGCCACGGAGGCTCCGGCCGCCTACGCCGGCTGCGCGTCCTGCCACTCGGTGCACGGCGCCGCCACCATAGCGCCCGGCACCTACCTCCTGAAGAACGACCCGGCCAAAGGTGTCACTTCCTATCTGGCCGTCGCAGGGGGCTGGGGCTCCTTTGTGGCCCCGGTGACCAATCAGCGCGACTTCTGTCTCGACTGCCACGACGGCACGAAGCGCACGGCGGCGGACGGCACGGTCACCCCGATTGTCGCCCAGGCCGACCTATTGGCGGTGTTCAAGAACTGTGGCACGTCTGGCTGCCACAACAGTGTCGCCACCGATTGGGGTTCGAGCAGCCACCGCACCCAGTTCGGGGTCACCTTCACGGGAGCCCGCAACGGACGATCTCACATCATGACCACACAGCGCGATGGTGGTCCCGGAGGATTACGGATTTCTTGGTTCCGGACCAAGATACCGGACACGGTTGACAGCAACAGCTGTGTGACCTGCCACCAAGCCGATACCGGATTCCCGCACTTCGTCGCGGGCGGTGAGGCGTTGATCGCCCAGTACGAGAGCGTCAAGATCGACGCGCTCTGCCTCAGCTGTCATCGGAACAACGGTCTTGGGGTGGGCTTCACCTACTAACACGCATGGGCCGGAAAGGGCTCTAGAATCTAGAGCCAAGAAGCATGATCGTCGAAGGGTCGCGAAAGCGGCCCTTCGGCTTTGGGTCGCGTATCGCGACGGGTCGTGCGGCCCAGGTCACATACTCAGACCGGGTGTCACTGACGATGTGATGCCGAGGGCATCGGCAACGAGGTCGGCCTCGAGGTCGTCGCGCATGGACCAGCCGCAACAGTACCGGGAGCAGGCATCCACCGCCACGGCCAGGAAGAGCCCGCCCTCCCTGGTGGGCACCACCTAGCGTCGGCCACCGAGAGTTCGTTCGGGGTAGTCTCCGCGCGGGAGTTGCGTCGCACAAGGTCCGGTGCCGCCGGTGCCGCGCCCTCCGAGTTCCTGACTCGACGCTTCCCACGCCGGGAGACACCCTCGGTTCACACAGTTCGCGCATGAGACGAGCAACGCGCCTGCGAGACGCCCCGGCCGTCGACCGGCGCGCAACTCAGCACTGGATGCGCGGGGCACCGTGGATGCCAACGATCTCCGGCTGGCGGATCCGGGCCCGTAGTGCTCCTACTCGGACGTCGAGGTGGTGCCTCCCTCGGGGGCCGGCAAAGAGGAGGCTTCGGTCGAAGGTGTGACCGCTCCACTGTCGGCGGGCCTGGTTCGTTGCCATTCCTCGATAGCGGCGGGTACGTCGATCTCGACTATCTGAATGCGAGAATTGCCCCACTCAGCAATAGCGAACCTCTTGCCACCCATGTGGGTGATCCCGGCTGGGTAGTAGAAGAGCCCGTCCGCCTGTCCTACATCGCCCACTTGGGCGACCTTCGTTCCTTCAGCGTCGAGGATATGCACCACGGAATCGAGAGGATCGGTGACGAAGAGGTATCCATCCGCGAACGCGGCCGTTCCGGCAAGCCCAAAAAGGACCTTGCTGTCGTTCATGCTTTCAGGGGGAGTGCCGTAGATCCAAAGCACGTTGCCCTGCTGATCGAGCGCTTTCGCTCTGTGGTTGTTGCCGTCTGCGACATACAGGACCGATGTCTGGACATCGAGGGCCAATCCGTTGGGATAGTCGAACTGCTCCGTGCCCTTGCCCCTCGATCCCCAGCTCCTCAATTCGTTCATCTCCGGCATCTGCAGGACTTTGACCGATGAGTTGGTGGTGGCGTACATGAGGTTGCCGCTCAGCAGAAGCGCAAGGGGCGAACCCTCGATGGCCGCCTGCCTGACGAAGCTGCCGTCGGGCCCATACACCACGACCTTCTCGTGCCCGCCATCGGCGATGTAGACGTTTCCTTGTTCATCGACCTCCAGACCGGAAACCGACCAGACCTCTTCCGGGCCGCGTCCCTTAGTTCCGTACTTCGCCACCAACCCGCCTTCGGGTGTGAGCTGTATGACCTGGGAGACCGCCTTGTCGCCGACGAAGAGGGAACCGTTTCGCCACACGATACTGAACGGTTCTTGCAGGAGTTCGTCGGGATTCTTGCCCCAGCCGTAGATACTCCTAATGGTCTTGAGTCCAGGGGACTGAACGGCGGGCGGAGCCTCGGCCGCCGATCTCAGAACCACAAACAGCCCCGCCAAGACGGCGAGGACCACGAGCATGAAGATGAGAAGGACAATCAGGAATATCCGACGGCGCATGGGTTCTCCTGTTGGTGAGTTTCCGGGCCTTCTGTGGGCAAGATCGTTGTTTCGGTCAGAAGCTCAAAGTCCCGCGGCGCGCATGATCGTCTCGCGGGCTCATCGCTCAAGGGCGGCAAGTGCGTCCTTGGCATCCTGATTACTGGAGTCAACGCCGAGGGCGTTCGTGTAGGCCGTCTTGGCTCCTGCCGTGTCCCCCTGCATAGCCCGAAAGTCGCCGAGCGCCACGTGCAGCCAGGCCATATCCGGGGACACCTCGACCGCGTTCTCCATGAGACGAGTGGCCTCGTCGCGGTCTCCCTGCTCCCATGCCATTTGTGCGAGAAGGTACTCCGCCGGCCCGTATTGCATCTCGCGCAAGGCCTCGAGCCCCTCCTCCAGATCGGGAACCAGCCGTAGCGCGGACGCATAGGATGCCAGTGCCTCGGCGGGCTTGGCCGCTGCCACCTGGATCTTCCCGAGCTCGACTCGCTTGAGAGCATCCATGGAATCTATCTCTATCGCTTTCTCGAGAGATTCGATGGCCGATTCGAGCGAGCCGGCTTTCTTGTCCATGATCGCCAGCGCCAGCAAGGCCTCGGCGGCGGTGTTCGTCTCCCCCTTGGCTACCTTCTCGTACAACTCGCGGGCGGCTGCCTCATCGCCCTTGGCGGCATAGGCATAGCCTTTGACAAGTTCGGCTGAGGCAAGCTCCGGAGAAAGCTTGATGGCGCTGTCAGCGTATTCGATGGCTCGGTCGTAGTCGCCCGCGAGCAGGTTGATCCTCGCGGCGTCGACCCGGGCGGCCGGGTTGTTCGGATCCGCCTCCACGGCGGCTTCCGCGAGAGCCACGTCCCGTTCAGCCGCGCTACGGGGGGCCTCGGTCTGACTCCCCAGGACCGTCCATAGCATGAGGCCGAGCAGGCTTAACGACAGGACTCCAACCGCCAAGATGGCAGCTATGAGGGTACGGTTCTTCGAGCGCTTCTTGCGAGTGACGGGGGGCACCGGGGCTTCCGGGGCGGAGGAGTGATCCATGGTTCTATTCTCGACCTTCGCTCAGTTACGACAGTGGAACACCACTGCTAGTGCCCAGGCTCACAAGCGCGGGGGCGGGGGACGGTCCAGCAGAGGCTGCCAGAGGATACCCCAGACGCGTGCTCTGTGCAACGTAGCGCAGGGTGCGATATGCGCGGGCATAGGGCGGAGTCCAGCCGCCCTAGCGACCCCCTCCTCCCCTCCCCGAACCCGACGGTCCTTCTGGTATCATGCTCTCCCCTGGATTCGCATCAAGGCTTGTGCGCTCCCTCACGAGCCGACGGCAATCACCGGAACAAGGCTTGAAGGAGAACAACAGGCTGGTGCCCGTCAGCGTCGAGAACACTGCCGCCCGCGCTGTACGCGCCCTTGCGAGGGCGAAGCGACCTTTGCTTGCCCTCTTGCTTGTCGGGCTCGGCGTGAGTCTCGTGCTCGAGGGGGTCTTTATCGGCATGGCGACCACTCAGACCGGGTGCTCCACCTGCCATGTAACGAAGACCAAGCTGGCCGAGCTGGCGGAGTCGCCCCATCGGGATCAGGACTGCCGGTCCTGTCACGTACCTGGCGGGGCAGTCGGGATGGTGCGCCTCAACGTCATGGCGGCCACCAATCTCCTCTCCTGGCCGTTCGGCGGGAGCGGTTCGACGACCGGACACTCTTTCTCGCCCGTGTGCGCATCGTGCCACAGGGCGGCGCTCGAAACGACCGTCGTGGCATCGGGAATCAGGATGAACCACGCCGCTGTGACTGCCGAGCCCAGAGCCCAAGAACGAGACGACCAGACCAACATTTCGAGCGGCGGCACGATCCTCGAGTGCAGCTTCTGCCACGCCGACGCGTCTCACCGGCCGGCCAAGGGCGGATCCGCTTCGGTGGCGGCGCACTCGCTGTGCGGCGGCTCCGGCTGCCATGATGGAGTGTCGGCGCCCAACGGTTGCGAGGTATGCCACGTCGATGGGCCTCCGGCGGTGGATGCCGCCGCCGCTCACCCGACGGACTGGACCGGACGCCACGGAATGGGGGACTTGAGCACCTGCGCGGTGTGCCACGAACCAAGTGAATGCAGGAAATGCCACGGCGTCGACCTCCCCCACGATAGGCAAACCTCCGTTTTCAGCCACGGATCAGAAGCGCAAGAAGCGGGCCCGGCCTGCTACGAATGCCATGGGGAGGCCACGTGCGTAGCGTGCCATGTGATTCCCATGCCGCACGCGGATGATTACCTGCAGGGTCACTCGAAAGACGCAGTGGAGCAGCCGCCGGGGACGTGCGGCACCTGCCACCTGCAATCGGGCTGCGAGCGCTGCCACTTGAGGCACCTGCACCTTGGGGTCGCGCCCGAGATCATCGAGAAGCTAGAGAAGATATCGGGTGTTTCAGCGGACGGAGAGCAGCACGGGGGGGGATCGAAGTGAGCGTCGACGATCTCGTCAGCCAGCTCGTTCAGCTCATCCAGGACCCAGGCGACAACCCCCGGCGCACCGCTATCGCCGCCGCCATCCTGTTCGCGGTCTTCCTGATCGTCGTTGTCGTTGCCCTCTTGTTTCTCCCCGAGGATGCGGAGGAAGCGGAGACCGGAGAGTTCGGGGGTGAGGAAGGATCTGCCCACCGAGCCGGCGGCGCGAGACAAGGTGCGGTGCTGCGATGGATCATGGGTGGAGCCACCGTGTTGATGGTCTTGATGATTGTCGGCGGCGGCGTCGCGGCAGACCGCTATTCGCGGGACACCCGCTTCTGCTTGAGGTGTCATGTCTCTCTGACCGCCTCGGTGAGCTGGGAGGGAAGCACCCACGCGGACGTGGCCTGCATACGCTGTCACGAGACCCCGGGGTTCGGCGGCGGCCTAGCCACGCGCCTGCGGGGCGTACAGAATGCGGCGGCCGCTCTTTCCCGAGACGCGCCCCCCACCGCCGTGGTGCTGGAGAACCGTGCCTGCGCCTCGTGCCACGAGAACGATCTGGCCGACACGCTTTCCTCGAACAACATCCGGGTCAGGCACGAGGACTTCGCCGACCAGGTCTCCTGCAAGCAGTGCCATGGGCGGGTCGGGCATCAGCCGCGCGAGGTGAAGAGCGGAGCCTTGCCCGGCGGCGTCATGTGGACCTGCGCCGACTGCCACGACGGCCGCACGGCCGCCAACGAGTGCTCCACCTGCCACGAACGGGACATGGCCATGAAAGCGGCCGATACGGGCGGGTTTGCCAAGATCGACCTGCCCGGTCCCTCCACCTGTCGCGGTTGCCACGACTTGACGGGCTGCAACGCCTGCCACGGGATCGAAATGCCCCACCCTGCCGACTGGAGCGACCCCAAGATGCACGCACCGCGGGGCGCGTTCGACCGAGGCACCTGTTCCCGCTGCCACGACCGTAACTGTACCGAGTGTCATATAGGCCTTCACGACAGTCACGGACCGGACTGGAGGGAGGAGCACAAAGAGGCTACAGACGGTACCACGTGCACCCGGAGGTGCCACGACAAGACCAAGGTAGGGGTAGACATGTGCACCCTCTGCCACCCGAATCGCTAGGAGCACAGCTCTGTCCCGGGAGCTCTCCGTGAACGACCGCGTCACCGGAACGGTAGGCTGGGTGTTGGCGCTGGGCCTCGGAGCCCTCGTGTTCGCCCAGCTGCCGACGGTGCTCTGGCAGGACGTCGTCGTTCCCAAGCTCGTGGTGCTCCGGTTATTGACCTTCTTCCTCCTCCTGGGCATCGCCGCGGTGACTATCACCCGGCCTTCCAGTGCCGTGCGCCGGCGCATGCCTGTATACGTGGCGGCCGGCGGCCTATTCTTGATCTGGTCGCTGCTGAGTGCGCTGCTGTCGGGGAACCGACACCTGTCGCTGTTCGGTGCGGTATCCCGCTACGAGGGGTGGCTGGGCTTCGCGGGGTATTTCGTCATCTTCTGGGCCGCTCGAATGGTCGCGAGGAGGAAATACGTGCCCACGAGCGCAGCGGTGTGGGCCGTCTTCGGCGCCGTCTTGCTGATCTCCGTGCTGGCGATCACCCAGCACTTCTGGCCTGAGTCGAGGAAGATCGATATCCTCGCCTTGGGGGGCTGGCAACGGAGCTATGCCACCTTTGGCAACCCCCTCTTCTTTGGTCTTTTCTGCGCGCTGGCGGCTCCCGTGCTCACGGGTATCGCCGCCGGTTGGAGCGAGCCCCGCTCCAGATGGCTGGGCGCCGGCGTCATCCTGTTGTTGATGACGGCTGCGATCTTCACGTACTCGCGAGCCACCTGGGTGGGGCTGGTCGCGGGGGTGCTGGTGACCGCGTTCCTCCTTCGGCCCAGGCGGTTGAGTGGCCGGCTTCTTGCGCTGGCCCTGCTCCCGCTCGCCTTTGGCCTTGCCACTACCGTGGACTATCTGCGGCCCGCCTCTCTACCCGGCGAGGCGACGGTCCAGGGTCGGACTTCGCAGACGCTGGAGGGCGGCGGGACGATCGCGACCCGCCTCGAGCTCTACAAAGGAACCATCCGGCTCATCGAAGAGAAGCCTCTTCTTGGGTGGGGCTTCGAGACCTACACCCGCGAAGCCGTGGGCATGAGAAACGCTCGGCTCATCGAGTTAGAGGGGCCGAACAGGTTCGCCGATCGCCCTCACAACTCGGCGCTCTACATGGCCTACTCCAGTGGTCTGGTGGGGTTGGCTCTATACGTGACCTTCATAGGGGGAGCGTTGCTCGCGGGATGGCGCGGCTACCGCCGCAGACAGGGGGCGGAGAAGTGGCTCTCGGCAGGCCTGCTGGGAGGGGTGATCGCCTACTTCATCGCCGAGTTAGGCTCCTTCAGCGTGGTGGAGGCGACTCCCTTGGCCTGGGCGGCCCTGGGCCGGCTCGCAGCGGCAGAAGGCCGCGACCCGCAGGACACCACGTTGGCGGAAGGCGAGCGCGGGGAAGAGCCCGCTCCCCGGCCGGCCGGCCGGGGCCTTGCGATGGGCCTGGCCATCGCCGCTCTCTGCCTGGCTGTGGGGCTGCCCGCCCTGATTCACGCGGTCAACGTGGCACGGGCCGACCGGTTGCTCTACACGGTCGCCGCGACCGGCGAGCACGTCCTGAGCGACCTCCCGGCCCTCGCGGTGAAGGCCGAGAAGGCGGTGCAGCTCGATCCGTACAACCCGTACACGCGGAACATAACCGCCCTCATGTACCTCGACGTCGGCGAGCAGCTAAGGAACCCCGCCTACATCTCCCGCTCGGAACGGCTTTTCACCGAAGGCTTGACGTACCTGCCCGACGAGCCCAACCTGACCGTGGGTCTGTCCGACCTCTACATCAGAGTTGGTAGACCCGAGGAGGCCGTCCGCCTTCTGACAGACTACCTGCGACTGGATCCTTACATGGCAGACGCCCATTTCAACATGGGGCTGGCCTACCTGAACCTCCGCGAGCCCGCTCAAGCGGCGAAGCACCTCGAGGATTGCGTCCGCATAGTCCCTTCGGACGCCGAGGCCTTCTTCTACCTCGGCAAGGCCTATGAGCAGTCGGGGGAGCAGGAGCGAGCCACCGCTGCCTTCGAGAGCGCGGCACGCCTTGATCCGCGTTTCCGCGACGGAGATAGCAGCGCCCTCGATGCTTCGTGACCCGCCGGGGTGAGCCCGGCCACCACCAAGTGTCCCGAGTCTTTGATTCCCTGGCAGTAGTTGGAGAGCGTGTCGAGGACGGGGTTCCGCAGCTCAAGTGGCCGCTGGTCCACGAAGTATGCCGGTGAACGAGTTGCTGTTTTCATGGCCCAATACTCGTATGAACCACTCAAGAATTGGAGATTCAGGAACGGGAAGTCACCTCTCACGGGTCGACCACTCGACGCACAAACCAGCTAAGAAGGAGAGACGATGGCCCACACCGGAGCGACGCGACCGCATGCCCTGCATCGGCGCCGGGCGCAGACAGCCGAGGTGGTGTCGCGCCTGCAGAACGAGTACCCGGACGCCCACATCGCACTCCTGTTCGGCAACGATTGGGAGCTGCTCGTGTCGGTAATCTTGTCCGCGCAATGCACCGATAAGAAGGTCAACGAGGTGACAGCCTCTCTCTTCGCGAAGTACCGCACCATCGAAGACTACGCCGGAGCCGACCCCGAAGAGTTCGAGAAGGACATCCGGCCCACCGGCTTCTTCCGCAACAAGACGAAGAGCGTGCTGGGCGCCGCTCGGATGGTGCTGCACGAATTCGACGGCGAGGTTCCTCACAGCATGGCCGGGTTGCTCACCCTGCCCGGCGTGGCCCGCAAGACGGCGAACGTCGTGCTGGGCAACGCCGACCCCGAGGCTTACGCCGCCGACCCAGACGCCGGCATCGCTGTGGACACCCACGTGCACAGGCTGAGCAACCGTTTGGGGCTCGTGAAGACAGCCGACGCCGGCAAGACCGAAGCCCAGCTCCTCCCCGCGGTGCCTCGCGACGACTGGTTCCGCATCACCTACCTGCTCATCGAGCACGGCCGAGCCGTGTGTACGGCGAAGAAGCCACGCTGCGGCTCGTGTGTGCTGGCGGACATATGCCCGTCGGCCTTCGTGCCCTGAGCCGCGCCGCCTTCGTGCCCTGAGCCGCGCCGCCTTCGTGCCCTGAGCCGCGCCGCCTTCGTGC
>JAHJSA010000039.1 GCA_018830645.1 Actinomycetota bacterium
CCCGTCCATACAGAGGGAGCTCAAGAGACTCGAGGATGCGGGGATTCTCCTTTCCCAGAAGGAAGCGAACGTCCGCTTCTACCACGTCAACCAAGACCACCTGCTCTACCCAGAGCTCAAGAGCATCGTCTTCAAGACGGTTGGAATCGCCGATTTTCTGCGGGGATCGCTCTCGGAGATCGGCGACATCCGGGCCGCTTTCATCTACGGCTCGGTCGCAAAGAACCGGGAGGACGCTTGGTCCGACATCGATCTCATAATCGTCGGCGACGTCGACCAGGAAAGGCTCCACGAAGCCGTCAGTGCGGCTGAGGCCGAGCTCGGCCGTGAGGTCAACTACTCGGTCTTCGACCCTGCGGACTGGAAGGGACAGCTTGCCGCCCGCAAGGCCTTCGTCACCGACGTGGCCGCGGGACCGAAGATCTTCCTGGTGGGAGATGAAGATGCACTTCGATGACCTCCTGAGAGCGCGGGTCATTGAGCGAGCCGAAGCTCCACCGGAGCAGATCGCCGAGCTTCTCGCCGTCGCGAGGCGTGACCTCAGAACAGCTGAGCATATGCTTTCGGTGGATCTCGACTGGGCCTTTGCCATCGCCTACAACTGCATTCTGCAGCTTTCCGTCGCCTACATGAACTTCCTGGGGTTTCGCCCTTTCGCTCAGGACCGTGCGCGGGTGATGCGCGCCGTCGAAGGACCGAATCGCAGGATGAGCAGATTCGCTTCCACACTGGCCCTTGCCGTCCTTTCGCCATTGCTGGCGCTACTCACCCTCGCCATCCGCCTCGACTCCCGCGGCCCCGTCTTCTACCGCCAGACCCGCGTGGGCCTTGAGGGCCGCCCCTTCCGCATCTTCAAGTTCCGCACCATGATCCCCGAGGCCAACCCACGGAACTCGTGGCCGTGGGTCGCCGCCACCGGAGCACCCCGTTGAGGAACTGTGCGGATTTGCCAAATCCCGCCCAAAGTACCGTCTCACCCGCTCTGCCATCTCCGGTGTCAGTTCCGGGCGGGCGTCGGCGGGGCCGAGAGGGAGGTATGGCCGAGAGGCTCCTGCGGGTGACAGCCGTCCGGGACGAGCAGTAAGATACGTAAGGGGAAAACCAACGCGGTAGCCGCTGCCTCCCAGGAAGGCCGCAGTTACTTGAGCGGGCAAAGGTGACCCGCGCACCGTTATTAGGGCAGATGAGGCGGTGAACTGCATCGGCGACGATCTTGGCCTCGCCGGATAAGGTCCAGGCGGCCTTGAGGTGCGAGTTCTGGTTGCGACGGGTGCTGCAAGGACTTGATGTGCTGGCTCATGTCGGAAAGGTGGTCATTCAATGCACGGAATGAAAGAGATCATCGAAGAAGCGGAATGCCTTCCCGTTGAAGAGCGGGTCATGGTCATTGATTCTCTGCTCCGAACAATCAATCCGCCCTTGGCTGAAGTCGAGATTGAATGGATCAAGGTCGCCAATCGCCGTCTGGCCGAGATGCGATCGGGTCGCGTGGAGGCCGTTCCCGGGGGCGAGGTATTCGATAGGATTCGTAGCCGTTTCGAAAAATGAACTACTCATTTCACCCGGAAGCAGAGAAAGAACTAAGCGCGGCTATTGAGTACTACGAAGATTGCGAAGCCGGCCTTGGCTACGATTTGTCCCTTGAGGTCTATACTGCCATACAGAACATCATCACCATCCAAGCGCCTGGCCGGTCATAGAAGACGATGTTCGCCGTTGTCTTGTGAATCGTTTCCCCTTCGGTGTTCTCTACAGCCTCGAAACGACGGGCGTCTTTGTCCTTGCAGTGATGCATAACCGGAGACAGCCCGACTACTGGAGGAACAGATACTAGTGTCCTGAGTCATTGATTCGTTGGCAGTAGTTGGCGAGGGTGTCGAGGATCTGCTCGGCGGTCTTGGTCCAGATGTAGGGGCGGGGATTCTCGTTCCAATGCTCCATCCAGTCGCGGATGTCGGCGTTCAGTTCCGGCACGGAGCGGTGGGTGCCCCGTCTGATCTTGCGCTCGGTGAGCTCACCGAACCAGCGCTCGACCAGGTTCAGCCAGGAGGCGCCGGTAGGGGTGAAGTGCAGGATGAAGCGGGGGTGGGCGAGCAACCAGCGCTTGACGGCCGGGGTCTTGTGCGTGGCGTAGTTGTCCAGGATCAGGTGGACGTCAAGCTCGGCGGGCACTTCCCGGTCGATGGTCTTGAGGAACCCCTTGAACTCGACCGCCCGGTGGCGGGCGTGGAGCGTGCCGATGACCTTCCCGGAGGCGATGTCCAGGGCTGCGAACAGGCTGGTGGTGCCGTGGCGCCGGTAGTCGTGGGTGGGGCCCGTGCCGGGGTCCCGGGCAGTACGGGCAGGATGGGGGCGCCGTGCGATCCAGCGCCTGGATCTGGCTCTTCTCGTCCACGCAGCGGACCAGCGCCCGCTCGGGCGGGTCGAGGTAGAGCCCCACCACGTCGCGCACCTTCTCCCTGGAAGAGGGGATCCTTGGAGAGCTTCCAGTGCTTCACCCGGTGGGGTTGCAGCCCGAAGGCCCGCCATATCCGGGAGACCGTGGATTGGGAGAGCCCCACCTTCTTGGCCATCTGGCGGGTGGACCAGTGGGTGCCGCCGTCCGGCGGAGAACTCTCGAGCGTCTGCACGATCACCTCCTCCACCCGCAGGTCGCCCACCGTCCGGGGCCGGCCCGGGCGGGGCTCATCCACCAGACCCTCCAGACGGCTCTCGATAAACCGCCTCCGCCACTTGCCCACCGTGGCGGCGGAGACCCCGAGCCTCTGGGCGACCTCCAGATTGGACTGCCCGCCTGCGCACTCGAGAACGATGCGCGAGCGCAGGGCCAAGGCCTGGGCGGTCTTCGGACGCCGGGCCCAGCGCTCGAGCTGTTCCCGCTCACCATCGCTCAGTTCCAACACTGCTTTTCGAGGACCACGAGTAGTTTTCATGCCTGAATACCACCATACATCAGCCAAGAAATAACGACTCCGGACACTAGAGTTCAAGAGCGTCGTCTTCAAGACATTCGGTCGGAAATCGATCTTGCATCCGGGAGGTGAAGGATGAACAGGTTCGTCGCCGCCATCGCTCTTGCCGTCCTTACGCCGTTGCTGGCGCTACTCGCCCTCGCCATCCGCCTCCACTCCCCTGGCCCCGTCTTCTACCGCCAGACCCGAGTGGGCCTGGACGGCCGCACGTTCCGCATCTTCAAGTTCCGCACGATGATCCCCGACGCCGAGAACTGCGGCCTCGGCCTTGCCTGTGCTAGCGATGACGAGCGCATCACGCGAGTCGGTCGCTGGCTGCGCCGCACGAGTCTGGACGAGCTCCCCCAACTCATCAACGTAGTCCTTGGAGACATGAAGATCATCGGCCCGAGGCCCACCATCCCGTCGCAAGTGGAGCAGTACACCCGGCACCAGCGAAGGCGCCTCGAAGTCAAGCCCGGTCTCACGGGCTGGGCGCAGGTGAACGGCCGTAACGCCCTCTCTTGGGAGGACCGCATCGAACTCGACATCTGGTACGTCGATCACCGCTCCCCACTAATCGACCTCCGTATCCTCCTGCGCACCCCTTGGGCTATGATCGAGAGCACTGGCATCTACGGGAGGCATGGAGTGACGGAAGACTTCCAACCGGACAGGCAAGATCACGATGTCTGAGATCCAATCGACGGGCCACGAGAAGCCCCTGGTGATCGTTGGAGCTGGAGGGCATGGGCGCGAGGTGCTTCGGCATCCTCCTGCATGACGGTAGGGGCCACGAGGTCGCAGGCTTCGTCGATGACGACGATCAACTCCAGGATACCGAACTCGACTCAAAGTCAGTGCTGGGGACACTTGGATGGCTAACCGAGCACGCGTCGGAGTATCGAGCTGTCGTTGCTATCGGCGACAACCGGGTCCGCATGCGCGTCGCGACAGCTCTTTCTGCAGCCGGCGTGACTTTCGCAACCGTCGTCGCCCAGGATGCACCCACGCAGTTGCCCTGATGAACGGCACCGTGGCCCTCGAGGCGGCCCTCCGAGCCGTGGGCGTCGGCCCGGGCGACGAGGTCGTGGTGACCCCCCGCTCCTTCGTGGCCTCCGCGAGTTCCGTGGCGATCGTGGGCGCCACGCCCGTCTTCGCAGACATTGATCCCGAGAGCCAGAACCTCACGGCCGAGACCATCGAAGCGGCGCTCACGCCACGCACTAAGGCCATCATCGCGGTGCACCTGGCCGGCTGGCCCTGCGAGATGGACGACATCCTCGAGCTGGCCAAGGCCCGAAGTCTCAGGGTCATCGAGGACTGCGCCCAGGCCCATGGGGCCACCTACCGCGACCGTCCGATCGGCTCCATCGACGACTGCGCCGCCTGGTCGTTCTGCCAGGACAAGATCATGTCCACCGGCGGCGAGGGCGGCATGCTCACTACCAACGACCCGGACATCTGGGAGCGCGTCTGGTCGTACAAGGACCACGGTCGGAACTACGACTCAGTCTATGGACGCGAGCGAGCACGCCCCGGGCTTCCGCTGGTTCATCGAGTCCTTCGGCAGCAACTGGCGCATGACGGAGATGCAGGCCGCCATCGGACGCGTGCAGCTCGGGAAGCTCCCGGACTGGACCGCCGCCCGTCGCCGCAACGCCGGCATCCTGGCGGAACGCTTCGCCGCCTGCGTCGCCCTGCGCGTGCCCCTGCCGCCCGAGCACCTCTCCCACGCCTGGTACAAGTTCTACTTCTTCATCCGTCCGGAAGGGCTGCGCTCAGGCTGGGATCGCGAACGCATCATGGCCGAGATCGAACGGCGCGGGGTGCCGGGTTCCGTAGGGGTCTGCCCCGAGATCTACCGCGAGAAAGCCTTCATCGACTCCGACTTCGCCCCGCCCGAGCCCCTCCCGGTGGCCCGCGAACTCGGCGAGACCTCGCTCATACTGCCGGTGCACCCCACCCTGGAGCCCGAGCACATGCACTTCATGGCCGACGTGGTGCTCGAGGTGGTGGCCGAGGCGTCACGATAGGCCGCTGCCGGCGCCGGGTGCTGCCGCCACTCGCCGCTTTCGACCTATTGCCCAGGGAGGGCTTCGGGGCGACGATGGGGATCGACAACGCCGTTCCACTCGCCGCGACGACTCATCGACGCATAACAGCCGACCCTGAGACCTGCCACGGAAAGGCCCGCATCCGTGGCGCGCGCGTCCCCGTCGCGGTGGTTCTTGACAACGTGGCCGCGGGGCTGTCGACGGAGGAGATCATCGCCGAGTATCCCAGCCTGCAGGCAGAGGACATCCGAGCGGCCATGGCCTACGCGGCGGACATAGCCCGGGAGCGCC
>JAHJSA010000040.1 GCA_018830645.1 Actinomycetota bacterium
CCCGTCCATACAGAGGGAGCTCAAGAGACTCGAGGATGCGGGGATTCTCCTTTCCCAGAAGGAAGCGAACGTCCGCTTCTACCACGTCAACCAAGACCACCTGCTCTACCCAGAGCTCAAGAGCATCGTCTTCAAGACGGTCGGAATCGCCGATTTTCTGCGGGGATCGCTCTCGGAGATCGGCGACATCCGGGCCGCTTTCATCTACGGCTCGGTCGCCAAGAACCGGGAGGACGCTCGGTCCGACATCGATCTCATGATCGTCGGCGACGTCGACCAGGAAAGGCTCCACGAAGCCGTCAGTGCGGCTGAGGCCGAGCTCGGCCGTGAGGTCAACTACTCGGTCTTCGACCCTGAGGACTGGAAGGGACAGCTTGCCGCCCGCAAGGCCTTCGTCACCGACGTGGCTGCGGGACCGAAGATCTTCCTGGTGGGAGATGAAGATGCACTTCGATGACCTCCTGAAAGCGCGGGTCATAGAGCGCGTCGAGGTTCCACCAGAGCAGATCGCCGACCTCCTTGCGGTTGCGAGGCGTGACCTCAGAACCGCTGAGCGCACACTTTCGGTGGATCTCGACTGGGCTTTTGCCATCGCCTACTCCAGAGACTCCGGAAAAGACGGAACGTGACCATCTACGAACAGGCAGGGGCCGTGAGCGAGAAGGAAGCGCACGAAGTGATCGAACTCGCCGCACGCTACTACAAGCGCATCAAGGCGGAGTTCCCTGCGGAGATCACGGATCGAAGCGAAGGGGAGGAAGACCGGTGACACTCGTCACCTACCCCCGCCTCACCATCAAGGGCAGAGGCGAGAAGACCGACCCAAGCGAGGCCGTTCCCCTATCCGCGCGGCGCGGTGCCCCCAGTCTTCAGTTCGCCGCCAACGGTTGCGGAGGCTCCCGAGGGGATCGGTCTCGCAGGTGGATCAGTACACCCGCCGCCAGCGCCGCCGTCTGGAGGTCAAACCCGGCCTCACGGGATGGGCACAAGTCAACGGGCGCAACGCGCTCTCCTGGGAGGAGCGGATCGAACTCGACATCTGGTATGTCGATCACCGGTCCCCGATGTTGGACTTCCAGATCCTTGTACGCACCCCGTGGGCTATGATCGAAAGCACTGGGATCTACGGGAGGGGCGGAGTGACGCAAGATCTTTCTCGCGATAGCGAAGACGACCATGTCTGAGAGTCCGCCCGCTCGTTGATGACTCTCTCGCCCTTCAGGCGTCTGAAGTCGACTCGAAACCCGTGCTGGGAACGCTGACCTGGTTGACCGACCGGGCGTCCGAGTTATCGTGCGGTCGCGGTCGTGGGCGCCACGCCGGTGTTCGCCGACATCGACCCCGAGAGCCAGAACATCACCGCCGAGACCGAACGAGGCGGTGCTCACCCCGCGCACCCGGGCCGTCGTTGCACGCCCCCGGCTTCCGCTGGTTCATCGAGTCCTTCGGGAGCAACTGGCGCATGACCGAGATGCAGGCCGCCATCGGACGGGTGCAGCTTCAGAAACTCCCCGATTGGACGGCAGCCCGCCGGCGCAACGCCGAGATTCTGGCGGAACGCTTCTCCGGCTGCGCCCCCCTGCGGGTGACGGAAGTGCGGTTCAACCGGACCGCTGGGCTATACTCCATGTATCTGCAGACTGGGTATTGGTTGTCCGGCGGCCGCACTCGCCAGGGATCAGCGCTACTTGGACAGGGGCCCCAAGATGAAGACCATTCGAGTCTACGCCGACACGTCGGTCTATGGTGGCGTGCATGACGATGAGTTCAGGCAGTCAAGCCTGACTTTCTTTGCGCAAGTCGAAGCTGGGCAGTTCGTCTTGGTCACCTCGGCTGTCGTGCAAGATGAGATGGTGGCTGCGCCACTTGCTGTGAGGCGCTTCTTTGATGAGATGCTTGGCTTCGCAGAGGTGGCGGACATTACCAGAAGTGCCCTTGATCTGCGCGACGCTTACCTGCAGGCCGGCATCGTCACACCGAGATACTCGGACGATGCGCTTCATGTGGCCCTGGCCACGGTTTCAGGCTGTACACTAATCGTGAGTTGGAACTTCCAGCACATCGTCCATTTTCGGAAGATCCCCCTGTATAACGCCATGAATACGCTACAGGGATACCAGCAGATCGCCATTTTTTCGCCGCAGGAGGTGATCCAGTATGAAGACGAAGAAGTTTGATTGTGTGCAGATGAAGCGTTCTGGTGCGGAGAAAGTGCGGGAGCGAACTGCGACACTGACCACGGAACAGGAATTGGCTTTCTGGAAGGAGCGCTCGCAGCATCTACGCCTGCATCAAGAGGCCCTCAAAGTACACGCCGGCCAGGAGGATGCCTAGTCAGATTGCCATTAGCGGGCTGCTGAAGAATGACGCCGCGCCGTCAGAGCCCGATGGGCGAGTGCGAGAGAAGGACGCAGGGAGCGCTCGTAGCAGCGCTACGGGCGCGACCGAGGACGCCCTATCGTGCCGACCAGTGCGCTCTGGCGGCCAAGGCTTCGTTCTTCAGCAGCCTGTTAGGTGATCGACTACCCAGCTGCTGTTCATGTCGCTGAGAAGGCCGGTGGGGCCACGCCACTCGCGGACGCGTCTTCCGGAAGCGACCAGACGCCGAGTTAACGTGCCTCCGAGTACGCGCTCAGAAACTCGTCTCGAGATATCCGGGCCTGAGTGCAGATGGTCCGGAGCGTCGAGCCCTTGATGGAGGGGTGGTTCGGCAGGGTGAGAGGCGTCCGAGTCCCGTCAGGATTGTTCCGGATCATGGCGATGTGATTGCCCTCCCGCAGAAGCCGGAATCCCAGCGCTTCGAACGTCGCCATGACCCTCGACTTTGGCGCATCAACGGGGAACTTTGGGCTCATCCAGCCACGGTCGCCTCTGCGACGAACGCCTCGAGAACCGGTGAGTCGGGATCCAAGGCTTCTTCTCCGAACGTTTCGATATGAAACAAGATCGCCGACCTCACGTCAGCGAGGGCCTCTTCGTACGTATCGCCATCTCCTACCACGACACCGCTGAGCCCCAGGGGATACGCGACGTATCCGTCCGCGTGCTTCTCCACGATTATCTTGATGCTGACCATTTGAACCCCCAATCTTGATGCAAGGAGTATAGCCCGGCGCGGCGGATGTCGCTCGGGCGCAACTGCCCGCCTACCATGCCCGCTGCACCCGGCGCGCTACGGTCGACACCGACGAGCGCCGGTTGGCCGATGTCGCGTACTCCGAGAATGACGCCGCCCTGACCTTCCCGTTCGAGGACGGGCGTAGCTTCGTCGTTCCCCCGGCCACGTTCGCGAGGGCGGACGGTACCGACGTCGTCCACGCGGAACTCATCGCGGAGGGGTATGCAGCCCGCCTCGTGCAGTCGTCGGGAAACACATTCGACATCCCCTGGGACCTGGTCCTCCATCACGCCGACTCGAGCTATCCCTTCTTTGCCGCCGCCCCCGCGGCCCGGACCGCGCGCCGCGCAGCGCAGCAGCGGGCCGGGCAGATCGGAGCCCGCATTCAGCAGGAGCGCCTCCTCAGGGGATGGTCGGTCGTCGAGTTCGCGCGGGCGGCCGCCCTCCCGGGCGTGCCGGTCACGTCCCAAACTTCATCGCAGACGTGGTGCTGGAGGTAGCGGCAGAAGCGTCGCGGTAGGGGCTGCGCTCCGCGCGTCGCCGCTCCGAGCCTTGCTTCGTCCGATCGTTCTGAGAGTGTACCGCCCCAAACTGGGACCTCCGACGTATGGCCTTCCGCGATTCTCCGTGCGATGGTCTCCGACCAGGTCACGGATGTCCACGCCGGACGGGCCGGGTCCGCGGGGGCAGGAAGGCACACGGGGAGGACGAGTGATTCGCCGGCGGCTTTCAGAGCACGCGCGCGCGGAGATTGATCGTGCGCCTCCCCCAAAGCCACGTGGCCCTGCTCAGGATGTGCTCCGCGTTCTGTTCAACGCCAATCCCATCGAGGAGAGCGACGAGGAGCGCCCCGGTCTGATCCTCGACTACGATTCCGAAGGCAACGTCGTGGGCATCGAGGTGCTGAACGCTTCGGAGCGGGTAGAGAACCCCTTCGAGTACGCGGTGGGTGGCTGATAGAACGCCGCTGGATTCGCGGTTCACCCGGCAGGTCCCTCGCGCCGCACCGAGTTCGGGCGATGATCCGGGCAGCTGTGCCGGCCTTGTACGGGCACATGCACTTCATGGCCGACGTGGTGCTCGAGGTAGTAGGGGAAGCGTCACGGTAGTGCCTGAGTCTCGCACGTCGCGGCTCCTGCGCGTGCCTCCCCCGTCGCTCTGAACGTGCGCGGGCACAACGGCGCCAGCCTTCCTGTCGCAACCATCGCCCAACCTTGGTCGCAGAGACAGGGGGCTTTCCGAGCACGTAGGCTACGGTTCGTCGGCCCCACTCCACCCCGACGTGCTAGCATAGTGCTTGCACAATGCTAGCGGAATGGAGCGAAAGGCGACCACGACATGGCCACTCTGGTTATCCGAGACGTCTCCCCGGAGGTCCACCGGCTCCTGAAAGAACGGGCCGAGCGGCACCATCGCTCCCTCAGCAAAGAGGTGATCGCCATCCTTGAAGACTCCGTGATCCCGTCCGGGGCGCCGCTGCCTCCGCTGGTGAAGGGGGCCTTTCCGCTGACCCCTGACTGGGTCGGCGAAGCCCGCCGCACGGGCCGAGAATAGGGCTGCCTCGGCATGGACGCACCTCCGCTGGTGGTGGATGCCAACGTGGTGGTCTATATGCTCCTGGACGGCGAGAAGAGCCCGGCGGCGCGCCGGCTGCACGAGATGCGACCGGACTGGGTGTGCCCCACGATCCTCCGCCACGAGTTCATGAACGTGTGCGCAACCTACCAGCGGGCGGGCGGGTTCTCTCGCCGGGAGTGCCTCGCTCTCCTGAAGACGGGTCTGGGGCTTCTCTCTGGGCGCGAGGTGGACATCGATCCGGAGGCCGCCGTCGGCGTGGCGCTGGATCTCGATCTCAGTGCGTACGACGCGCAGTACGTTGCCGTCGCGCTTGCCCTGCAGGGGGTCCTGGTGACCGAGGATCGCCTGGTGCTGGCCCGAGCGCCGGCCGTGGCCCGGACGCTGGCCGACTTCGTCGACCTGGAGTAGCTGCCGGAACCAGACTACATCACTCCGTGCGCCACGCTTTTCGCGAGACCGGATACAACGGGTACTCAGCCGCATCCCACGCAGCGCGCGGACGGTCCTCAGGAACTCGCGCACCCCTACGTGCAGACGATGGCCGGCCGGTAGGCGCTTCAGCCCATACTGTGACCCGGCGCGGGTAATCACCGACACGCGCAGCAGGGACGGCGGGATCGCCGAGATCCGAGCACTTATCCATCATCCGCAAACAAATCGCGCTTGGGCGGCAGAGCATTCATGGGGCAGTCCGCCACGAATCCCGGAGGCACGTCGATGGTTTCCATCAGGTCGATAGGTGGACCTCGTGGAGCCGGCGAATACGAGGCGTGCTCGCGAACCTGACGGCAGCGCAACGGCACCGAGTGCGTGGTAGGCTGAGTGCATGAAGACCCTCGCGGATATCCCTCTCGCGACTCGTGACCGCGAAGCGATTGAGGCCGCCGGTGGGCTCTTGAGAAGACACTTCCCCGTCGAACGCATCCTGCTTTTCGGCTCGAAGGCCACCGGACGCGACGATCCCGAATCGGACATCGACCTTCTTGTGCTCACGTCTCGGCCACTCTCGTGGCGCGAGCGGGATGCGATCACCGATGCGCTCTTCGATGTGGAGATGGAGTTCCGGGTGGTCATCAGCACCCTGGTCGTGTGCGAGGAAGAGTGGGAGCGAGGACCGTATCAGGTCTTGCCGATCCGCGATGAGATCGAGCGCCACGGAGTGGCGGCGTGACCGTGGAAGACGCCCGCTCGACTGTCATCCAGCACTGGCTTGAGAAGGCCGCCGAAGCTCGCGGTGGTTCTTGACAACCTCGCCGCCGGACTGTCGACGGAGGAGATTCTCGCCGAGTATCCCAGCCTGCAGGCTGAGG
>JAHJSA010000006.1 GCA_018830645.1 Actinomycetota bacterium
GGATCCAGCACCCTGCTGTCGATGTGGCTGTGCCGCTTGAGTAGGCGCTCTATCACCCGTTCGGGCTTCTGCGTCGGGTGATCCAGTCGCTCGTTGCCCTGGCAGATTGGATTCTCAATGAAGTTGTGGACCTCCGGGGCGCCGGCGTTGTCCCAGGGAGTGAAGTAGTACTTGTCGCCCTGGGTCGCCCACACAATGGCCTCCACCGAGCTGAGATACACCGGCCGGTGGACAGTGCCGGGGTTGGTCTTGTGCCAGATGATGCACCCTCGATAAGTGAGGCCGGCAGCCTCGCACACTACTCGGTACTCCCCCACGGCTTCCACCGGGCAGAATGCCAGGAGGTGGCCGCCGTCGGTCAGCAACGGAGTAGCGTGGACGACCCAGCCGGTATCGAGCTGGTCCCAGTCGCCGAAGTTCTTGTCGAGGCTGCCTCTGGAGACGTGCTGGATCAGGCTCTGACGACCCGACTCGTATGGTGGATCCGTCAGGATCACCTCGAAGCTTCCTTTTTTTGCATTCCGGAAGTACTCCCGGTTGTCCATCGCCAGGAGCACCACGCGCTCACCCTCTTCATCCTCTTCATCACCTCCTTGCTCCGCGCGTTCCCTGGCCCTCGCCTCCAGCTTGGCCTTCTTCCGTGCCTGACGCAGCCGGCCAAGCGCCTGCTGTGCTTTCCGGTTGCGCTCGCGGGTACTGCCTGCCTTCTCGATCTCCTCTCGTTCTCCCTCGGGGAGATTTGCCAGGCCGAGCAGCTCGTAGATCGAGCGCTCGCTGATCCCGAAGAGCTGCGCTGCCTCCTTGGGGAACCTGTCTGCCGCCTGGGATAGGTTTGCATCTTCTGCAAAGCTATCCTTCGAGCGGCCACGACCCGCGGCTCCCACTCTGGTCTCGGGATGGAGCTGCTCGTAGAGCTCTTTTCGTCGCTTCAAGCCTGTGCCCACCTCCAGCTTGTCGAACTCCTTCCGGCTCAGGTTCTCCGCGAGCTGCATGTCCAGTGCCTGGAGCTCGTCCTTGGGCTGGACCACGGTTGCCATGACCTTGATGCTGAGCTGCCTGCAGGCCAGCAGGCGCCGACCGCCCGCGATGAGCTGGTGTGCACCATTGCCGTTTCGCGAGATGACGATGGGCTGCAGCTGGCCAACGGTGGAGATCGACGTTGCGAGGGACTCGATATCGCCAAGGTCGGCTCGCACGCGCCAACCGACCTCGATCTTCTCGGGGTCAAGATGCAGGATCTCCTGGCTTCCTTTGGGAAGTGCGTCCATCTGTTCCTCCGTTCCGAGTGGGCTGGTGGAACGGGCCGTGCCGCTCGGGACGGCGTGGCCTCACGCTTGTTGGGTTGGCGATGTGCGGGCAGGTACGAGAGGGAATAAGGGGAGGTCTGCCCGGCTACTCGCAGTTGCAGTGCCGACTCGACATGCCAGCGGCCCGCCGGACCTCGCTGTTTTCCTTGCACAGCGCCAGGGTCGGCCTCGTCCCTTCGGGCCACATCTGCTCAATCATCTCCCGCACCTGCCGGTAGGTGTCGATGCGGACAGCCCTGGGCAGCTGTAGGTGAGTGCCGCCGTCCTTTTCCATCTTCGCGGGTGGAGACCATTCCATGGGTACGAGACCCCACTTCTCGGCGAACTTCTTCAGGGCCGGACCCATCTGGCGATAGATCCCGAAAGTGATCCTTTCCGGGCCGAACCGCGAGGCGTCCGCGAAGAACTCGCGATAGGAATCCTGCCAGCCATCCACCGGAACGATCGGATCCACCCGCCAACGCGTCGTGAAGCCCATGCGCCCGCACTCTGCCGAGGCCTCCAGCCGCCTGCCGATGTCCGGGGTCACCCTCAACCCGTCTGGATACCTGCCCTCGAAGATGTCCGCGATGGGCTGTGGGTTGAGGGAGAACGTCACGACCACGTTCTCCGTCGGCAATCCCTCGAGGTAGTGCACGTTGGCCGACTTGGTCAGCATCACCAGGTGCCTCTTGAAGGGGTTCGTGTCCGGATCGGCGAACATCGGGATCAAAGTACGCGCATAGCCTGTGACCCCCTCGTAGAGCAGGCTATCCGAGCAGTCGATACCAAGCCCGAGGGCCTGACGCGCCCCCCTCTTGTGCAGCCATCGTTGAACAGTTCGGATGAAGTCCTCGGTGTTTTCGTAGAGGAGGTGGCGTGATGGGTCGGCCTTCACGCGGTGGGTCAGGATGAGGAAGCACTCGGCGCACCGGTAGCCGCAGGGCCCCTTGCCGACCTTGAGGTCCGCCCAGTACTCGCAGCAGTAGTCCCTGTCGGCGGCGCTGTTGACCCAGTCGACAATCAGGTTCGTCTTCCTCTTGCCACGGTAGACCTCCAGGTCTCGTGGCGTACCGAGGGTCTCTCCCGACACCCTCTCAAGACGCCAGTTTCCCCGCTCGACCTCCCGCTGGACGTAGAAGTCAAAGGGCCTGCCGTCTTCCGTAGAGCCTGGAACGGAACGGATCGGATCACGCATGACAACCTCCTGCACGCGGCTTTCACCGCTACTCATCTTCGCCCGTGTCGATGTCGTAGGGCCAACAGCAGGGAAAGCTCCCTCTTTCCATGATGTCACCTGGATGGCGGGGATGCCGGTCCTCCTCTTCACGTTGCGGTTCACGGTCGAGGCGAGGGTGGATCCAGTCAACTCTTCGATCGTCCAGGTTGACGTCGAGCCGGTCTCGAAGCCCACGGATGTACTCCGGAGGGTCCGCGATACCCAGCTCGCGAATGTCTGCCGGAACCGGCTCGTCAAGTTTGTGGAGCAGGCCGCGAATACTTCTCGCCTCGTCGCGCGTGATGGTCCCGTCGGTCAGACCGGCGTCCGGATCGCGGAGATGGCTCAACGGGACTGGCAATGCTTGACCGGCAGGTGGCTGGTCATCATCCATGTATCGGGAACTCACACCTTGCCGCAGGTGCTCGATGGTCTCCAGCGGATCAACGATGCCCAACCCGCTCACGAGGTCCGCTGGTACGGGCTGATCGTGAGCCCTCAGCAGGGCGCGGATTGTACGGGCCTGACCACGGGTGAGCTCAAGTTCCCGGCGATCATCCCCCATGTGTCTGCTATCCTGGCGGCGATCGAACAGGTTATCATCATCGACGGGTGACATTGGCGCCTCCTTCAGTCATTCATTGGTCCTGCGTCCTCTCTGCGTTGTGAGCAATCGGCCGAGCTCGAGCTATCCTGGCAACTCGAGGTCTTCTAGCTCGACCGGGTAGGGCTCGAGCGGCGCCTGTGCCAGGGAACGCATGGCCCCGAGGTGGGCCATCCTCGGTCGCGAACCGGCGGGAGATGTGGACCACTATCGCCTTGTCGTTCGCCAGGGGATAGGGAACGTTTGGGATGCGAGTGGGCTCCCTGATCCGCTCAAAGACATTCTTTCTTTCACCCAGCA
>JAHJSA010000041.1 GCA_018830645.1 Actinomycetota bacterium
GCCGAGCAACGCCTCAGCCTCGCGCCGGTGGCGGTCGGGGGCGATGCGGAAGAGCGCCTGTCTGGCGGTGAGCACGCCCCAGAGCGTGCGCCGCTCCCCGGCGGTACGCCAACCGGTCTCGTCGATGTTGAGTGCCCGGGCCTCGCGAACGTGGCGGAGCAGCTCGGTGTGGGACTCGGCAAGTGCTTCTCCGGCGCGGCTGACGATCGCGTCGACCGAACCGGTCGAGAGCTCCGCACCGAACAGCTCGCGCAGAAGCTCAACCGTGTCGCGACGGGAGACGCGGTTACGGACCGCGAGCGTGGCCACGGCCGCCTGCAGGCGCGGGCCGAAAGCTCCCCGGGGAACGTCCGACATCGGCGTTCACAAGAATGAGCCGCGGGAAGTCGTGGTAGAGGTGCGCAACTGGCTCAACAGCGAGACAGACGCATCCGTGCCTGGGCCCTCGCGGATCTGGGGGGCGTTCAATGACTTCATGGCCGCCAATTACGACTCCCTCAAGGCCGATGGCTTCTCGGAGGATGACATCGAGCGGTTGCCGGTGAGCGAGCTGATGACCCAGATGAAAGCCTGGGTCGGGTTGAACACATAACAACGACATCCAGGCGGACAACGCCTCGCGTTACCGCTGATGCCGCAAGCGTTAGGGAGAGAAGGGCTTCGGGACCGCTGCGTGCGGCCAGGGTTCGACAGCGTCATCGGAATCGACTACTCTGCGCTCGGCACCCTGGCCTGAAGGGGGAGGGTGCCGAGACCTTCGGGGGATGGACTTGAAGGTAGCATCGTGCTACATTACACTGGCTCCGGCTCTGAGACCTCCGCGTCGAATGGAGCCGGGTGCGCTACGGTAGTGGCAAGAGAGAGCGGTTTCGACCATACTACGCGCTCGGGGAGTTGAAGGCGAAGATTGCCGCTGGGGACTATCGCGCGACGAAGCGAGTCGGTGCAGTTCTTGCTCGGCACGGTTGGGACGAGTCCGATATCGAGGACTGCGTGGCGAAACTGCAGAGAACCGACTTCTTCAAGTCACAAGCACACGACGGCAGAGATGGCATCTGGCTGGACATCTACAAGCCCCAATATGAAGGCGAACTCCTGTATGTCAAGTTCGTGATTGACGAAGACGGGAAAACGATCGTGGTTCTCGACTTCTGCGAGGACGGGGAGATCCACTAGTGCCTGCTCGGGGAGGCTGGAATGAAGGAGAAGGTACCAGAGGCTGTGCGCACTTGCCCTATCTGTGGCGAGCGAGCTCTGTCCATATCCCAGGAACCTGTACTTGTCGAGTTCCGTGACGGCTCCTACTTGGTCGAAGGGTTCACGTATGAGGCCTGTAGCGCGTGCGGCGAGGCGCTCCATCCGGCCGGCCAGCTCGACGAGATTCATGGTAGAGCAGTAGCCATAGCTCGCCGTGATCGGGGTCTCCTGACACCGGACGAGATTCGACGACTCCGCTCAGATCTGGGGCTCACCCAGGTAGAGCTTGAGAGCCACCTCGGGGTCGGACCCAAGAGTGTGACGCGATGGGAAAAGGGGACCGTCTTCCAGTCTGCCGTCGCGGACAACTTCATGCGCTCGATCTGGGCCCATCCGGAGATCTTCGGCGCGATGCCGCATCCTCCATCGTCTGTCCGCGCAGACCGTTTGGCATTGGAATGTTACGCGCCTGTCGTCGAAGGCGCCGTGGACGCTGGGGTGGTGGACAATGAATTCGCCCTTGCGGCTTGATGCCTACCGGATTGATCGGCTACTCCTGGAGGCGAATCAGGAGTTCGATGGTCGGGACGAGTTCACTGGGACGATCGATGTCGACCCGGAGCACCTTCGACATACTGAGCAGGAGGACGCGCACCAGCTTACATTGACGGTCTCCTTCGGGCCCGTGGACGACGATCCCACAGGGGCTCCGTACACGGGCGAAATCGTGGGTCGTGCCTTCTTTCACCTAGGATCGGAGGACCTGGAACAGGCCGAAAAGACCCGCTTGGTGATCGTTAACGGCGGGGCGATTCTCTACGGCCTGCTACGCGCCCAAATCGCCCAGGTCACCGCACTCAGCCACTTCGGTACGTTCCTGCTTCCACCCGTCAACCTGGTCGAAGCATTTCGTGCGAAGTGGGAGGCTGCGCAGCCTCCCCATCAAGACCCCGAGTAGTGCGCTTCCTTGGCTAACCTCGAGCGGACTCGCTTCGCCAGCCGGTCATCCGCCCAACGCCAGGATGACCGGTCCATGCGAACGGCGATCTTCGCGAAGAGGAGAGCTTCAGCTTCATGCCCGTCCCCGAGATCAAGACCGAAGCAGGCACTGAAGTCAAGTGCAGCTGGGAGCGCCGAGGCGCGAGAACTGGCGTCCTTCTTCGGGGATGAGTCCGAGAGAGCGGATACGGAGGCGTTTCTTGTGGGGTCTGCGCTTCGCGCATTGAGCGCGTCTCGTTCGTCCGCCCGGCGATTCGACCACTTCACTCTCATCGACAGCGACAAGCCATCCTGCATCGAGCTCGAGTCAGTGGTCGACTCCGACTTCCCCGAGATGAAGGACAGGGTGAACGTGCTCTGCGAAGACGCGAACGCTGCCCTCGACGAGTACATAGGGTCGATGGACTGGGGCAACACTCGCGCGCTCGTGTTCCTGGATCCCTACGGGTTGGAGGTCCGCTGGGGCACCATCATGCGTTTGGCAGGCACGGGTGCGTGTGACGTCTGGTATCTGTTCCCCCTTGGCGGCGTCATCCGAATGATGAGGAACGATGGTCAGATTCCGGACACGTGGCAGGCCCGGCTCGATCAGCTCTTCGGCACCCTTGATTGGTATGACGAGTTCTATTCGACCGGGCGACAGGAGTCGCTGTTCGGCGATGAGCATGATCTCGTGTACAAGGATGCTTCTACGCAACAGGTAGTATCCTACGTCCGCGAACGCCTCCTGACTACCTTCCCCGCGGTCTCCAAGGCCGGGATACTGAGGAATCGAAAGGGCTCCCCGTTGTTCGCGCTTGTGTTGGGCATCTCGAATCCGGGGAAGCCCGCGCAGAACGTGGCACTCGGAATTGGAAACCACCTGGTGAAGGACTTGACCGAATCATGAGCACCACGACCATAGAGTGGACGGAGACAACGTGGAATCCTGTCACTGGCTGCTCGAAGGTGTCCCCAGGTTGTCTCCACTGCTATGCGGAACGCATGGCCAAGCGGCTGCGGGCAATGGGACAATCTAACTACCGAGATGGCTTTGCCGTTCGCGTCCACGATCACATGCTCGAAGTGCCCGCGAGGTGGGCGAAGCCACGTATGGTCTTCGTCAACTCAATGGGAGACCTGTTCCACGAGAACGTTTCCATTGACTTCATCCGGCAGGTATTCGAGGTCATGGAGCGAACGCCTCGGCACACATACCAGCTGCTCACCAAGCGCGCAGATCGGCTTGCAGAGGTTGCTCCGGCCCTTGTGTGGCCTCGAAACGTCTGGATGGGAGTCACTGTGGAGGACAACGAGCGCCTCAGCCGTGTGGAGCGACTTCGAGAAGTCCCGTCGGTTGTCAGGTTCCTGTCCATCGAGCCCCTACTCGGGCAGCTGCCCGCCTTGAACCTCGACGGCATCGACTGGGTGATCGTCGGCGGTGAGTCCGGACCCGGGGCGCGGCCCATGCACGAGAACTGGGTGCTGGAAATTCGCGATGCCTGCCTTGACAGAGCGGTGCCCTTCTTCTTCAAGCAATGGGGCGGAACACGGAAGAAGGCGGCCGGCAGGGAGTTGGAGAGCCGTAAATGGAGTGAAATGCCACACAGAACGGTCGGTGTGGCCTGACCCCGGCGTCCAGCAACAGCCGCTACGCGGCCGCAGGTGATCCGAAGTCATTAGGCCATGAACAATCGGAGGACCCATGCCCAGAATCTCGGCCTTCTTCGGCATCATTATCAGGATGTACTACGATGAGCACAATCCTCCGCACCTGCACGCGGAGTTCCAGGGGAATGGGGCAGTTCTCGATTTCCAAGGGAACGTCATGAGAGGAGACCTTCGCTCCCGGACGGCGCTTCGATTGCTGCGGGACTGGATAGACCTGCGAGTGGTGGAACTCGAAGAGGACTGGGAGCTCGCTCGGGCGGGCCGCGACCTCAACGAAATCGAACCTCTGAAGTGAGGACGACCATGTGGGACATGAACAAGCTTGAAAGCATCGAGTACAGCCGCGACTACGTCTACAGCATCGTTTTCGACGACGGTCTGAGCGCCGAGATCGACTTTGAGCCCTATCTGGTACGAGGCCCCATCTTCGAGCCGCTGAAGGACATTGAATACTTCAAGAAGGCGACGATCGAAGGGGGGACGATCTCTTGGCCAAACGGCGCTGACATCTCGCCTGAAAGCCTGTACGAAAGAGTGGAGAGCGCGAACGACCGTTCGCAGGCGGATCGGCCGTCGGCTTCCTTGAAGGCCAACCGCTGAAACACGATGTCAGGCCAGGTCTACCGAGCCGGAGCCGGGGAGCCGGGAGCCGGAAACGAAGCTGCTCGACCGGAACAGGGCGGAGTCATCGACTTGAACGACGTCGCCTACTGGCGGAACGTGCCTGCCGGCGTCTGGAGCTACACCATCGGCGGCTACCAGGTGATGAAGAAGTGGCTGAGCTACCGGGAGCGGAGCCTGCTCGGGCGCGATCTCTCCAAGGACGAAGCCCGCGAGGTCATGAACATGGCCCGGCGCATCGCCGCCATCCTCTTGCTGGAGCCGGCGCTCGACGCCAACTACCGGGCGGTCACGGCGGCGAGCTTCAGCTGGGCGAACACTCCCGAAGGGAGCGAGAAGTGCATTCAACAGACCGAACCCGCCGAGCCCGTTCAGCATGAGTGAGTCGGAGGCGCGGGTGCCTATGGACGCCCGCAGGCGACAGCTCCCCCCTGATCCCCTGGCTTTCGTGAGAGCGTGTGTCCTTGGTGGCCGTATCCTGTGGACGTACCACGTGAATATGCGCCTCGAGGGGCGGTTCGTCGCCCGAGAAGCTATCATCGGCTCTGTGAACACGTTCGAGATCGTCGAGGCGTACCCGAAGGACAAGTACCTCCCGAGCTACCTGCTGCTCGCTCAGCCGGCCGGCCATGCGATTCACGTCCTGTTCGCTGCGGACGTGCCGGGAGACAATGTCAGGGTCATCACCGCGTACAGACCCAGTCCGGACGAGTGGAACGACGATCTGAAGACCAGGAGAGGGGCATCATGAAGTGCGGGATCTGCGGGGCCAGCCTAGTTCCGACCGCAAGCGATTTGCCGTTCAAGACATCGGACCACACCATCATCATCCTGAAGGACGTCCCTGTTATGCAGTGCGGCAACTGCGGCGAGTACCTTCTAGAGGACCCGGTGATGAGCCGTGTGGACGAGATACTGTCCACGGCCGCAAGTGCTGCTGAACTCGAAGTAATCCGATATGCCGCATAGCCGGGCCATCATGGATCTTGCCTACCACCCAACTACGCCGTCAGAGTGCGCACCGCTTCCGGTGGGGCAGGAGTGAGGTTGCCCGGCTCACCACAGCACGTGGGTTGAGCAACTCCTCGCCTCCGCCGAGCTGGGCCGAGAGATCGCCGCGCTCCTCGACACCGAGACCGATGTGCCAGACGTCACCTCGGGCGCCATCCGGCCGGGCCTCCGCGCCATCGGAGCCGTCTCGCGTGTCGGGGGTGGAGCGCTCAACCCCGACGCGGGCGGTCTGGCCGTCACCGCGGGCTGGGGCCACGCGGGCAAGGGCGGCATCACCATGCCCGGTAAGGGCCGGATCGCAGAGCGCGACTACTCCGCCGACGAACTTGACGCCCTGCGCGCCGGCGCTGAAGCCCTCGGCCTCACCCTGGAGGACGCCCTCGCCCACCTGGGCGCCACCACCCGCGACATCTACCTGAACGACGTGGCCTACTGGCGGAACGTGCCGGCCGGTGTCTGGAGCTACACCATCGGCGGCTACCAGGTGATGAAGAAGTGGCTGAGCTATCGCGAGCGGAGCCTACTCCGGCGCGATCTCTCCAAGGACGAAGCCCGCGAGGTCATGAACATGGCCCGGCGCATCGCCGCCATCCTCCTGCTGGAGCCCGCGCTCGACGCCAACTACCGGGCGGTCACGGCGGCGACGTGGGCGTGGGATCGTGGGCCCGAGGGAGGAGGGGTACGAGGTACGCGGCCCACTTGACGGGTGGTGCGGCGGCCCACACAGCTGCCTATCTATCGTGAGGGTAGGGGGAGCCTTTCTCGTTCTTGGCCCGCCGACGGGCTGAGGGCGGGTCTGTTCCGTTCCGACTGGTATCGTCATGCAAGCGGGAAGTTGCTGCATGTTGGATTTCGGCAGACTGCCGAAGTACTGTTATGCGCATGGTCGTATACTGGGGGTGAGATGGGCGAACCTCTGATTGCCGCAATTCGCGCGTGCTTGTCCAATGGACGGCGCCTGTTGAACGATGCTCAGACGCTTGAATCCAGCGATCCGCTGGCGACGGCCTACTACCTCACCCTGATCGCTCAAGAGGAGTTCGCGAAGGGTTTCCTTCTCGCCCTGGTAGTGCGCAATGTCATTCCCTGGGATCGGCGATTGTTACGCGCCGCTCGCGATCACCGATGCAAACAGCTGCTCTGTGTCGTGATGGACTACCTTCAGCCGGACCACGAGGAGTTTCTGGACCGCTGCGATGCAGTTGTCCACCGGCACGAGCTGACTGAGATGCCTGCGAAGGTTGCGGATGCGATGCACATCCTCCGCTACGAGAAGATCGGGCGTTGGTCGGACAGCCATTGGGTGTGGGGCGAGGATCCCGAATACGACGCCGATGCGCTCGCAGTATCTGACGGTCAACACGAGCGTCAGAAGCAGGACGCCTTGTACGTTCGGCTTGCCGTAGACGGGGGAGTGGCCTCAGCGCCGACGGATGTGAGTGACGAAAGACTCGAGGCCGAAAGGGAGAGGGCTGAGAGGTTTGCAGGCGTAGCCGAGAGCGTACTGGCTGGCGACCCGAACCCTGGACTTGACTATGACCAGGTTGAGGAGTGGTTCCGCGTGCTGTTCGCCTCCACGGGCTCCGCGGCGGACAGGGCATAACAACGACATCCAGACGGACAACGCTGCGCGTTGCCGCTAAACCGAAGTTTTCGCCCCACCTGACGCCCGATCCCGTTGCCTGTGCGGGATCGGGCTTTCTTTTCGGGGTTTGGTGTAGCCAAAGTTGGGCTTGACTTTCGTAAGGCTATGTACTAGAATAGTGGTATGCCAAAGCGCGGTGGGTCAGTACACGTAGCCACAATCAAGACGAAGGGCGCAGGGGACCGCGTCTACGTCTCCCACCTGCTGCGCCGCTCCTATCGCGAAGACGGCCGGGTGCGACACGAGAACCTCGGTAACCTCTCTCACCTGCCTGAGGCGGCCATCTGCGCGGTGCGGAGGGTGTTGGCCGGAGAGACCTTGGTCGCCGTGGAGGACCGCTTCAGGGTGGAGCGCTCCCTGCCCCACGGCCACGTGGCGGCGGTGCTCGGGGTGTTGCGGGCCCTGGACCTCGAAAGGCTCATCTCCCGGGAGCCCTGCAGGGAGCGGGATCTCGCCGTGGCCCTCATCTGTCAGCGCCTCTTGGCTCCGGGATCGAAGCTCTCGGCCACCAGGCGTTTCTCCCAGACCACCCTGGCCGAGGAGCTCGGCGTCGGCGAAGTCACAGAGGCGGAACTCCTGGGGGCCATGGACTGGCTTCTTGCGCGCCAGGAGCGGATCGAGCGGGCGTTGGCCCGCCGTCATCTGGACCCGGGGGGCTTCGTGCTCTACGACCTCTCTTCGAGCTAC
>JAHJSA010000042.1 GCA_018830645.1 Actinomycetota bacterium
CGTGCTCCGCGGGACCGCCGTCGTGCTCCGCAGGACCGCCGCCGTGCTCGTCGGGCTCGCCCGTCACCAGCACCGCCGCAAGCAGACGGCCGAGCGCATTGTCCGACATGTCAAGAACGTAGCACCCGCACAGGGCGTGGGCGAGAGCGTCGAGACGATCGCCGGCGAGGTCGCCCAGGACGCCGTCCTCAGGCAGAGGCACGTGCGCCCCGCAACCGGGGCACTCCCATGTGGTCATGCGGTAATGAGGCACTTGCGGATGAGACCTCGCGCTCGTCGCCGATCGACCCTGAGAGTATCGGCGGAATCGACCCCGGTGTTGAGGGGCGACGAAAACGAGGGCAGAACTAGGAGCCCTCCTCCGGAATGTCGAGCACGTCCTTCAGCACGTGCCGCACCGCCGACAGCGGGTCGAGTCGGCGCTCCCGCACCTCTTCGAGCACCGAGTCGAGCCGAGGGTCTTGACCGACGCGGCGCTCGAGCCATCGCTGTACCTCACGCACGCTGAGGCTGAGCACTTCCTTCTCCAAGCTCTCCCCGCGGCGGCGATCGAGGCGGCCCTCCGCGCGGAGGTGCTCCTGGTGGGCCACGACACGCTCCCACAACTCAGCCACTCCCTCGCCGGTGAGTGCGTTGGTGGTGAGCAGGGGCGCCTCCCAGCCGCCCTGACGGTCGGCGAGGGCCAGGATGCCCCGGATCTCGTTGTACGTGATGTCGGCGGCCGGGTGGTCCTTCTTGTTCACCACGATGATGTCGGGTATCTCCATGATGCCGGCTTTGAGCGCCTGGATGGAGTCACCGGAACCAGGCATGAGCGCGAGTATGACCGTGTCGACGATCGACGCGACCTCTATCTCGCTCTGCCCGACGCCCACGGTCTCCACGAAGACCACGTCCTTGCCGGCGGCATCGAGCACGAGGGCGGTCTGCAGCGTAGCCTCAGCGAGTCCGCCCAAGTGACCGCGCGTGCCCATCGAGCGGATGAACACCGCGGGGTCGAGGAAGTGCTCGGAGAGCCGGATACGATCGCCCAGCACAGCACCTTGGGTGAAGGGACTCGAGGGATCCACGGACACCACACCCACCGAGAGCCCCCGGGTGCGACACTCGCGGACCATGCCAGAGAGAAGGGTGGATTTCCCCACCCCGGGTGGTCCGGTCACCCCGATTGTGCGGGCATGACCGGTGCGTGCATACAGCCGGCTCACGACCTCCGCGGAGAGCGCGTCTCCGTCTTCCACCAACGAGATCGCCCGAGCTACAGCCCTCCGCTCGCCGGCGAGGACCCGCTCGGCGAGGTCACGGGCCCTTTCGAGCTGCTCCTCGGAGAAGGCGGGTGGGCAGAAAGGGTCGCGCACTGGTCGTGGGAGCCGCCCGGAACCCCGGGCCGCGACTCACTCTAGCCGGTCTTCTCTTCTTCCGAGACCTTGGCGGCTTCGGCGACTTTCGGGGTCTCGACGGCCTCGGGCTCTTCCTTGATGGCCTTGCGGATCTCCCCCTCGCTCTCCTTCAGGCCACGCTTGAACCCGGTGATGGCCTTGCCCAGCGACGACCCAAGCTCCGGTAACCTCTTCGGCCCGAAGATGACCAACAGGAGGATCACGAGGATAGCGATCTCCCAAGGTCCGATCCAACTCGGCATCATGGACTCCCTTCATGCCCCGCACTCCGATCGCCAGCGGTGCGACGGCTCGGATGACGAAGCAACGAGGTTTCTAGCGGCGATTGCCTGTAGTAGTATAGTCCTCGGAGCAGCATCGGGCCACCTCGGGTCGCCCGATGGTTTCGTCGCAGGTGATGCGGCCGGACCTCCACGAGTCGCAGGGCGAACTGGAAGACACGCGGAGACCGCCCCGGGAGGCGCGTTGCCGGGACAGGAACTACCGCCATCGGCCCAGCCGATGACACAGCCGATGGGCTCGTCGCCCACGCAGCCCGATGCACCGCCAACGGCGCCGAATCGTTCGAGCGTGGACGATGAGCCCCGCTACGATCTGGCGACTGAGATCTGCGCGGCGCTGTACAGAGCGTACCGGGCCGCTCGTTTCTACCCGGCGAACCACCCCGTGGCAGCGCAGAGCCTCGACGCGCTCTCTCAAACGCTCACCAGGACGCTGGACGAGATCAACATGCTCAGGCTCGAGGTACGTGGGGAGACGCTCTTGTTCGTCGACCACGTGGTCTTCGGCGGCGACAGACCCCGCGACAACATCGCTGAACTCATGTTCCTCGACGGCATCCGCTCCATCACGTTCCACCGTGGCATCGACCACGAAGAGGCCACGGCGTTCGTAGAGGCCCTCGTGCGGGTGCAAGAGATCGACCGGGAGGAACAAGACCTGGCCACGGTGCTCTGGGACCGCGACTTCGCCCACGTGGACTACAGCGTCACCGACCGCCTCCTCGAGGGCGAAGAATGGGAGGGCAAGGGGCAGGTACTCGAGCGGTTCCGGCCCGGCTTGGTAGACCGAGCGTCCCACCCCGAACGAATGGAACTCGGGGAGCCCGAGCCGACGGGGTCGAGCGAAGGGAGTCAGATGGAGGCGCTTGCGCGGTCGCTCCTTGAAGACGTCTCGGTTGGCACGATCGCGGAACAGCTCGAGCATGAACCCGATGTCCTGTTTGAGTTCCTCGAAGTGTTGACAGAAGTACTGGTTGCGGGAACCACCAACGAGGAAGTCACTTCGGCCTCCAAGGCCATCTCGGACGTACTCAACTCCTACCTCGACTGGGGGGAGTTCGCCTCACTGGCACTCGCCGTCCGGAGGTTGCAGGGTGTCCAGGAGGCGACGTCCGGGCGGGCGGCCGAGATCACCGAGATCCTCGCCGGGCTGACAACACCCGATGCGCTGCGCAAGGCGGTCTTCGAACTCGACGGCAAACTCGCGGAGCGCAGGCCGGATCTCGAGGAACTCCTCTACCTGCTGCGCCACGATGCCTACCCTTCGCTCATGGAACTACTCACCGAAGCGAGCGGGAAGACGTCTCGGAAGTGCATCCTCAACGTGTGCACCATGGGGGAGGGAGTCCCGCTTCAGCTGGTCACCTCCAAGCTGAACGATCCCCGGTGGTTCGTCGTGCGCAACATGGTGTTCATGCTGGGGGCACTGGGCGATCCGGACGGGGGAGCGCACTTGGAGAAGACCCTCGACCATCCCGACGAGAGGGTGCGCCGCGAGGCAGTGCGCTCCCTATCAGGCCTGGGGGGACCTCGAGCCAACTACCTGGTCACCTCGTGTCTGTCGGACCCAGCGCCGTCGGTGCGCATCCTGGCCGCCCGCGCGCTCGCCCGCCAGGGGCAGCCCAGCGGAGCGGCCGCGATCCTCACCCAGATCACTTCCAAGGACTTCCCCAGTCGTGACGACACGGAGGTCGAGGTCTTCTTCGAGGCGCTCGGTGAGGTGGCCGACGATCGCGCCCTGCCGTTCCTCGACGATCTCTGGGGAAGCAAGACCTTCCTGCGCAGCAAGCCCATGGCGGTGCGCCTCGGTGCTCTTAAGGCGATGGGCAAGATAGCTACCCCGGCGGCCATGGAGATCCTCCTGCGCGCCTCCCGCTCGGGAGACGAGGAGCTGCGTAGGCAGGCCAAACGGAGCCTGCTCGAAGCCGAACGCCGGGCGGCTAACAGATGAGCCGGCCCATCCTCAGAGACGCGGCAACGGATGCCTTCGATCGCCGCCTCGTACACATGCTCTCAGCAACGCTGCGCACCGCCGAGTTCCACGAACGCAACAACACGGTGGCGGTGGAGATGATCGACGGGCTCTACGGCGCGCTCAGAGAGCGCACGGAGACATTGGGCGCGACCACGGTGTCCACCCGCAACCGGCACGTCTTCGTCGACGGTGAGTGCGTGCGCATGGGGGCGTCGGACTTCCTCAACCTCACCTCGTTCATCAAGACACTCGATGCGTGGAGCGTCGGATCGGTCACAATGCTCCCGGGACTCAGCCGGGAAGAGCTGACCAGCTTCGTCTACTGTGTGGCCCGTGGGCGCCGCGGCGGCGACCTGGTTGCCCTTGAGAAGCGCCTGGCCCACGACAACGTCAAGAGCGTCGAACTCGGTGCCCCGATCGAAGAAGGCTACACCGACGACCCAGAAGCCCTTCCGATACGCACCTATGGTTCGTGCCTCGATGTCTTGGGGGAACTGCACTCGGCGATCATAGGCAACCGCCAGATCCGCACCCGGCGGGTGAGGCGTGTGACACAGTCGGTGGTCGATCAGATGCTGCGCGACGAGTACGCCCTCTTGGCCCTCACAACGATCAAGCGGTTCGACGACCACCTCTTCGCCCACTCGACGAACGTCGCCGTGCTCTCCGTCGCCCTGGGGCAGCGCCTGGGTCTGCAGAAGTCCCAGCTGGGCGAGCTCTGCCTCGCCGCGTTCCTACACGACCTGGGGAAGATCGCCGTTTCAAAGGACATCCTCAACAAGCCCGGCATACTCGACGATCACGAGCGCGAAGAGATCAACCAACACCCCATCCACTCGGTGCACATACTGCTGAACCAGGGACACCTCAGCCAATCGACCTTACGCGCGATCATCGGCGGGTTCGAGCATCACGTCAATTTCGACATGTCGGGCTACCCGCTCCTCACCCAGAAGAGGGGGCTCACCCTGTTCGGTCGCATCATCACCCTCACCGATCGCTACGATGCCATCTCCACCCCACGGGTGTACCGCGAGCACAGCTTCACGCCGCACCAGGCCGTGCGCCACGTCATCGAACATGCGGGCACCCAGTTCGATCCGGACCTCGTGGGCGTCTTCGTACGCATGATCGGACTGTATCCGCCTGGCACCGTGGTCGGCCTGAGCAGCGGAGACGTCGCCGTTTCGATACAACCGGCGCGTCCGGAGGACCCCATCGACCGCCCGACCGTGCGGATTATCCGAGGGAACGATATCGGCGTCTCGCGCGACCTGAGCGACACCGATGAGAACGGAGGCCACGTGCTCTCTGTGGTCGGCGTGTACAACCCGGGGAACGAGGGCCTGTACCCCGCGATGGACCCCAAGGTACTCGCACACTTCTAGGGTGCGGCGCCCTGAACCTGGTGGGCCGAACGGCCTGTACCGTTCATGCCTGACTCTGTACCGTCCATCACCCCTTTACACCCACCCATCAGTAAGCTACAATGCGGATACGGCTGCCGGAGAAGTCATCCGCGGTCATTGAAGAGCCCCCCAATGCCGGCCTTTCTCGCCCCCCGGGAAAGGCCGGATCCTTTTCCCCCAGCTCCCCGCGAGACGCTACGCGACCTCCACGAGGGTCTCGTCGGAAAAGGTGAGGGCCCGCAGCCCGTCGGACTCCACCACCCAGGTGTTCTCCACACCCACGACCCCCCGCCCCGGGAACACGATCTTCGGCTCGATGGCGACGGTGTTCCCCTCCACGAGGCGATCCCGCCCCCCACGACCGATCACGGGGAGTTCGTCGGCCTCCAATCCCACCCCGTGGCCGACGAAAGCGACCTGGCCGCCCGACGCACCCATGAAGCGATCGCCAATGCCGAGTGTCTCCGCCCGCTCCACCGCCATCAAGAACAGCTCCTCGCCGGTTCGACCGGGGCATGCCTCACGGCGCAGGAGATCCTGGATGTCGAGGCAGGCGCCGTAGGCCTCGCGGAGGTCCGGCGCGAGGGGTCCCACGCTCAGCACCCGGGTCTGGTCTACGAGGTACCCATCCACCGCGCCCGCCATGTCGATCACAACGGGCTCGCCCCGGCCTATGGGGCGACGCCCTGCTCCCTGAGGAACCGCGACGCTGAGGCCGCGACCGCCCAGAGGCGTGTCCATGGCCGAGCGTACCGCCGCCTCGGGCCCGGCGAACACGTGGATCATGGGGAGTTCCTGACCGAAGGCTCGGAAGCGCACGATGCCTTGGTGCCCGGCCTCACGGGCCACGGCCTCCAATCGGGCCGAGAGCTCGAGTTCGGTCATACCCGCACGAAGGAAGGTCGCGGCTGCCCGCACGACGAGATCGGCCATGACCGCGGCCTCGCGCATGATCGCCACTTCGTACTCCGACTTCACCGCGCGCACCGCCCTGATCAGCGGCGAGCAATCCATGAGCCGGGCGCCGGGGAGCACCTCCTCGTACCGGCGGAAGGTGGTGACGGGGAGCACGTCGAGCTCGAAGCCCACCACTCCGGCCGGATCGATACCGGCCCGACCGAGGGCGGCGGGGAGGTCTCGGAGGCTGGTGAGGTCTTCCACCCGGGCGAGGGCCGATTCCTCTCGAGCCCTGTCGCGATCGCGGCGCACGGTCAGGAGGGGGTCGCCCTCGGCAGGCACGAGTAGGTGGCACTGCTGAGAGGTGCCCGCCAGGTAGTAGAGGTCTGCCCCCTGCACGAAGACCGCGCCGTCCATGCCCTCCCTGCGGAGCGCGGCCTGCACCCGCGCGATCCGGGGTTCAAGCTCTGCGATCGGGGTTTTCCTCACCTCGGCTCCTCCCGCCGGCCGCCCCCGGCTCCTTCGGACTCCGCGCCCGCCGCCCCAGGGTCGGGGGCGTCCCGACGCTCGCCGCCGGCAGCCCGCCGCTCGCCGGGGGCGGTCCCGTACACGTCGACCTCCCCCTCGCGGTCGCGGCGGAGGGCTCCAGCGGCAACCAGTCGCTCCGCGTGACCGAACACCTCACCCATGGCGAGGAAGCCGTTGATCGTGTCCACTCCGGGGAACAGCCGCGAGACCGCGCGGAAGACGGTGCTCCCTCCTTCGAACGCCCTCTGTACGTCGAGCACCCTGAGATCGTACTGCTCCACGATCTCGTCGATGCGGCCCGCCACCCTCCGGAAGGGTCGACCGTGGCCGGGCAGCACCAGCGAGATGCCCATCGTGCGGAGGGCGTCGAGCGACGCCATGTAGTCGCCCAGCCCGCTCCCCACCGGGTCGAGGAACAGATACAGACCTGGGTTCGGGGTGATGCGCTCGAGAAGATGATCGCCCACCAGCAGCACCCCGTCGGTCTCGCGGTAGAGCCCCAGGCCGCCCTCGGTGTGCCCCGGCAGGGCGAGCACTGTCCACGGATCGCCGAACCCGCTCACGACCTCGCCGGCAGGCAACCCCGCCGCTCTGGAGACGGAGTCTCCCATGGCCGCCATGGAGACCGACCACGTTTCCAGGGCTCCCAGAAGGGAGGCCGGGACGCCCCAGCGAGGCAGCAGTCTCTGCACGGCGCGAGCGAACGCCCCCACGTGGCCCGGGAAATCCTGCAACTTGTGAACGTCTTCCGGTCCCGCCATCACGGCCGCCTCGGAGAACTCATGCGCCAGTCCGTGGTGGTCGACGTGCGCGTGGCTGATGAAGACCACGTCTACGTCGCGAGGCTCCAGGCCGAGCTCGGCGAGGCCGCGACGAAGGTCGTCACGCGCCTGCGGGTGCTTAAGGCCCGTGTCGAACAGGCCCACCCTCTCTCCGAGGAGCACGTAGGCGTTCGTGGGTTCGGTGTCGAACGGCGTGAATACCGGCAACCGGAACACACCGGTGGTCTCTTCGGTGGGGTGCACCGCGCTCTCCTGGCTCGATCATTGCTCCGCATACGTCGGCGGCGACCCGCAGGCACCCGCTCTCGCGACGGGCCACACCTCGTCCCTCCGCAATGGAACAACGAATAGCCCCTTGGGAGGCTACCAGAGTTCAGCCTGAGGCGGGACCGTCTTCGGCGAGAAACGCGCGGATGTCCTCAAGATGCTCGGGGGTATCCACGTCGAGGGCTTCCCCGCCCAACGCCGGCACCGACTCCACGCGACCGGCATACCGCCGCAGTATGTCCCGTGCCCCGGAATCACCGGCGAGTTCGAGCACCATCGGAAGAAGGGAGCGGTGTATCACCACAGGCGGCCCCACCAAGCCGCGATCCTCGGCGGTCGCGCCGTCGATCCCCACGACCGGGACCCCCGTCTCCAGCCCGGCCGCCGCGGCACCCCGCTCGCGGGCCATAGCCCAGGCGTCGAGGACGCGCCGGAACGTCGCCGGCGTGACCAGGGGCTGGTCGCCGAGCGCCACGACGAGGTCTCGGGGTTCTCGCATGGCGAGGACGCCGAGCCGTAGCGACGACGCCATGCCTTCCTCGGGGCGGGGGTTCCGCACCACCTCGTACCCTCCATCGGGGACCTCCTGCCTCAGCGCGCGGGTGAGGGCGTCGACCTCTCGTCCGGCCACCACTACGATGTCTCCGAACGCCCGCGAATCCACAGCGGCCCGTACCACACGCCCCACGACCGTCCCTCGGCCGAGTCGGGCAAGCACCTTGGGTGCGTCATCGCGGCCGCCGCCCATCCTCGAGCCGAGACCGGCGGCGAGGATCACCGCCGTCGGCGCCTCATCAGTAGCCCGTAGACACCGCATCTCCACGTGAGGAGACAGCTGCCCCGCCCAGACCTCGTCGCCGCCCCCGGCCGCGGCGGCTTCCAACTCAGCGTCCGGAGGCCACCGGTCGGCCTTGTTCAGGTACACGAGGAGCCTGGCGCCGGCGGGAACGTGCGGACGGTAGCCCCGAACGGCCGTGCGAAGTAGGGCGGGAGGAGGGATGCGGTCGCCTTCGGCGAGCCCGAGGAGGGCGGCCAGCACCGCGGGCCGATGGGCGTGGACCTCGTCGAGGGAAGCGCCTTGCGCGTCGAGCCCGGCCACGAAGACCACCAGCGAAGCACACGGCGGGACCACCGGCTCCCACTCCGCCGGCGCCTTCAGAGACCGGCCGGCGGCCCCGTCCGCCTCCACCAACACCGCCTCGACGCCGGGCACGTCGCGAAGGACCCGCACCCACTCCGGATCGACGCCCACGACCTTGCCCTGATCATCGAGACCCGCGCCGACCACGGGGCTCCGCCCCATCGAGTCAGCCGGTCCGGCGGCGCCCGACTCCGCTCGCACCGCGGAGAGCAGGCGCGGCAGGGAATCGGCCAGGATCAGTGGCCGTCCACCCGGCGCGGGTGGCAGGATGCGGGTGGTGGTGGTGAGTAGCACACTGCGGCCCCCGGCTTCGTAGTCTCGAGCCAAGGCGTCCATCAAAGACGTCTTGCCTCCGGCCCCCACCAGGGCCACTACCTCAGACGGCCCCAGCCGCCACAGATCGGTGATGCGCCCGTGTGCCGTGTCTGCAGTTGCCATGGCGTCACAGTACCATCCCTCTGACGAGCCGGAGCGCGTAGAACCTCGAGGCAAGGCGCGCGTTCCGCACCGCCCGCACGTCGTGGCTCTTCCGCGAGAGCGCAGCATCGCGCCGTCCCGAAGTGCGGCCATCCGGGTTGTTCCGGCCCACCGGGTGATGCTATAGTCTCAATGTTGGTTGGTCGGCCAGTTAACAAACAGCCCGCGGCGCCTCCCCGGCGCCTCGCGCGGGTTCGGGGGTGATCGGTGTTCCTGCCTGATTTCGACTACCACGCGCCTGAGACTCTGGCTGAGGCCTGCGATCTCCTGCGCGACCTCGGCCCGAGCGCGAAGATCCTCGCGGGCGGCACAGACCTGCTGATCAAGATGAAGCACGGCTTGGTCACGCCTCGGGCGGTGATCTCCCTCAAGGCGCTCGACGAGTTGAAGACGATCACTCACGTTCCGGGCAGAGGCGTCGTGATCGGCGCCCGGGCTACCCACAACGACCTCGTGAACTCGCCCGTTCTCCACGAGCACTTCCTCTCGGTCTCGGAAGCGGCTCACAAGATGGCCAACAACCAGATCCGCAACCGGGGCACGGTGGGCGGCAACCTCGTGAACGCCATCCCCTCGGCCGACCTTCCGCCGATCTTGATCGCTCTCGATGCGTGGATCACCCTGGTGGGCTCGAACACGAGCCGCACCGTACCGCTTCACACCTTCTTCACGGGCCCAAGCTGCTGCGTGATCGACCCCGTTGACGAGATCCTCACCGAGATAGTGCTGCCCGACCAGCCGACCACAGGGAGCACGTACCTGAAGTTCGGGCTGCGCCGTTCGGGCGCCCTCTCGGTGACCGGCGTCGCCGCGGCCGTCACGATGGACGGCGACACTATCGTCGACTCGCGCATATGCCTTGGAGCCGTGTTCCCGGTGCCGGTCCGAGCCCACGACGCCGAAGACGTGCTGCGCGGCAAGACCTGGAGCGACGAACTCCTGGCCGAGGCCGGCGAAGCCGCATCCTGCTGCGCGCTCCCCATAACCGATATCCGCGGCACCGCCGAGTACCGCCTCGACCTGGTGCGGGTGCTCACGAAGCGCGCCCTCAAGCGAGCCATCACGGAGGGTCACGTCTGATGGAGACGATAGACGACACACGCAAGACCACCGCCGGCCCGAAGCCCAAGCGGTACGTGATAGACCTGACGGTGAACGGCGACCCCCGCACCGTCGTGGTGAAGGGCAACGCCTTGCTCGTGAACGTGCTCCGCGACGAACTCGACCTCACAGGCACGAAGAAGGGCTGCGAACTCGGTGACTGCGGGTCGTGCACCGTGCTCCTCGACGGCACTCCCGTGGACGCCTGCCTCGTGCTCGCGCTGGAGGCCGACGGCAGCGAGATCGTCACCATCGAAGGCGTCGCGGCACATGGAGAGCTCGACCGGCTGCAGGCCGCTTTCGTGGACAAGGCCGCCGTGCAGTGCGGCTACTGCACGCCCGGCATGATCCTCTCGGCCAAGGCCCTGCTGGCCGGCAACCCGCATCCCACCGAGCCGGAGATCCGCGCGGCCATCGCCGGGAACCTGTGCCGCTGCACGGGCTACGTGAACATCGTAAGAGCGATCGCCGCGGCGGCTGAGGTGGAGGCTGTAGTTGAGCAAGGTGGAGAGGCCCGATGAGCGACACGGTGAAGCAGGACTACGCGGTCATCGGCAAGAGCGTCCCCAAGATCGACGGACGCGAGAAGGTCACCGGGGCGGCCCGCTACACCGCCGACCTCAAGTTCCCCAACATGCTCTACGGCAAGATCCTCACCAGCCCCTTCGCGCACGCCCGCATCATCTCGATCGACACCTCGGAGGCGGAGAAGATCCCCGGCGTACGAGCGGTGATCACCCACAAGGACGCGCCCACGCTCAAGTACGGCATCAGCCCGGCGCGCTGGGACGAGAACATCTTCTGCATCGACACGGTGAAGTTCGTGGGCGACAAGGTGGCCGCGGTCGCCTGCATCGACGAGCAGACCTGCTACAAGGCCCTCGCCGCCATCAAGGTGGAGTACGAGGAACTGCCGGCGGTACTCGATCCGCTACGCGCTACCGAAGAAGACCAGCCCCAGATACACCCGGAGTTCGTTCGGAACATCAACGCCGAGATCCACCAGGACTTCGGCGACGTGGAGGCGGCCTTCAAAGAGGCGCACTACGTGCGCACCGACACTTTCGTGGGCAACCGCACCTACCAGACGCCCATCGAGCCCCACACCGCCACCTCCATGTGGGACGGCGAGAAGCTCACCGTGTACTCGAGCACCCAATCGCCGCACTACTTCCAGTACTACATCGCCCGCGAGTTCGGGCTGCCGATGGGCGATGTGCGCGTGCTCAAGACCTACGTGGGCGGCGGCTTCGGAGGCAAACTCGAGCCCACCGGCCTCGAGTTCGGCGGCGCGATCCTGGCCAAGATCACCGGGCGCCCCGTCAAGATGTTCTACGACCGCGCCGAGATGTTCGCCCACAACCGTGGTCGGCACCGCCAGTACATGACCATCACCTCGGGGGTCGACAAGGACGGCAAGATCCTCGGCGTGCACGCCGACTTCGTCATGGACGGCGGCGCGTACACGAGCCTGGGCATCGCCACCGCTTACTACGCGGGCGCCATGCTCACCCTCACCTACGAGTTCGACAACTTCCGCTTCGACATGCTGCGGGTGTACACCAACCTGCCCGCGTGCGGAGCCCAGCGAGGCCACGGCGCCCCGCAACCCCGCTACGCCTTCGAGGCCCACCTGGACAACATCGCCAAGGACCTGGGCATCGACCCCATGGACATCCGCATCCTGAACGCCCGCCGTCCGAACACGACGACACCCAACGAGTTCCTCGTGAACTCGTGCGAGATGAAAGCCTGCCTCGAGAAGGCCCGCGAGATGTCGGGCTGGGACGAGAAGAAGGGCAAGTTGCCCAAAGGGCGCGGCATCGGCGTGGCCACAGGGAGCTTCGTCTCCGGCGCCGGCTACCCCATCTACCGCACCGACCTACCCCACGCCGCCGCCATGATCAAGGTGGGAGAAGACGGCACCTCGGCCACCCTGTACACGGGAGCCACGGACATCGGCCAGGGCTCCGACACGGTGCTCTGCCAGATGGCCGCCGAGGCGATGGGCTACACCTACGAGCAGATGAAGATCGTGGCCGCCGACACCGAGACCACACCGCACGATTTCGGCGCCTACGCCAGCAGGCAGACGCTCATGTCGGGAGCCGCGGTGAAGCAGGCCGGCGAGGAAGTCAAGACGCAGATGCTCGAGACGGCGGCGGAGATGCTCGACTTCCCTACCGTCGATCTGGACATCCGGAGCGGTAAGGTCTTCTCCCCCGGCAACGAGAGTGTCACCCTCACGTTCGAAGAAGTGGCCCGCCACTTCTTCGTCAACCGTGGGCCGCTGGTGGGCAAGGGTTCGTACACCCCGCCCAAGTTGGGTGGGAAGTTCAAGGGGGCGGCGGTGGGCACCTCGCCCGCGTACAGCTTCGCCGCCCAGGTCTCCGAGGTCGAGATCGATGAGGAGACCGGCGAGGTCAACGTGCTCGATGTGTGGGACGTGCACGACTGCGGCACAGTGATCAACCCCGCCCTGCTCGAAGCCCAGGTGCACGGAGCCCTCTTCATGGGCCTCGGCGAGTCGATCTGGGAAGAGGTCAAGTTCGACGACAAGGGCCGCATCGCGAACCCCAACCTCTCCGAGTACCGCATCCCCACGGCCATGGACATGCCGGTGGTGCACTCAGCGCTCGTCGACTCCTACGAGCCCGCGGGGCCATGGGGCGTGAAGGAAGTGGGGGAAGGCGCCACCTTGCCCACGATGGGCTGCTTCCGGAACGCGATCTTCGATGCGATGGGCGTGAGCATCAACAGTCTTCCGCTGGGCTTCGAGAAGGTGTGGCGGGCGATGAAGGAGCAGCGGGAAGAGGGGGCGGCGGAGTAGTTCCGGAGTAGCGCCGGCCGGATACGGAGCCTTGCGGACGGCCGTCCGTGAGCTTAGGCTCGCAGTATGAGTGGGATAACACGTCGCGCCCGGAGACCCTACGTTGTCTCGTGCCTGGTCGGCATCGGTGTCCTTGCGACACCGGCCGGAGAAGCCGCTCAGATAGGGCCGTTCCCATCGACCATCGCATCTGCCACTTGCTTTCGAGGCTTGTGAACATATAATCAATGGTGACATCGCTCGATCGAGGGGGCTCGAGAGCGCGAAGCCCGAGAGGGCAACGGCCGAATGCAAGGGGGGGTCATGAGTCCGCGCACCATACAAGAACGACAGAGTCCACGCACGTCCACGGCGACAGCTATCGCGTGTTTCTTCGGGGGAATCGCCCTCGCGACGATTCTGTTGCTGCTTCTCTGAGGGGAAGATAGCCCATTTTCATCTGTCCGTGTATGGCCGCCCGGCAGCCAGGGGAACTAGGCGGGCGACGAGCCCGATGTCGAGCCGAGCACCGGGCGGGGCTAACTTCTCTATATAGGTATATAACTTCTTGACGCACTTCCGGGCGGCTGCTATGGTTCCCCTACTGAGGGGCAGGTAGCACGTCGGTCTCACGGGCCGATCCCTCATCCACACTCACCCGGGGGGACCTCGTGGGAAACACGGCAGGCGAGACGTTCGAACGTCTCAGCGCGTACACCGTCTGGCGCGTGCTTGAGGAGAGCGCTCAGCGGGTGCCGGATAAGGTTGCCGTCGTCGATGGAGACCGCCGGCTCACCTACGCCGAGGTCCGCGCGGAGAGCGAGAAGCTCGCGGGCGCCTTGGCCTCCCTCGGCTTTGGGAAAGCCAGCATCGCGGCGGTCTACCTGCCGAACTCCATCGAGCAGGTCCTGGTGTTCTACGCTCTCCAGAAGCTTGGAACGGCCATCGCGTGGGTCAACCCTAACTATCGCGAGTCGGAACTGCGCTTCATCCTGGAGAACTCGGGAGCCCAGAGCCTCTTCCTCTTCCAGGAGTGGGGCGGCTTCGACGGGCTTTCCGCGGCCGTCGGCCTCGACGGGCTGCCGGACCTGAAGCACATCGTCGTCGCCAAACCGGGAGACGGCTTTGCCTCCGCGGACGCGCGCGTGACGACGCTGTCGAACGTGATCGAGAGCGGCGCGGCGCCGGAGAGTCCGGGCGGCGGCGGAGCTGTTCGCGGCGAAACCTCGGGGCAAGCTGTCTCCCCTGACGACCTCTCCATGCTCATTTACACCTCGGGCACGACCGCCCAGCCCAAAGGCGCGATGATACGGCAGTCGCAGGTGGTGCGCGCCGGGTTCGCGTATTCGCTCGGCGTGGACGCCACCGAGGACGACGTGTTCATCGGGTTCCTCCCCATGAGCCACTCCTACGGCTGCGGAGCGCTCCTGGTGCAGCCGTTCATACTGGGTGCCACGCTCGTGCTGCTCGACCGCTTCTCTCCCGAGGCCGCACTCGCTCTGACCGAGCAAGAGAAGGTGACCATCCAGTATGCGGCTCCAGCGCACTACATCATGGAGCTGGGCTGCTCCACCCGTGGTAACTACGATATCTCCAGCCTGCGGGCGGGAATGACCGCGGGCCAACTCGCTCCCGCCGGACTGATCACGCGCGTCGAGCAAGAGATGGGCATCTACATCAGCTCCTTCCTCGGCTCGTCGGAGGTGGGACCCGGGCTTTCCATCATCCTCCCGTACGGCACGTCGCTCGAGGTGCGCGAACGCGCCATCGGCTACGCGATCCATGGGACGGAAGCAAAGATCGTGAGCCCCACGACCGGAGAAGAGATGCCACACGGGGAGCCCGGGGAGCTGGTGCTGAGTGGCTGGCACGTGACGGAAGGCTATTGGCGCAATCCAGAGGAGACGCAGAACCAGATCCGCGACGGCTGGCTACACACGGGAGACCTCGCCAGCCGTGACGAAGAAGGCTGCTTCAGCATACTCGGACGCCTCAAGGACTGCGTCAACCGGGGCGGGTTCAAGGTCATCCCGTCGGAGATCGAATCTTTGCTGATGGAATATCCGGGTATAGCCGAGGTGTGCGTCGTGGGGACACCGAATCCCGTGTTGGGGGAATCGGTCTGCGCGTGTGTAGTCGCTGCCGAGGATGCGGGGGACGTCACGCTGCAGAAGATACGCGAACATCTGCAAGGACGGCTCGCCGCGTTCAAACTCCCCGACGAGCTCCTCGTGATGCCCGAGTTGCCCCGCATGCCTGGTGGCGTGAAGGTCAACCGGTACAGCGCCGGCGGAGTGGTGGAATTGGCGACCGCATCGACGGAGAAGCAGACGATCACGCGTGCCGCGAAGGCCACCAAGGAAGACTGATCTACTACCGCGGTTGCGGGGGTGGCCAATGGGGTGATCGACCGGTCTTAGGCACGGTTCATGGGCTGAATGGGACGTGTGGTCCCGAGCCTACCGCAAAGGGGGAAAGAATGATGATGACATCTCGCAATTCGGTGATCGGACTTGTGGCGCTCGTGGCGCTCCTTGCCATGGCACTCGTGGTCGGCTGCGGCGACACCACGACCACGACGGCGCCCGCGGAGACTACGACGACGGCGGGGGAGACCACCACGACCGTCGCCGAGATGGACGACACGGTCTACGAACTCTCGCTCGCCCACCTGTGGCCCGCGACGCACGCGTTCGAGGTGGACGTGGTGCAACCCATGGCCCAGGAGATCAGCGACGCCACCAACGGGAAGGTCGTGATCACGAGCTTCCCCGGCCAGACGCTGCTCAAGGGTCCTGAGGTCTACCAAGGCGTCGTAGACGGCGTGGCCGACATGGGCGTCTCTGTATACGCGTACAATGCCGGCCGTTTCCCGGTGGTGGAGGCCTTCCTCCTGCCGGGCATCAGCTGGGCTACCGCCAAGTCGTCAGGCGCCGCTCTCACCGAAGGTCTGGAGACACTCGCACCTGCCGAGATCGACGACGCCAAGTTGCTCATGAGCTTCGCCACCGGTCCCGGCGAGTTGCTCATGAAGGTCCCGATCCGCAAACTGGAAGACCTGAACGGTGTCGAACTCGGCGCCACGGCCGGCCCTCGGGGCGACGGCCTGAAGCTCCTGGGAGCGACCCCGGTGGTGCTGCCTATGCCTGAGGTGTACGAAGCGCAGTCGCGCGGCGTCATCAAGGGTGTCGTGGGTCCGTACGAAGCCATGACCGGCTTCAAACTGGCCGACGTGACCGACTACATCACCGATACTCCGTTCCTGTACGTGAACTACTTCTTCGTGACGATGAACAAGGACTCGTGGGATGCGTTGCCCGCCCCGTATCAGGAGGCGGTCGCCACCGTGAGCAAGAAGTACTACGACGAAGTGGTGCTCGGACTGTTCGACCGGCTGAACCAGGAAGCCCTCGACGCCGCGATGGCGGCCAAGACGATCGAGATCATCGAGTTGGACGAGGCGGAGCAGACGCGCTGGAAGGACAAGATGGCGCCCATCTTCACCGACTACCAGAAGGTGCTCGACGACAAGGGGCTCGACGGCGCGGCGATCATCCAGATGGTCCGCGACCTGTCGGATAAGTACAACGCCATGTATCCGGCGCAGTAACAGGACGTCCTCTGGAAAGGCCCCGGAGATCCACCGGGGCCTTTCCCTCCTTCACACCTACGCTGAGAGTCGGCAGGGGGAACCATGTGGCTTTTGCTGGAGAAGCTGACGAACTCCCTCGACTGGGTCGCGGGCTGGGTCGTGCTGGGGACGATGCTCCTCGTCACGGGGAACGTGGTCCTACGCCCGTTCGACCACCCCATCGGCGGCACCTACGAGTGGACGGGCCTCCTCACCTCCCTGGCTGTGGGCCTTGCGCTCGCCCACTGTGCCATCAAGGGTGGGCACACCGTCATCACCCTCGTGGTCGACAGATTCCCGGATCGACTGGCGAAGGTGAATCAGACCGCAGTGCACATTCTGACGTCGGCCTTCCTCTTGCTGGCCGGGTGGCGTGTGGCGGACTACGGCTTCGTGACCTGGAGAAGCGGTGAGGTCGCTCCCACCACCAAGATCCCCTTCTACCCGATCATGTTCATCGTCGCTGGGGGCATCGTCGTCTACGCGATCGTGGAGTTGGCCAACGTAGTGCGATCCTTGGCCGATACGGAGAAGCCGGGGGCCATGGACTTCTATGCGGCCGCCGCCATCGACTCCTGCCCAGTGCCCCCCGCCGACATACAGGACCAGAAGACCCCATGAGCGCCGGCACGATCGGTGCGCTGTCGGTCATCGTGCTGCTCGTGCTCATGGGCCTCCGGGTGCCCATCGCAGCGGCAATGGCCATAGTCGGGTTCGTGGGGTTCGCGTTGGTGGTGTCGCCGGAGGCCGCCTACCTCGTGGTGGCCAAGGACCTGTTCAACACCTTCAACTCATACACCATGAGCATGCTGGTGATGTTCGTGCTCATGGGCTACTTCGCCTTCCACGCCGGCATCGGCTCCCAGTTGTACCAGTTCGCCCACAAGACCATGGGCTACCTGCCCGGCGGGGTGGCCATGGCCAACGAGGTCGCCTGCGCCCTGTTCGGAGCGGTGTGCGGCTCCAGCACGGCCACCTGCGCCACAATGGGCTGTATCGCGCTGCCGGAGATGCGCAAGTTACGCTACGCCGACTCCCTCTCCACGGCGAGCGTGGCCGCTGGTGGGACACTGGCGATCCTGATACCACCGTCGGTCATCTTCGTGCTCTATGGCTTGTCCACTGAGCAGTCGATCGGCTCCCTGTTCCTGGCCGGGATATTCCCCGGCGTCATGCTCACCGTCCTCTTCATGCTTGCCATCCTGATCACCGTTCTACTCAATCCCGAACTCGCTCCCCGGCAGGAGGGGCGTCCGAGCCTACGCGAGATCGTCCACAGCCTCAGGGGCGGCCTGATCGAGACGCTCCTCATCTTCAGCCTGTCTCTGGGAGGCCTGTTCGCAGGTTGGTTCACTCCCACCGAGGCCGGAGCCATCGGCGCTGCCGGAGTCTTCGTGGTGGGCGTGGTCGAGCGGCGGCTGGGCTACACGCAGATCCGCAAAGCCCTCGCCGACACCACACGCACTTCCGCCATGATCCTGTTCCTACTGGCCGGCGCCACTATCTACGGACGGCTGATCGCCATCAGCAGGATCCCCTACGAGCTCGCGCAGTTCCTGACGTCGATGCCCGTTCCGGCCTGGATGATCATGGGGCTGATCCTGCTCATCCACCTGATCCTGGGCATGTTCATCGACGCCATGGCGATGATCCTGCTCACCATACCCATCTTTTACCCGCTGGCCGTCGACACCCTTGGGTACGATCCCATCTGGTTCGGCGTGATGATCGTGTTCGTGGTGGCGATGGGAGTCATCACGCCACCCGTAGGCATCAACGTGTACGTGGTGGAGGGGGTGGCCGCCGGGGTGCGCACGCCCACCATCTTCCGCGGCATCTGGCCGTTCCTCTTCGCGATCATCATCGGGTCGATACTCCTCATGGTGTTCCCGCAGATCGCGACGTACCTGCCAGAGCGCTTCGGATAGGGCCGAAGGCGGGAGTCCCGGCACCCTCGACGGGCCGGAGCCCGGTGACTACACGCCCAGTCGGCCCTCTTTGTACGCCTGGATATAGCGCAGGCTGAACCGGTCTCTGCCCGCCAGCGCCTCCGACGCGAAGAGGAGAGCGGTGAGCACACGGTCGAGAGGATCGAGGATCACGGCGTCGAGTCCGTTCGCCACGCTCAAGACGGCGAAGGCGCGATTGATGTGCCGCCTCTCCGGCAACCCGTATGAGACGTTGCTGAGCCCGGTCACGAAGTGGAGCCCGGGGAAGCGCCCTCCGAGACGGGCCATGAGGTCCAAGGTGGCGGCGATCGACTCGGGGTTGGTGCCGAGGGAGCGCACCAGCGGGTCGAAGTAGACGTCGCCCACGTCGAGACCGTCGGCGAGCAGACGCTCAACGAGCGCGGCGCCCACGTCGAAGGCCGGGAACCCGTCCGCGGGGATGCCGCGGTCGTCCATGCCCAGAGCCACCACCGAGGAACCATGCTCCTTCACCAGCGGTAGGACCGTGGCGTAACGCGCCTCCTCACCGCTGATGGAGTTGACGAGGGCCTTCCCCTCGTGGGCGGCGAGTCCGGCGGCCAGGGCTGCCGGATTGGGGCTGTCGACGCACAGCGGGAGACCCGAGGCGCCCTGTGCCGTGCGGACGAGCCACGCCAGCAGTTCGGGCTCCTCCTCCGCCGTCACCGAGCCACAGTTCACGTCGAGGTAGTGGGCGCCGGCGTCGCGCTGGGCGATCGCCTCCGCCTCCACGGCCCCGGCGTCGCGGGCCTCGACGGCCGCGCGAACCGTGTCGCGGGCGGTGTTGATACGTTCGCCGATCAGCAGCACGGGGCCGCCTATCCGTAGATCTTCGCGCAGATATCCACGCCCGTCACCGCGTCTTCGGCGTAGTGGTCCGCGCCGGCGAACTCCCGCACCTGCTCGTTCACCGGCGAACCGCCCACGATGATGCTCACCTGGTCGCGCAGCCCGGCCGCGACGAACGTGTCCACCACGTTCTTCATCTCCGGGTACGTGAAGTTGAGGAGGGCGCTCAGACCCACCACCTTCGCCCCGGACTCGCGAACGGCCTCCACGAAGCGTTCGGCCGGCACATCCACGCCCACGTCCACCACCTCGAAACCCGAGCCCCGCAGCAGTGTCACCACGATGTTCTTGCCGATGTCGTGGATGTCGCCCTTCACCGTGCCGATGACGACCTTCCCCCCGTCCTCCCCGGGATCGGCGCCCTCGAGCAGCGGCTCGAGGCGGCCCATCACCCCACGGAAGATCTCAGCCGAAAAGATCAGTTGGCTGATGAAGTACTCGTCCTCGGCGAACAGCCGGCCTACGGCGACCATGCCGTTGTTCAGGTAGCCCACCACCTGCAATGCGGGCGTCTGCGACTCGATCTCGTGCTCGACGAGGCGGTTCACGGCCGCCTCGTCGAGGTCCCGCAGTGCCTGCGTGAGTGGATGCAGGCCGTCGCTCTTCTCGTCAATCACCAAGTCCCCCTCGTCACGGTCGCGCAGTCCATCGCGCAGTCCATCGCGCAGTCCATCGCGCAGTCCATCGCGCAGTCCATCGCGCAGTCCATCGCGCAGTCCATCGC
>JAHJSA010000043.1 GCA_018830645.1 Actinomycetota bacterium
GCGCCACCGACGGCGTCCACCAGACCAGGGCGCACCGTCTCGGGGAGGCCGATGAAGAAGACCTTCCCGGGCTTGAGTCGCTTGAGTTCGGCCTTGACGGCGGGGGTGAGACCACCCGAGGGGGTGAGGATGACGGGACCGCCGAAGGCAAAGGCCAAGGGCGCGGCGGCGAGGGCGTCGGGGAAGTTGTCACCTTTCACCACGCAGACCGCGGGGGCGCCGGAGGGGTAGGCCTGCCGGGAGACCAGGATGGCGGTCTCGTAGCGGTCGGTGCCGGTGAGGGTGCGATAGATGGGCTTGTCGAGCCGGTACCACCTCTCGTCGGTGCCGCGGCTCGTGGTGACCGACTCACCGTGCTGCCATGCGTAGGCGGTGATAGCTAGGTTCGCCGCGAGCGTATCAACCACGGGATAGCTGGTTCCGGGCCCGCTCCGGACGTTGCTGGGGGAACCCGAGATCGTGGTGGTTCGGAATACCACCGGAGTAAGGGGTTGGTCGCCGATGGGTGCGGAGCCGGGGGCACCTGCAGTGACCACGAGGTGCGATATCCATCTCTCCGACACCACGCCGGAGGAGCCGTTGATGTCGAGGATGAGAGTGGACCGCATCTTGTCGTAGCCGAACAGGCTCCTGAACCGCTCGGCGCCTACGATCGCGGTGCCCTTGTTCCCGGTGAGCTTGATGGTGCGGGCGTGACTCGTCGGATCGTTCGTGTCCCGAGACCACACCTCCACCTCGCTCACGGTGCCAACGTTCACGGGCAGCCCGTTGATGTCCTTCATGCCCGCGACCGCGCTCGAGAGCGACGAGGCCGAGACGGTGAAACTCCAGGGGAACCCAGGCCCAGGGGGGTTACGCAGCGGCGCTTTCAGGCTCCACGGATCGGCCTTAGCGATCAGGTAGGGAAGCGGGGTGTGGGTGGTGGGGTTCGAGGCCCAGATGGAGGTGTCCGAGGTCCACCCTCCCGAGTGCGACGAGAAGTAGGTGGAGATGATCTTGCCGTTGTACCGGGCCACGAGGCCGGCGGTCTGCTCAGCCGCCGCCGGGATGCCCGGGTAGAGCAGTTCGAACGGCGTCGCCACCCCGATCTTCGAGCGTCCCGTGTACCCGAGGTACACCTGGTGGTACTGGTTGTCCTGGAGGAAGGGGTCTTTGTGAGTCATGGCGTACGAGCGGGCGGCCACGGCCTGTGCCTTGACGGCTTCCAGGGCGTAGTTGCCGCTGGTCGGCTGGCCCCAGTCGTACTCGACCTCACCTATGCTCCGCAGATAGAGTTCAAGAGGGACTATGTTGTAGGTGTTGAGCTTGCCGGAGATCGAAGACGGCTGCAGGCGGATCTTGCCCCAGTACTCCCGAGCGTCGAGAGGGGACGAAGTCGCGCTGGTGCGAAACTGCACCGTCACCCGCCCACCGTCTGCCGGACGAGCTTCGACCTTGGTGAAGGGGCCCTGTTTTCCCGCGGGAGTGGTCACGTAGACCCCCGACCCCTCCTGGGCGGCAGACACGAAGGAGCCCATGGATATCGTCTCCTGGTGCTCTCCGGAGGAGTTGTACTTCACCAGGGTCATCGGCCCGCCCACCGGATACAGGCCCACTCCGGCGAAATACTGGGTGATCGTGTAGACGCTGAGCCACGGCTGGCTCGATAGCTTCACGGTTACTTCCGGGTTCGCGGGCGACAACGTGTCAAGCGTGGTGCCTGGGTAGTAGTGCGCCAGGATCTCGCGGAAGCTCCTGCCTTCCTTCGCCGCGGCCCATGCTCCCCACTGACTCATGCCCACGGCGTGACCGTAGCCGCGCCCCTTGAACTCGAACACCGAAGCGGCGTCGGCGGTGGAGGGTGCGGCCAGCGAGGCGACGAACAGTGTCGCCAGCAACACGAGGGCGACGCCGATACGGATGAGGAGGATACGTGGGGTGAACGTGCGCATGGACACTCCTTGGCTGCTCTGCCGGACGCGCCGGGCAACGTCCAAAGTCTACACTGCCGGAGTCGGGGGAGTCGGGGACTCGTCGTCTCCGACTCGACGTCGACGCGCGCGACACCGAGCGTCGCGCCGAGTCAACGACCTCGGAGTCAGGCGATGGACTCTGTTCACCAAGTCACCTTCTCCGCCGTGCGCCCTACTCCTCCCCGGAGTCGCCGGGCGATCCTCGTACGGCTCGCGATCCTCGCGCGCGGCCTGCGCGATCTCGCTCGAAGTGGACGGGAACAGCAACAGGGCCGCACTTGAGAAGCACGGCCCTGAGCGGGTGGAGCGCTGCCACCGGCCCGCAGGGCCGAGGTCGAAAATGTCTACTGCAGAAGGATCTTCGTCTGGCCGGTGACGCCGCCCGGCAGGCCGACGAAGTCCAACTTCTCGATGCCGTCACGGTTGGCCATGAGCTGGTCGTTGATGTACGTGGGCAGGCCGGTGGGCTGGGTGAGCAAGAGGATGCCCTTCAATGGCACCAGGTAGGGCCCCACCACGAGGGCATCGGGGTAGTTCTCACCTGTCGCCAAGGCCACGTGAGTGAATGAGAGGCCCTGGGACTTTGCGTATACGGCGATCTGGGCGCTCGTGTGATAGCGGTCCTTGCCCACCTTGTAGAGCACTTCTTTCACGGTGGCCGGAGGCTTGACGTAGCTGCCTACCACCAGCGCAGATCCGATGCCGAGCTCCTTGATCTTCGCCGACGTGACTTCGGGCAGCGGGCCGGACGCCGGAGCCAACATGATCGCCCAGCCCTTCGAGGCGGCCAGAGGAGCCACCGAAAGGGCGTCGGGGAACTTGTCCCCGGGGGCGATGACCACTTTGTCGATGCGGCCGAGCTTGTTCTCGAGCTCGTCGGCGAGCAGGGTCGCGGTCTCGTAGCGATCTTTCCCCCGTACGGTCTTGATGGTCGCTTTCGGGAGCAGAGCCTGCAGTTCGGCTTCGAACTTGGCCGGCAGGCCGATGTAGAAGACCTTGTAAGGGTTCAGGCGCCTGAGCTCGTCCTTCACCGCTTGGGTGAGGCCGGTGGAGGGAGTGAGGATCACCGGGCCGCCGTAGGCCGTGGCCAGAGGCGCAGCCGCGAGGGCGTCGGGGAAGTTGTCTCCCTTCACCACGAACACCGCCGGAGCGCCCTTCGGGTAGGCCTTCTGGGAGATCAGGATGGCGGTCGCGTAGCGATCCGTGCCGGTGATAGTGGTGTAGGCGGGGGCCGGGCCCGTGCTCGTGCCGTGCGCGCTGGGGTCGATGAAGGCGCCGAAGTCGGTCGTCCAGAAGTACCCGTAGGCGGTGTCCGCGGCGAAGTGGCGGGACACCCCGATGACCTTGAAGACCGGGTCGAGCATGTTGCGGTTGTGCCCGGCGGAGTTCTTCCACGCCTTGAATGCTTCGGCGGCGGTCGGATATCCGCCCGCGAGGTTCTCGGCCATGGTGGTGTTGTAGTCATAGCCTACCGCCCGCATCCGATCCCACGGTTGGGAGCCGACGGGGAAGTAGCTCGACTTCGCGGTGGTATGCGAGAAGAACTTGTAGGTCGCCATGTCGCGATTGTGCTTGTACGCGGCGAGCGACAGCGTATCGGAGATCAGGAGCGGGCCGGCCCCGTTGGCTTCCCGATACTGGTTGAGCAGGCGTACGAATTCGACCTCATCCGTGCTGGACGTGCTGGTCGCCCACGCCATCGCCGGGACCATGAGCAGGATCGACAGCACGAGCATCACGAAGAACGGCACGATCACCGACCCTCGCCGACCCCGTCTTGCGATCATCTCTAGCAATCCACTCTTCGCTTCCATGACATACGCCTCTTGACTGTTCGGCCTCCAGGAGTATGCGGCAGGCCTCGGTCGTGGTTGTCTCTATAGTTGTTATCGGGAACCTCTCCTATTTCTTTAACGCGCAATTCGCTTTCGAGGTACGAAAATCGAAGCGCCGGGGGAAACCCGCCGATCCGGCGGAGGATCACTGGGAGGGAGCCGAGTGAGCGAGTCGAAAGCAGCGGTTCGCTACGACTCGGGTGCGTGCCGACTGAGATCGCTCGGCGGTGCCGACGAGAACGTGCGCAGCCGTGCTATTGGAGGATCATCTTGGCCCGGGTTGCCACGCTCCCCGGAAGTCCAACGAGATCCAAGGCCGTGACGCCGGCTCGATGGGCCGCAAGCTGGTCGGCGACGGGAGTCGGGATCGCGTTCGTCTGAGTAAGCAGAAGGATGCCCCCGTCTTTCGCTAGGTACGGCCCGACGACGAGGGCGTCTGGGTAGTTCTCCCCAGTGGCCAGAGCGACGTGCGCGAACGAGAGCCCCTGGCTCGAGGCATAGGCGGCGACCATGGCGCTCGTGTGATATCTGTCGTTCCCGACCTTGTAGGTCACCTGCGAGGCCGCGATTGGCGGCTTCGCCCAGGTGCCCACGACCAAGGCCGACGTGGCGCCGAGGCTCTGGATCATGCGTGTCGTCACCGCGGGAACCGATCCCGATTGCGGAGTAAGAAGTATCGCCCAGCCTTTCTCCGCGGCCAGCGGAGCGACCGAGAGCGCATCCGGATACCTGTCGCCCGGAACCAGCACCACCCTGTCGATGCCTCCGAGCCTACTGCGCAGCCGGTCGGCGATCAGAGTCGCAGTCTCGTAGCGGTCGTTCCCGCGGATGGTCGTGATGGTCGCGTTCGGAACGGCGCTCGTGATCCCGCTCTTCACAGAATCCTTGAGACCGATGAAGAACACGGTGCGCGGGGCGAGACGCTTGAGTTCGGCCTTCACGGCCGTGGTCAGGCCGCCTGAGGGAGTCAATAGCACCGGACCGCCGAAGGCCGCAGCCAGCGGGGCGGCCGCCAGCGCGTCGGGGAAGTCATCACCCTTCACCACCACCACGACCGGGGCGCCCTTTGGGAACCCCTTCTGGGAGACCATGATGGCGGTCTGATAGCGGTCCTGACCGGTCAGAGTCGTGCGGACCCCCGCTCTGTCCACCGGGCGAGCCGTGGAATCGATCTCACCGCCGAAATCCGTCGTCCAGTAGACGCCGAACTCCGAGCCGGCGACGTAGTCACAGGAGACCCCGACGGCCTTGTAATCGGCGCCGAGCATCTGGCTGTTGTGTCCCGGCGAGCTCTTCCAAGCGGCGAACACCGACGAGGCCGACATCAGGGGGAGTCCCGCGGCGATGTTCTCACCCATGATCCCACTGCCGTAGCCCATGGCGGCAAGCCGCTGCCAGAACTGATAGCCGGAGGGGAAGAAGTCAGAGCGCTCGCTGGAGTGAGAAACGAAGCTGTAGCGGCCCATGTCGAGGTTGTGTCGCGTGCTCGCCTTGGAAAGGGCGTCGGATACGTACAAGGGGTCTAACCCATGACTCGCCCGGTACTGATTGATCAACCGGACGACTCCGAGCTCTTCGGCGTCGTAGACCGCCGCATGCGACGGAGCCTGAATCCCCGGCAACAGCGCCAAACCCACGATGACCAACAGCGTGAGCAAGGTCGCCACCAGTACGCGTTGACACGAATTCCCCCGAAGTGTGACGCTCATCCATACTCCTCACAACCGTTCCGCCTGCGGCCGGACCGCAGTCCCGCACAGGCGCAAAGCTAGGCTCTGCACTCGTCTAATCGACAAACAACCACGCGCGCCTGAGAGCAGATTGCGCCATGACGAAAACAACCGGCCCACCCCATCGGGTACGGCCGGTCGCCATTCTAGCAAAGACCTTGGAGGGTGTCCGGCGAGGGGACGAGCGGTCCCATCAGAGTGAGAACAGTTCCTCGGCGCACCTCAATCGGTCGTACCGCGCCCGCGCCCGGATGCCCGAGCGCGGGGCCGCCGAAGCACGCGAGCTAGTAGTACACGCGAACGCTCATGCCCACGGGCATCTGGTAGTAGATCCCCGCGGTGGCCCACACCGGAATCCGCACGCACCCGTGGCTCGCCGGGTAGGTGGGCACCGAGTAGCTGCCGTGGATCGCGATGCCGCCGTAGAAGTACGAGGGCATGTACAGGAGCCCGAGATAGCTCCTCCGCCAGTAGTCGAGCTTCCGCGTGATACGAAAGGAGCCTGCCGGGGTCCGGGTGGCGGCGGTGCCGGTGGACACGGGGAGGATCTTCACCACCGTGCCTTTGGAGACTAAGAACAGCACCTGCCGGGAGAGATCGATCTCGATGTGACTCGAGCTCGTGTAGTACCGGGCCGCTGGTACGCGCGCGGTCTCGAGTCGCTTCCACACCGCGAGGCCGGCCACGCCGTCGCGCCCAAGCCACTCGGTCTTCTGGAAGGCCATGACCGCGTCCCTCAAGGCCTCGTCGTACACGCCGTCGGCCCGACCGATGTCGTACCGGAGCGCGGATAGCTTCGCCTCCAGAGCCGAGACCGCCGTGCCCGTGGAGCCCCACCTGAGCTCGGGGTACACCGGAGGCGGCGGAGGGATCGGCACGGTGACGAGACGCTTGCTGAGGAGGGAGCTCTTGGCCATCCCGACGAAGTCGACCATCTTGAGATCGTCCTGGTACTTGGCCAGGAGATTGTTGACCGGCGGCGAGAAGGACGTGGGCAGCGTGAGCAGGAGTATGCCCGAGTCTAACGCGAGGTACGGGCCGATCACCAACGCATCCGGGTAGTTCTCGCCGGTGGCGAGAGCGATGTGCACGAACGTGGACCCCATCGACTGCGCGTACTCGGCCACCATGGCGCCCGTGTAGTAGCGGTCGCGTCCTACCTTGCTCACGACGCTGCCCGCCGGAATGGGGAGCGGCGGCTTGACGTAGGTGCCCACCACCAGGGCGGAAGTGGCGCCCAGTGCCTGGATCTTCGCCGAGGTGACCGCCGGAAGAGGTCCGGCCTGCGGGGTCAGGAGGATCGGCCAGCCCTTCTGGGCTGCCAGGGGAGCAACGGCGAGAGCGTCGGGGAACTTGTCTCCGGGGACCAGAACGATCTTCGATATCGAGCCGACCTTCTTCTTCAGCTCACCGGCGATCAGCGTCGCGGTCTCGTAGCGATCGCGACCGATGATCGTGCGCACTTCCGCGGCGGGTAGAACACGCGAGACCACGTCGCGCAGACTGATGGGCAGCCCGATGAAGAACACGGTGGCGGGCTTCAAGCGCTTGAGTTCGTCCCTCACGGGCTGGGTAAGGCCGGTGGGCGAAACGAGGATGACCGGGCCTCCGTAGGCGACGGCCAGAGGCGCGGCGGCAAGGGCGTCGGGGAAGTCGGTGCCCTTCACCAGGACCACCACCGGCGCTCCCGAGGGGTAGGCCTTCTCGGACACCATGATCGACGTCGCGTAGCGATCTGCTCCGGTGAAATAGGTGTCGACACGCCCCGGGGCCGTCGTCGTGGTGGTAGTGGGGCCGGTGGTGGAAGTCGTGGATGATGAAGTCGACGAAGTGGAAGTCGATGAGGTGCTGGAAGACGTGCTCGACGTCAGAGTAGTGGATTCGAGGGTGGTACTAGTCTCGAGGGTGGTGGGCGATTCAGTGGTGCTGGGCTCCACCGCTGAGGCTGTGGTCAGCGGTGCCAACGACACAAGAAGAAGAGCCACCGCAGCCACAAGGGCGAGTACCACGCCGGTCCGCAGACCGACGATCCACCGAACCGAACCGACCATCAGGCTCTCCTTACATGTCAGTAGCCAGCCAGGATGACGCACCAGCATATTCGCGCACCAGCATATTCTAGATTGTTCCGCTCGCCCAACCAAAATATGCAAGAATCCCTTGGGCGATCGCCTGGGCGGCCCGGTCGAGGTAGGCTGTGTCTTTCAGTTTCGCCTCTTCCTCGGGGTTCGTCAAGAAACCGACCTCGGTGAGCGCCGCCGGCATCTGGCTCTTGTCCAGCACGTAGAGCGTGCTCCAATGAGTGCGTGCGCCTCGGTCCTTGGCGCCGAGAGCGGCCACGAGACTCGCCTGGATCGCCTCAGCCAACAGCTTGCCCTCTTCCGAGTACGTCCCGGAGGTCGTTCCCCAGTAGAAGGTCTCGATCCCATTCGCCGCCGGGTCACCCGAGGCGTTGTTGTGCACAGCGACGAAAACGTTGGCGTTCGCATTGTTCGCGATGTCCGTCCGCTGTTTGAGTGATACGTCGACGTCGGTAGAGCGGGTGAGGAGCGTGCGCACCCCCGCTTCCCTCAAGAGCACATCGACCCGCAGCACGAGCTGCAGGTTCACGTTCTTCTCGAGCACCCCCGTGACCCCCGTGGCTCCCGGGTCGCTGCCACCGTGGCCCGGGTCGAGCACCACGAGCGGCGCACCTACCCCGGGTGGTCCGTCGGTACGGCTGAACACGTCGATGACCACCCGGTCACCGGAATCTCCGGATGGAGCCAAGACCGAGACCTCGAAGCGGCTGAAACGCCCGAGCCGCAGCTTGAGGCGGGTCCTCGAGGGGAGTACCTGCGCCATGCCCAGACCCACGTCGACCACCTCCGGCGTGCGCACCGGCACGTTGCCGCCGGCTCCCACCACGAACACCGAGGCGATGTCCACCTGCAGGAACCCCTCGGGCGTGACCTCGGTGTGGATGGCCCCCGGCGGGCCGGAGAGATCGATCACCGTGCGGGTCTTGTCTTCGTGCGCGCCGCTGGCCCGCACGCCCACGACGGTCGCGGTCGCGCCGAGCTGCCCCACGATCACCCCCACCTCGGGACCCAGGCCTACGAAATCTACCTCTCGAACCCCGGTCCGGTTGGCGAAGAGAACGTCCTTGACCGCAGTGGGGAGCCCCCGAGACCACACCAGCAACAACACCCCCCCATCCTTCGCCAAGTACGGCCCCGCCACCAGTCCATCCGGATAGTTCTCCCCCGTGGCCAGAGCCAGGTGCGCGAAGGAGAGACCCATGCTCTTGCCGTACTCGGCTATCAGGGCACTGGTGTGGTAGCGGTCGGCTCCTATCTTGGAGAGCACTTGGATCCCGGAGGGCTTCACGTAGGTGCCCACCACGAGAGCAGACGTGGCACCGAGCGCCCGTATCTGGGCGGAGGTGACCGTGGGCAGGGGTCCGGCTTGGGGGGTGAGGAGGATGGGCCAGCCCTTCCTGGCGGCAAGCGGGGCCACGGAGAGGGCGTCGGGGAACCTATCCCCGGAGGCGAGCACGATCTTCTCCACCGTGCCGAGCTTCGTCTTCAGGTGCGCGGCGAGGAGCGCGGCGGTCTCGTAGCGGTCCTTGCCGCGGATGGTGAGGATCTCCGCGCCACCGACGGCGTCCACCAGACCAGGGCGCACCGTCTCGGGGAGGCCGATGAAGAAGACCTTCCCGGGCTTGAGTCGCTTGAGTTCGGCCTTGACGGCGGGGGTGAGACCACCCGAGGGGGTGAGGATGACGGGA
>JAHJSA010000044.1 GCA_018830645.1 Actinomycetota bacterium
ACTTCAAGAACGGGGGCAAAGAACTGCGTCCGAAGGGGGATCCGGAAGCGGTGCGCGTACATGATTTCGTGATCCCTGAGCTGGGGAAGGCGAACCCCTATGGGGTCTACGATCTGGCGGGCAACGTGGGCTGGGTCAGCGTGGGCACCGACCACGATACCGCCGCGTTCGCCGTAGAGGCCATTCGCCGCTGGTGGCACTCCATGGGTCACGAGAGATACCCCGACGCTCAGCGACTCCTCATCACCGCCGACTGTGGGGGGAGCAACGGCTACCGGGTGCGGCTGTGGAAGGTCGAGCTGCAGAAGTTGGCCAATGAGACCGGGCTCAGGATCGGGGTCTCTCACCTTCCCCCGGGCACCAGCAAGTGGAACAAGATCGAGCACCGCCTGTTCTCCTTCATCACCCAGAACTGGCGGGGCAAACCCCTGATCAGTCACGAAGTCATCGTCAACCTGATCGCGGCCACCGCGACCCGCTCCGGACTGCGGGTGCGCTGCGAGATCGACCGGAACACCTACGAGAAGGGCATCAAGGTGCGGGACGAGGAGTTGGCCGCCGTGAATCTCACGCGGGATGCCTTCCACGGGGAGTGGAACTATGCCATCGCCCCATGCGAGCCTCAGATTGGGCCGGTTAATTCGTGACGGGCCCTAACAGCCGGGAAGGGCCGAACGCACGAGCCGAGGGCGACCCTTGTGAACTCGTGGGTGAAGCAATGACGGCAGCCAACCCGGAAACGGGCCTCGACGAGAAGGGCCAAGGGTGAAGCCCGAGTCCCCCCGTCAAGAGCAGAGCTTCTCCCCGGCGTCCGAGCGATCCGACCCTCACCCCGCCCGGCCGAGTCTCTGGGAGGGTTTTCTCTCCCGAGAGAACCTGGCCCGGGCGCTTACGCGCGTCGAGCGCAACGCCGGTGCCCCCGGTCCAGACGGCATGACCACCCAGGAACTTCGTCCCTGGCTTCACGCCCACTGGCCCCAGGTACGCGCGCAACTCGACGCGGGCACCCACCGGCCCTCTCCCGTTCGCCGGGTGACTATCCCCAAACCCGGCGGCGGAGTGAGACTCCTGGGTGTGCCCACGGTGCTGGACCGCCTCCTCCAGCAGGCCCTCCTGCAGGTACTCACCCCCGTCTTCGACCCCCACTTCGCCGATGAGAGCCTTGGCTTTCGCCCCGGCCGCTCCGCGCACCAAGCGGTGAGGTCCGCCCGCGACGCCATCGCAAACGGAGCAGACTGGGTGGTCGACCTCGACCTGGATCAGTTCTTCGACCGGGTGAACCACGACGCCCTCATGGCGCGCGTGGCCCGGCGGGTCAAGGACAAGCAGGTGCTCAGGCTCGTCCGTCGCTACCTGGAGGCCGGTGTCATGGCCGACGGGGTGAAGGTGACGAACGACCGGGGCACCCCCCAGGGCTCGCCTCTCTCACCGCTCCTGGCCAACATCATGCTGGACGACCTCGACCATGAACTTGCGGCCCATGGCCATCGGTTCATGCGCTACGCGGACGATTGTGTGATCTATGTCGGTAGTGAGCGGGCGGGAAAGCGGGTGATGATGAGTACCCGGAGATTCGTCGAAGAACGCCTGAAGCTCCGAGTGAATGAAGGCAAATCGGCGGTGGCCCCGGCCACCACCCGTCCCTTCCTCGGCTTCATGTTCTTCCGGCGAGATGGAGAGGTCAAGGTGAGACCTGGGCCCAGAAGCGAGAGCGGCGGTGAAGGCCCGTCTACGGCGCCTCACCGCCCGGAGCTGGCGGATCACCATGGCGGAGCGGATCGTCCGGCTTAACCGGTTCACCCGGGGTTGGACGGCCTACTTCGCCCTCACCGACACCCCTTCGGTCTTCGCGGAACTGGACGAATGGCTGCGCCGTAGACTGCGGCAGGTACGTTGGAAGGAATGGAAACGGCCGCGCGCCCGAGCGCGCAACCTGCGCGCTCTCGGCATCCCCGTCGGGCAGGCCCACCAGTGGTCGTACACTCGTCGGGGCTCCTGGCGCGTCGCCGGTTCCGCCATCCTGCAGCGGGCTCTGCCCAATGTCTATTGGCTCAGCCAGGGTCTGGCCGGATTCAGCGATCCTTACCGTCGCTTCAGGGATGCTCGGCGAACCGCCGGATGCGGGCCCGCATGTCCGGTGGTGTGGGAGGGGCCGGGGTGAGCCCGGCCCCTACCCGATTGGGAAGTAATGGTCCGAATGTGGCCTTGCCCGCAAGCTGCCCACGAAGATCCGTTCAGATCGGTCTCTGCTCGTATTGCCTCGTCTACCTTGAGCACGCGACGAGGTAGTTGCGGAGACGGGGCCGAGGTACGAGGTCGGGCTGAATGTCGGGGGAGGGGGAGGGGGTGTCCTCCTGGAATCGGTGCAACCGTGCAACGGTCCGAGAGGCGCTCGATCCCGAGGAGTTCGGAGCCACCCGCAGGTCCAGGCGGCGACGGGCGCGCTGAGCCGCAGCAGGCGGGGACCTGCCTGGCCTCCTTGACGGTTGAGAGCTTCGACTTGTACAGTTTGTCTCTGTAGAGATGGAATCGGACCGTAGCGGCGCGTCCGCTTTGGGTAGCATTCCCCCGGTGCGCGAGCTTCGGCTCGGCGGGATGGATAGGCAGAACCGAGGCGACCCTGGGCGGATTTCGGCAGGCTGCAGAAGAACTGCTAGGCGGAGTCCATCGTCGTGCCGGCGAATGCGAATAGTTGGCCGCTGATGTCTTGGACACCATCGCGGGATGGTGTGTCGAAGTGTGACGTCGAGTGTGATTGAGCCCGACAAGGAAGCATGGGATCTCGCCCCGGGGGGGTGACGCGGGCGGAAGGGGGCACTCGAGCACGCGAGCCCCCACCAACCCCGGGCGGTTTCCCACCGCCGGCATCAGGGATTGACTGTCTCTCCCGCGGAGCGCGAAAAGAGGCACATCGTCCCGGTATCCTGACGAAAGCGATAAGCTGTCCCAGGGGGACGGGCAACTACAGCCGGCTTCCTGACCGCGAGCCCCCTGGACAAGGGGAGATCGGCGCCCCGGCCTCGCGGCAGCGCAGAGCGCGACTCGGGCTGACGCCTCTCCGACCTACCCCGACAAAGGGCAGGATCCATGGCCCACGCGAAGCAGAACGATGATCAACGCCTGGTGCTCCCCGACGGTGCGACCGTGGTGGTCGTGGGCGGAGGCCCCGGTGGGGCCTTCTTTGCGATCCGCGTGCTGAAGAGGGCGCGGCAACTGGGCAAAGACCTGGACGTCGTCGTTCTTGAGAAGCGGCGGGAACTTTGCTTCTTCGCATCCACACTGGCGTTCGCCGGTGGCGGCTGCAACTACTGCGCCGGTGGCATCTCCCCCCGACTGGCCGACGTGCTGCGAGACAACGGCCTCATGCTGCCCTACGACGTCGTCGAGGGCAGAACGACGGAGGTCACGGTCCACGGGGACTGGAAAAGTGTCGAGTTGGCGGTGCCCGAAGGGAGGGAGATGCTCTCGGTCTTCCGCGGATCGAGGCCCAAGCAGCGTCCGGACCGCTACACGAACTTCGACGCGTTCCTGCTCCAGCGGGCGACCGACGAGGGTGCGCGGGTGATCGCCGCCGAAGTTCGAGACATCGGCTACACGTCCGGCGGCCGAGCACGCGTGGGGTATCGTCTCGCGCCCGACAGCGGCGGCGGGGACGAAACCATCGAGGCGGATCTTGTCGTGGTCGCCGCGGGGGTCAACCAATTGCCCGGGATGGATCTGGGGTCCGATCGACTCTACCAGGTGCTCGAAGACGTACTCCCCGGGTTTCGGCCACCGAAGGTTCGCAAGGCCCTCATCTGCGAGATGCAGGCAGACGAGGTTCCGTTCGACTACATGCAGGGAGAGGCGCACTTCGTGCTCTACGGCTCTCAAGAGGTCCAGATCGAGATGGCATCGCTGATCCCCAAGGGTCAATGGATCACCGTCGTGCTCCTCGGCAAGAGTGTCGATCGCGCCCAACCCCGCGACTACCAGCAGCTGGTGAAGCGCTTCTTGGAGCTGCCCCACATCAAGCAACTGCTCCCCCGGGGAATCCGGCTCAGGCCGATCTGTTTGTGCCATCCCAATATGACCGTGGGCGTCGCGCACAATCCTTTCGGAGACCGCATAGCCCTCGTCGGAGACATGGCTGTCGCCCGGCTGTACAAGGACGGCATCTTCTCCGCATATCTGACCGGAGCGGCCCTGGCCGACTGCGCCCTCGAGGAGGGGATCGACCGGGAGAGCCTGCGAAGGTGCTACTGGCCCGTAGTCCAAGGGATCCAGGCGGACAACCGCTTTGGACGCGTCGTCTTCCTGCTGACGCGCGTCATCTTCTCCCGTCCCGTCCTAAGCAGGATGGTGTATCAGGCGTTGCTTACGGAAAGGAAGACGAGACAAAAGCACGAGCGCCACCTGGCTCTTGTCCTGTGGAGGATCGCCAGTGGGGATGACACATATCGCCACATCCTCGTGTCGATGTTTCGCCCCTCCTCACTTTGGCTGATCGCCGTCGGGGGTGTGCTGACAACCATCAGGAACTACGCGACCGAGCGCGCGTTCGGTTTGGACTGGAAAGGTGTCGGCCGGTACCCCACCGGTGTCCCCATCGAAGACGTGGAGAAGAAGCGGCAGGAGATCATGTCGGTGCTCGGCATTCCACTATTCGAGAGACCGCCTCAAGTCGAACGGATGTACTCCATCAAGGTGAAAGCCGCCGAGGCGACGGTCTTCCACCACCTGGGCAGGTTTGGCGATAGCGACCGAGAGTACTTCACCCCGCGGATGCTGCGTGTACACCGCACCAGCGGGGAGGCGAACGAGGTGGGTTGCACGATCCGCTATGACGTCATCATCCCGTGGCTGTCATTCAGTGTTGTGCTGGAAAAGGTGGTGGAGGAGCGATACTTGCTGTTTCGTGTGCGCGACGGTTTCGGCCGAGGTGGTGCTCTCGCTTTTGACATCGATCGCAAGAAACCCGGGGGTGGCTTCTTGACTATCTACGTTGCGTTCGACTTCCCCAAAGGAAACAGTCCGGTCGAAAGGCTCGGCTGGTACGTGTTCAGGTTGGCCTTCCCGGGCTTCGTCCACGATGTGCTCTGGAATCAGTCGCTCTGCAGGTTCAAACAGTTGGTCGAGGTCGAGGACCGCTGATTCGAGAGTCGACGATGGGGCCGTGGGCCAACGCAGACATGCGGACCCGAGACCCCAGCCTTCTGCCTTGGAGGAAGTGAACCGGGCTCACGGCCGATCGCACGTGGCCACGATCCTCTCACCGGGGCCACGTAGGCCACGGGTGCATCGCCTACCACCCGCTGCTACACCCGCTCAACGGTGATCATCACATTCTCGTCCTCCCACTCGAGGGTC
>JAHJSA010000007.1 GCA_018830645.1 Actinomycetota bacterium
CCTCTCACCTGCAGGTTGCCGCAGCACCGGCCTCATGAAGACCACATCGGACTCATGAGACATCACCCGTCCATCACTTCTTCCGTCGTGAGGACCTTGGATAGAGGGATCCCAGATGGTGATTGCCCGACAAGCTCCTAGGTCGGCGGGGCCGGTCCGGTCGCTCACCGCTTCCGCGTCGACCCCCTCGGCGGGAAACCTCTCTACCCGGCACGCGGACTCGGCTAGTGCTTCCACGAGGCCGGGGGACGTCCCTCGGCCGATGATGGCGGTCGCCCACACCTGCCTGTTCAGGTAGTAGCGCCAGTCCGGGACGTGGGGTGCCCCGTTCATGCGACGTGGGTTGGCCGCGCGCGGATCCGTGCGTGCGGACATAGGCGCCGGCACCCGGGATTTGGCGTCGTCTCTCCGGCCGTCTGGGTTCGCGGGTGATCTCCGCGGTCTCTGGTGCCGATCGCCTGTTGCCAATGGCGCTCCGTTCCTAGACTGGTCCGCGGTCGCCTGGAGTCGTGAGTCGAGTGTATCGCGTGATCTCCCGGGCACCAACGTCCGAAGGCCCAGACAAGGGAACGGTGGCCGGCGGGAATCCGCGAGATGGGACTCGCCCCGCACAACCATTCAAACCGCGCGCGATTGCCGCGCCTCGCCTTTACATACCGCTTGCCGCCCAATATGCTTAAGGGTACAAACCTCCGACGCAACGTGGTGGCGCGCATGCACTTGCGGGTCTCCGCACCGCCGGGAAGGGGAATACCGTATGCCCCGATACCGCCGCGACGGCCCCCTCGGCCTTAGGCCGAGTATCGGGGCATCACTGCGCAGGCGGCGGCCGAGAACCGCTTCGCCCCGCGCCCTCGCTATCCGCCTGGGGCTCTGCAGCCCACCGAGCGGCGCCGATCGCGTCTCGACCGCACCAGTGTTTGTCGTCACGATACTCGTGTTTGCCTTCGTCGGATTCATCGCCGGACTCATGACCGCGGGCGCGTCACCAGCCCTTGCGCAGGACGATCTCACCCCACGGCTCGAGGCGGCGCTTGGGGCTGCGGGGGTCACGGGCGTCGACTCGGTGTACGACCCTGCCGGTGGTGGCCCCGATGGCACCGGAGGGTGGACGATCGTGTCAAGGTACCGGGGCGACAGAGTCCAGATAGAGATCGCAGGGTTCTCGAGCGCGCAAGCGGCGCGGGACATGCACTCACTCATCACCATGATCGCTCGCGACCCTGAGGGCACCATGTTCCCCGGGTCATCGGTATCTCCGGTGGCTATCAAAGAGTTCGCGGTCAACGATGTCGTGGGGCACGGCGGCTCCGGTACAACCACCTGGGAAGGCGTAGCGTACACGGGGACCAGCGTCTGGTGGGATCGCGATGGGTACTGGGTGATCGTGAGGCTCTTCGAGGTGGACGACATCACCCTCGCTGTCGATGTCGCCCACGTGGTCGACGACGTCCTCTCCGGCAAGTCCGGCTCCGGCGGCGGCTCCGGCGGCGGCACCCTCGAGACGCTGCCCCCGCCGATCGAGCAGGGCCTCAGCGCCGCCGCCTCGCCCGCCACCTTCACCAGTCTCGGGGACTCCGTCACCGTACGCGTCACTCTCACCGGGGTGGAGGTGGAGGGCAAGGGTGTCTCTCTGATGGGCCACGGACTCGACCTGAGCGGCACCACCGATGCCGGCGGCGGGGCCTCCTTCACCGTCACCCACGACGATGAGACCCTCAGCGAATACCGTTTTGCCGTGACTTCTGAAGGCATGACCACAGAGGTCACCATCCCCGTGGGCCTCCTCGACATCCGCCCGGAGCGCGAACCGGGCTCGGACACCCCATACGCGGGCGTGGTGGCCGACGGCCGCACCGCCCTCCTGATCGAGATCGCACTCGGCGCCGACGGCGGCGGCACCCTGCGGGTGGCCGCCCCGGACCTCGGCACCCTTCGCGGGGACGCCCTCGGCGCCGATGGCGCCATCGCGCTCACAGATGGCACGGCGGCACTCGAGTACGTGCCGCCCCCCTACCTGGACAGCGCCCGGCTCACCGAGCAGATACCGCTGCCCGAATCCGGCGGTGCGACCATCGGAAGTGCCCGAGCCGCGGAGACCGTCTACGCGAACGGCGGCCGGCCCTGGGCCGCCCCCGTGCCCCTTACCTTCCTCTACACCGATCCCACCGGGCGCGAGACTCCGGTGGTGGTCGATGTCCTCGTCGTGCGGCCCCCCGTGCTCCTCGTGCACGGCTTCGGCGGCAGCCGGGCGACCTGGGCCCAGCTGCAGGCCTTCCTGGCCGGACAACGATTCGATGCTGTCATCAACGAGTACTACCTCGGCGACCAGGGGGTGCACGATCAGGCGGAGGGCCTCGGCACCGACATCGCCCGCGAGGTCGCCCGCTACGCCTCCCTCGGACTGAAGGCCGCACGCGCGGACGTGGTGGGTCACAGCATGGGCGGTCTCATCGCCCGCGAGTACGCCTACGGGTTGCCGCCGCACCCCACCAATGTGCGCAAGATCATCATGGTGGGCACTCCGAACCACGGGGCGAACTTCATCGACAAGTGTCTCGGCAACATCATGGCCGAGATCACCGCAAAGCACCCGCGCGCCTCCCAGCAGCTCTACTCGGGGAGCGCCTTCCTGGCGCACCTGAACGCAGGGGAGGCGGTGGGCCGGCACCTGAGCCCCGACGTGCAATACGGCAACATCTACGGGGTGCGCAGCGACTACGTAGTCACCGGCACCTCTGCCTACCTGAACGGGGTCTCCAGCCACATCATGTCCGGAGTGACCCACTCCTCCGACATCCCCCTACCGGGCGTCCCCATCACGGGGTCCAACACCGTGTTCGGGTGGGTGGCGGGCTGGCTCGTGACCGATATCCCCCGGGCGCCGCTGCGCGATACCAGGGCGCAGGTGGTCGACGGTGAGGCCTCGGTGTACATCTCGGGGCTGGACGCCGGCGGGGAGACCCGGGTGGATGTGACCGCATTCCCGCACGACGTGCAGCCCTGGGAGCACGTTGGCACCGGGCCGGACAGCCGGGCCAAGATCCGCCTGTCGGTGGCCGGGCAGGCGTGGGGAACCATCGACTTGGCCCCGGACACCCTCATCGCACTGGGTAACCTCACCCCCGACGCAGTCACGGTGCGGGTGCGGCGAGGCAGCGCACGCTTCCGTTCGCTCGAGCGGGCGGGCGGCGGGCACTTCGAGGTGGTGATCGGCGAGACCGATCCCGGCACTTGGACGACCCTACACCCCGACGCCAAAGTGATCGGCCTCGACACCGACTTCGTGGCAGCGGCCCGTGCCGAGGGCGGGGCGGAGGTGCTGGTGCTCTCCGGCCGCGCCCTCTTCGACGACGGGGCGACCCTTGCCGAAGACGACATGGTGGTGCTCGGCGAGGCGCAGGCGGGAGCTGTGGGGGTCGTGGCCGGATACCGCTCGCAGCTCGCGGCAGAGCAGTGGTGGACCGACGGCTTCTACCGCCTCTCGTTCCTTGGGGTGCTGCGGGAGTGGTGGGCGGTGTTGCGGTCGAAGTTCTGATGGGACGCCGCGGCGTGCGGGGCCCGGAGTCAAGAATGAGGGAGTAGCCGATGTACTGTTCGACATGCGGGTGGCAGGCGCCGGAGACCAACAAGTTCTGCAACGCGTGCGGCGCGCGTCTGGAGACGGCGGCCGCGACTCCGGGATCACCGGCCTCCCACGCCACCGCACCCGCGTACCCCGTCGCGCCTCGCTACCCCACCGCACCTATGTTGACTCCCGGGTACCGGCCGGCGTACGCGCCCGTCATTGCTCCCGATTCCCGGGCGGTGCCGGCTGCTCGCCGGTGCCGCGGGGCACGCACCCTCGCCATCGTGCTCCTCACGGTGCTCCTCACTTTGGGCGTGGTCCTCGGAGTCGGCTACTGGACGTGGTCGTCACCGCCGACGGTGGATGCCGGCATCGTCGAGACCGTGGTCATCGGGACGGGGGAGTAGGGGCGGAGGAGTAGGGGCGGTGAAGGCGGCACCTGCAACTCCGACGGCCTGGTCGGCCGAGGCGGCCGCTGGGCTCGTTTCACGACCACATCCAAGATAGGATCGACATCTTCGACGAACCACCCACGAAGCCGCCGGGCGACCGCTGCTCGGCCGACCCGCAGCGGGACTCACCCCAAGGGAGACGTGATGAGCCATATCGTCATCGACCATGAGCTGTGCGCGCGCGACGGCATCTGCATAGCCGAGTGCCCGGCGCGGATCATCCAAGAGGATGTCGACGGATATCCGGTACTCGCCCCGGAGGACGTGCCGAACTGCATCTCGTGCGGCCATTGCCTCGCGGTGTGTCCGCATGCCGCGCTGACCCTCGAAGGTGTTGCCCCCGGTGATTGTCTGCCGATGGACGCAGGGCCGGCTCTCTCCCCCGAAGCAGTGGCGGGTCTGGCGACCGGACGGCGCTCCGTGCGTCGATACCGGGAGGAGCCGGTGCCGCACGTGACTATCGAGAAGCTGATCGATCTGGCTCGGTGGGCTCCCACGGCCCGCAACATGCAGCCGGTGCACTGGACCGTGCTCGACAGCCGGGAGAAGACGCGGACGGCCGCGGGCCTCGTGGCCGACTGGTTCCGCGAAGTCGGCGTCTACCCCGAGCTCGTCGCGGCGTGGGACGAAGGCGAAGACCGCATCCTGCGCGGGGCCCCGCATCTCATCGTGGCTCACGCCTCCACACGGGGCTTCCGGCCGGCCGCGGACTGCGTGATCGCGCTTTCCACCCTGGAGCTGGCTGCTCACGGCATGGGGCTGGGAGCCTGCTGGGCGGGCTACTTCATGGCAGCGGCCGACGCCCACGATCCCGTGAGGGAGCTATTGGGCCTGCCTGACGGTCACCAGGTGTACGGGGCTCTTATGCTTGGCCTGCCTCGCTACCGTTACCGGCGGGTGCCGCCCAGGGAAGCGGCGCGCGTCACCTGGCTTCCGTAGGGGTAGCTCTTCGCGGAGCGGCGGGTAGACCTTGGGCGAGAGACATCCGCCGTTTCGGCCCATGCCTGCATCGTGATCGTCGTGGGGTCGGGCGCCTCGCGCGGCGGGGCGCACCGGACCTGAGGGGGCCCCAGACTCCACCTCTTAGCGTAGAGGCGACTCCGCGCTCGCCACGTAGAGTGCACATCGTCGCTTCTGAATGCCCGTTCGGCGTGGTGACCCTGCCTCGCTGATCAAACCGCTGCGATCTGCTGTATGATGTACATCATTATGTACATAGACATGAGAGGTAGCGGTCATGCGGCAAGCAACCTTCACCGAGTTCAGACGACATGCTAAGGGTTTCTTCGACGCCGTCGAGGCGGGGGAGGTGGTTCGCGTGTACCGAAACGGTCGACCGATCGCGGACGTGGTGCCCATTCCGGCGGAAGAGCCAGCTTGGAAGCGACCTGTCGAGCGCTTGGAGGTGCGTGGGGCGAGTGTGTCCGAGGTGGTGGTCAGCGGTCGAGCCGAGGACGATGCGAAGGCATGAGGGTGTTTCTCGACACTTCGGCCCTCGTCAAGCGCTACGTAGACGAGCCCGGGAGCGACACGATCGCTGCCGTCCTCGCCGAAGCCGACCGCCTCATCGTGTCCGCGCTCACTCTGCCGGAGTGCGTGTCCGCATTCCGGCGATTGGCGCGCGAGGGTCACGTGACGAGTGAACAATACGAGCGACTTAAGGCCATCGTGCTTCTCGACTTGAGCGATGCCGTCGTCTGCCACGTCGTCCCCGAGGTGATCGATCTCGCTATCGACTGTCTCGAGCAGTATCCGTTGCGCACTCTGGACGCGATGCAGCTTGCGGGGGCCCGCGCCGTCAAGCCCGACCTATTCGTCACCAGCGATCGCCGGCAGGCGCACGCGGCACGGAGTGAAGGCCTTGAGGTAGTGGAGGTCCCCTCGCGGGGTTCTAGCCATAAGTAGCTATCCAGAGCTATAATGACCGGATGCGGACTGTGACCGTAGCCGAGCTCAAGAACAACCTCAGCCGGTACCTGCGCGAGGTGAGACTCGGGCGGCGGTTCACCGTGCTGAGTCGCGACCTCCCCGTCGCGCAGCTATCGCCCATCGATGACGCCCAGCGACTCCTCGAGGTGAGGCCCCCGCTCAGTGGCGCAATCCGTCTCCGGGACGTACCGTTGCCGCCTCCATTGTCGGTGGCGGGCGACATCGTGGAACTCCTTCTCGAGGAGAGAGGTACGCGGTGATCGCGTACGTAGACTCGTCCGTCCTTCTGCGCGTGATCCTCGGCCAACCCGACTCGCTGGCCGAGTGGATGACCATCGATCGAGGGGTGGCGAGCGCCCTGGTGGAGGTGGAGAGCCTTCGGACGCTCGATCGACTTCGCGTGACCCACGGTGTGGCGGAGGGTGAGATCGTCTCGAGGCGAGAGGCTGTGGTGCGGTCGCTGGAGACGATGGAGCTGGTCGGCGTATCGGACTCCGTTATGCGCCGGGCGAGCCAGCCCTTCCCGGTCGCTCTGGGCACGCTTGACGCTCTCCACCTGTCCACGGCTTTGCTCTGGCGCGACGTTACCCGCGAAGCCCTCGTCATGGCTACCCATGATGAGGCGCTTGGATCGGCCGCCCGGGCGATGGGCTTGGTGGTGGTCGGCTGCTGACCCACGACTGCCCGGCGGGTGGTGGCTTGGAGGCGGCGCCACCAGATAGACTGCACGCATGCCTCAGCCCACCGCGCAGACGATCCGCCTCCATCCCGCCGACGACGTGGTCCTCGCTCGGGTCGACATCCCCGAGGGGGCTCTGCTGACGGAAGGCGGCGCGCGCGCCGCCTCGTCCATCCCCGCGGGACACAAGGTAGCGATCGGCGCCGTCGACTGCGGCGCCCCGGTGCGGCGCTACGGCGAGATCATCGGGTTCGCCACGGCGGACATCCGACCCGGCGACCACGTGCACGTGCACAACCTGGCGTTCGGCGGGTTCGAGCACGAGCACGATTTCGGCGCCGACGCGAGACCGGTGGACTGCGTGCGGCCCGCCGCCACCTTCCAAGGGATCGTGCGCGCCGACGGCCGCGTGGCCACACGCAACTATCTTGGCGTCATCGCCTCGGTCAACTGTTCCGCCGGAGTCGCCCGACTCATAGCCGATCACTTCCACGGCCGACTCGTCGACTACCCGAACGTGGACGGAGTCGTTGCCCTCACTCACGCCACCGGCTGCGGCATGGCGATCGCGGGCGAGGGCATGGACATGCTCCGCCGTGCCCTCACCGGCCACGTGCGCCATCCGAACTTCTCGTCTGTGCTGGTGGTCGGCCTGGGATGTGAGGTCAACCAGGTGGACGCCTGGTTCCAATGCGCCGAGCTCGAACCCTCCGACGGGCTGCACGTGCTCGATATCCAACGGGAGGGCGGCACGGCGAAGACGGTGAAGGCGGGGATCGCCCGCATCGAAGCGCTCCTCCCCGCGGCGAATGCGGCACGGCGCGAAACCGTGTCCGCGGAGCACCTCGTCGTGGGCCTTGAGTGCGGCGGCTCCGACGGGTACTCGGGCATCAGTGCCAACCCCGCGCTCGGCGCCGCCGCCGACCTGCTGGTGCGCCACGGCGGCACCGCCATCCTCTCGGAGACCCCCGAGATCTACGGGGCCGAGCACCTGTTGACCCGGCGGGCGGCGTCGCGCGAGGTGGGCGAGAAGCTCCTCGCCCGCATCCGCTGGTGGGAGGACTACGCGGCGCGGAACGGCGCCGAACTCGACAACAACCCGTCACCCGGCAACAAGGCCGGGGGCCTCACGACCATCTTGGAGAAGTCGCTGGGGGCGGCGGCCAAGGGCGGCACGACGACCCTGCGGGCGGTGTACGAGTACGCCGAGCCGGTCGTCGCCCGGGGCCTCGTCTTCATGGACACGCCGGGGTACGACACGGTGTCGGTGACCGGGCAGGTGGCCGGCGGAGCCAACCTGGTGTGCTTCACCACCGGGCGAGGGTCGGTGGCGGGATGCGTGCCCTCACCGATGATCAAGCTGGCCACCAACTCTCGTCTGTACCGTCACATGGAAGGCGACATGGACGTCGACTGCGGCACTATCGTCGACGGCCTCGAGACAGTGGAGCAAGCCGGGGAGCGCATCTTCCACCTCATACTTGAGACCGCCTCCGGCCGGCGCACCAAGTCCGAGGCACTCGGCCTTGGGGAAGCGGAGTTCTCGCCCTGGGTGGTAGGGGCGACCTTCTGATTCAGGCGAACTCGCAGATCCAGCGGCCCTCGATCTCACGGCGGGTCATGGCGTCGTAGACGTCGTTGATGTCGTCGAGCTTGAAGCGACCACTGACCAGCTTGCTCAGGTCGATGTACTCGCCCTTCATGATCATACGCATGAGGACGGGAAGGTCGTGGTGCGTACGCACGTTGCCGTAGAGGGTTCCCAGTATGTTCCGATTCTGCGGCGGAGTGTAGGTAAGCGGTAGGGGGGTCACGGAGCCCACCGGCGGGATGCCCACCATGACCAGCGTGCCGCCCATGCCCAGCGCCCAGTAGGCCTGTACCACTGCCCCGGGGTCGCCGGACACGTCGAAGCAGAACTCCGCGCCGCCGTCCGTCAACTCCTTGATGAAGGGCACCGGATCCTGCTTTGTGCTGTCGACGAAGTGAGTCACACCCATCTCGCGGGCGATCGACTCCTTGCGGCCCTCGAGGTCGACCCCCACGATGGGATGGGCCCTTCTGAACTTCGCGGCCGCGACTACGTTCAGCCCAACCCCGCCCATGCCCCAGATAGCCACCGAGTTCCCCGGTTTCACCTTGGCCACGTTCTCGACGGCCCCGAACCCGGTGGGTACGCAGCAACTGATGACCGCCGCCTGGTCCAGAGGGAAGCCGTCGACCACCTTCACCGCGCCGGCCTCGGGCAGCACCATGTATTCAGCGAACCCGGACACGAAGATCTCGTGGTGGAGCTTCTCGCCGCCGGCTCCCGTCAGCCGCGACGTACCGTCGAGGAGTCCACCCAGGCCGTGCAGCGAGTCGCTGACGCTGCAGATGTGGCCACGCCCGCTGGTGCACAGGCGACACGTGCCGCACGGGATCATCCAGGTGGCGACTACGCGGTCGCCCTTCTTCAAACGGGTGACCGCCGACCCCACCTGCTCTACCACGCCCGACGCCTCGTGGCCGAGCACCAGCGGCAACGGGAAGTCGAGCGCGCCCGAGACGATGCTCCAGTCGGTGTGGCAGAAGCCGGTGAAGGCGGTGCGCACGAGGATCTCGGTGTCCCTCGGCGGGGCGAGTTCCACGTCCTCGATGGTGATGGGTCTGCCGTGCTCCCTGCAGACCGCCGCCTTCATCTTCATCCGACTACCCCCTCGGCACGTGGCGCAGAACGATGACGGTCGGTGCGTACGACCCGTCCCGATCAGGATACCTGTTTGGGGGCGCCCGCTGGGGGCAACGTCCCGCCCGTGTGGCGGCCGCGTCATTGCGGTGCCAAGCGGGCGGGGGCGAGGGCTGGATCCTCCCCGGATTACGCTCCGTGCGCGACGGCGCCGCCGGCCGGACCGTTCAGGCGCTTCTGCGTCGTCGAGTGCTCCGGGCGCAGGAACAGAGCGCCGACACCGATCAGGTACGCCCAGTATGCGGCGACCTCCACCAGCGAGGGATTCCCGTTGTAGCCAACGAGCGCCTTGAGGAAGGCGCCAACGCCCGCCTTCTCGTCGAGCACCCCGTTCATGTCCCATAGGTGCTCCACCATGACCGGCACGGCACCCACTTCCTGCAGCTCGTGCAGTCCGTACGCCAGCATCCCGGCGGCAAGCACGATGAGCAGAGCCCCGGTAGCCCGGAAGAACGTGCGCAGATCGAGGTGAAGACCGCCACGATACAGACCGTACCCGAGCAGTACCGCCACGGCCAGGCCACCGGCGCCTCCCAACGTCGCGGCCAACGCATCGGTCGCCGAGAACGAGGCGAACAGGAACAGCGCCGTCTCCAGACCCTCGCGGCCGACTGCGGCGAACGCCAGCAGGCCGAGGGCCCAGCCCGAACCGATGCCCGCCGCCGCCTGCACGCGGCCATCGATGTCCCGCTTCATGTGGACGGCCTGTGACCGCATCCAGAAGATCATGAAGGTCAGCAGACCCACCGCAACCAGACTCGCTACTCCCTCGAAGACCTCAGCCGCCTCCTCAGAGAGGCTACCCGCAGTGAGGGCGAGACCCCCGCCCACGAGGGCACTCATGGCGACCGCCGCGCCCACGCCGTACCACACGAACCGCATCATCCCGAGCGCACCGGTCTTCCGCACGGCCGCCAGCACCAAGCCCACGACCAGAGCGGCTTCGATGCCCTCTCGCAGGGTGATCAGAAACGACGTGGCCACGATATCCTCCGATTCCCCCGCGACTGACGTCGGCGCGCCCGGCCTCCGCCGGTTTCACGGGTCAAGCCCACCCGCGCAGTCGAGGTATTAGCAATACCGTCTAGTGTGGATTAGGGTACCCTAATAAGACGAAGTGTGCAACCCTTCCCTGTGTGCTTGCATCTTTTGCCACTTGAGGAGCATACTGAGTTGCGGTTCTGGAATCGCTTCGAGAGGAGTGACGATGAGGAAGTCGCCGGGCTCTCACGCTCACCACCGGGGGAGGGTGGTCGCACGGACGGCAAGGACTCGCGCCCTTGCCGTTGTTTCCGTGCTCGCGGTCTTTAGTCTTCTCATGCTCGCCGGTTCTGACCATGCCCTCTCTGTCGGGTCCGACAACCAGCCGGTTGCAGCCTCCTTCGCCGGCGGCTTCGACTACGTACCGGGGCAAGTCCTGGTCAAGTTCAAGGAAGGCGTGGGTCCGGCCAAGCGGGCGCAGCTGCAGGCAGGTGCGGGGGTCCGCAGGGCGCTCAAAGCACTCGGGCCAAAAGGCAAGAAGGACGTGCACCTCTTGCAACTCGAAGCCGGCGTGTCTGTGGACAAGGCCGTCAAGAAACTGAGAAGCAGCAGCGACGTCGTATCCGCCGAACCCAACTACATCCGGTATGCGACGGTGATACCCACGCCGAACGATCCCTTCTTCGTGAACCAATGGGGGCTGTTCAACAACGGGCAGACGATCAAGGGTGTCATCGGGCGGGTGGACGCCGACATCGACGCGGAAGTCGCCTGGTTCGATTCTGAGAGGGGCGATTCCAACCCCGTCACCGTGGCGGTCATCGACACCGGCATCGATCAGAACCACCCTGATCTCCAGAACAGCCTGTGGCGCAATCCGGGCGAGATAGCAGACAACGGCGTCGACGACGACGCCAACGGATACGTGGACGATGTCAACGGCTACAACATGGCCGGCATCTCTCAGACGCACATCAACGCCGTGTGGAACATGGGCGATACGAACACCAACTGGAGAGGCCAGTCGATATGGGGCACCGGCCGGCCGCTCACCCAGGTGGGCCTGTTCGTGGGCCGGGTGGGTACGCCGACCTCCACAATCGAGATCGTGGTGCGTGATGCCCTGACCGGCTCCAACCTGGCGACGGCCTCCGTAGCCCCGGGCGATGTGGGCACTACGGCCGGGGTTGTCAACGTGACCTTGAGCGCTCCCATCACCTTGAGTGCGAAGACCTACTACATCTTGTTCAGGGCCACCGCCGTCAACGCCACCAACCATTATCAGGTGTACGGCAATGCCTCCAGCCTGGCCAGCTACAAGTCGGACCCATACAGGGGCGGCATGCAGCATTGGTGGGACGGCACGGTATGGACGGTCGACACCGACGACGACTGGTTCTTCACTACCAACGCCAACGCCAATCCTCAGGATGACAGCGGCCACGGAACTCACGTGAGCGGCATCGTCGGCGCCAAGATCGACAACGCCGTGGGCATCGCGGGTGTTTCCTACGGAGCCCGGATCATGGTCATAAAGGCCGGGAGCTCCAATGGCTCCCTCCGAAGCAGCGACATCATCGAGGCCCTTCACTACGCCGCCGACAACGGAGCCAAGGTCATCAACATGAGCTTCGGCAGCGGGACTACCTCGAGCCTGGAGCAGGACGCCGTCCTCTATGCATACGGCAAGGGGGCCGCGCTGTTCGCGGCTGCGGGGAACGACGGAGCCAATGCGCACAACTTCCCTGCGAGCTACGCGCGCGTCGTCAGCGTGGGCGCCACGACGAACCTGGATACCAAGGCCGCCTTCTCCAACTACAACGCCAGCGTCGATGTCTCGGCTCCCGGCGAGAACATCTACAGCACGATGCCTACCTATGCGGTCGGCTTCAACAGCGCCGGGATCGCCCAAGACTACGACTATCTGAGCGGCACTTCGATGGCCACGCCCATGGTCGCGGGTCTGGCCGCTCTCGTCCTCAGCCGAAACCCGGAGTACACGGCCGAGCAGGTGATGCAGGTGATCGAAACGAAGCTGGTCGACGACAAGGGGACGCCCGGCTGGGATTCATCCTTTGGCACCGGCCGGATAACGGGCATCAACCTGGCGAACGAAGTACCTGTCGGCAACAACCGGATCGATGGGAACTGGTGGGCTCCGGCGCCGCCCCCCAGTTCGGCCACGACCCACGGTGAGTCCCTCGACAGCGCCGGCGATCGGAACGACATCTTCAGCATCGCTGTGGGCGCGGGCCAGCGGATCAAGGTCAGCATGACCGCTCCTGCTGGAACGGATTTCGACCTCTATCTGTATCCACCCGGGACCACCGATGCCTCCCTGGCCGCGGGAGGATCGGGCAGTGCTGTGGCCTCGTCCACCGGCTCGACGTATCCCAAGGCGCTCAGTTACCTGCCCCCCGCGGGTGCGGGTGGCACGTACTACCTGCGGGTCAACGCCGCGTCGGGGCGCGGGAGCTACGTCATCACCTACAGCGCGATGGATGCCGACAACGACATACCCGGCGTACCCGCGCCGCCTTCACCCATCAACGACGCCCTGCAGTTCTGGTTCGACGAGAACGATGTCTTCAGTGTGAGTCTGGCCGAGGGCGAGCAGATCATGACGAGTCTGGCCGGGCAGCCGAACACCGATTTCGACCTGTATCTCTACCCGCCGGGCAGCGCCGACCTCTCGAGTGGCCCAGTGGCCACATCGGCCGGCAGCGGATACCCCGAGAAGTTCAAGTACGTGGTCCCAGCGGGCGCGGGCGGCACGTACTATCTCCGGGCGGCGTTCACCAGCACCTCGTTCCCCGGCACCTACGCTCTCACCTACGACATCGGCCCTGCCGACGTCACACCGCCGATCACGTCCCTGTCGACCAGCCCGGCCGTCCCCGACGGTGACAATGGCTGGTTCAAGACGACCCCCACCATCACCTTGACCTCGAACGAAGCGGGTGCCACCTACCTTCAGTGGGAGACCACGTGGAGTGGCTGGTGGCAGACCTACTCCAGTCCCTTCGCCGCCTACGAGGGGAACCACCCCCTCTACTACTACTCCGTCGATCTCTCGGAGAATCAGGAGACGACCCACGTCAGGTCGATAAAGCTGGACATGTCCGCGCCGTCCGCGCCCACGCTCCTCTCGGTTTCCGCCGATAGTGCGACCGCCGTCACGCTTTCCTGGGGAGCCGCCAGCGATCCCGTGAGCGGAATCTCCGGCTACCGCATCTACGACGGCGATTCCTCGGTGCTCCTGGGCGGCACCAGTGCCGTCTCACGCCAACTCAACGGTGTCACGCCGGGTATCCAGAAGTGGTACTACGTGACCGCGGTGGACAACGCCGGCAATGAGTCGGGTCCAAGCAACACGGCCACGATCGCCACGGTGCCCGCTGGGATCGACGTGCCGGTTACGATGAACGCGGTCACGTTGGTGTTCTCCACGGTACTGACCGGAGGGGGTGTCACAGTGGCCGGCAGCCCCGACCCGCCGGCAACCCAGACGGGCTTCCAGGTGAACGGCGTCTACTATGACGTGTCCTCGACCGCGGTGTACTCGGGACCCATAACGATCACGTTGCCGTACGACCCCGGCTTCCTCGGTGACCCGCAGACCCTGCGGCTCTACCACCATGACGAGGCCCTGGGCACATGGATCGATGTGACCACTTCGGTCGATACGACCAACCACACGATCAGCGGTTCGGTCACCTCCCTCTCGCCGTTTGCCACCGGTGTGCCGAACAGGGTGTTCGGCGGGTTCGGGCAGCCCTTAGGTGCCGGCATCAAGGCGTTCAAGCTTGGCCAGATCGTGCCAGTCAAGTTCCAGCTCAGGGATGCACTCGGAAGCCCCGTGGTCGACGCGGTCGCCAGGATCTACGTCGCGAAGGTCGTGGGCGGAGTCCCCGGTGTCGAACGGCCGGGCACCTCGAATGTGCCCCAGTCGGGCAACACGTTCCGATACAACAAAGCTCAGGAGCAGTACGTGTTCAACCTTGAGACCAAGCCACAGACCAGGCCACTTTCCGCCGGGTTGTGGCGGATCAGAGTAGTGTTGGACGACGGTGTCTCCTATGTCGCCATGATCTCGCTCTCGTCTCGCTGAGCCGCGTGCCACCCAGTCGGCGTTGGATGTGCGCTCCTCCGCGGTGATGCGCTGGGCGTGCCGTATGAGTTCGCTCAGCCGCCTGAGGGTGAGCCCGAGATGATCGGCGGGGGTCTGGGGCCCTACGCGCCCGGTGAATACAGCGACGACACGCAGATGGCCGTCTGCATCGCCGAGGTGGCCGCGACAGGCGCGGACCTCACCGCGTCGGATAGCATCGACCACATCGCGGAACGGTTCCTCGAGTGGGGCTCCACGGGGGCAAGCGACGTGGGCATCCAGACGAGGCACGTGTTGCGCGCAGCCCGCTCCGCCGTGGGCACACCGCGCGCCCGGATGACGGCGGCCGCTGCACAGATGCATCGCGAAACCGGGCGCACCGCAGGCAACGGGGCGCTCATGCGCACCGGCATCGTCGGGCTCGCCTCCCTGGGCGACCTCGATCAAACCGCCGCCGCGGCTCGCGCGGTGGCCGAACTCACCCATGCCGATCCCCTGGCCGGCGACTCGTGCGTACTCTGGTCGATCGGGGTGGCGGTCGCTGTCGCCGATGGCACGTTCGAGGGAGTGCGCCGGGGCCTCGACCACCTGCCCACCGAGCGCCGCAGTATGTGGGCGGCGTGGCTTGACGAGGCCGACGGAGCCGATCCTGGGCGGTTCCCCAACAACGGCTTCACCGTGGCCGCGTTGCTCTCCGGCCACGACACAGACACCGTGGCCGCCATCGCCGGCGCCCTACTCGGCGCCCGGTGGGGTGTTTCGGCGGTGCCCGCTCACTGGCGGCGCATTGTCCACGGCCGGCCGGGGTTGCGCAGTCGAGACCTCGCTCGGCTTGGGATCCTTACGGCCCGCGGAGGGCAGTCCGACGAGCAGGGCTGGCCGCAGGCGGCCCACCTGGAGTACGGCACTCCACCCCGGGTGGGCATCTCGCACCCGGCTGATGCCGGGGTCACGCTGGGCACGTCGAACACCGTGGGCGCCGCACCCCGACAGTGGCGGCGCGCTACGGCATGTTGAAGGGGCGGTCGGCGGAGGAGGCCAAACGGGAGGTGGCCAAACGGGAGGTGGCTCGGGCCCTGGGCGCTGGGGCTCGGAATCAGGTGCTGTGGGGGGAGCTCGATCGGTTCGACGGGGGGTAGTGGGACCGAAGACTCGTTGTTGACGACCAATCGACCGTGGGCTGCGCCCGCAGGGCGAACCTATCTCGTACCAAGGTTCGAGAGTCGACCCATCATCCGTCCGCTAGTCTTGGACGTACAAACGAATGCACGGGAAGGGACTTTCTCCCACGGTTCGAAGAACAGGCTCGTGGCAGTGGACAGTCCGCTCTCACGTGAGTACAATGTACGTACAAGATGGGGTGTCTTTCATGGAGGCTTCACTCATGACTGTCGGGCAGGGGTCGACCGTCCGGTCGGAACGTCTCAATATCCGAGCCGGCCACGGAGACAAGGAGCTGCTTGAACAGGCTGCGCGGATCGCTCGCATGAGCACGAGTCGGTTCGTGCTTGAAGCCGCACTCCGGTCGGCCGAAGAGGTGATCGCCGACCAGACGCGCTTCACGGTTCCACCGGAGCGGTGGGAAGCGTTCGTTGAGCTGCTCGATCGCCCGGCTCGCATCGCCCCAGGGCTAGCGGAGGCGGCTCAGAGGCCCAGTCCGTTCCGTGGAGAGTGAGGGACTTCCGGGTGGCTTGCTCCCCCTTGCGGAACCGGAACTGCTAGAGGCCTCTCATGACGTGGGGGCTTTTCGGTGTGGGGTGCCCGCCCTCGACCACTACTTGAGCCAGAGGGCATTGGCCGACCAGCGGGCTGAGAAGTCGCGCACCTACGTTGCGGTGAGAGGTCGGCGGGTGGTGGCGTTCTTCACGCTGGCAGCCGGCGCAGTCGAGCCAGGGGATGCCACTCCCCGTGCGGCCAAGGGCCAAGGCCGGCAACCGATTCCGGTCGTTCTGCTGGCCAGGCTCGCCGTGGACGAGTCCGAGAGTGGCGGCAGGCTGGACGAGGCCATGCTTGTCGATGCCCTGCGTCGCGCGACGACGGCTGCGGATGCCATTGGAGCGCGGGCCGTCTTGGTCCATGCGAAGAACGAGGACGTTCAGTCATTCTACTTGCGCTACGGCTTCGAGTCTTCGTCCACCAACCCGCTCCACCTCATGATGCTGATGAAGGACGTGCGCGCCAGCCTGGTGGTGAGTTGAGCACCATTGTTCAGGAGGGATCGCGCTTGAGTACCCCAGATCCCAGGCGTATTGCGCAGGGAGCGGCGTGTGAGCCGTTCGCAGCGACGGTGCCTGCTATCCTCTAGCCGATGATGAGAGAAGATGGAGTTCCACCCGGGTCGGGAAGTCAGCCCGTAGATCGCGAAGAGCTGCGTGCTCGGCTGCAGGAAGCGTGTGGGTCGACCGAGGGCTGTGGGTCGCCCCCTGCGCGGGGGATCCCGGCGGCCGTGCTCGTGGGGTTGCTCGCGCATCCCGGGGGGCCGCACGTCATCCTGACTCAGCGGGCCGCCCACCTGAAGGACCACGCCGCCGAGATCAGCCTGCCGGGAGGCCGCATCGAAGCGAGCGATGACGGGCCGGAGTCGGCTGCCTTGCGCGAGGCGTTCGAGGAGATCGGCCTGGCGCCAGAGAGGGTGGATCTCTTGGGACGCCTCCCCGCATACGAGACCATCACGGGCTTCCGCGTGTTCCCGTTCGTGGGGTGGATCGAGCCGCCCGTAGAGTTCGCCCTCGACTCGCGCGAGGTGGCTGACGTCTTTCAGGTGCCGCTGAGCTTCGTGCTCGATACGGCGAACCACCATCGCGAGAGCATCGTCTGGCGTGGCGAGACACGCTCCTACTACGTCCTACCCTACCCGGGACGCCGTATCTGGGGAGCCACCGCGGGGATACTCGTCGGTCTCGCACAGGTGCTCGCTCCGCCGAGTTGACTCCGACGCCGCGCGTGCGGCGGCGCCAGGCCGGCCCGGGCGCCCACGCCCGGCGCGGTCGCTGGCTGTGCAGTCAGGCAGCGGCGCCGGTGCGGCCGGTCAGGCGTCGAACCAGTTCTCCACCTGTAGCCCCTCGAAGGAGTCGAAGTCGCGCGCATTGCGGGTGACCAGCACGAGGCCATGCACGTGAGCCGTGGCCGCGATCTGGCCATCGACGAACGGGGCCGTCAAACCAAGACCTTCGAGTCGGGCGCGCTCGGCCGCGTGCCGCGCGGCCACCAGCGCATCGTAGGGCAGGATGTCCAAGCTGGCGGCCACGACTTCCTCCAAGTAGCGCAGGAGTCGATCGCGCCGCGAAGACTCCGGGAGCCGCAGGCATCCGTACAGTAGCTCGTGCCAGACCGGAGCCGCCGTGACCGAATCCTCCTGGTGGCGAGCTAGCTTTCGCATGACACGCGGGTGCGGCTGAACCGCCACGGCTTCAAGAGATGATGCTCGTGTCGAGCAGATAGGGCACGCGGTCACGCCGGGATGCTGCGTCCAGGACTGCGGTCGCGCACGTCGCGGTAGGCTTCTTCGACGTAGAGGTCGGAGACGTCTACCGATCGCCGGAAGGCGGAGACGGCGTCCCAGAACCCTGGTCGGGCTGCCCGTAGCCGTTGATACTCCTCCTCTGCCACCACGACAGCGACCGGGCGCCCGCGCCGGGTGAGCGTGACGGGCCCCTCGGACTCGGCTGCATGCACCACCTTCGACAGGCTGTCGCGCGCTTCGGCTATCGAGTACCTCCTGGCCACTTCCGCTCCTAGATGGCTATCTCAACCCCCTAATATGGCTATTCTAGGCCCGGGACGCGGGTAGGTCAATCCGACCTTGGTTGGAGAGTAGACTGGAGTCCGCGCTCCACATCCGAGGTGATGTCATGCCGTTCGCGCCGTTCAGACTTGTCATGCCGAGGGGCAGTCGCGCGCCTCTCATCGCACACGTGCCACATGCGTCGACGGTCGTGCCCCCGCGCGTGCGACGGGAGAGTATCGTCCTCAGTGACTCGGACCTCCAGCGAGAGTTGGTGCGGCTCACCGACTGGCACACCGACCGCCTCTTTTCTTGGGTGTTGGACACAGGCGGCTGTATGTTCATCAACACGTTGTCACGCGTGGTCTTCGACCCCGAGCGATTCGTCGACGATACGGACGAGCCGATGGCTACCTTCGGTCAGGGCGTCGTCTACACGCGCACCACGGATGGTGCCCGCTTGGCCACCATCAGCGACGAGGAGCGAGAGCGGCGGATCCGCGAACTCTACGAGCCCTATCACGAAGGGCTGACCACGCTGGTCTCATCGACGGTCGAGCACTTCGGCATGGCTCTTCTCTTGGACTGCCACTCCTTCGCCTCGATCCCCCTTCCGAGCGAGCCCGACCAGGACACCCACCAACCCGACATCTGCATAGGGACGGATCTCTTCCACACGCCGCCGGCGCTCACCGAAGTGCTCGTCAACGCGTTTGGGAAGGAGGGTCTTCGCGTGCAGATCGATCGCCCATTCGCGGGAACGTTTGTACCACTCCAGTTCCTCGGCAAGGATGATCGTGTCTCCTCGGTGATGATCGAAGTGAGGCGGGGCCTCTACTGCGACGAGGCAACAGGCGAACGCAGCACATACTTTGATGCCACCCGCGATGCGGTGAGGCGGGCTGTCACAGCCGGGTTGGCCGCGGCATTGCCGACTGAAAGGTGGTCGGGGTTCACGTTTGGCGGGTGACCCTGGAGGAGCTCCTGCACACAGGCGGAGGGGGCGGGATTCGAACCCGCGAGGGATTTGACGCCCTGCCGGTTTTCAAGACCGGTGCATTAAACCAGGCTCTGCCACCCCTCCGCGTCGCGGCTGCGATGCCACCGGTGAGAGCGGCCACCGCCGCCGGATGGCAGGCACGGCCGAGGAATCTCGATCGTGTGGACACCAGGTCCCGCAACTCCGAGTATAGCCGACAGAATGGGCCGACTACCCAGGGAATCGAGAGTGTCTCGTGTGCGGTGGGCGGATCACGCCAACACTGCGCCGTACCGGCGTGGCGCAGCGGCGCCGGACCCCTACGCGAACCTCCGCACAGAGACAGAAGTCCGAGCAGCTCGCCCTCGCAGCCGGCGGCCGCGAGCATTCCGAAACGAGCTCTTGCTCAAGAAACGCCTCACCCGCCGGACCACGTTCACTGGTGCTGCCGCGGCGATCCGTATGGGGGCAGGCGTGAGCGTCGCTCGGTCTGGTCCTCGCCCGCTCCTACCGGGCGACCCCACACCAGTCAACGAGCGTCAGGGCGACTATCGCGGCCACCTCGAGGACGCGGTCTATCTCCACGTACTCGTCGGCGTAGTGGGCGACAGCGGTCGTGCCGGGGCCGAACACCACACCGGGCGTATCTCCGACGGCGGCCAGGAGACCAGCGTCGGTGCCCCAGGGGGAGGCCGCGATCACCGGGTCCTCACCGAGGACGTCCCGGTAGCGGGCGGAGAGCGAGCGTACTAGGTCCGATCCCTCGTCGACATCACCGGGAAGCCAACGAGCCCCGAACCACTCCAGCGTCACGGGGTGTTCGGCGAACCAGCAGTCGTCGTCGGCGATGGCTCCGAGAGCCGCTGCCATCTCCGCCTGCGCCGCTTCCACTGGTTCACCGGGGATGACGCCAAGCCGCCCCTCCAGGGTGACGCGGTCAGGCACCATCGAGGGCCAGTCTCCGCCCTTGATCGAGCCCACGTTCACGGGGACGGGGATGGGTGAGCCGGCGTAGAGGGGGTCGTCGATGCGGGCGTTGCGCTCGGTCTCCAGGTGGGCGAGAGCGGCGAGCACGGGCAGGGTCTTCTCGATGGCGCTCACTCCCTCGTAGCGGGTTCCGCCGTGGGCGCCGCGGCCCGCTACCGTGAGACGGAACCACAGGGATCCCTGTTGCTTGGGGAAGATGCGCATGCCCGTTGGCTCGGGCACGAGGGCCGCGTCGGCCCGGTAGCCGCGGCGTATGGCGGCCAAGGTGCCCGCGCCTCCGGACTCCTCGTCGACCACACTCTGCACGATCACGTCGCCTTTCAACCGCACCCCAAGAGATCTCAGCGCCGCCACGCCCAACAGGAGGGAGACGCTGCCGCCCTTCATGTCGCTCGCCCCACGACCGTAGAGCCGGCCCTCGTCCACGTCGGCGGCCCAGGGATCGCGGGTCCACTGGCTCGGGTCTCCCACCGGGACCACGTCGATGTGGCCGTTCAGGATCATCGAGCGTCCGCCGCCAGATCCCTTCCACACACCCACCACGTTCGGGCTGCCGCCGAAGTCGGTGCGCGGTGAGCAGAAGTAGGGATCGTTGGACAAGGTGGGCCCGTCGGGATCCCAGACGTCTACCTCGAGCCCGAGGATGCGCAGGTGCTCGGCCACGATCTGCTGGGCGGCCCTCTCGTGGCCTTGGGTGCTTCGAGCCCGGACGAGGCGGCGGAGCAGGTCGATCGCGTCGTCGCGCCGCTCGTCGAGCCAACGGTTCACGGGGTCGCGGAGATCGAGGGGCGTCGTCCACTCGTCGGAGGGCGGGGTGGTGTGGTCCGGGGGCGAGGCGGCGGGGTCAGGGGGTGGCGGGGTGGTGTGGTCCGCAGGGTTCATCGGGCGCCTCCGTTCGAACGGTCCTGTCCGCCGAGGCCTTCGAAGATGGCCGCGATGCCTTGTCCACCGGCCATGCACAGGGTGACAAGTCCGTAGCGCGCGCCGCGGCGCTTCATCTCGTGGAGCAGAGTTCCGGTGAGTTTTGCGCCGGTCGCGCCCACGGGGTGGCCCAAGGCGATGGCGCCGCCGTTGACGTTCACGCGGGCGGGGTCGAGCCCGAGTTCGCGGATGACCGCCAGACTCTGCGCAGCGAAGGCTTCGTTGAGTTCGATCAGGTCGATGTCGTCGAGGGTGAGACCGGCGCGGGCCAAGGCCTTCAGCGTGGCAGGGACAGGTCCTATGCCCATGACGGTGGGGTCCACGCCGGCGGCGGCGAAGGCGCGCACGGCGCCCAGGGGTTCAAGGCCCAGTTCGGCGGCCTTCCTCTCCGACATCATCAGCACGGCCGAGGCTCCATCGTTCATGGGACAGGAGTTGCCGGGGGTGACGGTGCCACCCTCCACGAAGACGGCCGGCAGTTTGGCCAGACTCTCGAGGGTGGCATCCGGGCGCACGCTCTCGTCGGCCACGAAGAGCCGGGTCTCACGGCGGTCGCGCACGGTGACAGGAACGAGCTCGTCGGCGAAGCGACCGGCTTGTTGAGCGGCATGAGCCCGCCGGTGGCTTTCGATGGCAAACAGGTCCTGCTCCTCGCGGGTGATGTCGTAGCGGCGGGCCAGGTTCTCGGCGGTTACTCCCATGTGCACGCCGGCCAGGGAGCACGTGAGGCCGTCGGCCAAGATGGCGTCCTCGACGATCGTGTCGCCCAGCCGTGTCCCCCACCGGTGGTCGCGAAGGAGATGGGGGGTGCGCGTCATGTTCTCCACGCCACCGGCTACCACGACGTCGGCTTGCCCGGTCATGATGGTCTGAGCTGCCAGAGTCACGGCCTTCAGTGAGGAGCCACAGGCCTTGATCACCACGTAGGCGGGGGTGTCGAGGGGGAAGCCGGCCCGCTGAGAGCTGATGCGGGCCGAGTTCAGGCCGCCGCCGTGCACGTAGCCGTGGCCGAAGACCACCTCCTCCACCAGTGAGGCATCGACTCCACTGTCCGCCATCAGGGCTTCGAGTACGATACGACCGAGTTCGGCCGCGGGGAGGTCGCGGAGTGACTTGCCGAAGGCCCCTACGGGGGTCCGGCGGGCGGCCACGATCACTGCCTTCTGCATCACTTGCTCCATCGCCCTACCTTCTGGTCGTTCGGTCTTCGGGTTCGCCCGGGCGTTGTCGGGCCGGTCGGCCGAAGGCCGCGTGGGTCGCCGTGCGCCTCAGAACACCCCGGGTGGCGTCGGCACCAAGAGCGGTGCGCCGGTGAACGCCGCCACCTCGTCCACCGAGTGACCCGCCGCTACCTCCCTCAGTACCAGTCCATCGGGAGTCACCTCGATCACGGCCAGTTCGGTCACGATGAGGTGCACGCAGCGCTCGGCCGTCAGGGGCAAGGTGCACTCGGACACGATCTTAGGCTCGCCGTCCTTGCTGGTGTGTGTGGTGATCGCCACCACTCTGCGTGCCTTCTGGGCCAGCTCCATGGCGCCGCCCATGCCGGGCACGCGGCGGCCGGGCACGAGCCAGTTCGCCAGGTCGCCTCTGGCGCTCACCTGCAGGGCGCCGAGGATGGTCATATCAAGCCGTCCGCGACGGATCATGCCGAATGCCACCGTGCTGTCGAAGTAGGAGGCGCCGGGCGTCTCGCTCACCGGTAGCCCCCCCGCGTTGGTGAGGTGCCCGTCCTCGTGGCCCGGAGGCGGAGCTGCCCCATAGCCGAGCATGCCGTTCTCGGCCTGGAAGATCACTCCGATGTCGTGCGGCACGAAGTCGGCTACCAGGGTCGGAACGCCGATGCCCAGATTGACCACCGTGCCCGGCAGTATCTCCCGAGCCGCGCGCGCGGCGATGCGGCGGCGGATGTCGGCGGGGGTGCCTAACGGGCCGGACGCGCCGGGGTTGGCGGACGCGCCGGGGTTGGCGGCGTCCCGGTGGCTGCCAGCGGCCGCAGACGGCGGTGCGGGCGTGCTCATGCCTGCTCCTTCCGCTGCTCCCAGATCCAGGTCCAGTGGATGCCCTCGCTCTGCACCACCATGTCGACGAAGATGCCCGGGGTGACGATGCACTCGGGGTCGAGCGCGCCTACCGGTACGATCTCGTCGGCTTCGGCGATGGTGATGTCGCCGGCCATGGCGACGAAGGGGTTGAAGTTGCGGGCGGTCTTGTCGAACACCAGGTTGCCCAGGGGGTCGGCCTTGGCCGCGTAGACGATGGCGATCTCGGCCGTGAGGGCGGGCTCCACCAGGTAGGTGCGGCCCTCCAGCTCCAGCGTGGCCTTGCCCGTCTCCGCCACCGTGCCAAGGCCCACGTCGACGAGCACGCCTCCGAGCCCCACGCCTCCCGCGCGGATACGCTCAGCCAATGTGCCCTGGGGAGAGAACTCCACCTCGAGTTCGCCGCGGCTCATCTGGTCGCCGGCAATCGGGTTCGAGCCGATGTGTGAGGCCAGCAGTCGCCGCACTCGGCGATTCACGAAAAGGGGTCCGGGTCCCACCTCGGGGAAGCCGGCGTCGTTGCCGATCAGCGAGAGGTTCGTGACGCCCTTCTCGAGGATGCCTTTGGTGAGGGTGGGCGGAGTGCCGATGCCGCCGAATCCGCCGTACATCAGGGTCATCCCGTCGTGGAAGAACTCGAGGGCGCGAGCGAGCGAAACCACCTTGTTCTCGCGCGGCGGCAAGGGCGGATGGACGTTCATCACAGCGTGTCCTCCAGAGCTGTCAGTGACCGGTCCAGAAGGTCGCCGAGCAGGCCGAGTTCCGCCTCGTCGATCGTCAGCGGCGGCGCAACGATCACTGCGTCGCCGGTCCCCTCGCCCGCTCCGGCGAGCGCCGGGTAGATCAGGAGCCCCTGCTCCTGCGCCGCGGCTACCAGCCGAGCCGTGACCCGGGCGTTGGTCGGGAAGGGTGTGCGGGTTACCGGATCAGCCACGAGCTCGAGCCCCCACAGCAATCCGAGGCCGCGTACGTCGCCCACTATGGGGTGGCGGGCCCTAAGTCCTTCCAGACGCTCACCGAGAGTCGGGCCAAGGGTTGCCGCCCTCCGCGCCAGGTCGTGCTTCTGCACGTAGCGCACCACCGCAAGGCCGACGGCGCAGGAGAGCGGGTTCGCCGAGTAGGTGTGGCCGCTCATGATCGCGCCCGAACCGGCGCGGATCGTCTGCACCAGGTGGTCGCTCGCCAAGGTGGCGGCCAGAGGCGTGTATCCTGCGCTCAGTCCCTTGCCCAGGGCGATCAAGTCTGGTTCGACGCCCCAATGCTCCATGGCGAACATCGCTCCGGTCCGCCCCATCGCCGTCATGACCTCGTCCGCGATGAGCAGGACCTCGTTGCGGTCGCAGATCTCGCGGATGCGCTGGAAGTAGCCCTGAGGCGGCACGATGGCGCCGCCCGCCGCACCGATGACGGGTTCCATCGCGAACGCGGCCACCTGTTCGGCTCCCAGCCGATCGATGTTCTGCTGGAGGTCGTCGGCGCATGCTACGTTGCACTCCGGATACGTCTTCCCGAGCGGGCAACGGTAGCAGTACGGGGGCACCACCACCGCGTTGGGCGTGAGCAGTGGTTCGAAGAGGCTCCGGCGCGCGCGGTGCCCGGACATGGAAAGGGCGCCGAGCGTGATCCCGTGGTAGCTCAAGCGGCGCGAGAGAACGACGGTCTTCTCGGGACGGCCCGCTTCCCGCCAATACTGTATGGCCATCTTCTGGGCGGTCTCGGTTGCCTCGGAGCCGCTGTTCACAAAGAAGGTCCAGCGGATGTCCCCGGGGGCGAGTTCCTCGAGGAGGGCGGCCAAGTCGTCGGCCGGTTGGTTGCGGAACTGCAGGCGGTAGCTGAAGGCCACACGCCGCGCCTGCTCTGCCATGACGTCAACGATCTCCTGGAGTGCATGACCGAGCCCGGCGGTGACGGCTCCCGAGCAGCCGTCGAGATAGCGCCGGCCCTCGCTGTCGGTCAGGAAGACACCGTCCCCATAGGCCACAGTAGGGTAGACGCCGTCGAGCAATGGTTGGATCAGGGGCATGTGACGGTCGTCTCCTCGTGTGCGCGCCGGGGCCGGCGCGGGCGACGGCCCAGACTGTGTCGTTGGGCGTGGGGTCTTGGAACATGGTCTGTTGTACAATCCGTAGTAACCGGTGGCCCTCCGCACCGTGGTGAAGAGGGTCCGATGGTGCAACTTGTCCAAACCGGGAGGAACCCAGCATCATGGCTATCACAGTGCGCGAAGCGATGGAACTCGAGCCCCTCGCGCGAGGGCGCCTCGTCGGAGGCCGGCGCGGGCTCGATCGGGTCATACGTTGGGTGACCATTGTCGAGGTGCTGGAGGACGTGAGACTGCTCCAGGAAGGTGAGCTCCTGGTCACCACCGCCTACGAACTGGAGAACGACCTCGAACGGCGGCGCACCTACATCTCCGAGTTGGCGGAGCGGAATCTGGCAGGCGTGGCCGTGCTCACCGGCTTCTACATCAAGGAGGTGCCCTCCGAGATGATCGAGCAGGCCGACGAGCACGGCCTGCCCCTCATCCAACTCCCGCCGAACATCAGCTTCTCCGACATCACCCGCGTCCTGCTCGAGCGAATAGTCAACCGTCAGTACGAGCTCATGCACGCCTCCGAGAGCGTCCACCGGGAGCTCACCGAACTCGCTCTGGGCGATCGAAGCCTGGACGACATAACCGCAGTGGTCGCCCACCGGACGGGCGGTTGGGTGACGGCGAACGACAAGCGAGGGGAACGGCTTGCCGAGGCCGGCGAGTCGTTCGGCGAGCGCGGCTCCGCGGTGCTCGCACGGCTGCGCGCTAAGCTTGGAGGTGACATCCTGGATTCGCCTCTGGAAGCCACCGTGGTCGACGCGGAGACGGGCAGTGCCTATTCGGGCCTTTCCGTCCCCGTGCGGGCGAGTGACCGCCGCTTCGGTGTCCTTATCCTGGTGAAACGGAAGGGCAGTCTTCAGGAACTGGACCGGGTGGCCCTGGGCCATGCTTCCACGGTGGGGGCGCTCATCCTCATGCGCCGGGAGGCGGTGGCGGACGAAGCCCGGCGTCTTCGTGGCGACTTCCTCGATCGGGTCCTTGCCGGCACGAGCGCCCGCGACCCGGTCTCCGTCGCCGAGCAGGCCCGACGTTTCGGGTGCGATCTCACGAGGCCTCACGTTGCGGTGGTCTTCGGGATGCGCTTGGCCGGCCTCGGGGCCCGCGGTGCGGGTGGGGCGGTAGATATCGTCAGCCGGGAGGCCTTTGCGGCCCGCCGTGCGGCGGCCGGACGCCTCTTTCGTGTCGTCGAGGATGTCCTCGTGGGCGACGATAGGAGCGTCTTGGTGCGGGAACGCGAGGGCGACGTGTTGGCTCTGATCGGTGCCGACGACCCAGCCGAGCCGGCCCGACTGGCCCGCGAGGTGCTGGAGCGTTGGGGTGCGCCGCGACCGGGGGAAGGCCCGTTGGCGGCGGGCTTGGGCGAGCCGGCAGACGACATCCCGGCGTTCGCGCGGAGCGCGGTTCAAGCCCATGACGCCGCCCGCCTCGGGCCGCTCTTGCCTGGAGCCCCGGTTGTGCTGGAGCACCACGACCTTGGCGTCTTCCGCCTTGTGGCCGACATGGAGCGCCGGAGGGTGGATCTGGACGCGGCCGCCGCCTCTGCCTTGGGACCCCTGGCCGATGACACCGTGCGCGCCCGCCGCATGCTTGAGACGCTGGAGGTCTACCTGGAGAACGACGGCAACCTGCAGGCCACTGCCGCCGCCCTGTTCGTGCACCGTCACACGTTGCGCTACCGGCTCCGGCGCATCGAGGAACTGACGGGTCGGCGTCTGCGCGATCCGCTGGACCGCCTTGAGTTCCACCTGGGCTCCGCTCTCCTGCGCTATCGGCTGTTGCGGCGCGCGCAGGGCGGCGAGCCGTGATGCGTCGAGAGCGGGTCTCATAGCACCTGGCTGAGGAACCGCTGGGTCCGCTCGTGAGTAGGCGCGGTGAAGAGGAGTTCGGGCGTGGTGTCCTCGATGATCTGTCCGTCGTCCATCATGATGGCGCGGTCGGCCACCTCGCGCGCGAAGCCCATCTCGTGGGTCACCACGACCATTGTCATGCCGCTCTTCGCGAGGTCCTTCATCACCTGGAGCACCTCACCTACCAGCTCAGGGTCGAGTGCGGAGGTCACTTCATCGAACAGCATGACGTCGGGACTCATGGCCAGAGCACGGGCGATCGCCACCCGCTGCTGTTGGCCACCGGAGAGCTGCGAGGGGTAGGAGCCTTCCTTGTCGGCGAGGCCCACACGCTGGAGTAGATCGCGGGCTGCGGCACCTGCCTCGTCCTTCGATAGCTTCTTCACATTGATGGGCGCCATGGTGATGTTCTCGAGGGCGGTCATGTGCGGGAAGAGGTTGAAGTGCTGGAAGACCATACCTACGTGCTCACGCACGTTGTCCAGGTCGTCCTTGCCAGGAACGACGCTTTTGCCGAGGAGTTCTATCGTCCCCTCCTGGGCGATCTCGAGGAAGTTGAGACAGCGGAGCAACGTGCTCTTGCCCGAACCACTCGGCCCGATCAGTACGACCACCTCGCTCTGCTCGACGTCTAGGTCGATGCCCTTCAGCACGTGGAGCGCACCAAAGTGCTTATGCAATCCGCGCACGCGTATCACGTTGCCTCCCGCTGTTGGCCTTGTCCATGCGCGACTCGAGTCGCTGGACCAGGAGTGTGAAGATCAAGACCAGCACTAGTAGTCCGTTCCTGAACAAGAGTTACACATCAAAGCAACCCCAGATCGAACTTGTTCCAGCGGAACACCACCGGGGAGGCGTTGAACTCGTCGATACCCAGCAGGATGCGCGCCTTCAGCTCCTCGGTGGAATCCACC
>JAHJSA010000045.1 GCA_018830645.1 Actinomycetota bacterium
CGGATACCGGGCTCGCCGCATTTCTCCTCGGTCTTGACGGAGATCGTCTCCGTGACGACCCCCTGCCGCTCGGACCCCTGCTGGAGAACTTCGTCGTCATGGAGGTGGTGAAGCAACTGGGGTGGGCGCCCGCCCGCATCGAGGCGTTCCACTTCCGTACGTCTGAGGGCGCTGGGGTGGACCTGGTGCTGGAGCGCGCCGATGGGGCGTTGGTGGGCATCGAGGTGAAGGCCGCGGCGACGGTGGGGGCACGTGACTTCCGAGGGTTGAAGAAGCTGGCGGATCTTGCCGGGCCGCGCTTCGTGCGGGGAGTGGTGCTCTACCTGGGAGAGAGCGCCGTGCCCTTCACGAGGAACCTACACGCCCTCCCGCTACGGGCACTGTGGCAGTAGGGCCGATTCGCCTGCGCGGACTCGGTCGCTGTGCGCAGGGATCCGGCGCGCGGAAGGCTGCCGGGTCTGGGCCGAACACCTTGACTTGCGTTCGCACTGATTGACTTGTAAGATGCAAGTACGGAGGTGAACATCATGCAAACAGCCGTGACCAAACGCGGGCAGACAGTCGTTCCGGCCGCCATCCGCAGGCGATATCACATAGAGGGCGGGGCTCGTCTGGTATGGCTGGACGACGGGGAGACGATCAGGGTCGTCCCCGTGCCGGATGATCCACTCGCTGCTCTGCGAGGCTGCGGACGCGGAGACGGCCTGACCGAGCTCCTACTGGCGGAACGGTCCCGAGATCGGGATCGTGAGACCCCTTCCTGATAGAAACCAGACGACCGTAACCGCAGGCGCGGTGTTACGGTCATATCTGCTTGACACCTCCGCGCTCCTGTCGTTTATCGAGGATGAAGCGGGTGCGGACCGCGTGGAGCAGGCGCTGAAGCAGACGACGACTCTTGTGCCCTGGCCGGTTCTCCTGGAAGCGCACTACATCACCATGAGGGAAAAGGGCGAGGCGGAGGCGTATCGTCGCACCGCTCTGGTCAAGCAGCTGAAGGTCAAGATCCTGTGGGATATGGACGAGTCGACCCTGCTCACCGCGGCGCGGCTCAAGGCCGAGCATCGCATTTCTCTGGCCGACGCGATCATCGCGGCGTTTGCCCTCCGCCGAGATGCGATCCTGATGCACAAGGATCCGGAATTCGAGGCGCTGACCGGGCTTGTCCTAATGGAGGCGCTGCCCTACAAGACGGCCATCGGTGGTGCGTAGGGAACGCTGCCTGCCTTCTGGGCGGCGTATGCGCGCCGCCGCGGTTCGCTGGTACGAAAAGCGCCGGCCCGGGGCTGCTCCCCTGGGACCCCTGGTGCTACTCCCGCCCCTCCCGCACCACGAACCCCCCACGCCGGCAGAGTTCCGCCCGCTGCGCTTCCCCCAAGTCCTCCCACACCATCTCCTGCACGAGTTCCGGGAAGGTGGTGGCGGCTACCCAACCGAGACGCTCCCGGGCTTTGGTGGGGTCGCCGAGGAGGCTCTCCACCTCGGTGGGTCGGAAGTAGCGGGGATCGATGCGCACGAGCACGGTGTCCGGCTTGAGCGGGCCGTCTCCCACCGGGGGCCCGTATCCGTTCCGGGCCCGCTCGAGGAGAGGGGCGTCTATCGACTCGATGAACCCCTCCTCGGCGATGCCCGCGCCCCGCCACCCCACGGTCACGCCCACCTCGGCGAAGGCCCGCTCCACGAACTCCCGCACCGAGTGCTGACGGCCGGTGGCGATGACGTAGTCGTCGGGCTCCTCCTGCTGGAGCATGCGCCACATCGCGTCTACGTAGTCGCGGGCGTGACCCCAGTCGCGCAGCGAGTCCATATTCCCCAGGTAGAGGTCCTTCTGGAGGCCGAGGGCGATGCGGGCTACGGCGCGGGTGATCTTGCGGGTGACGAAGGTCTCCCCCCGCACGGGCGACTCGTGGTTGAAGAGGATGCCGTTCGAGGCGTGCAGCCCGTAGGCTTCCCGGTAGTTCACGCAGATCCAGTAGGCGTACACTTTGGCGGCACCGTAGGGGGAGCGGGGGTAGAAGGGGGTGGTCTCCTTCTGGGGCACCTCCTGCACCTTGCCGAACATCTCGGAGGTGGAGGCTTGGTAGAAACGGGTCTTCTTCTCAAGCCCCAGGATGCGTACGGCTTCCAGCAGGCGCAAGGTGCCCAGGGCGTCGGAGTTCGCCGTGTACTCGGGGGTCTCGAACGACACCTGCACGTGGCTTTGGGCGGCCAGGTTATAGATCTCGTCGGGCTGGGTCTCCTGCACGATGCGGATGAGGTTGGTGGCGTCGGTGAGGTCACCGTAGTGCATGTGGAAGCGCACGCCCTGCTCGTGGGGGTCGTGGTAGAGGTGGTCGACGCGGTCGGTGTTGAAGAGGCTGGCCCGGCGCTTGATGCCGTGCACCAGGTAGCCCTTCTCCAGGAGGAGCTCGGCCAGGTAGGCCCCGTCTTGGCCGGTGATGCCGGTGATGAGGGCGGTCTTCTCAGGCATGGTGGTCGATCCTTTCCACTTCCGCGTCTACCATCATGTGCACCAACTCCTCGAAGGTGACGGTGGGCTCCCAGCCGAGGAGGGTGCGCGCCTTGGTGGCGTCGCCTCGGGTCTCGGTGATGTCGACCGGTCGCATGAAGGCCGGGTCTTGGTGCACGTATCCCGTGTAGTCGAGTCCCACGTGGGCGAAGGCGTGCTCGCAGAACTCCCGCACCGAGTGGCTCTCGCCGGTGGCGATGACGTAGTCGTCGGGCGTCTCGGCCTGCACCATGAGGTACATGGCCCGGACGTAGTCGACTGCGTAGCCCCAGTCGCGCCGGGCCTCCAGGTTGCCGAGTGCGACCCCATCGGAGAGGCCCGCGGCCACCTCGGCGGCGGCCCGGGCGATCTTGCGCGTGACGTAGGTGGCGCCGCGGAAGGGGCTCTCGTGGTTGAAGAGGATGCCGTTGGAGGCGTGCAGGCCGTAGGCCCGGCGGTAGACGCCCACCAATGAGAAGGCGTAGAGCTTGGCCGCCGCGTAGGGGTTGACCGGCCGGAACGGCGTGTGTTCCGTTTGCGGCGCCTCTTGGGGTTCCCCGAATATCTCCGAGGTCGCCGCCTGGTAGAAGCGCACCGGCTTGTGCCGCTGCCGGATCACCTCGAGCAGTCGCATGGTACCGAGGGCCGTTGACTCGCCCGTGTATTCCGGGAGGTCGAAGCTCACCTGCACGTGGCTCTGCCCGGCCAGGTGGTATACCTCGTCCGGCTCGCTCTTGTCCATAAGGGCGGCGAGGCTGGAGGTGTCGGTGAGGTCGGCGTAGTGCAGGTGGACGCGCCCCGGGTTCGCACGGCTGAGGGCGTCGACGCGGTTGCCGGAGATATCGGCTGTGGGCCGGATCATGCCGTGTACCAGGTAGCCCTTCTCGAGGAGGAGCTCCGCCAGATACCCGCCGTCCTGGCCGGTGATGCCGGTGATGAGGGCGGTCTTGGTCATGCGTTACCCGCTTCGGTTTCCCCGGGATCGACGCCGAGGAACGGGTTCTCGATCAGCACACCGCCGAACCGGCGGCTGTGCTGGAGGTCCTCGGAGTAGAGAACATCCGCGCCGCCGGAGAGGGCCGCTTGGATGATGAGGGCATCCCAGAACGAGATGGAGCCCGACTGGTGGAGACGTGCCGCTGCCAGGACCACGTCGGGGGTGACCGTGACGATGGGCAGCCGGGCGAAGGCCTCGAGGGCGGCGCCCGCCTCCGCGGGAGCGAGTGTCGAGCGGAGCCTGCCGGTGGAGACCGCGTAGAACTCCTGCAGCACCTGGGTGCTAAGCAGAGCCCTCCCCTCCTCCGCCAGCGTCTGGAAGATGCGGGTGGCGCGTGCTCGTTTGGCCGGCTCGTCTGTGTCGAACATGTAGACCAGCACGTTGGTGTCGAGGAAGACCCGGGTCACTCGCCGCCCATTCCCGAGCGTCCGAGTCGTTCTCCGTAGAGCTCGTCTCGCGACCACCTGCGGCCGCCGCTACCGGCTTGAGAGGCTCCGGCGATATCCACGATCGCCTGCACGGCTCTGCGCCGGTCTTCCCGGACGCCGGCGTACGACTCGAGCTGATCGCGCACCAGCGCGTTCACGGTGGTGCCCTCCGAAGCCGCGCGCATCCGGGCTTTCTTCAAGACATCGTCATCGATCGTGAGTGTGAGATTCGTCATGATGCCGCCTCCGTAGCGGTGGCCATTTCGGTCCTGCCGCACCCGTGTAGCACATAACCAGTGTAGCACGGGTACTGGAGTTCAGGATGCCGAGCGCTCCTGATACCACCGGTACGCCATGCCGATCCCCTCCTCCAACCCGATGCGCGGTCGCCACCCCAGCTCCCGCAGACGCGTGACGTCCAGGAGCTTCTGGGGTGTGCCGTCGGGTTTCTCGTCGTCCCACAGGATCTCGCCCTCGTGCCCCACCACCCGTTGTACGAGCTCGGCGAGCTCGCGGATGGTCTGATCGACGCCCGAACCGATGTTCACCAGGCCGTCGGGGATGTCTGCGGCCCGGCCGCGTTCGAGGAGGAAGCAGACCGCGTCGGCGAGGTCGTCCGCGTAGAGGAACTCGCGTCGCGGGGTGCCCGTGCCCCAGAGGGTGACCGGGCTGTGCGGGGTGCGGGCAGAGCCGTCTTCCCCAGGCAGCCCCAGCTTGGCCTCGTGGAACCTGCGGATCATGGCGGGCAGCACGTGGCTGGTGCGCAGGTCGAAGTTGTCCCCGGGGCCGTAGAGGTTGGTGGGCATGACAGAGAGGTAGTCGGTGCCGTACTCGCGGTTCAGCGAGCGGCAGAGCTCGATGCCGGCGATCTTGGCCAGGGCGTAGGGGCGGTTGGTCTCTTCCAGGGGCCCGGTCAGCAGGTACTCCTCCCGCAGGGGCTGCGGCGCGAGCTTCGGGTAGATGCAGGAGCTGCCCAGAAAGACGAATCGGCCGACGCCGGTGCGGAAGGCCGCGTCGACCACCGAGAGCTCGATGGCCAGGTTCTGCTGGATGAACTCGTAGGGCTGCTCCCAGTTGGCCACGATGCCGCCCACCTTGGCGGCGGCCATGACCACCACCTCGGGACGCTCCTGCTCGAAGAAGGCGAGGGTGGCGGCCGGGTCGGTGAGGTCGAGCTCCTCCAGGGCGCGCACGATGAGGTTCTCGTGACCCCGGGCCGTGAGGGCCCGCGTGATGGCGGAACCCACCATGCCGAGGTGGCCGGCGACGTAGATGCGGGTGGAGACGTTCAGGTCGTTCACGGGGCGAAGACTATCAGATGGTGGGGTGAGCGGGGGAGGGGCAGGCAGGCGGGTAAACGTCCCAGCGGCGGCTGATCCGTACCACCAGGATTCACAGTTCCGCATCGCTGAAGGTCCGCGTACCGCGGGGGACAGCGGGGATCGCGTGGCGGCCCGTACACGTGGGCTATGCTTCCCCCGATGTCTCGGTGAGCCAGTTCTCGATGCGCAGGCCGGGATAGTCCGCGAAGTCGGCTTCGTCGTTGGTGACCAGGGCCACGTCGAGGGCGACGGCGTGAGCAGCGATCAGCTTATCGAGCGCGTCTCGTTTCCGGTCGCGGGTCGCCATCCGTATCGCCCCGTACTCGCCCGCCGCCCTGGCGTCGAAGGGGGCGGCGGGATGTCCTCCAGCAGGCGATCGAGTGCCTGCCGGTTCCGCGCCCGGCTGCTTCCGGAACAGACCACGCCGTACTCCAGTTCCGCCAGGGTGATCGCCGAGATCACGACCTCACCCACGTAGCACCCGGCGAAGCGCGCAGCCACCTGCGGCGGATGGTGCTTCATGAGGTAGATACAGATGTTGGTGTCGAGCAGGTAGGCCGGCCTCACAGGTCGTCCCGCTCGGATTCGAGGTTCTCCCCGCGGCCCGCGGCCATGAAGTCATCGGAGAAGAGGGCGAAGCTCGCGAGCACCTGGGCAAGACCGCGCCGAGCGGGGCGTATGCGGATCTCGTCGCCGATGCGTTCGATCTCCACATCCAGGTCGGAACGCTCGTAGGCGAGTTCCGCGGGGATGCGCACCGCCTGCGAGTTGCCGTTCTTGAATATCCGCGTTGTGGCCATCGGCATCCCCTCTGTGTGTACGTGTACATACTACCTCACGGGGGGTTGGAAGTGAATCCATCTTTGGTCCCGCCTTGGGGCAATCGGCCGGAACGGTCCCGCCTTGGGTGACGGCCCCTATGCCGGCAGCTTGACGCCCAGCCGGCGGGCGGCCTCGGCAAGACGCGCGTCGCGGGTGGCCAAGGGCAGGTCGAGCCGGGCGGCCAGTTCGAGGTAGGCGGCGTCGTATGCCGAGAGGGCGAGTTCCCTGCCCAGGTGGAAGGTCTGCAGGAAGGCGCGGGAGGCTGTCTGTTCGTCGATGGCGATGGGCAGGCGCGAGAGCAGGTCGAGGAAGAGCGCGCTGTCTGCCCCGGTGAGGCGCCCGCGGCGTTCCGCGGTGAGGAGTACGTTCGCTACCTCGAGAGGCCAGAGCGCGGGGACGACCGCTCCTCTCTCGCCTACCCGCTCGAGTACGGCGTCGGCGGTCTCGTCGGCTTCGTCGGCAAAAGCCCAGGCCATGGTAAGCGAGCAGTCGATCACCAGGCTCACGATCGCCGCCCGTCGTCGATCAGATCGCGCAGGCTGAGGCCGGCGAGGGTGTGCTTCGCCCGGAACACCTTGAGCGCACGGATGGTCTCGTCGGGATGGGCGGGTGCGATGTCGGCCACGGGCACGAGGCGCGCCACCGGCACGCCGTGCTTGGTGATGGTGATGTGCTCGCCGGCGGCCACCTCCTCGAGGAGGCTGGGAAGGTGGGTCTTGGCTTCGTAAGCGCCGACGGTCTTCATTGTCCCTCCAGGGAAGGGATTCTGGGAACCCCTCTTCGAGTCTTGGTGTCTAGACTAGTCTGAGACTAGTCTAGAATGGGAAGGGGTGATAGGTCAAGCCTCTCTCGCCCGGCAGCCGGGGCCGTCGGCCAGATTGCGGGGGTGCCGCGCCGGCGGTGTCGGCTCAGGCGGGACCCGTCGAGCCCAACCGCCGGTATACGTCCCGGCGGTGGCCGATCCGTACCACCAGGATCCACAGTTCCGCATCGCTGAAGGTGTAGATCACCCGGTAGTCGCCTACCCTCCAACGCCACAGGGTGCCGGGGCCGCGTAGCAGCGTTCCCGCCCGCGGGTCTCGGGCAAGCTCGGTTTCGAGGGCGGCCAGGACGCGTTCAGACGCCTGCTTGCCGATGCCGCGCAGATCCCTGGCTACGCTGCGCTTGAAACGGAGGACGTACATGCGTGGGTGCTATCCCTCCGATCCACCGACCGGCTGCCCGGCCACCTCGGCGCGGAGCTCCGCCAGGGAGATGATGGGGTCGGCAGGGTCGCGGAGACGGTCGAGGGCGATGCTGTAGTCGGCCCATTCCTCGAGATACAGATCGATTGCCTCCCGGACGACTTCAGCGCGGCTCCGGTGCCGCTCCTCGGCGATCTGGTCGAGGGCCTGAACCACTTCCGGTGTCAGCCTAGTTGTGACGACGCTCATTGGGCGCTCCTTGGACTTGCTATTTCACGCGTGCGAATTCTTCGGACTAGATACATGCGCATACATGCGAATACAATAGCATACGAGACAGCCATGCAGTGGCTGAGGCGCTGGATCTCATGGAGACCGGGATCGACCTTGCCGACGCGTTGCACCTGGCTTCCAGCGGGGAAGCGGCGGGGTTCGCCACGTTCGATATGCGTCTGAAGAAACGGGCGGACGCGGCTGCGCCGGGTCGTCATGTGGTAGAGGTATAGCCGACCTCGGATCCCCGAGGGTGTGCCCCTCGGTCTGCGGAAGACCTGGAGTATGTGGACCGAACGGCACACTCCAGCGAACCCTTGGAACCGCCGCCATTATTAACTAGAATGTATGCCAGATGGCGTCGGCCGATCCACGCCGCCGCCGACCCGACGCCGACCCGACCGAAGCAGAAGGAGCACAGCCATGGGTACCGCCGCGACCGTAGCGCGAACTCGTCCGTCGGTGCAGACCCTGCTCGGGGGCCGGGCGGTGCTGCGCACGAAGCCGCGTTCGCCGCTCGACTGGGTGGCCGTGATCCGCCGAGGCCTGCCTGCGGCGGCGGTGGACGCGCTCACCGGGTCGCTACGCCTCACCCAGACCGAGTTGGCCGCGGCGGTGGGCGTCTCGGAGCGCACTCTTTCCCGCCGGAAGAGCCAGGGCACGCTGAACAGCGACGAGTCGGCCAAGCTGGTGCGGCTCGCCAGGGCCGCGGAGCGTTCGGCTGAGGTGTTCGAGGGGTTGGATGTGGCCCTCGATTGGCTGAAGACGCCGAATGCGTCTCTGGGCGCCGTGACTCCCCTGAGCCTGTTCGACACCGACATCGGGGCAGAGACCGTGCTCGACACCCTCGGCCGCATCGAGCACGGCGTGTTCGCGTGACGCGCCGTCATAGGGTGGATCCGCGCTGATGCTCCGGGTCTGGCGGTTGGTGACGGCCCGGTTCGCCGACTCCGCGTTCAGCGGCGAAGGCGCTCGGCTCCACGGTGGCCGCTGGAATCGCAAGGGCGTGCCTATGGTCTACACGGCGGGCAGTCAGTCACTGGCCTTGCTCGAGATGCTCGTGCAGGACGACCCCCTCCGAGCCCGCTACGTTGTGATCGCGGCGGATATCCCCGAACAGGTGGCGATCGATCGGCTGACCGAGCGCGACCTCCCGGCCGATTGGCGCGAGTTGGGAGCCCGCGAGGATCTGAGGGAGTTGGGGTCGGCCTGGGCCCGGGGGCTTTCGAGCGCGGTGCTGGCGGTGCCGAGCGCTGTGCTCCCGGCGGAGTCGAACTACCTGCTGAACCCCTTGCACCCGGCCTTCGACCAGATCGAGATCGGCGAAGCCCAGCCCTTCTTCACAGATCTCAGGCTGTTCCGACGGTGACCGACTCGGCACAAGCGCCCCCGCCCACTTCCGCGCCCGCCTCCCGGTCTGCCGTCCCGCCCGCCTACACGGTGCGCGAGAGCTCTCGCGCCCGGCGGGTGACCCTGCGCATGAGCGTGGAGCGGGGACTCGAGGTGGTGGTGCCTCGCGGCTTCCGCCGTACCAAGGTGCCCGGTATCGTGCGCGAGAAGACGGCCTGGATCGCCCGCATGGAAGAGCGCATGGCCCCGGAACGGGCCCGCCTGGCGGCCGAGCCACCCCACAGCCTACCTGAGCGTATCGATCTGCGCGCCGTCGGCGAGAGATGGCTGGTGGAGTACCGGGAGACGGCGTCCTCACGGGTGACGGCGCGCGAGCACGGGGCGCGTGGCGGGCTCGATCGTGCGCAGGTCGCCGCCGGGTCCGCGAACGGCGGAGCGGGGCATGCGGTCGGCGCCGCAGCCGGCGCCGGAGTGACCCTCGCGCTGAGTGGCAGCGCCGCGGCACCCACCGGCGCCACGACACCCGGCGGCGTGACCGCTCCCGTCGGCGCCGTGACCACCGGTCTTCTGCGGGTGTCGGGCGCCGTGGGCGACCCCGAGGCCTGCCGGGCCGCCCTGCGGCGCTGGCTGGCTCGGCGGGCGACCGCCCTCTTGGTCCCCTTGCTGGAGGCGGCGGCGCGGGAGGAGGGACTGACCTTCTCGTCCGTCGCCGTGAGGGGTCAGCGCACGCGCTGGGGGAGCTGTTCGCGTCGAGGTGCGATCAATCTCAACCGCCACCTCCTCTTTCTGTCGCCCGAAGTGGTGCGCTACGTGCTGGTGCATGAGCTCTGCCACACGGTGAAGCCGGATCACTCGCGCCGGTTCTGGGAAGAGGTGGTCCGTCGCGAACCCGGGGCGGTACGGCTGCGCACGGAGTTGCGCGCGGCGGGGCGGCATGTGCCCGGCTGGGCCCGCGCGCCGCGAGGGTAGAGGCGCCTCCCGTGGAGAGAACTCCGCTGTCGGTAGGCTCCTGGCGCCGCCGCGCCTCTCTCTGGCTGCCTGTGGTGCTCTGGCTCGCCGTGATCGCCGTGATGTCCAGCGACGTGGCCTCGCAGACAGACACCGAGAGTTCGTTCCTGGCGTTTCTCCGCTCGTGGTGGCCGGGAGCGGCGGCTGCTCTCGAGGGTGCGGTGTGGAGGGAAGCAACCGGCCTGGTGGTGCGGAAGGCGGCCCACCTCTTCCTGTATGGGGTCCTGGCGCTCCTCTCGCTGAGGGCGGTGCGGGGCGGCACCCGCCTGCGCGGCCGAGCCGCCTCGGTGGCGGTGGTCCTGTTCTGCGCCCTGGTGGCTTCGGGGGACGAACTCAACCAAGCCACGTTGGCCTCGCGGTCGGGGTCGGTGGTGGACGTGGGTATCGATCTGCTGGGTGCCCTTCTGGCGCTGGGGGCGGCGGGCCTGGTTCGGCGGCGCGGGAGCGCGGAGCGGAGGCTCGGGGAGTAGGGCCGGGAGCCGTCGCCGAAACGGCGCCGAGACGTCCCCGCCGGGGTTCGGGACCAGCGTCCAACCAAAGCCTTATGGTATATACTGCCAGATAGAAGTACTACTGAACTTATGGAGTTGTCTATGCCCACTTCCAGGGTTACCCGCAAGGGGCAGATCACCATCCCGCAGGAGATTCGGGAAGCTCTCGGCATCAGAGAGGGTGACGTAGTGGAGGTGACGCTCGTGGGCGAGGGGGCCGAGCTTCGGCGCGTGACCCCGTGGGCTGAGTTGGCTGGGTCGTTGAGTGGGCGGGCCGGTGCCGCCGCCGGGGAGTCCGCCCTGCGTGTGGCGGGCGAAGAAGCGTGGGCTGCCGAGGCCTCGGAACGGCTCGGGGTGGGCGAGCCGGGATGAATGCCCCGGCGCCAGAGCGACGACCGGGCGACCGCATCACGGGCCCAGCGTGAAGGCGTAGAGTGAGGGCCTACCTCGATACGAACGTCATCGTGCGTTTTCTCACCGGGGAGCCTTCCGAGCCCGCCGAGGCTGCCCGCGGGCTGTTCGCCTCGGCGGCGCGAGGTGAGGTGGAGTTGTTCGTGCCCACCGTGATCGTGATAGAGACGGGGTTCGTGCTCCTACGCGTGTTCGGCGTGGAGCGGGGTGAGGCGGCGACCCTGTTGGCGTCGCTTCTGGAATGCCCGGGACTCGTGTTCGAGCAGCGTGACGTGTTGTGGCGCATGGTCGAGGTGTTGCGGGAGCACTCGGTGCCTCTGGTGGACGCCTACTTGGCGGCGTTCGTGGCGGTCCGCGGCGGCGGCTCTGGATCTGCCGAGGCGCCCGTCGTGGTGAGCTTCGACCGGCATTTCGACGGGCTTCCCGGAGTCCGTCGGGTGGCAAGCGTGCGGCATCTTGCCTCGTAGGTCGTCTAGCAGCCCGATCTCGCGGGCGTGCCGGTAGACCGCGGCGAAGTCGGGGTGCAGTAGGGGCTCTCCCCCGGTGATCAGCATGTAGAGGCAGCCGGCATCGGCCACCTCGTCGAGCATGGCGAGGATCTGGAGAGTGGTGAGTTCGGGGGCGGGCGGCGGCCATGGCGCGGGCGATCCGGGCGCACCCGCCCCGCCGCAGTGGCCTTCGCGGGTGCGCCCGGATCGCGGAGCGAGCCGAGGTAGCAGTGCACACAGCGCAGGTTGCAGCGGGTCCAGGCCCACGGCCAGCGCCAGGATGGCGTCGCGAAGAGTCTGGGGTCGGAACGGCCCCTCCGGCGCCACGGCGGGAAGCGCCAGCACGTAGCCGCCGGTTGGTCAACGTGTTCACCAACGCCATCCTGGTCGACGACGCGGTCTCTGCGCTCTTCCGTGAACTACCCCCCGAGATGGTGGACGTGTCCATTTACGGAGCAACGGCCGCCACGTACGAGGCGGTCACCCAGGTGGAGGGGTCGTTCGACCATTGTATGCGCGGCATCGAGCGTCTGTCGGCTGAAGGCGTGCGGGTAGGCTTGAAGACGGTAGTCATGACTCCCAACGTGCACGAACTCGAGGGGATGCGTGCGATCGCGGCTTCATACGGCGTGTCGTTCCGGTACGCCGCCGCCGTGTCGGTGGCCCTCGATGGGGATATGTCGCCGGCGGTTCGAACAGCTGCGAGACACCACGGTGCCGGCTCCCTTGTATGGGGGCGGCGCCGGCGTCAATGCATTCTTCGTCGATGCGATGGGTACGTTGCATCCGTACCTGATGTCCCGCACCGTCGGCTACGATGTGAGCGACGGCGGGTTCATTCACGGCTGGACCGAAACCGCCACCAACCTCGCTCTCAGCTTGGCCATGATGGGCAACAGCGTGCTGGTGATCGAGGCGGACATGCGCCGGCCGATGGTGTGCACAACTACCTGGGTCTGAAGAACCAGCTGGGCCTGTCGAACCTGTTGGTGGGCGACCTGACGATGGAGGAGGCCCTCCACGAAGTGCCGGTGGGCTTCTACGCTCCGTCGGCCGAAGCGGATTCACGGGACGAAGGCCCGCGCGGTACCTCCCCATCAGAGGCGACCCTTCGAGCCGGCAGCCTCCACGTGATCACCGCCGGCCCGCTCCCACCATATCCCACCGAACTCCTCGGGTCGACCCGCATGCTCGAGTTGCTCTACGAGGCCCGCAAGCGCTTCCAGTACGTACTTGTGGACTCTCCCCCATCCTTATGGTGTCCGACGCTATGGTGCTCGCGCCCCGGGTGGGTTCGGTGCTGCTGGCGGCGCGCCTCTTCTCGACCACGAGGGAGGAGGCCCAGCATACGCGGGCTCTGGTCGCGCGGTCCGGGGGCGAGGTGCGGGCCATCGGGCTGGTGGCGACGGGAGCCAGGGCCGGAGACGGCTACTACGGCCGGTACGGCTACTACGCCCGTGCTACGGAGGATCCCTGGTCGGACGACTGATTCGGACCGCGCCGTTCAGGTGCGTGGCGGCGAGGCGGGCCGGTCGGATGACCCAGTAGGGGGGAACAGCGGGTCGGGGAGCGGCACCGCCGGCCATTCGGCCGGAGTGGGGGTCAGCGCCAGCCGGGTCATCGACGACAGCGCCGCGAGGGTGCCACCACTCCAGGGCGCCACCGCCATCATCCTCGGTACCGTCCCCGACGGCGGATCTGCGACTCCCGCAGTCGCAAGGTCATGAGCGGAACGCAAGATCACGCGCGCGCTTGAGGCGCGCAGGGCCGTGTCTTCGTAGAGTGAGGCGGCCAGTGGTAGGCCCTTCAGAACGCGGGCGTGCACTCCGGCGGCGGTGAGGTCGTCAAGTACCCCGAAGAGGATCGCCGTCTGATACAGACTGCCGCGCACGGCGCCCCGCGCTTCCACCGCGAGGCGGTCGCGCGCGCCCTTTGGGACGTCGTTTCGGTGAGCGAGGTGCGCGTTGGCGAGAGACTGCAGCCCGTGGTGCCTGGCCAGCGTCACGAACGTCTCCCAATCGACGTTGTTCCGCCGCACGGCCCTGTCGATCAGGCCGGGCGCCTCAGGGGGGCATCGGGCACGCGGGCGCAGGCCGGCAGCAGGCGCAGGTGGGAGCCGCTCGGCGGGCGTGCGATGGGTCGGACCACCTCGACGGTGCCTACTCCCTGTCGTACAGGGGGACGCATTCGGGGCACAGCCCGTGGGAGAAGTCGGCGGGCATGTGCGCGCTCACGTAGATCTCTACCTCGTGCCAGTGGCCCTCGGCGTCCCTGATCTTCTTGCAGTGGGCGCAGATGGGCAGCAAGGAGCGTAACTGCTCGAGCTTGGCTCGCTCCTGGTCGCGGAGCGCATGCTCAGCTTCGACCTGCTCGGTGATGTCGAGTGTGAAACCGACGTAGCACGCCAACGAACCTGAGGGATCGAAGTACGGCACGATCTGATCAACAACCGATCGATAGACGCCGTCGGCGCGGCGCACGCGAAGTTGGATGGAGACAGAGCGTCTTTCGGCAAAGGCGGCAGCGACCTCGGACATGTAACGCTCCACGTCATCCGGGTGGACCATGCTCTTCCATTCGTCGACGGCGTCATGCGACCGGGGGCGGTTCCCGAACTCCCTCGACGTGCGGTTTCGGAACGTGATCGTCAGCGACGATGGATCCATGAGCCAGATCATGGCCGGTACGTTGTCCATGAGCAGGTGGTAGTCGAGAGGGCGAGGAACGCCGGATGCGTTCGACGTGGCGCACGCGTCGGTCACGGCTGCTTCCCGTGTTGTGGGAGGTTTGACACGCCCTGACCATACCATGGCGATCGGACTGTGACGCCACGCCGACCGACAGGTGGTGCAGCACACGACCGCAGGCGGCCCCATGGGCTGGTGAGCGGCGCTCTCGGCGCGCCAGGACCCGCCTACGGCCCCCACACCGCGGGCACGACGAGCACCGTGGTCGCGAAGAAGATGAGGTTCAGGGGAATCCCCACCTTCATGAAGTCGGTGAACCGGTAGCCCCCCGGGCCGTAGACCATGAGGTTGGTCTGATAGCCGATGGGCGTGGCGAAGCTGGCCGACGCGGCCACCGCCACGGTCACCGCGAAGGGGATGGGATCGGCGCCCGTCTGAGCGGCCGTCGCGAGCGCGATGGGGAACACGATGGCGGCCGCCGCGTTGTTGGTGACGATCTCGGTGAAAAGGCTCGTGGTGGCGTACACGGCGGCGATCAGGGCGGTGAACCCGAAGCCCTCGAGCGTCCCGATCAGCTGCCCGGCCACGGCGTCGGCAACCCCGGTCTTGTCGAGAGCCTTGCTGATGCCCAGGGCGGCGGCGATCACCACGAGCACGTTGAGCTCGAGTGAGCGCCGCGCCTCTACCGCGCTCACGGTACGCGTGAGCAAGAGCACCACGGTGGCGAGGATCGCGGCCGAGAGGATGTCCATGAGCCCGGTGGCCGCCAGCGATACCATCCCGGCCAGCACGACCAGCGACACGGTGGCCTTGCGCCGGTCGAGGGTATGCGCCTCGGACACCTTGCTCACCATGTAGAAGTCGCGGGTCTGGTTGCGGCGCGCCAGGAACTCGTCGCCGGTGAGCAGGAGTAGGGTGTCGCCCGCTCGGAGCTTCAGGTCTCCTAGACCGGTGTCCTTCTGGCGCCCGGCGCGATGCACGGCCAGCACGGCGGCGTCGTAGCGGGTGCGGAAGTCGCCCTGGCGCACGGTGCGGCCGAGCATGGGCGAGGAGCGTGACACCACCGCCTCGATCATGTGCGCGGTGCCCCTGGCGTTGATCAGCGCGCAGAACTCGGCGTCGTGGCATATCTCGAGCCCCTCGATCTCCCGCAGCTGGGCTGCGCTCTCCGCCGAACCGGCGAACACCAGCACGTCGCCCGCCCTGAGCACGCCCCCGGGGCCCACCGGGGAGTAGGTGCCGCCCGAGCGGCTCGGCCGAGCCACCCGCGCCAGGTAGACGCCGCGCAGTTCTCGGAGCCCGGTCTCAGGGGCGGTCATGCCGATGAACCGACTCCCCTGTTCCACGGTGACCTCGTAGAGGTACTCGCGGCCGGAGGCGAGGAATTCGTCGGTGGGGTCGCGGCGGTCGGGGAGGATGCGGTAGCCGATGAGGGCCATGTAGGCCATGCCGGCCAGCGCGGCGGGTACGCCCACCCACGCCAGGGTGAACATGCCCAACGAGACGTTCGCGTTCTCGTTGAGCAGGCCGTTGACGAGAAGGTTGGTCGACGTGCCGATCAGTGTGCAGACCCCCCCGAAGATGGCCGCGTACGAAAGGGGAATGAGGAACTTCGAAGGGGCCTTGTCGCGACTGAGCGCCCAATCGCGGATCGCCGGTGCGAACATGGCGACGATGGGGGTGTTGTTCAGGAAGGCCGACACCCCCGCCACCGGCCCCATCATCCGCAATACCGAGCGGCGCCCCCCTTGGCTCCTGCCCATGATGTGGTCGGCCAGCACCTCGAGAGACCCTGACGAGCGTGCCGCTTGCGCTACCACGAAGAGGGCGGCCACGGTGAGCATGCCCTCGTTCGCGAAGCCGGCCAAGGCCTCGCGCGGCGTGAGGACCCCCCCCACCATGAGGGCCGCCAACCCCATGAAGACGAGCGCATCGGGTTCGAGGAACTCCCTTACGAGAGCTACGACCAGCAGCACGACCACGGCCACGGTCAAGCCTGCTTCGAACGACATCGACCCCTCCAACGTGACGCTCACGGAGCGTATCCGGGAAACAGTCCGTCGCGTGGCGGACTCGGCAGGAGGGTATCAGACGCGCCGCGGGAGTGCCGAGTGGGCGGGTGACGTGGGGCGCCCGCCGCCCCCACGTGTCGCCGGCTCGCGCAGGTACCGGCGCCGTCGGAGTCGGCCGCGGAAGGGTGTCAGGGCGCCTTGCGCGCGCCGCCGCCGCTCGAGTCTGCCGACCCTGCCGGGGCGGGCGGCTTCCGTGCTACTGTCTCCGGCGATGGAGCGCGCGCCACAGGGGAGGGTGAAGGATCTGACCGGCCGGTTGATGGGGCCGCGCGGCAGCGTGCGCGCGGAGATCGCCCAGGGCGCGGCAGGGAGCCTCGCCCTCAAGGTCGTCGGACTTGGCTTGAAACTGGTGACCGGCGTGCTCCTTGCCCGCCTGCTCGGAGCCGAAGGATTGGGCACCTACGCCTTCGCTCTCGCCGTGGTGGGACTGCTGCAGATCCCCACGCAGCTCGGGCTGCCGCAACTCGTCACGCGGGAGGTGGCCGCCCTGCGCGAACGGGGGCAGTGGGGGTTACTGAGGGGACTGCTCACCCGCGCCAACCAAGGGGTGGGTCTCCTGGGCATCCTGATGGCGGTGGCGGCGTTCGTCGTGGCCTGGGTGTTCCTTCGCGAGGGCGACTCCCCTCGCCTCGCCGCCTTCTGGGTCGCGTTGCCCTTGCTGCCGATCGTGGCGCTCTCGTCCCTGCGTCAGGCCACCCTGCTCGGGCTTCGGCATGTGGTGCATGGGCAGATCCCCGAGTCCCTCGTGCAACCGGGCACTTTGGCGCTGGCACTCGGCGGCGGGTATCTGATCCTGGGAGCGGGGTTCCTCACCCCGACGGGAGCGGTGTGGTTGAACGTGGGGGCCGCGCTGATCGCCTTCGCTACCGGGGCCTGGTTCCTCGTGCGTCGATTGCCCGCCGAGGTGCGCACGCACGAACCCGAGTATCGCTCGCGGACCTGGCTGCAAGAGGGGCTGCCGTTCATGATGCTGGCGGGTTTGGCCATGGTGAACGACCGCCTGGCTCTGGTGATGCTGGGGGTATTCCGCACCGACGCGGAGGTCGGCGTGTACCAGGTGTGCCTTCTGGCCGCGTGGCCGGTCGCCTTCGGGCTTCAGGCGGCGGGCGCCACGGTGGCCCCGCACCTGGCACGACTCTGGGTGCGCCGCGACCTGCCCGCCATGCAGCGGGTGGTGACGGGTGCCGCGCGCATCTCCTTGGCGGTCGCGGTGCCCCTCGGACTCGTGTTGCTGCTGTTCGGTGGGCTGCTCCTGGCGATGCTCTTCGGGGAGGAGTTCCGGTCGGGCAGGACGGCGCTCGCCATCGTCGTGCTCGGCCAGCTGCTCAACGCGGGTTTCGGCTCAGTGGGTCTCATCCTCAACATGACCGGCCACACGGGGCTCGCGGTGCGTGGCTTCCTGGCGGCGGTGGCGGCCAACGTCGTGCTGAACCTCGTGCTGATCCCCCGCATGGGGATCGAGGGCGCGGCCCTAGGCGCCCTGCTGGCCTTCGTCGTGTGGAACACCATCCTCTTCCTCTACGTGCGCCGGGAGGTGGGCGTGATCAGTCTCGCTTTCGGTGGGCGCCGCTGGGGGCCGAAGGTCGATCCGCGTGAGGGGTCGGGGGGCGCGGAGGGGTAGTCGGCCAAAGAGACCGCTCGGGGCGAGCGTCGAACGCCCGCTGCGCCCCGTCCCGTCCCGCCTGTGCCGTTCGTGCCGCGCTCTCGCTATACTTGCACTTCGGGGCTGTTGGCGGCCGCTGGTGGGGTCGCCGGGGTAGAAGGGAGCGGCTGATCCCATGAAGGCGGTGATTCTCGCGGGGGGCTTGGGCACCCGTCTCTCGGAGGAGAGCAACCTCAAGCCCAAGCCCATGGTCGAGATCGGCGGGAAGCCGATCCTCTGGCACATCATGAAGCTCTACTCGGCCCACGGCGTGAACGACTTCGTGATCTGCTGTGGCTACAAGGGCTACGTGATCAAGGAGTACTTCGCCAACTACTTCCTGCACATGTCCGATGTGACCTTCGACATGGCTCACAACGAGATGCAGGTGCACGAACGGCACGCCGAACCGTGGCGGGTGACACTGGTGGACACGGGCGAGGACACCCTCACCGGCGGTCGCCTGAAGCGTGTGGCCGCCTATATCCAGGACGAGGATGCCTTCTGCCTCACCTACGGCGACGGCGTGGCCGACGTGGACGTCACGCGGCAGATCGCGTTCCACCGCGAGCACGGCAAGTGGGGCACCGTCACCGCGGTCCAGCCTCCCGGCCGGTATGGAGCGCTGCACATGGAGGGGTCCCGCGTGGCCGGGTTCACCGAGAAGCCGCATGGCGACGGGGGCCTGATCAACGGCGGGTTCTTCGTGCTCTCCCCCCGCATACTCGACCTGATCGAGGGCGACCGGTCGAGCTGGGAAGGCGAGCCCCTGGCGGAGTTGGCTTCCCGTGGCGAACTCATGGCCTTCGAACACCGCGGGTTCTGGCAGCCGATGGACACGCTCCGCGAGAAGAACCTGCTGGAGGAGCTGTGGCAGTCGGGAACGGCTCCCTGGAAGATCTGGTGACGGAGAATCACGAGGCGGCGGGTGGCGAGGCAGCGGGTCGCGATTCTGAGGGTCGCGACGCGGCGGCGTCTGTTGGCGCTTGGACTGGTCGTTCGGTCTTCCTGACGGGCCACACCGGGTTCAAGGGTTCGTGGCTGACCTTGTGGCTTTGTCGCCTCGGGGCCCAAGTGCACGGCTACGCGCTCGATCCTCCCACCTCGCCCAGCCTGTTCGAGGAAGCCGGGGTGGCTGCCTCTCTGTCTTCCGACACCCGGGGTGACGTGCGGTCGTTCGAGCGGCTGCGCGACAGCCTCGAGGCGGCTCGGCCCGACGTAGTGTTCCACCTCGCCGCCCAGCCGCTGGTGCTGGAGGGGTACCGGGACCCGCTTGGGACTTTGGCCGTGAACGCTATGGGCACGGCACACCTCTTGGAGGCCGTGCGCGCGGTGGACTCCGTGCGGGCCGTCGTCGTGGTCACCACCGACAAGGTGTACGAAGAGCGGGAGCCCGGGCGACCCTACCGTGAGGGCGATCCTCTGGGGGGCCGCGACCCGTACAGCGCGAGCAAGACGGCGGCCGAGGCGGTCTCGGGCGCCTACCGGTGGAGTTTCTTCGGTGCTCAGGAGGGCCACCCGGCGCGCGTGGCCACCGCCCGCGCGGGCAACGTGATCGGGGGCGGCGACTGGGCCGCCGACCGGCTGCTACCCGACTGCCTGCGCGCCTTCGCGGCGGGCGAGACCGTGCGGCTGCGCTTCCCTGGGGCGATACGGCCCTGGCAGCATGTGTTGGAGTCGCTGGCCGGGTACCTGACCTTGGCCGAACGGCTCCTCGGCGCTGAAGGCGGCCGATTCGCCGGGCCCTGGAATTTCGGGCCTTTGTCGGCGGACGAGGCCACCGTGGGCGAGGTGGCGCAGATGACGGCGCGGCTGTGGGGTGGGGGCGCGCGCTTGGAGCACGAGCCCCCCCCAGCGCGTCCACCAGAGGCGGGCCTGCTGCGGCTCGACGCCTCGCGGGCACAGGTGGAACTCGGGTGGCGGCCTCGCTGGGCACTCGGCGAGGCATTGGAGCGCACGGTGGCCTGGCACCAGGCCTGGCTGCGGGGAGACGACATGACCGCGGTGAGTCTCGACCAGATCGCCGCCTACGAAGGCGCCGCTCGAGCGTGAGCGCGCGCTTCGACATCCACGAAACGCCCCTGGCGGGACTCGTCGTGGTGGAACGGAAGCCCCTGGGCGACGAACGGGGCTACCTGGAGCGCCTCTTCTGCGAGGAGGAACTGGCGACGCTGATCGGCGGCGGCCGCGTCGTGCAGGTCAATCGCACCTGGACCGCTGGCCGGGGCACGGTCCGCGGGCTGCACTATCAGCGACCACCGCACGCCGAGATCAAGTTCGTGAGTTGCCTGCGGGGCGAGGTGTTCGATGTGGCGGTGGATCTGCGCGCGGGCTCTCCTACGTTCCTGCGCTGGCACTCGGAGGTGTTGAGCGCGGCAGGCCACCGGACTCTCGTGATACCCGCCGGTTTCGCCCACGGCTTCCAAGCCCTCAGCGACGACTGCGAGATGCTCTACCTGCACACCGCCGCATACGAACCGGCGGCCGAAGCCGGCCTGCACGTGCAGGACCCGCGACTGGCCATCGCTTGGCCGCTCCCGGTGGAGGGTCTCTCACCGCGCGACGCGGCGCATCCGCCGATCGACGCCGACTTCGCGGGCGTCTTCGCGGACGCATCCGGCAGCCGGCCCCAGGCCGGGCCCTACGAGGTCGCGTCGTGAACTGCCGGCACTGCGGAACCCCCCTCGAGATCACCTTCGTCGACCTGGGTAGCGCTCCGCCTTCGAACGCCTTCCTGACCGCGCAGACGCTCAGCGAGCCCGAGACTTGGCTGCCCCTGCGCGTGCTCGTGTGCGGGGAGTGCTGGCTCGCGCAGACCGAAGACTTCGCTCGGCCGGAGGAGCTCTTTCGGCCCGAGTATGCCTACCTGAGTGGCGTCTCGAGCAGTTGGCGCGCTCACTGCGAGCGATACGTGGAGCGCGTAGTGGAGCGCTTCGGGCTCGGCGCCGACAGCCGCGTGGTGGAGGTGGCCGCCAACGACGGCACGCTGCTGCGCTTCTTCCAGGCCCGGGACATCCCGAATCTGGGGGTCGAGCCCACGGCCGGCACGGCGGCGGCGGCGCGCGAGCAGGGACTCGCCGTGGTGGAGGAGTTCTTCGATCTTCGGCTGGCTCGGACGCTGGTCGCGGAGGGCGGCCCCGCCCACCTCGTCGTCGCCAACAACGTGCTGGCCCATGTGCCCGACATCAACGGATTCGCCGCCGGCTTCGCCGTGCTCCTCGCCCCCGAGGGCGTGGCCACCTTCGAGTTCCCGCACCTCGTCGAACTGGTGGAGGGCGTCCAGTTCGACACCATCTATCACGAGCACTACTCCTACCTTTCTCTCAGCGCGGTGGCGCGGGTGTTCGCGCTCGCGGGTCTGGCGGTGTTCGATGTGGAGCGGCTCCCCACCCATGGGGGTAGTCTGCGCGTGTTCGCCCACCGCGTGGACGGCGAGCGGCGGCCGCGGAGCGCCGCCGTCGACGAGATGCTCCGTTTCGAGGAGCAGAAGGGCCTCACCACCCCCGCCTACTACGCGGGGTTCCAGGCCCGAGCCGAACGGGTGAAAGACGACTTCCTCGCCTTCCTGCTCGCGGCGAAGGCCGAGGGCAAGACGGTCGCCGCCTACGGCGCCGCGGCCAAGGGGAACACCCTGCTGAACTTCGCCGGCGTGCGCCCCGACCTCGTCCCATTCGTGGTGGACCGTAGCCCGGTCAAGCAGGGCGCTTTCCTGCCCGGGAGCCGGATCCCCGTGGTGGCCCCATCCATGCTTACCGACCAACGCCCCGATTACCTGTTGATTCTGCCCTGGAACATAGCCCCAGAGGTCAAACAACAAAACGCTCGACTTGCCGAACGCGGCACGAGGTTCGTCACGGCCGTGCCGAAGCTGGAGATCGAATGACTACCACAGTCCTTCTCACTGGAGCCACCGGCTTTGTTGGTCGCCATGTGCTGCATGCCTTGGCGGACCGTGGCGTTCGGGTGCGCTCGGTGGTTCGCGATCGCGCGGGCGCCTTGCCCGTGGCTCTTGAGGGCGGCGAGGCGGTCGTCACCACACCCGACCTGTTCGCCGAGGGTTCCGATTGGTGGGCAAATGCCTGTCGTGGCGTCGACACCGTTATCCACGTAGCGTGGTATGTCGACCCCGATGACTATCTGCAGTCCGCCAAGAACATCGAGTGTCTGGTCGGGACGCTTGAGTTGGCAAGAGGCGCGGCTGCGGCAGGGGTGAGACGTTTCGTCGGCGTGGGTACCTGCCTTGAATACGATCTCACCGGGGGGATGCAATCTGTCGACACCGCTATTCGGCCGCTAACACCTTACGCCGGGGCCAAAGCAGCCGCCTTCATGGCCCTTTCGAGTTGGCTTCCTCGGGCTGGGGTCGAGTTCGCCTGGTGCCGCCTGTTCTATCTTCACGGTGAAGGTGAGAACTCCCGTCGACTCGTGCCCTCTGTGCGCGATCGCCTCGCGGCAGGTCAACCCGCCGATCTGACGAGTGGCGACCAGATTCGCGACTATCTCGATGTGAGCGTTGCCGGTCGGATGATCACGGATATCGCGTTCGGCGCCGAGCAGGGGCCGGTCAACATCTGCTCAGCGATGCCCATCACAGTACGACAACTCGTTGAAGGGATCGCCGACGAATACGGGCGTCGCGACCTGCTCCGTTTCGGCGCTCGCCCGGATGGCATTGGCGACCCGCCCTGCGTGGTGGGAGCCAGGGACACGGTATCGTTCTGATTGCGGAAGTCCAACTATACAAGAGAGATTATAGAGTTGTCTTGTAATGCACTCAACTACGTCGAGGTAGAGCATGAGTGACGTGCAGGCTGGAATGGCAGAACGAATCGCCGCGATGGGTGCCGACAAACTACTTCAGGATTCGGCGCGGGGATTCATGCGTCGATCGATGGAGTCGAAGTACTCCTACAACTTCTCCTGGCAAGGCCAGCCTATCATCCAGTACCCCCAAGACATCGTGGCGATGCAGGAGCTGATCTGGTCGATCAAGCCTGACCTGATCGTCGATGTCGGAATCGCCCACGGTGGGTCACTCATTCTCAACGCGTCCATGCTCGCACTGCTGGATCTCTGCGATGCCATTGCGACGGGCGAGCTTCTCGACCCGGCAGCCTCTCGTCGCAAGGTGCTGGGCATCGACATCGATATTAGGTCGCACAACCGCGCCGCCATCGAGGCCCACCCCATGGCCTCACGCATACATATGATCGAGGGCTCGAGCATCGCACCGGAGATCATCGAGCAGGTGCGCGCCGTCGCCGTGGGCTATTCGCGCGTGCTGGTCTGCCTTGACAGCAATCATACGCATAGCCACGTGCTCGCCGAACTACAGGCCTACGCGCCCTTGACCAGCATGGGCAGCTACTGCGTAGTGTTCGACACCGTGATTGAAGACATGCCCGGAGAGATGTTCTCCGACCGCCCTTGGGGGCCGGGGAACAATCCCAAGACGGCCGTCTGGGAGTACCTGAAGTCGCACCCGGAATTCGAGATCGACAAGAGCATCCAGCACAAGCTCGTGATCACCGTGGCGCCCGACGGGTACCTGAAAAGGGTCGGCTGACGGGTCTCGGTACTACCGTCGGCCTCGGCACCGGTGGACTGCGTGCTTTGACTGGGCCACGAGGGCCTGGTAGTTGCGGTGGGCCAAACGGCCAAGAAGTTGTGCGCGCGCCCTGAGGGGCATGTCCTCGGCGAAGTGCATCGTCGCCCATGTTAGCTTCCAGAATGGCAGTAGCAGTTCCACGCGAGAGCTCCTGTGAGCACGAAAGACGTCCGCACTGTTGCTGATACCTCCGCGGCCCAGGACGACTTCACCGGCGTCTGACCGGTGGAATCTCCAATCTCGAAGCAGCTCCAGGATGATCGTCCAATCCGAGCCAAGATACTGGGGGCCGCTTATCGATGCGACGGCGACGAGGGACTCCCGGCGGAAGAGCGAGTAGTAGCGGCCGTTCGCGTGCCAGATGTCGAAGAATGCCAGGAAGCGGGCCTCGGGTCTCGTCTGGTCGAGCGACGCATCTCCCATCGCGCGTCCATCCGGCAAGCCGTCGGCGAACCGCACCGGGGAAGTGGAGGCGACGTAGTCCGGGTGACTCTCCAAGAACTCCAGATTGACAGCGACATAGTCGGAAGAGCGAGTGTCGTCTGCGGCCGCCCACATGAAGTACTCGCCGCGTGCTTCCCGCAGCACGAAGCCGAAGTTGGCCGCGGCTCCTAGGTTGCGGGGCTGTCTCACGTACCGGACGCGTGCGTCGCGCGCCGCGTACTCCCTGCATATCTCTTCGGTCTCGTCGTCCGAAGCGTTGTCCGAGACAATGAGTTCGAAGTCCTCGAAGGTCTGCGCAAAGAGGCTGTCGAGCACGGATCGCAGGGTAACCGCGCCGTTGTAGACGGGCATGCCGATGCTCACCCGGGGCACGCGGGGAGGCGGCGGCTGCGCGGACATGGATGGGGGGCTGGCCGTCATAGGGCGACCTTCCGGCGGGAGACGAGGTCTGCCAAGGCGTGCCGGGTCACCGGGGTCACGGCCGCACTCGCGGCGAGGGTGGCCAGTCCGACCGCGAAGAGGTAGGTGGCCAGCGGAACGTTGCCGCTGGGCACGGGCAGCAGCAGGCGAGCGGCGCCCGCCACCAGCACTGCCGCGGTCAGCGGTGCGGCCACGTCCTGGAGGTACCAGCGCCCCATGTGTCCGGTGAGCAACCTCCTGTGCATGACCTGTATGGAGACGATCACATATCCCGCGTTCAGAATCACCCACACGCTCGCGGCGCCTGCTGCGCCCTATTGGCTCGCAAGGACGATCATGAGTGGCACCAACAGGACCACTGCGATGATGTTCGCCACAAGCGCTAGTCGAGTCCACCCGGATGCGAGCTGCAGTGCGTATGGAGTGTGCATGAGGGCGTTCAGCGCCGTGCCTGTCACGAGGATGCTCACGAGCACGTGGGCGTTCTCCGCGGTCTCCGCGTTCTGCGTCCACAGGAGGAGTATGTCGTAGGAGTTGAGGGCGAGGACGGCCGCCGCCGGCAGCACCGCCACCGACAACAGCTGAGCGCTTCGGTGGTACAGGCGGGCGAGTTCATCCGTGGCGCCGAGTTCCACCAGATTCGTGAGCCGGGGGTAGACCGCCTGGTACACGGGTCCGGTCAGCCTGTTCAGTGCCAGGGCGACCGCTCCCGCGAGAACGTAGTACCCGAAGCCTTCAAGGGACAGCATGCGGCTCAGGATGACCTTGTCGGCCTGGATGAGGACGGTTGTCACGACCGCTATGCCGGTCACTCCGGCGGCGAATCGCCATACGCTCTTGAGCGCGTCCACGCTGAAGCGCGCGCGTCGTGAGCCGAGAGGCAGGCTCCGCCAGAGGAGCGCAGCCGTGAGCGCGGTCTGCGCCGCGCTGACCCCGCCCTGCCACAAGAAGAACGCTTCAGGCGTAGGTGACACGAGCCAGAGCACCGTCAGGGCCCCGAGGCCCCGGAGCGTCGCCATGCCCACGTTGATCCAGTTGAGTAGCACCTGGCGTTGCAGGCCAACAAGACCGCCCGCGTAGAAGCCGAGCGGCCACTGGAAGGCGATGCTCAGCCCCATGATGATGAACGCGGTGAGCACTGTCTCCGGCGCGAGGCTCTCGGGCTGCACCCAGCGGTACGCGAGGAAGGGCGAAGCAGCCACCACGACGGCGGCGATCAGGGCGCCCGCGCCCCAGTAGGGAAGCTCGAGGGTGCGCACCAGGTCACGTAGGTCCTGGGCGGTGTCCTCTCGCACTACGAGCCGGGCCGTTTCACGGTTCACCGTGCTACTCAGACCTAGGTCGAGAAGGGCGAGAAGCCCCATGAGGGCGACGAAGATGCCGATCAGTCCGTAGGCCTCGATGCCGAGAAAGTGGATGTAGATTGGCACCAGCCCCAGGCTGAGGAGGGAGATCCACGCGCTGCCGAGGAAGTTGGCAGCGAGATTGCGTCTGACGGAGGTCACGCCCGGCTGGGTGCTGCTACTCGCGGAACTCGGGGATGGCGCTGCGCTCATCAGTAGAGAGGTGGGATCGCCATCAGGCTTCGATCCTCGCCCGTTAGTGGGAATCCGCCGAGCCTCCGGTAGTGGGCTCGGAAGATCTGTGCCGTCTTCACCCAGTCGTATCGTGCGACCTGGGTGCGACCTCTCGCGACGAGGGATTCGCGAAGGGCCTGGTCCGTCCAAATCTGCCAGACACGTGCAGCGATGTCCTGGACCGCCAGCGGGTCGAAGAGCAGGGCGGCGTCGCCGACTTCCTCCGGGAGGGAGGTCACGTTCGAGCACGCTACAGGACACCCGCTGAGGAAGGCTTCAGCTATCGGGCCGAACCCGCCGGCCGCTTCGAAGAGCGTGGGGACCACCACGCATCGAGCCCGTTCGTATAGTCCGCGCAGCTCTCTCGGGCTCACGAAGCCTGTGAAGAACACCGAGTCCTGCATCGTGAGTTCGCGGACTTTCTCGGCTATCGTCTCGTAGAAGTCGTTCTTCGTGCTGGTGCACACCAGCGGAATCGTCTGTCCGTGTTCGGTACGGATGGCGTGGAGCGCCTCTACGAGGCGCAGGTGGTTCTTGTGCGGCCACGTCTGGGCGGGGTAGAGGATGAACCCTTCCGGCAGTCCGAGTCTCTTCACGGTGTCATGGATCTCAGTGGCATTTGGCGTCGCGTAGGCCGACAGGGCGGGTGCGAGATGGATCACCGACATCTTCTCCGGAGGCAGACCATAGTGGGTCGCGATGTCGTCTCGGTTCCACGTGGAGGTCACTGTGATCATGGAGGCCTGCCTGCAGAATGCACCGTACAGAACCTCGCGCTGTCGGCGCACGTCTTCTGGAAAGAACTCCGGATAATGCACGTGCTGGAGGTCGTGTGGGTGGAAGAGCGACGGCACATCCGTAAGGAAGGCGTCCTGTTTCGGGAAGTGCATCACGTGGATCCCGGCCGCCTCGATGACTCCATCTGAGACCGGGATCGCGCCGGCCCAGGAGTTCGGCTCTTTCCGATCGGGGCGTCGCCCGTGCGCGAAGCCTCGGACGGCCCGCACGACCGGCGTGGCGAATGGCGCCAGCCGCCTTGCGGCGCGTTTCCAGCCCGGCTCCGGTCGCGCGTACAGGAGGCGGCACCGGCCGCTGACGTACGGCGCAAGCCAATCTGAGTGCTCGCGGCGGACCAAGAAGTGGTATTCCTCGGGGGTATCCTCTAGACGACTGAGGCCGTGCGCGAGCCCGATGATGACCTGTTGGACGCCGCCCGGATGGCCGCTGACCAATCGCGCGTCGAGACCTACGCGCAGTACCGCCTGATCGACACTCGCTTTGTTCATGGGTGCCGGTGTCTCATTCATGCGATTCGGATGCGACTCGAACGGCGGGCATGCCCGCCCGCCGAGACGCGACTTGACGCCGCAGCAGTCTCGGAAGGCTGTCGAAGCGGGCATCGAAGGCGAGATCCCGGCGGGGCCGCAACAGGAGCTTGGCGCCGGCGACTCTGAGCCACACGTAGAGCGCGTAGATCGCGGGAGCGAGCCATGGACTGCGGCGCACGTCATAGATCTGGGCGAGCCTTTCTGAATCCGCCTGGTAGACGTCCGCCGACGTCACTGACTTCCGCTCCGGCTGCAGTCGGTCGATGGCCACCACCTTGTCCAGCCGAGCGAACTTCTTCCCCCCGTCCGCCAGACGCAGCCACAGCTCCCAGTCCATCGCGAACTGAAAGCTCTCGTCGACGAAGCCGCCGCTTAGGACGCTTCGTCGCAGGAACACCGCCGGCTGGAGCAGGAAGCAGTAGCGGCGGAGCAGCGCGTGGCTGAAGCGGGGCGCGTAGATCATGAGGAGGACCTTGCCCTCCGCGTTGACGTAGGCTCCGTGTCCGTACAGGACGTCGACTTCCGGGTGTCTCTCGAGGTACTCCACCACAGCCTGCACGACGCCGCGATCGTAGTATGCGTCGTCGGAGTTGAGCCAGCCGATGATCTCTCCCCGACTTTCGGCCAGGGCCTTGTTGAGGGCGTGCGATTGACCTCTGTCCGGCTCGCTCGTCCATCGCACCGCGCCTTCGGTCGTCTCGAGGAGCCCTACCGAGCCGTCCTTCGAGCCGCCGTCCATCACGATGTGCTCGATGTGCGGATACGACTGTTCGCGCACCGAGCGGAGGTTCTCGGCCAACCAGGGGGCCTGGTTGGAAGAAGGGGTGAGAATCGACACCAGGGGTCGCAGCGTTGCCGTCTGGGGTCGGGCCACTGAACGCAGACCTGCGAAGATGTCGGCCGCCGAGCGATAGGCTGCGTGGCCTGCAGGCAACGCAGCGATCGCACCCCTGCGGGCTAGAGGCGAGCGGCCGCCGGTGGCACCTCGTTCGAGGAACTCCCGATAGTAGGGCAGAAGGGAGTCGATGACGCTGCCCTTGGAGACCTCCGCCCGGCGTTCTTCCATGTCAAGGCGTGCACGCTCCCCGATGCGTGCGCGGAGCTGCGCATCGCGCGCGAGGGCGATCATGTGGCTTGCGACCTGGTCCACGTCCACGTCGGCCCAACTGACGTTCTTGCCCACGTAGAGGCGGCTGTACTGTGTCTGCGAGCCGCGTGCCGGCACCATGCGCGGTGCCAGCAGGAGGGCATTTTGGTCGGTCGTGAAGTCCATGTTGCCCGACCAACCGGTGGCTATGACGGCCTTGCCAAGCGACATGGCCTCCATGAGCACCAACCCGAGGCCTTCCGAACGATGCGTGGACACGACGACGTCCGCGGTCGCGTAGAGGCTCATGGTGTCGGCGTAGCTCAACTCTTCCCGCAGCACAACCACCCCGTCGACGGAAGACGCGACCGCTTCCAGCCGGGCCAGGTGGGTGGCGGCCGAAGCCTCTGCCCCCCGTGTGAGGACTTTGACAAGCAGAACGGCTTCAGGCATCTGCCCGATGGCCCGCCGGAACGCCTCCACCGCGACCCATGGGTTCTTGCGCTCCGCGTCGCTGTTGGCATCGAAGCTCACGACGAACACCAGGGCGTCCTCGTCGAATCCCCATCGGGCCCGATTCGCGATAACGCCTTCGGGCAGCCGAACACTCTGCGGATGGTATGCGACGGGTGTCCGACCGAGATCCATCTTTGCGGCGGCTTCGATGAACCTGCTTGGGGCGAGTACGAGATCCATGGTTCTCAACGTGGGTATCCACGCGAGCGGCAGTCTTGACAACTCCCAGAACGGTACGCAGATGTTGAAACAGCCGTGTAGGTCCAGCCAGGGAGGCGAGGAGTAGGCGAGACGAGCGATCTCGGGGGGCGTGAGCTGGAAGAGGTTGATCGCGTACGGAGTCTCCTCGCCGGGCTCCCCCCTCAGGTGAGCGAATCGTCGCTCGGAACCGGGGCCGCGAGGGGGCACGATATCCACGACCCTGACGGACTCCTGTCGATGGAGCAGGGTCTCGATGGTGCCGCGTGCCGCCACACCCAGACCCAAGTCGCCGCTTACGTACCCGATCACGTTGAACCCGAAAGGCCTGGAGGGTTGGAAGCCTGCGGCTCTCGTCCGGTAGTCCATCATCGTACCGAGGCTCGTTCGGGTCCTGCAGGACGTCTTCCGACCCGTGGTCTCCGCCCCGTCTCGAGCGCCGTCCCATAGACCGCTGCGGTCTCCCGCGCAGCCCGCGCCCACGAGAAGCGCTGAACACGATTGCGGCCGCGCGCACGCAGCCGCATCGCGACGTTCTTGGCGGTGAGCACCTCGAGCAGCCGGCGGGCCAGGTCTTCGGCATCGCCGGGGGAGAAGTACGCGGCGGCGTCGCCCAGTACCTCAGGCATCGGGGCCGCCCGTGACGACACCACCGGCACCCCACGCGCCATCGCTTCCAACGGAGGCAGGCCGAAGCCTTCGATGCGCGAAGGAAACGCGAACACCGCGGCGTCTCCGTACAGCGAGGCCAGGTCGTGCGGTGCTACGCGCCCGAGCATGTGGACGCATCGACCCAACTCGCCGCCGGAGGAGGGCAACTCGGCCCGCAGCCTCCGGCCTTCTGCGGTCTGGTCGTCGCCCACCAGCACCAGAGGATGGCGTTCGCGGACCTCGGGGGGGAGAAGCCGGTGGGCCGCGAGCAGTGTCGGTACGTCTTTGTGGGGCTTGAACGCCCCCACCCAGAGTACGTAGCCCGGTGCCGGTCTCCGGCCGCCTCCGGGATCCTGGGCATGTACGGCCTGGGGGTGCGCCCAGGGAATCGACGGTTGGCCGGCTCGAGATCCCGCGCTCTCCGCATGAGGCGCGTCGAAGGAAGTAGAGCCCATGCCAGCGCCCATGCTCAAGCCCATGCCGTGGTGGATCACACACAACCGTGCCACCGCGAAGCGGTCGGCGACGGTGGCCGCCGCCGCCCGGGTGCCGCACACGATCACCGCAGAGCGTGCCACCGCCCACTTCACCATTCCCGCGAACGCGGTCCGCTGGAACGTGTCGGGCATCGACTCCGGCACCAGCAGCGGAATGAGGTCGTGGATGGTCGTCACAAGCGGGCCGTCGAAGCCGATGGGCACCGGGTAGTGGGGGGAGTGGAACACGTCCGCGCGCCCGCGGGCGGCCAGTCCCATGCGCGCGTTGGCGGCCGGCGACCACGGTGATCCGGCCGCTACCTGCCAGGCGATGCCGGGTCCGCGTATCGAGTCCTCAAGAAAGCCGTCCTCGGGCGCGCGGAAGGCGAGCACCTGCTCGATGTCCAGCGAATCCCGGTCGCGCACGAGGGCAGCGAGCAGCTCGCGGGTGTAGGTGCCCACACCGCCCCAGGTGGCCATGCGTGCGTCGAAGGCGACTCTCATGCGCTGCGTGTGACTCCTCCAGAGGTATCGACGTGTCGACCGGCGGCGGGTCCGCCGCACACGGTCCCGTCCGCCGCGCACAGAGGATATCAGCAGTCGGCGGCCGGCGGCGGGGGGCCGGTCCTACCGGCGTTCGTGGAAGCGCCGGAAGCGGTACCGGTGGTTCACGGCAGCGGACGCGCCGGCCGCGCGGATGTCGGGGCACGACCGCCGCCCCTGCGGTTGCGCCGCCTCCCCCCTGACCTACACTCTCCGTGCAGGCGGGAATCGCCGCGCCGCCTATTGTGCCGCGCCGGCTCCATGTCCGCGCCGGCTGTTTCGCCACGCCCTGCCATGCCCTATCCGAAAGGACGGCTTCATCCCCCAGCAGCCCGACACCCCCACCGACCTGAGGGCCAAGCTGCTCCGCGCGGCTGCTCAAGCGCGCCACCTGCCGCGGGTCGCGCGTATCGTGTGGGAGGCCGGACGCGGGTGGACTGTCGCGTGGGGCCTGCTGCTCGTGGTACAGGGTCTGCTGCCGGTGGCCGTCGTGTACCTCACCCGATCGGTGGTCGACGCCATGGTCGACGCGACCGGCAGCGGCGGGTCGTGGGAGGAGGTGCGTCCGGCCGTCTTCTTGGTGCTGGCCATGGCGGGAGTCCTGCTCGTCTCGGAAGTGGCACGGGCCGTGGGCGCCTACCTTCGCGCGGTGCAGGGCGAGTTGGTGCGCGACCACATCGCGGCCATGATCCACGAGCGCTCGCTCGCCGTCGACATGACCTTCTACGAGACCCCCGAGTACCACGATCACCTGCACCGTGCCCAGACCGAGGCGGCCACTCGTCCGTTGGCGGTGTTGGAGAACGTGGGCACGCTTCTCCAGAACCTCCTCACCCTCGTCGCCATGCTCGGCGTTCTTCTGCCGTACGGGGCGTGGCTTCCCGGCGCCTTGCTCGTGTCGACGTTGCCCGCCCTCTATGTGGTCGCCCGTTCCGGGGCCTGGCAGTACGAGTGGCGGCGACGCAACACCGAGCGAGAGCGGCGTGCCTGGTACTACGACTACCTGCTCACCCGGGCCGAACCGGCCGCGGAGGTGCGGCTGTTATCCCAGCGGGCAAGGTGATCGCACCACGGCGATGCATGCCGACGTGGTGCACGTGATGTCGGGTGGCCGTGTCGTGGAGTCGGGCTCCCACCGGGAACTCGTGGCTTCGGGCGGCGAGTACGCGGCCTCGTGGGCCGCACAGGTGGAGGGCGCGTAGTGTAGGGGGCATAGGTCTCTCATGCACCTGCCCGTTCCCGCCGATACGCCATAGTACGGTGTCGGGCTCCCTGGTTCCGGCGGATAACGGCGGATCGGGGCGGAGTGGGTGGGAGGTTCGCACGATGCGGGGTCACACGGGGCCTTTTCGAGCACGGTTCGCACTGGTAATCGTTCTTGGTGCGATCACGGTGTTCCTCGCGGCGTGTGCCGATGTGCGGGTGGACTACACCTTTATGGAGGACGGCTCGTACCAGGTGGAGGGTCAGGTCGTGGTGACCGAGGTGACCCAGTACACCGATCAGCGACTCGCCCGGCTACGCGACCGGCTGACGCAGGCGGGGCTCGTCGTGACCCCTCTCGCCGACCCCGGACAGCGAGGATTCGCCTTCGCAGGTGACAGCGCGAGCGGCGAGTGGGCCGAGCTCCCCCTGCGCGGCACTCCCCGCCTGCGCGAAGAGCAGGGCATGGTGAGCCGGAAATCGGCCTTCACGTGGGTGTTCGACTGGGGCACGGTCTTGGACGACCTGTTCCCTGAGCGGCTCTTCCAGGACGAGGCCGACTCGTTGCCGGCAGCCGACTTCCAGGTGACCGTGACGTTCCCCGAGGCGGGAGCCAGCCACAACGGCGATCCGGTCGACGGATCGGGCGGGCGGACCGTCTCGTGGACGGTGATACCCCTGGAATCCAATTCGCTGCGGGCCGAGCGTTCGGTGCCGGTGTGGTGGCGGGTGGCGCTGGTGCCGGTATTCGTCGTAGGGGGGATCGCCCTCTTGGTATACGGGCGCGTGCGGCCCGTTCGGGCCGCCCCGTCGTCCTCGACGGTGCCGCTCGTTGCCGAGCCGCCCAGCCCCAGGGTCCCGACTGGCGCAGCGCCGTCCGACCCGGCGCCCTCCCGTGCCGTATGCCCCGTGTGCGACGGCCCGATGGAACCAGGTCAGCCATGTGGGCGCTGCTTGGCCGCGGTGGAGGCGGCCGAGGGGGAGTAGGTGGGACGGGCGCCTGAGGTTCGGGCGCCAGCTGCGCGAGGCTCCGGCGGTGCAGAGCGCCCGCTGTGCGAGGCTCCCACAGCGCGGGGGTGTCACGGGCGGTCTCCGATCGCTGGCATGGACGGCGCCCCCCGCGGGTAGTCTGCCCCTACGAGACGCCGAGTGCGATCGGAGGGCGCAGCATGAAGACTACCAAGGTGACCGACGCGGGGCAGGTGCAGATCCCCGTTTCCATTCGTGACGAACTCGACTTTGATCCAGGCGGAACGGTGCACGTGCACGTGGAGGACGGGCGCGCCGTCATCCGGCGCATCGGCGACTGGGAGAGCATGGCCGGCACGGTCGATGTGCCGCCGGGCCTCGCGAACCGGTCCTTGCAAGACCTCCGGGAGGCCGGCAAGCGGTTGTGGGCGGCGGAGGCCGTTGGGGCCCGCCTGTTCGGACCCACCCCGGGTCAGGGAGGCGTGCGATGAGTCGGAAGCTGTTCCTCGACACCGACGTGATCCTGGGATACCTGATAGGGCGTCCGACCGACCAGGCGGCGCACGCCGGAGCCCTCTTCGAGGCGGCCCGGAACGGTTCTGTATCGCTTTTCGTGAGTGACACCGTTCTTGTGGAGACGGCCGTGGTCCTCTGGCGCACGCTCGGGATGGAGCGGCGGGAAGTGGCTCATCATCTAGAGGCCCTGCTCGAGGCTCCGGGTGTGGACACGTACGACAAAGAGGCCTTCGGACGGGCGCTCGATTTCTTTGAGGAGTATCCCGTGGATCTGGCCGACGCCGTTCTCAGTTCGTACGCCATCGCCGAAGGGGCCGCGATAGCGAGCCTCGATCCGGTGCTCGATCGCATCCCGGGCGTGATCCGAGAGGGGCGTTGGCCGGACTAGGGCGGCGTCATGAGCCGGCCGCGCCAGGGCCGGCCGCCGCGTCAGGGCCGCGTCAGGGGGTGAGCGTCAGCACGTCCCGCGTCGAATCCTCCACGGCCTGCCGGCTCCACGCCATGGGAGCCGGGTCCACCTTCTGCCAGCGGCGCACCATGTCGTCGTAGTGCCGGTGGAACGCGTGCCCGGATTGCCCGGTGGTGTGCAGGGCGAGCGACGCGTCGAGGTCGGCTAGGTCCACGATCATGCGCAGCGAGGGGAGACTGGTGACCTCGAACGGCGCGCGGGCGCTCCAGTTGGTAGCGTTCACCAGGCTGGTGCTTCCGCTCGCGGAGTAGGGACCACGGTTGAACAGCGCTTCAACCAGCGGCACGCCCGAACGTCCCAGGGTCTGATTGTGGAAGGTCACGGTGTGCAGGTCGCCCCAGCGCCAGTCCGAGGGCATGTCGCCGTGCAGACCGGTCAGCTCGTCCACGGCACCGGCGAGCGCGCGGGCCAAGATGGCGTCACGGTCTTCATCCAGGTCGGGGGTTCGCGAATCGTCCCACCACGGGCTGTTCTCCATATCCACGAGACGACGCACCACTTCGAACCATTGACTTCCGCCACGGGGCGCCATGTCGGCGGGTAGGTCGTCGGCGAAGGCTCCGCGAAGCAGGTGCGCCCAGAAGGTCTCGAAGAGGGCGGCGGCGGGGGAATCGGCGTCCGCGCGAAGGTCCCACCCGTCCAATAGGGTCCGAGCGGCTGTAACCGTGTCGATCTGGGCGGCGTCGACCCCGGCGCCCTCGAGATCGAGGTCGAGCAGAAGCGGCACCAGCGTCGCGGCGTTCGGGTTGTGGGAGTCGGCCTGCGTCAAGCGCATGTCCTCGACGGTGAGCGGCCCGGGCGCGTTCTCGATCAGGTCGGTGATCCGTTGGGCGCGGTAACCGTAGTGCCAGTCGTACGTGATGAGGGCGTCTACGTTGGTGGGAGTGGCCGCCTGCTGGCCGGGGAGCCACGCTCCCGGCACGTTCGAGAGCAGCATGCCGTCACGGGTGACGGCGTTGTTGGCGGTGACGATGTAGCCGCTCGGGGGGTCGAGCACGAAGGGCAGCCGCTGGAAGGGCAGATATCCTATCCACTCGTAGTCGTCGGTCCACCCGGGCACCGGGTAACGCCCGTCGTGGGTGATCGTGTCCGCGGGGCCGCGCGGACGTACACGTACGGGGATCCTGCCCGGCATCTGGTAGCCGATGTGGCCGTCGACGTCGGCGTAGACGAGGTTCTGCGAGGGCACGTCCCAGTCCTGGGCGGCCACACGGAACTCGGTGAAGTCGTTGGCCAGGTTCATGCCTCGCACCGCCCGAAGCGTGTTCGACGGTTCCAGGGCGGTCCAGCGGAGCGAGAGGGCGTACTGTTCGGGCACGGGCGCTTCGAGTCCGGACGGCCGGCCGAAGTCCTCGAGTGGACCGTACGTGTCGGACACCACGGGACCGTGACGCGTGTAGCGCACGGTGAGTGTCTGGGCGGGCGCACCCGCGACGTGGATCTCCTCGCGCACCTTCACCATGTCGACCCACTCCCCGTTCACCTCGTACTGGTCGGGGTTCTCGGGGTTGATCTTCTCGATATACAGGTCCATGACGTCGGCGCCGACGTTGGTGAACCCCCAGGCGATCCGGCTGTTGTGGCCGATGACCACGCCCGCCGTTCCAGGGAAGGTGAAGCCCACCACATCAAGTCGTCTGCCGCCGACGGAGGCCGCGGGCGTCGTCGCGGGTTCCTCGCCTCCCATCGACGGAGGTGCCGATTCGTGCAACCCCATCTGGTACCAGATCGAGGGGATCTGTTCGCCGAGGTGGGTGTCGTTGGCGAGCAGCGGCCTGCCCGTGGCGGTGCGGGCGCCGCTCACCACCCAGCTGTTCGACCCGATGCCCTCGCGCATGGGAATGAGGAGCGCGTCGAGCGCGGCCACCTTCTGCTGCACGACGAGAGCCGGTCCCGCCGCAGCCGGGATCGCGTCGGCAGTGCCCGCGTCTCCGGCCGCGGACCCTTCCACACCATCCTCGGAGGGGCTCTCGGCTTCACCCACGATCACTGGGTGGTCGGAGGGGTATGGCGGGAAGAGGTCGTCCACCTGCTCGCGCGTGAGGGTGTTGAGCAGCACGGCGCGCTCCACCTCACGGTCGAGGTTGCCGCTGAGGTCCCAGGCCATGACCTTAGCCCAGACCATGGTGTCGAGAGGCTCCCACGGCTCGGGGACGTACCCCCGGTTCGAGAGGCCGAGCACCGCGTATTCGAGACTCAGGCCGCCTCTCTGCCTCTCGGCAAGATAGGCGTTCACGCCCGCCGCGTACCAGTTCAGGACCTCGGCCGATGCGGCGTCGAGGGTCGCCAGCTCACGTTCAGCCACCCTCGCCCACCCGAGCGTTCGCAGGAAGCGGTCCGTCTCGAGTTGTGATTCGCCGAACATCTCCGACAGGCGCCCGGCGCCTACGTGGCGCCACACATCCATCTGGTAGAAGCGATCTTGGGCATGCACGTACCCCTGCGCCATGTAGAGGTCGTGCTGGCTCGAGGCGTACAGGTGTGGGATACCGAACTCGTCGCGGAGCACCTGCACCTCGGACTCGAGGCCGGGCACCTGCACCACCCCATCGACCTGAGGAAAGGAACGCCTGGCTGTGTAGAAGGCGAACACTGCGGCGGCCGCCACGAGGAAGACCAGGACCACCAGGGTCCACGTGAAGATGCGGCGGATCCTGACCAGCATCGTGCCCCCAGTCCTCGTTCGGTCTCTGTCGGAACCGCCCGGCGCCACGTCTTCGCAGTGTCGTTCGACGCCATCGGTGCGGGCGTGCGTCTGCCACCGATGCTACAGCACAGAACGGTGCCGGGTAAACAGTGCGGCGGCCGATGACTCACCCGCAACGAGTCGCCGCCGTGACAATCGACCTCGGCCCGTTGTAGAGTGACCATCAGGAGGTATGAGCGTCGGCAAGGGGGGACCATGGCTGTGAGCGGGGTGGAGGCCAAGGGTAGGGACCGTCTTCGTGTATCGCGGCTTGACACCCGGATGAGGACCGGCGTGTTCGTGCGCCGGCTCGTCTGTTCGAGGCGCCCACGTACAGCACTCGCCTTTTTCGGGTTGCTCGCGATGGTCGGTTGCTCCTTCAACATAGGCAACCTGGACGAGACCACCACGACCATCGCGCCGCCTGATATCACCACCACGACGAAGGGGGAGATCACGGCACGTTCCATCACCCTGCAGGGTCTGTGGGTGCAGGATCGCCCCGAAGGAAGCCTCGGTGGGGTCAACGACATGACGGTGAACGTGTCTCCGGGCACGTCGGGCAACATCGCCGTGGGTGTGATCGAGGGTGAGGTGTTCGGCACCGGGGCCCAGTGGCGCGTGGCCTCGTGGAGCGCCGCGCTGGCGGCGAGCAATCTGCTGAACGTGGACCTCTCGGAGCTCAAGATCAGCTACGAGGTGGCCGGGCGCATCGACGGTCCGAGTGCCGGCTGTTTGATGACGGTGGGCACGTTGGCCGGCCTGCTCGGGGATGACGTGAAAGACGACGTCACCATGACCGGCACCATCAACCCGGATTACACCATCGGGCCGGTGGGCGGTATCCCGCACAAGATCGAAGGGGCCGCTGAGGCGGGCAAGAAGCTCGTGCTCGTGCCGGCGGGGCAGCGCATGGACTTCGACGGCAACCTGCAGGAATGGGTCGACGTCGTGCAGGTCGGAGCCGCTCTCGGTGTCGAGGTGATCGAGGTCGGCGACGTGTTCGAAGCCTACGAGTACTTCACCGATCGCCGGCTGCCCGAGCCGCGCGTCTCCGCGCGGACGCCGGAGCTCTCGCAGGCGGCCCACACGCTGCTTCTGGAGCAGGCGTCTTCTTGGATCGACTACTGCAACCTCAACCTCGACGACTACGACGCCCTTCCCGATACGGCGAAGAGCGAGTACGAGGAAGGACGCGTGGAGTACGCTCTCGAAGCGCTCAGCAACGCAGACAAGTACGCGGGGCAGGGGTTGGCCGCGGGAGCACTCTCCTCGGCGATCGAGTCGGCTCGTCAGGCGCTCCTCGCGGTCAACTACGCGCAGATCGAACAGTACATCCAAGAAAACGGCGAGCAGGCTGCCGTGCAGGAGTTGCTCGCGCTGGGCATCACCGATTCCATCGACGGATTGGCCGACGAACTGCTGGCCGTGGAGCCCACGAACGTGAGTGAGGCCGTGGCCTTGATCGAGGGGTGGGGCTACTGGACGGTCGCCGGACGCCTTTCGTTCGAAGCGGATGACATGCTGCTGGCCGTGCCTGACGATGCGGGCGAGGTGGAGGGTCGTCTCGACGCGATCTACGGAGCGGTGTGGAGCTACTCCATGGCGATGATCTCACGCGATTCCGCCTACGACGCTCTTGCGCTGGGACTGGTGTTGAAGGGTGAGCCGATCAAAGGAGTCGAGCGTCTGGGCGAGCTCGCTGAGGTCTACCGCCGCGTGGCCGAGGCCTCCCTCGATACCGTGCACGTGCTGGTGGTGCCCGGCGTGGCCTCGGACTGGGGAGTATCGGAGGCCGAGGCCTACGACACGCTTATCACCTCAGACATGAACCTGGCCGAGGCGGAAGCCGCGGTCGGCGATCAGAACTACCTGCTCGAATACCTCGAGCCTGGTCCCGCTCGTGACTACGCCGTGCTCGGCGCGGCCCTCGTGGGGTATGCGGGGAGTGCGGCGTCGATCGCCGAGCACTACTCGTACGCGGCTGTCTACGACGAAGACGGGGTCATCACCGGGTACGACATGGACAAGGCCCTCCACGGTGCGCTTGATTTCGCGCGGACGCGCGGAGAGAAACTGATCGCGGTGGCGTCCCGCGGCCGATCGGATCCGGCGCTGCCTGTGATGTACTACGAGGCCGCGGGCCTCGCGAGGGAAGGCTACCCCGGAGAGAAGATCGATGCGCTCTACGGGTACTGGACGGCTGCGATGTACGCGCAGATCATGGCCGCATTGAGCGGTGACCTACAGCCGCTGGCACCTCGCTGAACAGGTGGAGGCCGGGGCGCCTTCGCGCCCCGGCCCGCACGCTTCGCGCCCCGGCCTCCAGAAGGGCCGGGCAGGTCCTCTGATGCGTCGCGCGGACTGCGGGAGACTACCGCCCGCCGCCGCTACTGTCCGGTGGCCCCGCGCACGTCGATGAGCGGAATGATCGAATCGGGGAGTACGCCCCACTCGATGTTCGGCGCCATCTTCTGAACGAACTCGTACTGGATCACCAGCGGGTTCTGCGCCAGCGCTTCCTGCTTGAGGCGGATCGCTTCGGCCTCGCCGGCGGCTTCGATCTTCCTCTTCTCCGCCTCGCCCTCCGCGTTGATGATGGTCTGCTTCTTGATGGCTTCCTGCCGGGCGATGTTGTTCTCTTCGGTGAGGGCGTTCTGCTTGGCGATCTGTTTGGCCTCGACCGCCACGACGTAGTCGGGGGCGAAGCTGATGCGGCGCACCAGGTACTGGTCGATGATCACGCCGTGTTTGGAGAACGAATCCTCGAGGCGCGCCTGGATCACATCCTGCGCCTTCGCTTGGCCTACCTGGGTGTAGAGTTCCTCCGCCGAGAAGCCCTTCGGCACCTCGCGGCTCACCGAGCGTGCGAACGCCTTGATCACGTTCTCCACGACCGCTCCCATGTCGCCCACCTCCTGCGCCACGGAGGCGGCGCCCTCAGCGGGGATGCGGAAGAGCACGGTGAAGGTGAGTTGGACCGTCTGGCCGTCGCTCGTGGTGCTGTCGACGACGACATCGGTGTAGTTCGCCTGCGAAGATTCCGGGAACTCGGAGGCCTCGTAGCTGGTGACCTTCGTCGAGTAGATCACGACTTCGTCGAGGAACGGCATCTTGAAGTGGAATCCCGGCCTGAAGACGCCCTCCTGCACGGCGCCGAGCCGCTTGACCACACCAACGGTGCCGGCCTCCACTTGCGTGAAGGAGCTGATGGCTGAGACGATCACCAGCAGCGCGATGCCCACCGCCCAGCCGATCGCCCAGGGACCCCACGAGCGCCCGATTCCGCCGTTGCCCTCCTTCTCTGGGGTTCGCGGCGTTCCGGGTTGCCCCTTGCCCTTCCGCAGCATCTGCTCTCCCACGGCGGCGCCCTTGAGGATGGCGGCCACCCCCAACGGAACCACCACCAGAGTGAAGATGAGTGTTGTGATCAGCGTTCCCATTCCGCCTCCCTAGAGTCGACGGGCGCTCTGTGCGCCCCTCGCGGACCGATCTTGTACCGACACCACCGCGGGCGCGTCTACCCGTGGCAGCGCGCCCGCAACCATCTTAAGCCTCGTGACATAGAAGGGCAACGCTCTGCGTCTCGCGATCACCCCCCGAAGGCGGCCCGTCGTCCGCTGCCGGCAGCTCGAAGCGTGCCGGTGTCACTCGCTGCTTGTTTGGCAACGAGTACTGGGGGAATCAAGCTCAGCGGAAGGGGCGCTCTGCGTCTGTCGAGAGCTGTAGGAAGGAGGGACCTTTGTCTGAATCAGGATCTCGAGCGTGTCCGCATTGTGGGAACCTACAGATGGAAGGCGAGTACTGTGAGAGCTGCGGAGGTCGGATGACCGACACGGTGCAGGCTGCCGCTCCTCAGGCGCCCCCGGAACGTGCGGGCGTCTACGTACCACCGGCGCCCCGGGAGCCGGCTTCGGCCGCCGGACTCGTGCCTCCGCCATCCGCCGCAGCGGCGACCGCGGCGGCAGCGATCCCACCTGCCGCCCCGCCACCCGCCCAGAGCCCGCCACCGCCACCCGCCGCAGTGGCCCCGCCGGCCGCCGGCCCACCACCAACGGCAGCCCCGCCGGCCGCCTACAGCGCACCGCAGCCGGCACCGGCGCAGCCGCCTCAGCCGTTGCAGCCGGCGCAGCCCCCGACAACTCCGCCCTCATATGGCGCGCCGGGTGGGCCGGGTGGACCGGCGGGCCCTGGAGGGCCGTCCCATGGTGGAGGCGGTCCGTCCTTCGGCGGCCCCGCGCCGGTACGGCGCTCGGGAACGGGCTTCTTCTCCAGCCTATTCGACTTCTCGTTCACGAGTTTCGTCACTCCCAAGATCATCAAGTTCATCTTCATCCTGACCCTGGCTCTGATAGCGCTCGGCATCCTGGCCTTCGTGGTAGCCGGGTTCGGCCAAGGCTTCGGCTACGGTCTGCTGATGCTGCTGGTCGTTGCGCCGATCATGGGTGTGGTCTATCTGCTCCTGGCCCGGATGTGGCTGGAAGTGGTGATCGTGCTCTTCCGGATGGAGGAGCACTTGGCGGAACTCGCCAAGAGGAAGTGACGCCCGAACGAAGAGGGCGCCCATCGGGCGCCCTCTTCGTTCCTTCACGCCCGGCCCGCACACTCGCGGGCGGCGGGCCGGAATCTGCCGGTCAGTCCTTGACCAGGTAGGTGTCGCCGGCACGCTGGACCACGCGAACGTCGGAACGTCCCTCGGCTTCCAGCGACTTGCGTAGACCCTGGACGAGGGTGAGAGGCTTGCGGTCGGTTCCCTCGATGGTTACGCTCTGCTCACCGCTCTTCAGGAATTCTTCAACGATCTCCTTGTAGAAGCTGACGCGTTGTCTCGTAGGAACTTGTTTGGGGACCAGATCGAATCCCTTGCTTCTTGCCATCGGTGCTCCGCCTTTCCGATATTATCCATATCGTACTTTCTCCTGCTACTCCGTACCGCTCCCATGATACGTCTCTATCGCTCGAGTAACAACCGAAAGACCTTGATATCGATGAGTCATTCCCTTGAGACCATCATCAGCCCAGCCCACACCCAAAGGAGCAGACTCGAGGGAGTCGAGAGACTGAGGGCGTCGGTGAGGCCGAAGATGAGGCAGCCCACAAAGGCCGCCCCCGCTCCTACGGCGATCCCACGATAACGCCTGCGTTCCCGCCCGAGGTCTGATGTCACTCCCACCAGTAGCCCCGCGGAGAGGAGAGCGAACCCCAGAGCCGCCGGGACGCCGAGGGTGAGGGCGGTGTCCAGAAGTATGTTGTGCGCCTGGGAGACGGTGTACGAGAGGCCGACGGTCTCGTACGGGTAGCGCACGGGGAGGACGTCGTTCAGGGTGGCGAGGCCGATGCCGGTGAACGCGTGGTCGGCGATGCCCTGGACGGCAGACAGCCAGATATCCGCCCGCGCCAGCAGCTTCGTCTCGACCGTCTCTTCCCGGAGCAGAAAACCGACGGCTGCGTCGAAGGCGCTCGGACGGACCGCGGCTACGGCGAGCCCGGCGCCGAGAAAGCCAAGCACTGCCCACAGCAAGTACCGATTGCGCAGCACCATGGCGAAGAAGGCGGCCACGAGCAGAGCCGCCCCGGCCGCCCGCGATCCAGAGAAGACGACCCCGGCGGTAGCGATCGCCACGAGCACCGCGGCCGGCGCCGCGGCTCCGATGCGCAGCCGGCTTGGCGGTGCGGGACCGTCCTCGAGGTGGTGTAGCAGGAAGCCGATCGAGAACGCCGCGAACGTGGCCAGAATCCCGCCGGTCTGGTTGGGGTTGACCCCGGCTCCGATCCACGCAGGCGCGTGTGGTACCAGCGAGGGGATGGCCGAGTAGAAGGGTGAGAGCCAGGGCGCCTTGTCCGCGCGCCAGTCGGTGAGCAGGGGCAGCGCGATCGCGAGCACGTACCCGAGGGCGAGGACGGCCCCCGACACGATGCTAGGTTCCTTCCAGGCCTGGATACGGCCGGGCAGCACCCCACGTCGGCCGGACCGTGGAATCGCCGATAGGCCGATGACCACACCGACGCCGACGAGCAGTTGCACATACCACAGCAGGGTCGCGCTCCTATCGGGGGCGGCCAGCCAGGAGACGGCTCCTCCGAGAGCGAGGAGGGCTCCGCCCAGGCGGACCAAGAGTAGTCCCGGGGCCTCTGCGGGGAGCTGTGGCTGGAGCATCAAGGGGTCTCTCCGGTGGGTCGGGTCAGTTCCACCAGGCGTTCGATGAGCGGTGCGGCCCCAGGCGACCGGCTCAACCCCTCACGGTACGCGCTTCGAGCGCCTTCGATGTCGCCGAGGTCAGCCAGGCAGTCGCCCAGCGCCGCGAACAGGTAGGGGTCCCGGGTGGCGGTGGCAGCGGCGCGGAGCAGGCGTGGCCGCGCCTCGCGGGGGGTCATGGTGAGATAGCTGGTCTTCGCCCAGGCCGATTCGATTGCGGGGTGGCCTCGCAACACGCCGACCGCGTTGCCGTACAGGTCTCGGGCGAGTGAGGGAAGGCCGTCCTGTTCCAGGATCGCGCCGAGAGTCAGATACGTGCCGGGTGCCCTGTGATCCAACCGTATGGATTCCCGCAGAGCCTGCACGGCTTCCCTACGGTCGCCCATCATGAGCCGGATACGCGCCTCCTCGTTGCGCGACGAACCCGACTCGCGAAGCTCGAGCGCCCGGTCGACCAGAGTGAGCACCCGGAGCCGCGGTGACGATCCTTCGTCGGCGTCGGGAGGGGAGGTGAGGAGGAGTGCGCGGGCGAGCGAGAACAGGATCGACTGCTGTTCTTCCACTCCGATGGTCGAAGCGTGCATCTCGGATTTGGCATGTTCTAGCACGGGGAGTGCCCGCGCGGGAAGGTCCACGTTGAGCAGCCCGCGGCCGATTTGCAGAAGCAGGGTCGCCCGCCCTGTCGCCCCGGACAGGAGCGCGTCGTCCTGTTGGGGCGAGCCGATTGCAGGTTCGGCGGCGCCCGTCAGGATGCTCGCCGCCGCCGTCTCGTACCAGCGGGCGGCGGTCGTGTGGTCGCCCGCGGCGTAGGCCTCTTCGGCCCGCGCCAGCAGTAGGTTGGCGGCGTCGATGGTGGCGTACGAGCGTTCGGCCTCTTCCCAGTGCCCGGTCGCCGCGGCCACCTCCCCCAGCCAGAGTCTGCCGGTTCGATCGAGGCTCCCGCGCCGGTCAGCGGCGGACAACCGGCGAAACGCGTCCTCGGAGGGCGTCCGTGCCGCGACCGAGCCGTATAACCGCCAGTACGATGCCCGGTCGGTGTCGGAACCCTCTGCCGGTGGGCCGAACCAGGGCAGGGCGGTAAAGACCCGATCGCCCAGGCCGAGGAGCCCCCCAGCCTCGGCGAGGGCCTCTTGGTCGCCGGTGACCAGGTATCGGTCGAACGTCGAGCCCACAGTGTTGAGCCGCCAGAGATAGTCGAGTTCCGGCCACGCGGCCAACAGAAGGATGCCCGAGAGAAGGACGGCCATCCACACGCGGCTTCGCGCGACGCGGGGCGGGTGGCCCGGTGCAGGCGTTGATCGATCGAAAGAGGTAGTGGATGCCACGTGGGGCTCCGCCTCTCGGGCGTGCGGGCGAGGATCGCGCCGGCAGACGATAGTGCGAGTGAGAACTGCGCCGGCAGATGATAGCAGCTGCGGTATGCTCGTGGTCGAACGAAGGAGGAGATCGGGGTGATCGGAGTGGCGACTATCCGCGCCGGAATGACCGCCGCGCGAAGCGCGTGGGCCGTCGCGTGGGCGGTCGTGAGAGACGCCGTGACAGGTGCTGCGGCGTGCGTTGCGGCAGGCCTTGCGACGGGCGGCATGCCGGCAGTGGTGGCGGCGGGCGTGCTGGCGGTAGGTGTGACGCTGAGCGGGTGCGGGCCCTGGTGGGACGCCGGCCGGCCGTTGGGGCCGACGGCCCCTCCTTCCGATACCTCGCCGGCCATGGCCCGGCAGCTCGATCGCTCCGACGACCTCGACCCCGTACCCGGCCTGGTCGCGTCGATGAGCGCCCGTGAGAAGTCGGCGCAGCTGCTCCTGATCGGATTCGCCGGAGCAGACGTGTCGCCGGAGCTCCGCACTCTTCTCGAGCAGGGTCCGGTGGGAGGTGTGATCCTGTTCGACCGGAACATCCGGTCGGGCTCCGACCTAGTGGCCTTGACGTCGTTGTTGCAGGAATCGGCCCGTCGAGGCGGGTCGGGTATTCCCCTCCTCGTGGCCATCGATCAGGAGGGTGGCCCGGTGCGCCGCATCCGCGAAGGGGTACCCGAGGTGCCCGCGGCCCGGACGCTGGGTGAATCTGCATCTCCCGACGAGGCGCGGACGCTCGCGACCGAATCCGCGAAGGCGCTTCTCGCGCTGGGCATCAACACCAACCTCGCTCCCGTGGCGGACGTAGTGTCGGACTCGACATCGTTCCTCTACCGACGCACGTACTCGGGCGATCCGGATGTGGTGAGCGCCTACGTCGCCGCGGTCATCGAGGGGCAGGAGGCCGCGGGGCTCGTGTCCGTGGTGAAGCACTTTCCTGGACACGGGAGCGCTCCGGGCGATTCGCACGCGGGTGCTGTGTGGTCGGAAGTGGGTCGCGGGGAGTTCGAGGAGGTGCACCTCCGGCCGTTTCGAGAGGCTGTGACGGCAGGCGTCCCTGTGGTGATGCTCTCGCACGTGGTTGCGCCCGCCCTCGGGTCCGAGGCGCCCTCGTCGGTATCGTCAGAGGTGGTGCGATTGCTGCGCGACGACCTCGGGTTCGCGGGGGTCGTCCTTACCGACGACATGGAGATGTCGGGGTCCGCCGGAGCGGGGAACGCGGCGGTGGCCGCGGTGCGGGCGGGCGTTGACATGGTACTCGTGGGGCACTCCGCGCGGGAGCAGAGCGACGCCCTCGAGGCGCTGACCTTGGCCGCGGGGATGGGATCGCTGTCGCCTTCCCGCCTGGACGAAGCGGTCACCCGGGTGCTCCGGCTCAAGATCGCCTTCGGTCTGCTACCGGGCGCGGCTTTCTAGGGCCGGGACGCCTGGTAGTCCTTGAACAGGCTCCGGAAGGCGTCTCGCGCCTCGCGTCCCTCGTCGAAGTGGGGGTTGCCGGCGGCAACCGTGCCCTCCGTCCACATGGCGTCTATGCCTTCGATGGTCTGCTCGATGCGGTACAGCATCTCGTCGGAAGCCTGGAATATCAGGTCGTCGGCGGACCGGTATTGCACCGGCGGATCTATGAGGGCGAGCTCGTCGAGAGCGGTCGCTACGTCGTCGTGCAGTTGCTGGAGGTCTCGGGTGACGCCGGCGGGCACGCCCGGAGCGGTGTTGTTGATTTGATCCGCCAAGCCGGGTATCTGTCCGTCGGCATACGCGAGTGCCGCTTCCAGCCGATCGAGGGCGGCGACGTAATCGGCGACGACGGTCTGCTGTCCGTCCGCGGTGGTGCCGGTGCTTCCGGGATCGTAGCCGGGCACTGTGGCTGTCGTCGGGCTGCCGTCGCTCGCGTCGGGCGTCGATATCGTGGTGGTCCCGTCGTTCATGAGGGTGGTGGTCACTGAGACGACCGGGTCGTCACGGTTGGAGGAGCCTCCTCCGGAGGTCACTATGATCACCACCAAGCCGATCAGGGAGACCACGATGAGCCCGCCCATGGTCAACAGGAACGGCATGACCCAACGCGGACGCGGTTCGCCCCCCGACGAGGGGCGGGGGGGCTGGGGCTGCATCGGAGGCTGGTACTGGGGTTGGGGTTGGTACTTGGGCTGCTGTGCCGTCGCGAACGGCGGAGGCGCGGAGGGCGGCGCCTGTTGGAACGGAGGCGGCGCCTGCGCTGGAGGCGGCGGTTGGAACGGAGGCGGGGGCGCCGGAGGAGCAGGGGGCGCCGATGGTGGAGCGGGGGGCGCCGACTGGTGCGTGGCGAGCGCCGCCGCGACGCTGGCCCCGCAGTACTTGCAGAAGCTCTTGCCTTCCTCGAGGCCCTTGCCGCACTCTGGGCAGAACATCGCCACCTCCCTCTGCTCCCGCCGGCCTGAGCGTCAGGCGGCGGTGGTAGGAACCCCCACACCTTCGTACGTGAAGCCTAAACCCAATAGCGTCTCCCCGTCCAGAGCATTCCGTCCGTCGATGATCACCGGACGTCGCATGGTCCCCTTGAGGCGGGCCCAGTCGAGGTGCACGAACTCGGGCCACTCGGTCACGAGCACGCAGGCGTCGGCTCCATCAAGTGCTTCCGCCGCGGAGCCGGCGTACGTGATGGTGGGGAGCACGGCCTTGGTGTTCGCGACGGCTACCGGGTCGAAGGCCACCACGTCGGCGCCCGTGACCTCGCACACGTTGGCAATCACCTGCCACACTCGCGAAAGGTCTGCGTCGCCGGAGTATGTGGGCGGGGTGTCGACGCACACGTAGATGAACTCGCCCTCACGGTAGGCTGCGACCGGGTCGGAGGTGAAGGTGAGCCGCTCGCGGTCATGCAGGCTGCGGTCACAAGGCCAACGTACCCGGCTCCGATCACGGTCAGACGACTCATCCTTGCTCCTTGAGGAATTGGACCGCGGCCTCGGCCAGAGCGTCCGCGATCTTCTGTCGGTATGAGGAGGTGGCCAGCAACCGATCTTCATCCGGGTTCGACATGAAGCCGATCTCCGGGATGATGACGGGCACGTCGGACCAGTTGAAGCCTGTCATGTCGCTGCGGGCGTCGATCCCGCGATCTTGAGCGCCGGTAGCCGCGATGAGGGCCGACTGCGCCAGCTGTGCCGCGCGCTTGGAGGGGGCGGCGATGTCGTCGGTCCAGCCGCGGGTGACAGCGGGATAGAGGACGTGGATGCCCCGTGCCGCGCCGTTCTCGGCACCGTCGGCGTGCACCCGTATGTACAGGTCGGCCTTTGCCTCGTTCGCTATGCGGGTGCGTTCTATGTTGGAGAGGTCCACGTCCTGGGTGGTGCGGGTCATGATCACGGTGACGCCCTTGGCCTGCAGCGCGTCGCGGAGCATAAGCCCTACGGCGAGCACCAACTCGCTCTCGGGCACTCCGGTGGCCACCCCGGCCGTGCCCGATGAGACCTTGGCTTTGGTGGTAGCCGAGCCGGGACCGATGGGCTCCTCGGCATAGTTGCCCCGTCGTTGGTGACCGGGGTCGATCACTACCACCCAGCCGCTGTTCGCGGCGACCGTCGTGGGGGTGGTCGTGGGTGTCGTGGTCGCGGAGGTCGTATCGGTGGTCTCCACTGTGGAGGGGCGCGGAGGCAAGGTGTGGGTGCTCGGCGCGGGCAGCGATACCGTGGTGGTGGTCACGCCGGCCGCGACCAGCGACGTTCCCGGTGGCGTGGAAGGCGCCGTCTGGGAGGGCTCACGCAGCGACACGACCGCAGCCGCAGCCGCGGCCGCCAGGAAGAACACGAGTGCGATGATCGCCGCGGCGATCTTGAGGCGTCCTCGGAGGGCCTTCCTGCGCCGGAACTGCTCCAGCACTTCGGCCGTGGACGCGTCCCTGGGTGGTCGGTTCGCCATGCGCAGAGTGTACCAGAGGGGGTGCGTACGGCGCCGTGGCCGGCTGGGCGCCGCGGTCGGTACGGCGCGGGACAGCCGGCTGGGCGCCTCGGGCTACCTGGTCTCAGGCGGCGCCGCGGAGAAGGGGTTGGCACTCCTGCAGGCCCAGGCGGACGGCGTGGTCGGCCTGTTGCACCAGGAGGGCCAGGTGGCTCACCTCGGTGGGAGTTATCACGCTCGACTTGCCGCCGAGCCGCGCGAAGGTGTCGAGCTCGCTGAGAGCGCAGCGGCTTCGGAGCATGAGCTGCCGGTAGTCATGGGCCGAGGTGGCTTCGAGCCCGCAGGCCACGTTGGTGAGGGCGTCGAGCGCGGCGCGGCGCATCTGGGAGCGCAACCCGGGTGAGCTGTTCAAGGGGAACTTGGAGGCCAACTGATCCACGTGGGTGGCGAGGTTGCCGAGCCGTGCGACGGCCTTCTGGGTGGCGTACTCGATCTCCGGCCACCCTCGGGGCTCTTCCGGCACGATCGCGATGTGAGACTGCTCGTTCACCGTTCGTTCCCTTTCGGTCGTTCTTGACTTCTTGAACGACCGGTCCCCGCCTTTGGTTACGGGATTCTCTGCACCATATCGGCCGCCCTGAGCGGGGAGTCGCGCCACGCCATCGTGGTGTTCCTCCCCGCGTCCTTGGCGGCGTACATCGCGTCGTCAGCCTTCCTTACGAGTTCCTGCAGGGTGTCGGCGTCCTCGGGGAACACGGCGATGCCCACGCTGATCGTCACGGGTGGCAGCGTTTGTGAGGTGATGGTCGACACGGCGATGCGGATGCGCTCGGCGACCACCCACGCGCCAGACAGGCCGGTGTCGGGGAGGATCACCGCGAACTCCTCACCGCCGATGCGGCAGCCCACGTCATACGCCCGCACGCACTCCAGGATCGTGCGCCCGACCTCAGCCAGCACCGCATTTCCCACCGGGTGGCCGTGGGCGTCGTTGATGTGCTTGAAGTGGTCGAGGTCGGCGATGATCAGGGTGGTCGTGGCGTCCTGGCGCCCCGCCCGGCTGATCTCAGCTCGCAGAAGCTGGAAGAAGTAGCGCTGGTTGGCGAGGCCGGTGAGCGCGTCGAAGACGGCCAAGTGCGCCAAGTGTCGGTTCGCTCGGTAGAGCGTGAAGCGCGCCACCCCGTAGGCGAAACCTCCCACACTAACGCCGGCAACCACGCAGGCCAGACGGAATAGGGGCTCCTGGTCAGGCTTCCACTCCAGCATGTCGGCGACCACCCAGGGGAAGGTGAGACCGACGAGCGCGCCGAACGCGAGCATGTAGAAGAGGATCCAGCCCATAGCCACATCCTTGCTCGTGACCACCGGGGGGATGGCTTCCTTCCCCACGGGCGGGAGGTGGTCTTCCGGGTGTGCATTCTGAGCCGATTCCACGAGGCTCCTTCGAGTCGCTTCCATAGGTATCGGAAACGCGGCACACGGGGTTGAGTCGTTCGTCGTGGACCGCGCCGTCGTGCGCTACAGGTCGCGGCGGCGGAAGAGCAGGGCGGCTCCCACGAGACATGCCGCGAGGTAGAGCAGGCCGTAGAGCAGCGCGCCTGTCTCCACTCCCTTGGGAGCTCCGAACGGACCCGTGAGGAACTCCCCAACCAGGGCCATACTGCCGGGGGTGAGCCGCCCTAGTGCCATCCGGAAGAAGGTGTCGGTGGGAGCCAGGTAGTGCACCGCATCGCCTATAGCGGCGGCTGTGTCGTTACCCAAGAACGTGCCGATCTGCTCGACGATGCCGCCGATGAAGGCGACTCCAAACAGCATCAGCCCGGTGATGCCAGTGGCGATCTGTGGCAGGGTCGACGTGGCGAGCGCTACGATCCCGAGCACGATCAGGCCCTGAGCGAGAAGCAACAGGAGGGCCTGCTCCGGGTGAGGCGGGGCGTATCCGGAGAAGACTCGAGTGAGCAGCAGCAGACTTCCACTCAGTACGATCGTGTAGACGACGAGCACGCTCGCGTACCCGAGGAATCGCCCCATGAGCACCTGGACGCGGGCCACCGGTCTCGTGACGATGGTCTGGAGGGTGCCGTTCTCGGCGTCTCCCGAGATCATGCCCGCTCCCAGGAACACCACGAGCATCGCGCTGAGGAAGCTGCTCACGAAGAGGCCGAAGCTCAGCATCTGATACGCGGCCAGGTCGCGGTAGAAGTCGGGGTCGAGGGCCATGCCCAGGGCTCCGACCCCACCCATGGATGTGGTGTCGGGTTGCACGTCGAACTGGCGGAAGGCGTAGTACGTACCTGTGCCGTAGAGGGCGACGAAGGCCACAGTCAGGAGGAACCCCATGAGGATCGTCCGGCGCCGGACGCCCTCTTTCCAGGTGAGCCCCGCCAAGAGGAGCACCTGGTCGGCTCGAGTGCGAAGATCGTCGAGTCGCCCGCTCCGGCTCATGCGCGCGCTTCTCCGTTGACGCCGGGGTGTCGCCCCTGCAGGAGTTGCACGAAGGCCTCCTCGAGCGACTGGCGGGCGAAAGCCACCTCATACACGGGGAGCCCCGCGTCGACCAGCGTGCGCACCACGGCGGGCACCTCGCCCGCCGCGACTCCGGGCAGCGTGATGACCCCCGCGGCGTATGTGGGAGGTGCGAGGTTCGAAGGCAGCAGGGCGGCGATGGCGTCGAAAGCGCCAACCGGCAGTTCGCCCACCCGCACGCTCAGACCGGGGACCTGGAGCAGGTCTGTGGTGGCGCCCTGGGCGATCACCGAACCCTTGTCGATCACCGCCAGCCGGTCGCACACCCGTTCCACCTCAGTGAGCAGGTGGCTGTTCAGGAACACGGTCATGCCGCGGTCGCGCAGATGCGTGAGGATGTCGCGCACGTCCCTCCGACCGATGGGGTCGAGTGCGCTCGTGGGCTCGTCCAGGAACACCAGCTCGGGATCGCCCACGAGGGCCTGCGCCAGACCGAGTCGCTGCTGCATGCCTTTGGAGTACTCGCCGATCCTTCGGTCGCCCGCGGCGTCCAGCCCCACCAGCTCGAGGAGCCGTGCGTCTTCCGCTCCGACCCCCATCAGTCGCGCGTGCAGGCGCAGGAGTTCTCGGCCGGTGAGCCACTGCGGGAAGCGGAACTGCTCGGGCAAATAGCCGAGCCGGCGGTGCACCGCTCGGGACCCCGGTTTGCCGCCCAGCACCTCCACCTGCCCTCCACTTGGGTGCACGAGACCGGTGAGTATCTTCACCAGCGTCGACTTGCCTGCCCCGTTCGGGCCCAGGAAGCCGAACACGCTGCCGCGCTCCACGCGCAGGTCGACCCCGGCCAGCGCCAGCGTGTCGCGGTAGTTCTTGCGCAGGTCGAAGCAGACGATGGCGGCGGTCGAGCCGGCGGCTGCGGCGGTGGGGGCGGCGCCGGCGCCGGGTGGGGGTGGGGTGGGTGGGCCGTCCATGGCTTCAGAGTATAACGCTGCCGGGTAGCGGCGGCCCGGCCGGCCCGGGTCAGCCGATGAGACGCCGTCGCATGTGGCGAAGGGCCAACTCCACGAACACCAGGGTCGCCACGGCCACGTAGGCCAGCTGCAGCAGGGAGTGTGGGCCGAGCCGGTCGAGCATGATGCTTCGGGTGAGGTCGATGGCCGAGGTGAGTGGCACCGCCCAGGCGATCGGCTGGAGCATCTCCGGGATGCGCGAGAGTGGGAAGAACGCCCCTGTGAGCATCTGCGCGGGGAAGATGATGCCGCTCAAGAAGAAGTTGAAGTACTCGGTCTGGCGCACCTTGCTCGTGATCAGCAGGGAGAGCGCTCCGAACTGCATGCCCACGAGGAACTGTAGGGCGAGGATCACGGGGGCCCAGATCAGTTCGAGGCGGCCGAAGGCCGCCAGACTCACCATGATCGCGGCGGCGGCCAGCGTCGCACGCGACGCCCCCCAGCAGATCTCGCCCATGCTCACCTCCTCCGGGTTCACCGGCGTGGAGATGATGGCGTCGAACGTGCTCTGGAACGACATGCGGAAGTACGAGCCGTAGGTACACTCGAACGTGGCTTGGAGGATGGCGGAGGTGACGATGATGCCTGGGGCTACGAAGGTGAGGTAGTCCACGCCGTCGATCTCGCTCACGTAGAACCCCACCCCGAGGCCGAGGGCGAGCAGGTAGAGGTAGGGCTCGATGAGCGGCGGGAACAGGTTCGTCTTCCAGAGCTTCACGAAGACGAAGGCGTCGCGGTACCACACTTGGAGGAACCGCGGGCCCACAGCGGCGATGCCCCGTTTGGGGCGGGCTCGCGCGCCGTCGGGCGCCCGCGATGGGTCGGGGCAGGTCCGGGCGGCCGGAGACGCCGCCGCCGCGGTCGCCTCGGTGCCCGATACGTGCGGGCCGGCAAGACCTCTGGGGTCGTCGGGTTGCACGGCTCCGGGCTGCGTCATTCCCGTATCTCCCGGCCGGTGAGCTTCAGGAACACGTCCTCGACCGACGCGGCGCGCAACCGGCTGTCGCGGTCGGCGTAGCGGGCCACGAGCGGGGCCAACGATTCGCTCGACGCGCCGTAGAGGTAGAGGCGCTGCCCGCTGCGCTGGCGTTCGAGGTCGGGTCGATCCGCCACGATCTCGTCCTCGACGCGGGAGTCCGCCACGATCTCCAACACGAACTCGCCCACGTGCCGGCGCACCAGTTCGAAGGGACGGCCTTCTGTGATCATGCGGCCGCGATCCATGATGTAGAGCCGGTCGCAGAGCTTCTCGGCCTCTTCCATGTAATGGGTGGTGAGCAGGAACGTGATGCCCTTCTCGCGCAACTCGAGCAGACGATCCCAGATCAGGTGGCGAACCTGGGGGTCGAGGCCGGTGGTGGGCTCGTCGAGTATCACCACGTCGGGCTCGTTCAACAGTGCACGGGCGATCACAAGGCGCCGCTTCATACCTCCCGAGAGATGCATGATCACGGTGTCGCGCTTCTCCCAGAGTTCCATGAACTCGAGGAGCTCCCTGGCCCGCTCGGGAATCTCCGGTCCACGCAGGCCGAAGTAGCGCGCATAGATCATCAGGTTGTTCCACACCGAGAGGTCGGGATCGAGGTTGTTCTCCTGGGGGACGACCCCGAGACGCCTCTTGATGCTGCGCGCATCGGCGAGGACGTCCGTTCCGAAGACCCGTAGGCTCCCCGCCGTGGGCTCGGCGAGGCAGTAGATCATCTTCATGAGGGTGGTCTTGCCGGCTCCGTTGGGACCCAGGAAGCCCAGAAAGTCCTGAGGTTGCACATGGAACTGCACGTCGTTGACCGCGACGAGATCGCCGTAGCACTTGAACAGGCCTCGGGCTTCGATCAGCGCCTTGGGTGGGGTGGCATCGTCCATGCGGTCATACTAGCAGTACGTCCGAGCAGTACGTCCGAGCAGTACGTCCGAGCGGTGCGTCCGAGCGGTGCGTCCGAGCAGGACGCTCGAGCAGCACGTCCGGGCTGACGTCCGTCGGGCCTTCCCTTCTTTGACGTGGGCCTGTCGGCCTGTTTTACTCTGGCGACCATGGACCGACTCCTCCACGACGATCCCTCCGGCGCGGAACGGCCCACCCGGCCCCGGGTGATCGTTCTGCAGCACTCCGAGCGCGCGCCGCTCGGGGCTCTCGAGGCCGTCCTTCGTGAAGGCGCTGAGCTCTTGGTGTACCGGTTGTGCGAGGGCGGCCCCGACGAGGCGGCCGCCTGTGCCACCCTGGAGGAATCGATGGCGGGAGTCGGCTACGACGGGTTGATCGCTCTCGGTGGCACCATGGGACTCTACGAGCGGGAACGATTCCCCTGCCTTGAGGTGTCGCTTCGCGTCATTGCCGACGCCGTGCGCCGCGACGTGCCCATCCTCGGACTCGGACTCGGGTCGCAGGTGCTGGCGGAGGCTCTAGGCGCGCCCGTGTTCAGCGGCATCAACAGGGGCATCCCGCAGGAGATGGGGTTCATGTCGCTCTACCTCACTCGGGCCGGCGGCTCCGACCCCGTGATGCGCATCTTCGGCGTGAACGACCCTCAGCTCTTCTGGCATCGCGACACCCACGACGTGCCCGACGACGCCGAACACCTGGCGTCGACCTCGCTCTACCAAGTGGCGGCCTTCCGCTGGGGCCGCTGGGCCTACGGTCTGCAGTTCCACTTGGAGGCGACGGCCGAGATGGTGGAGCGATGGGTCGCCGAAGATGAGCAGGCTTTGGTCGCGCAGGGCATCGATCCCGCCTCGGTCGTGGCCCAGGCGTGGATGCTCGACGAGGTCATCGAGGAGAAGGCCCGGCGGCTGGGCGGGCTCTTTCTCGAATGGGCGCGGGAGCGTTCGCCTCGCTAGCGAGTCGTCACGCGGGCGGGATGCGCAACGCCTGCCGCACCAAGGCGATCGCCTCCTGCGGCGACGACGCGTACCAGATGCCCTCGCTGCCCTCGTCCCGCGACACGCGCCAGCCGTCGAGCACTACCACGGGCCGCCCCAACTTGGCGGCCAGGCCCATCTCGGAGAGCGTGCCGTACTCGCCGCCTACCGCGATCACCGCGTCGCCGCTGCTGACGACCGCGAGGTTGCGGGCGTGGCCGATGCCGGTGGTGACGACCATGTCGAGGTGTGGATCGGCCGCGGAGCGATCGTGACCGGGGAGTATGCCGAGCGTGCGCCCGCCCGCCGCCTTCGCGCCTGAGGCCGCCGCCGCCATCACTCCGCCGAGGCCGCCGCACACCAAGACGGCGCCCATGCCGGCAACCAGCCGCCCGACCTCCTCGGCAGTCGAGTACTGCTCCGCGGAAGCGCGGCCCGCTCCGATCACGCTGATGTAGAGGTCTACCATGTGATGCAGGATACCACCGGGGTCACAAGCCCGTGCTCGGATGCGCGCCGAGCACGGCGCCGAGGAGTTCGAGGGCGAGCACCTTGTCGAGAGGTTCGTTCCAGTTGCCGCACTTGGGCGACTGCACGCATGAAGGGCACCCTTCCGTGCAGCCGCAGTCTCGAACGAGGGCGATGGTGTCGCGGAACCACTGTTCGACCCGGTCGAAGCCCTGGCGGGCTATGCCCACGCCCCCCGGGTGACCGTCGTACACGAAGATGGTGGGCAGCTCGGTCTGAGGGTGGAGCGGGGTGGAAAGGCCGCCGATGTCCCAGCGGTCGCACATGGCGAGGAGGGGGAGCAACGCGATCAGCGCGTGCTCGACGGCGTGAAGGCCGCCGGGCAGCCGGGGCAGCCGGCTCTCGTCCGTGACCATCTCCAACGGGAAGGTGAACCAGACCCCTTCGGTGACGAAGTGCTGGGTGGGAAGGTCGAGCTCCTCGGTGCCGAGCACCTCGTCACCGCCGCGCCGCTTCTTCTGGAACGCGATGACCCGGCTGCTCACCGCAAGGGTGCCCAGGTGCATGGTCAGGGGGCCGAACGGCTCGCGAAGCGTATGCGCGAGGATCTCGGTTGACGACTCCTTGCGGGGGTGCGTGTAGTACGAGTCGAAGAAGCGTCGAACCGCCGCCACGCGCCCCTCGATGTCGAGGTGTTCCACCAGGTACGTGTCGCCCATGTGCAGATAGACCGCTCCCGGGTGAAGGAACATGAAGGCGGTCTCGGCCTCCTGCGAGCCGATGATGTCTCCGGTCTCGCCATCGACGATGGTGAATTGATCGGGCGACGAGGAGCGCAGGCTGATCTCGCCAGCTGGGTAGCCGTCGCCGCTCACCAGCCAGCTGTCGAAGCCGGTGCGCAGGCCGCCGTTTCGTACCTCTCGCTCCGCCGCCTCCGCGAGCCCGGGGCCGAAGAACTCCTCGTCTTCCGCTACCAACGGCGACTCGTAGGCGGCCGCGACCAGGTGCCGGCCGTGGATGAACGGGTTGGCGTAGTCGATGGTGGCCGCCTCGACCGGCCGGCTCAGGAGCTCCTTGGGGTTGCGCACAAAGTACTGTTCGAGAGCGTCGTTGCCGGCCACCATGATGGCCAGGCTCTCGCCCTTGCCGCGCCCGGCTCGGCCCCACTGCTGCCAGAGACTGGCGATGGTGCCGGGGTAGCCGACGGTGATCACCGCATCGAGCGCGCCCACATCGATGCCCAACTCGAGAGCGTTGGTGCTGACCACCCCCAGCAGATCACCTTCGAAGAGGCGCTTCTCGATGCCTCGTCGCTGCTCGGGCGTGTACCCGGCACGGTATGGGGACAGGCGTTTGGCCAGGCCTTGATCGTGTTCTGAGAGTTTGTCCGCCGCGTATTGGTTGACGAGTTCGGCCGCCTTTCGTGACTTGGTGAAGCAGATGGTGCGCACCCCGTTCCGCACGAGTTCAGCGAGCAACTCCGCGGCCTCCACGGCGCTGCTGCGTCGCAGGTTCAGGCGCTCGTCGGCGAGGGGCGGGTTCCAGAGGATGATCTTGCGGCGGCCGAGTGGGGCTCCGTCGTCGTCGATAGGCGTGACGGGCAGACCGGTGAGCCGCTCCGCATGCTCCGGAGCGTTGCCGATCGTGGCCGAGGCCATGATGAAGCGGGGCTCAGCTCCATAGAAGGCGGCGGTCCGGCGGAGGCGGCGAAGCACGTTTGCGACGTGGCTGCCGAAGACCCCCCGATACGTGTGGGCCTCGTCGATCACCACGTAGGCCAGGTTGAAGAAGAAGTCTCCCCAACGCTCGTGATGGGGGAGCATCGCCATGCTGATCATGTCGGGGTTGGTGAGTAGGAGCCTCGCGCGCTTGCGCGCGAGGCGGCGGGCTTCGGCGGGAGTGTCGCCGTCGTAGACGGCCAGCTCGATACGGCCGCCCGCCAGGGGACGCAGCCGGCGCAGCTGGTCTTGAGCGAGCGCTTTGGTGGGATAGAGGTAGAGCGCCCGCGCCGTAGGTTCGCGATGCAGGTGGTCGAGCACCGGGAGGTTGAAGCAGAGACTCTTGCCCGACGCGGTTCCCGTGGTGACTATCAGGTTGCCGCCTCCCCGAGCCTCATCCCAGCACGAGCGTTGGTGGGTCCAGAGTTCTCGGATACCCATGGCGCCCAGGGCCTCTTCGAGGTGGGGGTGGAGTTCGCCCGTGGGCACCGCCGCGGTTCGACCAAGCCGTGAAGGCAGCACGAGTTCGGCGCTCACCTGTTCGTACGCCTCGCTCGGGAACATGTCGAACAGTGCCTTGTTGTTCAATCTCAAGAACCTCCGAATACGAGAGTACACTTCGCCACGGACATCGACCATGCGGACCACCCGCCCTCTCACTGCAGTTGTTCACGACCTGGGCCCGCAGAGGCGCTGGTGAACGCCGGTGGCGCCGGCTCGGATCACCTCAGTCGTGCGTTTCTCGGAATGCTAGAGGTGCCTGCGGCTTCCGAACATGCGTCGGAAGGTGGAGCATGATGCTGCAGGGGGCAGCGGACTGCTCGCCGCGGTGCCCCGCGGTGCCCCGCGATGGCGCACGGTGCCCCGTGTGGCGCCCCACGGTGCCCCGCGGCGCCCCAGCCCACGGTGCCCGCAGTGGGCCGACCGCCACTGCTATACTTCCGCGACCATGGCAGACGGTGTGAAGTACTTCATCGCGTGTGACTTCGACGGCACGGTCACGGAGGAGGACACCCTCGACCTGCTCGTGGAGCACTTCGCCCCGGGAGTGTGGGAGATCGCCGAAGCGGGACTGAAGGCCGGCACTCTCACTCTCAATCAAGCGATGATCGACGAGTTCCGCAACGTGCGGGTGAGCGAGCGCGATGCGGTCGAGTACGTGCTCCGCACGGCGGAACTCCGCGCCGGGTTCGAGGAGTTCGTGCGGTGGGCGGCCGAAGCCGGTCACGAACTCGTGATCGTGAGCGCGGGCTTCCGCGTGCTGATCGACGCGGTGCTCGCCCGCGCCGGGCGGGCGCACCTTCACGTGCACGCCGGCGACGCACTCTTCACCACCCAGGGCACCACGTTCTGGTTCCCCCCATCATCGGCCGATTGCATAGAAGAGTGCGGGCACTGCAAGCGCGACACCATCGCGGCCCACGCCCCGTTCCCTGGTCCACTCGTATATATAGGCGACGGCTACTCCGACCGGTGTCCCGCGCAGGCGGCCGATATCGTCTTCGCCCGCCGGTCCTTGGCGGAACACCTGGATCGAGAGGGTGTTCCCTACCATCACTTCGAGGACTTCCATTCGGTCGTGCGAGTTCTCGACGAGGAGTGGGCCGGCTCATCCGCGGCCGACGCCACCGCCACCGCCACCACCGCCGTCGACGCCACCGACGCCCCGCTCGCTGAATCCAGCGGCACTCCGCTCCCCACCGCCACCGACGCCCTGCCCGCCGGATTCGCCGGCTCCACCGAACCACTGGCGGAGCTGTTCAACACGAGCAAGGCCGTGATGGGCCTCGTGGACCCCACTACCGCGCGCATCATCGACGCAAACGAGGCGGCCTGCGCCATGTACGGATACTCCAGGGAGGAGTTCCGCGGCATGCCGGTGAGCCGGCTGAACGATCTGCCGGAGGACACGTGGCGCGACCAAGTCGAAGGGGGATGGGAGGGGCCAGACATCGCGCGCCGCTTCCGGAACAGGCTTGCCAGCGGGGAGGTACGAGAGGTAGAGACCCACTACACACACATCCATCGGGGCGGCAGGAGGCTCTTGCTGGGCATCACCCGTGACGTCACGCACAGCATACGGGCTCGCGAAGCCCTGGAGGAGAGCGAGGCGCGGTTCCGTCTGTTGGCGGAGAACTCGCCCGACGTCATCTTCAGCTTCCGCCTCACCGAACCCCGGGGGTTCACGTACATGAGTCCCGCCGTGACCGGCATCCTCGAGGCGTCGCCCGAGGAGTTCTACGCCGACCCCGGATTGATGTTCTCGATGCTGCACCCAGGGGACGAAGCGCCGATCGAAGCCATGGTGAGGCGGAACCTCCCGGAGGCGGCAGCTATCGAGATCCGGTTGCACACGCCCTCGGGGCGCCTGGTGTGGGCCGAGCTGAGCTCGGCTTTGAGGCGCGACGCGGCGGGGATCCCCGTGGCCATCGAAGGCGTGGCGCGCGATATCACGGCCCGAAAGCGACAGGAAGAGGAACGCGCGTTCCTGCTCTCCGCGGTCGAGCAGATGGACGAGGTCGTGGTGATCACAGACACCGACGCGACTATCGTCTATGTGAACCCCGCCTTCGAGCGCGTGACCGGCTACTCTCAGAAGGAGGCGATGGGGCGGAACCCTCGCTTCCTCTCGAGTGGGCGGGAAGAGATCGAGTTCTACCAGGAACTCTGGGCCACGATCTTGGCGGGGCGGGTGTGGACCGGTCGCTTCACGAACCGTCGCGCGGACGGCCGGACATACGAGGAGGAGGCGTCGATCTCCCCCGTGCGCGACGCGGAGGGGCACATCGTCAACTACGTGGCGGTGAAGCGCGACATCACGCGCGAGCTTGCGCTCGAAGGGCAGCTCATGCAGAGTCAGAAGATGGAGGCGGTCGGCCGTCTCGCCGGTGGGGTGGCCCACGATTTCAACAACCTGCTCACGAGCATCTCGGGCTACGCCGACCTCCTCGCCGCGGAGATCTCCCCCGACGACCCGATTCATCTTGACGTTGTCGAGATCCAGAATGCCGCCGACCGTGCCGCCGATCTCACGCGTAGACTCCTCGCCTTCTCGAGGAAGGAGGTGGTGAGGCCGCGCCCGGTGGACATGGTGGTCGCCGTCTCGGGTATGTCGACGCTCTTGCGGCGCATGGTGGGGCCGCGCGTCGAGCTCGTCACCGAGTTGGTGCCGGCTCCCCTGGTCGTCCTAGCGGACCCGAGTCAGGTGGAGCAGGTGCTTATGAACCTTGCCGTGAACGCGTCGGATGCGATGCCGGACGGGGGTGTGCTCTACATCGGCGTGAGCAAAGTCACCTCGAGCGAGCGGTGCCCCGCCGACGGGGTGTCGGCGCCGGCAGGGTGCGTGAGGCTCTCGGTGCGAGACACCGGCGTAGGCATGGAAGAAGAGGTGGCCGGCCGCGTGTTCGAGCCCTTCTTCACCACCAAGGACTCGGGTCGGGGGACCGGCCTGGGCCTCGCTACGGTGTACGGTATAGTCGAAGCGGCGGGCGGGAGCGTGAGCGCACGCAGCGTTCCCGGCGAGGGCTCGGAGTTCGAAGTGTTCCTGCCGTTGTACGAGGGCCTTCCTTCGGACGGGGTCCGCTCGGGCGTCAGGGAGCGGCGCATCCCACGAGGTCGCGAGACGGTGCTCGTGGTCGACGACGAACTCCCGGTGCTGCGCCTCGCCGCGCGTACGCTGACCGGCGTCGGCTACACCGTCATAGAGGCGACCGACGCGGAGACGGCCCTGGCGATCGTCGACAGGGAAGGCGATCGCATCGACCTCGTGGTCACGGATGTCGCCATGCCCCGCATGACGGGTACGCGGCTCGCCGAGCTGCTCTCGCTGCGGCGCCCGGGCTTGAAGGTGGTGTTCGTGTCTGGATACGCTGGGGTCGGCGACGAGTCGCCGGACTACGTGGGCCGGGTGGCCTGGTTCCTACAGAAGCCTTTCGGTGCCGACGACCTCGCCCAGATCGTCCGCGAAGCGTTGGACTCCTAGCAGTCTCCTAGCGCGGCACGCGCACCAGCTGCTGCTCTACCAGTAGCTCCGCGATCTGCACGGCGTTCAGAGCCGCGCCCTTGCGAAGGTTGTCGGCCACCACCCAGAGGTTGAGGCCATGGGGCACGGTCGGGTCGCGCCGGATGCGCCCCACGTACACGGGATCGGTGCCGGACGCCATGATCGGCATCGGGTACATGCCGAGCGAGGGGTCGTCGAGCACGATCACACCCGGGGCGGAGGCCAGCAGCTCGCGCGCCCGTGCGGGCGGCATCTCGCCGGCGAACTCCACGTTCACCGCCTCCGAATGTCCGTTCTCCACCGGCACCCGCACGCACGTGGCCGTGACCTCGATGGTGTCGTCGCCCATGATCTTCTTGGTCTCGTCGGCCATCTTCTGCTCTTCCTTCGTCGAGCCGTCGTCGAGGAAGATGTCGATGTGGGGCAGGCAGTTGAAGGCGATCTGATGGGGATACACCTCCACCTGCGGAGTCATCCCCTCGAGAAGCTCATCAGATTGACGGACGAGCTCGCTGATCGCTTCGGTCCCCGTACCCGAGACGGCCTGGTACGTCGACACGACCACGCGGGTGACTCGAGCCACGTCGTGCAACGGCTTGAGCGCCACCACCATCTGGATGGTCGAGCAGTTCGGGTTGGCAATGATGCCCCGGTGGTCGCGCGCCGCGCCCGGGTTCACCTCGGGGACGATCAGAGGCACGCCGGGGTCCATGCGCCAGGCCGACGAGTTGTCGATGACCACGCACC
>JAHJSA010000046.1 GCA_018830645.1 Actinomycetota bacterium
ACCATCTCCCCGACGAAGGCGGCCAGACGCTCCCGGGCCTCCGCCGCACGCACTTCCGTAACCGGTGTCTCCTGCATCGTCCCCTCCTTCGCCCGAAGACCGCTTCTGCGGCACTTCTTCGGCGTGGGGAGAGAGGGTCCTGCAATGAGGTAACAAAGTACTACTAGGGCCTTGTCGCGTTCCATGGGTCGATTACCTCCCAATTCGGGCCATTGTCGCACGCCCCACGGTGAGTCGCCACGCATGGATGGTAAAGCCCAGTCCCAGGTAGTGCAGGAAGTCGCGGGTGAAGAGCGGGCGCATGTAGGAGCGCAGCGCCTGGCTGCGCGTATTCTCGTGGTCGGGCATGCGCTGGTTCCACCGCACAGTGCGGCAAGCGGAAACAGTGTGCGTTGACACGACGTGATGTCCGAGGCGCCATGGCCTCCGCTGCAGCGCCCGAACTCGGCGTCCCGAGGCCCCTAACGCCTCCGCGTGTCTGCTTTAGCCACGCCCGCTGGCTATGCGCTGCGCTTCCGGGGAGGTCTTGAGACGGAGCATCGCCAACACTCCCAAGGCCGGCCCCTGCGCCAGGAAGGCGAACGCCCACCGCCACAACCCACCTGACCCTCGAGGAAGGGCAAAAGGAAACCGAGGACCGATACGGCGCCTCCTGTGCAGCCGCCTTGATCGAGAAAATCACTGGTATGATGCCTCTTAGAGTGTACGAACAGCGTTCGCCTATTATCCGTGCATAGCATCCGGCCCCAAGCGATGCGAGGGGTGGGCACAATACCAACAACGGAGGTATCGATGCCGAAGGGACGTGTGCTCACGTCGACGTTGAAGTGCTTGGCCGTGCTGGAGGCTGTCGCGGCAGCACCGGGACCGATCGGGGTATCGGAACTTGCGCGCCCTCAAAACTCCAGCAGAGGTACTGTCCACCAGCAGCTCGCGACTCTCGTTGAGGCTGGCTGGGTCGAGCAGGTCGAAGGCGGAAAGTACCGGCTCACCCTGAGAGCGGCGCGTATCGGTCACCGCGCTCTTGAGCAGGCCAGCTTAGGCCAACGCATTCGCCCGGCGTTGGAGGCGCTGGCTGCGTCTACCGGTGAAGCAGTATCCGTGGGAGTCCTTGACGGGCCCAGCGCACTCATCGTCCAGAGGGTAGAGTCCGGTCAGGTGCTGCGTGCGGGCTTGGGGGTCGGGAGTCACATGCCGCTGGCCACCTCGGCGACAGGGCGCGTGCTGGTTGCTTTTTTGCCTCCGAACGTGCTGGCGGCGCTGCGCGAGCAGGGCATCACCCTGCCGCCCGACGAGGATCTCGAGCAGGTGCGCGCGACTGGGGTGGCCGTGTCGGTAGACGAGTACATGGAGGGCATCTCCGCCGTCTCGGCACCCCTCTTCGACGGAGAGGGTACGCTGATTGCGGCGTTGTCCTCGGCCACCCCCACGTCAAGGTTCAGCGCTGACTCGGCGACCGATGCAGTTCGTAACGCGGCCGTCGATGTCAACGCCATACTTGCCGGCGGGTTGGCAAACGGGTGGACATCCTCGCCGGCGGGGATGTACGACGGGGAGAGGCGCCTCCTTTCTGTGTGAACGCGGCCTTCTCGCATGAGCGAGTGTAGGTCCGCTCCCGCCCGCTCAACGCCTCGCACAGACTACTTCACAGGTTCGGCTATCTCTGGAGGTAGCAGGACCGCCCTCCCGCACACCCGCACGATGGCTCCTTGGAGCGCTCCCCCGGCGAGTAGAAGACGTCCCGCGGAAGCGGCCTGTTCGAGGGAACGGGATACAACGTCGTGGGGGAGCGAGCCTACTCGCGTCGTAACGAGCAGATCGGGGATGTCTGTAGTCGGATCCAGATCCCGCGCGCGGCGCTGCTCCACTGCCGGATGAGTCACATTGGTCGCGTTCCCGAGAACGGTGGCGCAGGCATCGGCGAGAGCGGCTGTACGTGAAACGGCCACAGCGGCCTCCGCCACCCCTTGCGTGAAGCTGCGCCCACCCAGTCCGCTCGTACAGATCCCGCCTATGCCGCTGGAGGAGTCAATGGTGACCACGTGTGTCGGGCGCCTGCGCTCGATGCTCTCGGCTACTCCGATCCGCACGGAGTCGCCGGGGGCCACCATGAGGGCGATGTCACCGCCGTTCTCAACGATCATGGTTCCCACGCCGACGCGCGCGCCGGCCTCGAGTGCCACCTGCGCGATGCTGCCAGCCACTGCCGCCATCGGGGTGAGCGTGTGGTCGCCGGTCTGTACCGCCGCATCCACCATGAGCCGGAGCACTCGAGACCATCCAGGACTGGGTCGAAGTCGCCATGCAGGCGTCGCCAGCATCAGACGCTGTGGCGCGAGTTCCTCCAGGGCTCCCAACGCCGCCTTCGCTGCCTCTTCGGCAGCAACCGTATCGGTCGAACCATCACTTCGGGCCCGTATGCGAAGACTCAACGGGCCATGCTGTACCTCAAGAATGAATGCATCTCGCCAGAGGACAAGCGGTGCTTCGTTCGACATGGCTCCCACACGGGCCGGGCTCTCCATAGATCAGAGAGATCGGGGTTGACAAACTCCGTACATTGTACCAGAATGAGGTGATTCACGAACAGCGTCTGCTATTGACGAACACAGGAGCCACTCTCGTGACTGATGCGCCTCTCTTCAGCAACGATTCACGTCCAAGCGCTATTACACTCTCGAACTATATTGACGGCTCTTGGGTTCCGCCGAGCAGTGGCACTTATAGTGACGTGATCAACCCGGCTACGGGTGAAGTCTACGCCGTCTGTCCCAACTCCTCTCTCGCCGACGCCGACGCTGCCGTCGCGTCGGCCAAGGCTGCCTTCTGGAGCTGGCGCAGCACCCCGCTCCCCGAGCGGGTCACGATGATGTTCGAGTTCCGTCAGAAGATGATCGATGCAACCGACCAACTCGCCGAGGCCATCACCAAAGAGCACGGCAAGACCTTGCGCGAAGCCAAGGATGAGCTGGTGCGTACTCTCCAGTACGTAGAAGACGCCTGCACCGTCACGCAGACCATGAAAGGCTCGTTCACCGGGGATATCGCCCACGGTGTAGATGAATACACCATTCGCGAGCCGCTTGGGGTGTTCCTGGTCCTGCCGCCCTTCAACTTCCCGGCGATGATCTCCACCTATTTCGTATGGGCCGTCGCCTGCGGAAACACGACGGTGATCAAGCCCAGCAGTCCATGCCCGGTGACCACCCATCTCATCGTGAAACTGGCGGAGGAATGCGGTTTCCCCCCTGGGGTTATCAACATCGTCAACGGCGGCGGTGGCGCGATCGGCGACCACCTGGTGACGCATCCGGACGTGGCCGGCGTGAGCTTCGTGGGTTCGTCGAAAGTCGGTTTGCACATCTACGCCGCCGCCTGCGCCAAGGGCAAGCGGGCGCAGGTGCAGGGCGGCGCCAAGAATCATGTCTTGGTCATGGACGACGCGGTCATGGACGACTCGGTCAAGAATGTGGTGAGTTCATGCTTCGGGCATGTGGGCGAGCGTTGTTTTGCGGTGTCGAACATCCTCGTGGTCGAATCGATCTACGACGAGTTCAAGGAAAGGTTCATCGCCGCGGCCAAGCAACTGCGACTGGGCGATGGCATGGACCCGGCCACAACTCTCGGTCCGGTTGTGAGCACGAAGGCGCTCAACGCGCTGCACGGCATGATCGAGCGGGCCGTCGACGAGGGCGCCACTCTGCTACTCGACGGTCGCAACCCTCAGGTGGAGGGGCTCCCCAACGGAGCGTTCCTTGGCCCTACCATCCTGGAAGCGCAGCTGGGGATGCATATCTGGGAAGAAGAGGCGTTCGGTCCTGTGCGTTGCTTGATGAAGGTCAAGGACCTGGGCGAAGCGGTCGAGATCGTCAACCAGAGTCCGTACGGACACACAGCGGTCATCTACACCGAGAACGGATCATACGCCCGCTCGTTCGCCAATCGGGTGAACACCGGTCAGGTGGGAATCAACATTGGTACTCCGGCCCCTATCGCTTTCTACCCCGTGGGTGGCCGCAAGCTCTCCTTCTTCGGGTCGACCCGGGGCCGAGCTGCTGACGCCATCGACTTCTACACCGATAAGAAGGTGGTGGTGAGCCGATGGCTGAACAAGTCGGGTCTGGGTGCCGAAGCGGAGGCGGAGGCACCCGTATGGAGTCCGGCTGCAGGGCTATGGTAGGCCATCGATCGACCACGCAATCCCTGGAGGATTGTGCGGGTTGCACACGATGCCACAGCAGCAGCCGACCTGGCGTCTAGAGCGGGTCGTCAAGACGGAGAAAGGAGCGGGGGAGCGACTGGGGTGTTGAGTTGTCAGTATTTCAGAAGCGGGGATGATATCGGCAAGGGGACGCGCCGCAGGCGCGGATTCGCAAGGAGGAGTTTCGTGAAACTACCTAGATGCATTATGACTGTAGTGGCGCTCTTCGCACTCGCAGTCGGCGTTCTTGGCTGTGGAAACAAGACTGATACCACGCAGACGACGGCTCCCGCATCCTCAGAGACCACCGCAGTCAGTGGGGGTGAAACGACTACCCCCGTCGATGTTGCGGGCAAAGGAGTTGACACCGAGAAGAAGATCATCCACATAGCCCTTCTGGGCCCGATGAGCGGCAACAGCGCCGAGTACGGCAAGAGCCAGGAGCGAGGATCGAAGACTTTCGAGAAGCTGGAGATGCCGATCGCCGCCGGACCGTTCCAGGGGTACAGCTTTGATTACCAGGTGTTCGACGGTCGAGCGGATCCAAAGGAGGCCGCCAATATCGCGCAGCAGATCGTAATGGGCGACTACTATGCAGTGGTTGGTTCGTCGCTGAGCCTGGAAGCCCTGGCGGCCGCACCGATACTCGACCGCGAGAACATCACCATCCACACTACGTTTGCGGCCTCGTCCAAGTTGACCAGCTCGGGTTGGAACAACACGGTGATGGCCTTCCCCATGGCTGAGGTGGAAGGTGCGGCGGGCGCCGACATCGTCATCACCAAGATGGGCAAGAAGAGGGTCGTCGAGTTCTATGAGAATAGCCCTTACGGCCAAGGTCTCCATGCAGGATTCGTGGCTCGCGTGAAGGAGCTCGGCGGTGAAGTGATCAAGTCCTACACCAACGACGCTAAGGCCGACGTCGACTTCAGCGCGGCGCTCACCGAGATCAAGGATCTCGGGGCCGACGCCATCTTTTTGAGCGAAACATACGAACCAGCCGGGGTCATCATGGCGCAGGTGGTCAAGATGGGTATCGACCTGCCTATCGCCGCTTGCTCAGGCGCTCTTGACAAGACTGCTGTTGAAATGGCCGGAGGCGAATCCGCAGTGGCCAAGGTCCAGTGGTTGTCGTTGTTCTCTCCGGAATCGACTCGCCCGAAGGTCCAAGCGTTCGTCAGGGAATACCAGGCTGAGAACGGTTTCGTTCCGGACGACGCAGCCGCCCTCACATATGACGCGCTCTTGGGCGTCAAGGCCGCCCTCGAAAACGGTGTTGTGGCTCGCAAAGATCTGGCGGCCATGCTTCGGAGCGACAAGCTGCAGCCGTACGAAGGCATTACAAATCCGGCTATTAAACACGATGCAACCGGAAACATCATTGGCAGCCAACTGCTGATCGTTATCTACAAGGACGGCAAGTTCCAGCTTGCGCCGGGGCAGTAGATACCCCCAGTGGTGACTGCGGGCCCCCGTCTCTTGTGCGGGCCCGCAGTCATCGCCCCCAGCCCAGGGGTAGCCCCCGCAGAGGTGGCGAATCTCTGTAGGGCATGAGGAGAGCGAGAGGACGGGGCCGAGGTCGGTAGCTGCCGATCCCGGAACAGCGGGGAGAGAACTGTGCTCTGGGAACAACTGATAAACGGCGTGAGTCTAGGTATGGCGTACGCCTTGATCGCCATCGGCTACAGCATCGTCTTCAGCGTACTCAAGATGATGAACTTCGCCCACGGCGATGTGTACACCTTTGGAACTTTTGCGGCTTTGTTCTTTCTCCAAACGGCACACTTGCCGGTGATTGTCTCGCTCATACTGGCGATGGCTGTCGGGGCGATCGTGGCGGCGGCCATCGAGTTCGTTGCCTACCGACCGCTGAGACAGGAGGAGTTCATCTTCTCGATGATCACCGTACTCGGAGCTGGATACATACTGCGCAACATGGTCGAGATACTGTGGGGAAGCCGCATGCGGCCCTTCCCCAACATCCTGCCCAACCGCGTGGTCCATCTCGGGAGCGCCTCCGTCTCGATCGGGAACATCGCCGTCATCCTCATCTCTATTGCGGTGCTGGTCGGGGTGTTCATCTTCCTCCGCTACTCAAAGCACGGGCGAGCGGTCAACTGCATGACGCAAGACATCTCGACGGCTAGTCTCATGGGTATCCGCATCAACCGCATGTCCAGCCTCCTCTATGGCCTGGGGGGAGCGCTTGGGGTCATCGGCGGCGTGCTCTTCTCGTCCATTTACAACGTAGTCCATGTGGGCATGGCTTTTCCTGGCACCATGGTGGCGTATACCGCTGCCATCGTTGGCGGCTACGGCAGCCTGCCGGGAGCCGCTCTCGGAGCGCTCATCATCGGCGTGTCCCAGCAGCTCTTCTCAGCCTATGTATCCTCTGCCTATCGAGACGTCATCACCTACGTCATTCTTATCCTGGTGTTGCTGCTTAGGCCCAATGGCCTACTGGGCAAGCGCCAGGTTGGAGAGAAGGTGTGATGAGCCGCGGACGAGAAACCACTCACTCCTCAGATGTGGCCAGCGCCGCGGCCGAAGCCCCCCCTGTCCCAGGGGAAGTCGGCGCCGCGACTGCCGGCGCCGACTTCCCCCGCACGAAATCTCGGGGCCTGTTCGTCCGAGGCAACCTCATCCTCATAGTGGTCCTGGTGGGTGTGACTGTCTTTCCGATCGTCTTCCGCGACAATGGCTACTTCCTGCACGTTGCCACTCTTATCGGCATCTACTCGATCATGTCGTTGGGATTGAACTTGATCACAGGGTTTACCGGCATACTGAGCTTTGCCCAGGCGGCCTTCGCCGGTGTCGGCGCCTACACTACCGCTCTCCTCCTGACGACATACGGTTTTCCGTACATGGCTACGATTCCGTTGGCTGTCTTCGTGGCTCTTCTGGCCGGGCTGCTGCTTGCTCTGTGCACCCTGAGGGCGGGAGGTCTCTATTTCTCGGTCATCACCATCGGCTTTGGGGAGATCTTCCGACTGCTTGTGCTCAATTGGCAGGGCTTCACGGGTGGGGCGACCGGCATAGTCGGCATCCCTCTGCCGACCGTCTTCGGGTTGACCGTCAGGACTCCCATCCAGTTCTACTGGCTTGTAAGCGTGTTTGCAGTACTTAGCTATCTTGCCCTGAAGGCGATTGTCGGGTCGCGCTTTGGTCACGCAATCAAGGCCATACGCGAAGATCCAATCGCGGCCTCATCTGCAGGGGTGAATGTCAAACTGTACAGCGTTCTCTCGTTTACGCTGGGTGCCGCCTTTGCGGGGCTGGGTGGCAACCTCGTCGCGGTCTTTCTGACTACGATCTCCCCAACGAACTTCACTGTCGATGAGTCAATGCTCATAGTCGTGATGAACGTCGTTGGGGGCTTGGGCAGTCTTCCTGGGGCAGTGGTTGGGACTGGTCTTCTCATAGTGACGAGCGAGTTGCTGCGCGACGTCTACCAGTGGCGACTTCTCTTGCTTGGCGTACTCATGGTGGCCATGCCTCTTTGGCGGCGTGGGGGCATACTCGGCACCAAGCTTGCGCGGAGGGTCTGACGCCATGGATGGTTCCATCCTAAGGTGTACAGGCGTCACAAAGCGCTTCGGGGGAGTCAGCGCTCTGGAAAATGTCGACGTGGTGGCCGAGCGTGGGGGCATCCTAGGGATAATCGGACCCAACGGATCGGGCAAGACAACTCTTCTGAACGTCATCTCGGGTATCTATCAGCCAACAGCCGGCCGCATCGAATGCCAGGGCAAAGACATCACGGGCCTTCCCGCTTTTCGGGTCTCTCGGGAGGGGATTGCGCGTACGTTCCAGAACATCCGTCTCTTCCGCAATCTCTCCTGCGAGGAGAATGTTCTGGTCGGCCTGCACAACAAGACGAAATGGTGGCGCCCGAACTCGGCGGCCACCAGCCGGGCCTACGAGATGTTGGACTTCGTTGGTCTAGCCACCAAACGGAGTGTGACCTCCAGCAGCCTGCCGTACGGCGAACAGCGCAAGCTGGAGATTGCTCGCGCTCTTGCCGCGGACCCCGAGATCTTGCTGCTGGACGAACCCGCTGCGGGAATGGGCGGCCGCGAAGCTGAAGACCTGGTGACGCTGTTCATGCGGGTCAACGGGATGGGCAAAACGTTGATCATCATCGATCACAACATGAAGGTCATTATGAACCTGGTGGACCGAGTCATGGTGCTGGATGCGGGTGCCAAGATCCAGGAAGGGACCCCTCAGCAAATCCAAGCAGATGAGCAAGTGCGGAGCATCTACCTGGGCACGTCCGTATGCTAGAGATCACGGACATTGTAGTGAAATACGGGCCAATCGAAGCTGTGAGGGGTGTCTCTCTGCGGGTCGAGGAGGGCGAGGTTGTTTCGGTCATCGGTGCCAACGGCGCAGGAAAGACGACGCTGCTCGGCGCTGTTTCTGGGCTGAAGCCGCCCAACAGCGGGCACATACGTTTTCGCGGCGAAACACTTGGCCACAAGTCCCCCGACGAACGTGTTAAGCGTGGGATCGCCCACGTGCCTCAAGGCAGACGTATCTTCCCAGATACCACCGTGCTGGGCAATCTGTTGATAGGTGCATACACGCGTCGCGACAGCGAGGGCGTGCAGAAGGACCTCGAGTTCTTCTACCAGATGTTCCCGATCCTTCGCGCGCGTGCCGGGCAGACTGCCGGGACGCTCTCCGGGGGCGAGCAGCAGATGTTGGCTCTCTGCCGAGGGCTCATGTCGCGCCCCAAGCTGTTGCTCCTCGACGAGCCTTCTATGGGTCTAGCCCCAAAGATCGTGGTCAGCATGTTCGGTGCTATTCGTGATCTCGCTGTTGAACTCGGGACCGCCGTCCTTCTGGCGGAGCAGAACGTCGCCGAGGCGTTGCGCATCAGCGATCGGGGCTACGTGCTGGAAACGGGTGAGGTGGTGCTCGAGGGCACGAGCGAGGAGATCGAGCACAACCCCCGGGTGCTCGAAGCGTACCTAGGCGGGTGTGCTCCCCCTGAGGCGGGCGCATCTGATGAGCGGAGGTAATCCAGAGGTGGAGATACGCAAAACCGTGACGGTAGTCGAGGAACTCCTGGAAGAGGGGGGGCGGCATCTCGTGACTCCCATCCGCAAAGTGGCGGGCATCGCCGTGATCCGGAACCCATTCGCCGGGAGATACGAGGACGACCTCAGTGAGCTCATAGACGTGGGCGAGGCTCTCGGGGAGCACCTGGGCCGTCTGGCTCTGGCAGCGCTAGGAGGCGATCTCGCGTCTGTGCACAGCTACGGCAAAGGCGCGATCGTGGGAGAGGACGGGGAGCTCGAACATGCGGCCGCCATCTTGCACCCGAAACTGGGCGCGCCTCTTCGGGAAGTGGTCGGTGGGGGCAAGGCCATCATCCCCTCAACCAAAAAAACGGGTGGCCCGGGCACCGGGTTGGACGTGCCCTTACACTATAAGGATGCCGCTTTCGTCCGCACCCACTACGACGCGATGGAGGTCAGACTGTCCGACGCCCCGAGGGCGGGCGAGATACTGGTCGCCATCGTGCTGACCGATGGCGGCCGTCCCTGGCCGCGCATCGGCGGTTTGCGGGTGGACAAAGTCAAGGGCGAGGACGGGCTGCGGTAGATGAGCACACTGGCGATAACGAATGTGGGCACCATGGTCTCGGGCGACTTGGCTCGGCCGCGACTCGATGCCGACACGGTCCTCGTAACCGATGGTAGGATCGCTGCCATTGGCGGTTCGGAGCTGGCGCAAGATACGAGAGTCGTGGTCGACGCCAACGGGTCCACGCTGTTGCCGGGGCTGATCGACTCCCACGTCCATCCGGTCATCGGTGACTTCACTCCACGCCAGAGGATGCTTGACTTCATCGACAGCTGCCTTCACGGTGGGGTGACGTCGATGATCTCCGCGGGCGAAGCTCACTTCCCGGGACGGCCTAAGCACCCGGCCGGTGTCAAGGCCCTGGCCTTGCTTGCCCACGAGAGCTTCAAGAACGCGCGGCCCTCCGGCGTCAAGGTGCACGGAGGCGCGCTGATCCTGGAGCCCGGGCTTACCGAGGCCGACTTCGCCGAGCTGGCCGCCTTCGGCTGCTGGCTGGTGGGTGAAGTGGGTCTGGGGGGTGTGAGCAAGCCGGAGGATGCCGCTCCCATGGTGAAGTGGGCCCACCGGCACGGGTTCAAGGTTCTGATGCACACCGGTGGCACCTCGATTCCGGGAAGCTCGACCGTCTCCGCGGCCGATGTGACCGCGGTCAAGCCCGACGTAGTCTGTCACCTCAACGGCGGCCCTACCGCCGTTGCTCCCGACGAGATCGAGCGCATCATCACAGAGACCAATCTGGCCGTGGAGATCGTGCAGTGCGGCAATTTCCAGGCGGCTCTTATCATCGCGCGGCTCCTTCAGGAACGCGGTGAACTCGGTCGGTTGATCCTTGGCAACGACGCTCCGTCCGGAACCGGGGTGATCCCCCTTGGTATCCTGCGTAACTTGGCGTTCCTCTCCTCGGTGGGCGGTGTCGAGCCCGCCGAGGCCATCGCCTGCGCGACCGGCAACACCGCCCGGGTCTTCGGGCTCGATACAGGCATGATCGAGGTGGGGCGTGCCGGCGATCTCGTGCTGGCCGACGCCCCCCTGGGGTCGGCGGGCGCCAACGCCTTGGACGCCCTGCGATACGGAGACCTCCCAGGTGTAGCGATGGTCGTGATTGATGGACACATCAAGGTGGACGGAAGCCGCAACACGCCGCCGCCCACGCGCAAGGCATCTGTCCGAGTCTGAGAACGGATACGGTCGTCACGTGAAATCGCGAGTGAAGCGACAGCCATGGTAATTGTCCATGCCGAACGCTGCACTGGGTGCAGGCTCTGCGATCGGGAGTGCCCTGTCGGGGCCATCACCATCGAAGAGAGGTTGGCCGTGCCGGGAGAGGCCTGCGTGCACTGTATGTTGTGTGTACGCCTTTGTCCGCATGACGCAATCAGCGAGCCTGAACGGGCCACCGATCAAGGTGTGCGCTGCAACAACTGCCCGGTGAGTTGCGATATTCCACTGGGGTTCAGTGGAGCCTGTCGGCGCTACGCCAACGACCGGGGCCGGCTGACGCATACGCGACCCTTGGTCGTGCCCGCCCACTACGGACCTCGTCGCCAGTTGGTGCTCGATCCGTTGATCACCGGGGTCGGTGCTGGCACTAGCGCTCCCTGTTTTGCGCCGGCGCCGTACGTTGTCGAAGACACCGTCGACGGGATCGACGTGGTTACCGTGGTGAGCGAAGTGCCGTTCAGCTACTGCGGGGTGAAGCTCAAGGTCGATACCAACTTGTTCCTGGGAGAAGAGGGCGCGCGCATCCGCCGCGACGGCCGGGTCGTCGGCCGGGTCGAAACAGAAGAGTACGGCTCGAAGATGCTGGCTCTGGGGGGCGTGACCACTCTGCACGGCGCGTCGGGAAGCACGGCCGCGCGCACCATGGCCGACGTCTGCAACCACCGGCGCGTGCAGATCAAGATCGAGGGTGGCGCCCGCCTGACGGTAGAAATCGGGAAGTCTCCGCTCGTCGATGGAGTGGAACCCGACCTCATGCGGGTGGGCTGCGGCAGCGCCACGACGGCCATGTTCGCCCCCTACTTCGAGGCAGTGGCCGATGAGACGATCGTGCTTGACCCGGACATCACGGGGCTGCTATCGGAACACGCAGCCGGTCGAGCGCTCGGCATGACGTGGAGCGGTGTGACTCCCACGGGCTCGAAGAGCACTGCCGGGCGCTACTTCGGTGCGGGAGGGTCCGGAATCGGGGGCACCAGCATCACCGACCCCGTCGATGCGGTCGCCGGCCTGGACCCTGCCGCCGCACGCCCTGGCATGACGCTCTTCATTACCGACACCGCTGGCGAATCCGGTTTCTTGCTCCGGTTGAGAGCTGACTATGGGTGGGAAGATCTCGACTTGACTCCGAAAGCGCTGAAAGCCATGGCCGTGATCCGCGAGAGCGCCCAGCCTACCCGCGTGTCGGCCCTGCTTGTGGCCGGGGCAGGCGGAAGTGCTCGCTCAGGTGTTACGAAGCTTCCCATCAGGCTCAACGAGGCGGTCCATGACGGCCGTGTCCACCTCACCGTAGGCGGCGCCGACGTGTTCCTCTATCCCGGCGGAGGGATCACCTTCGCGGTCGATGTAGAGCGCCTGCCGCGGGGAGCCATCACCTGGGTCCCCACCCCGGCTCTGGTAGCCCCCGTCGAGTACACCATGACCCGCGAGACGTACGCGCGCATCGAGGGCCACCTCGAGGCATTGCGGCGCCGTAGCGACGTACTCGCGGAACGTGCCCATGTCACACTCTCCGACCACAGCGAGGACACAGATGAGATCGAACACTGAAGGCCCCGGCGAACGAGGCGGAGGGAGCGACATGTTCCTGAGTGCGGCCCAGGTAGAGGGCCTCTACGAGAAGGCGCTGCTCTTCGCCGAACGGAAGGGTTTCAAGGTCGAGCACGACGGGCTTCTCACCGCCCTCAAGAGCGCGGGAGCGTCCGCGGACGCGAAGTCGCAGATCGTCACCTTTGGTCGTTCGCTGGTGGAGGATGCCCTCCGGGTGGCCCCCTCGTCGTTCAAGCTTGCCGCCATCGATCCGCTGAACGACCTCCCCCTCCCGCACCCCTCCGGCGGATTCTACGGGCGCACCAACACCGGCGCGACTCGGTACCTCGAACCTGGGGGCGCCGAGCCCCGCCCGGTGACTCTGGATGACGTCGGCACGTGGGCGACCCTAACGGGACAGATGGAGAATATCGGGTTCTGCGGTTTTCCATCAGTCTCCAACGTCCCGCAGGAGATCGCCGACGTGGAAGCAATGAGACGTCTGCTTGGTGCATCGAGTAAGCACGTCTGGGTGCAGCCGTATACCGACGAGAGCCTGAAGTATCTGATCGAGATGGCCTTGGTCGCCGGCGGCGGGCAGGACGAACTGCGGAAACGTCCGATCATGAGTCTCATCACCTGCTCGCTCACCCCGTTTCTATTCAAGCCGATGGACGCTGAGGTATTGCTCGCAGCGTGCCGTCAGGGCATCCCCATCCACGCGTGCAGCCTGCCCAGCGCCGGGGGAACCTCACCGATCACCCCGATCGGCTCGGTCTTCGTGGCGGCGGTAGAGGTGCTGGCGATGATCGTCATGGCTCAACTGCTCGCTCCAGGGCACCCGGTGATCGGCACCACTCTCATGTTTGCCATGGACATGCACAGTGGAAGAGTGAACCACTCCAGTCCCGAGGCTCTGCGCGCCGCGGCTCAAGCGGTGCAGTTGGTCAAGCAGGCGTTCGGGGTGCCCACCCACACCTACGGGGCGGGGAGCGACTCCCCGGTGTTCGATACTCAGACAACCACTGAGGCCGCAGTGCAGACGTCGATAGTGGCCCTTGCCGGTGCGGACATATTGGGGGCTGCCGGTCAGTTCGAAACGGCCACATCTATCAGCCCGCTGCAGCTGATTCTCGACAACGAGGTGATGGGCTTGCTCAAGGCCGTCAAGCGCGGCGGTCCTATCGACGACGACGCCCTGGGCTGGCAGACGATGCTGGACGTCGCGCACGGCGGTACTTTTCTGACCACCGACCATACGTACGAGCACTGTCGCGACGTGTGGATGACCAAGCTGTTCACCCGGGATGCTCCCGACGTATGGCGCGGCCGGAATCACGGTGATCTTCTGCAACGCCTGGAGGCACGCTATCGCGACATCATCGAGCACCCTGCAGGGGCATTTCTGAGCGATGACGTTGGCGCCGCACTCGATGAGGTTGTGGGGCACGCCCGCCAAGCGCTTACCTAGGAACAAGCTGAGTCGCCCGTATGTCAACGACGCCGCAAGGAGTCCACATGTCTCCCTATGACGACCTGAAACTGAACGTAGAGACCGGGAAGAGGGATGCCGTCCAGGCACAGGTCAAGCAGGCCTTGGACGAAGGCCGTCCGGCTCAGGAGATCCTGCAGGAGGGCCTGGTGGCCGCCATGGATGTGGTGGGAGCCAAGATGGAAGCCGAAGAGATGTTCATCCCAGAGGTCTTGCGCGCGGCCAAGACCATGGAGGCAGGTCTAGAGATTCTGAAGCCTCTCCTCGCCGTGGGCGACATGCGGATCTCGGGCACGGTACTTGTTGGCACAGTGAAGGGTGATCTGCACGACATTGGCAAGAACCTGGTGGCCATGCTCCTTTCAAGCGCCGGCTTTGAGGTGAAGGATCTTGGCATAAATGTCGAGCCGGCCACCTTCGTGGAGAAGGTGAAAGAGACAGGAGCCGACTTCCTGGGTATGAGCGCCCTTCTTACCACCACCATGCCCATGATGCAGGCCACCGTGGATGCTCTCGAGGCGGCCGGTCTTCGGCAGCAGGTGACGGTGCTCATCGGAGGCGCTCCCGTGACTCAGGCCTTCGCCGACCAGATCGGCGCCGACGGCTATGCTTCCGATGCCGGGGCGGCCATCAAGGTGGCCAAAGAGCTCGGGGCGGTGGCCAAGTAGGGCATGGGTAGATCGGGGCTGTAAACGTGCAATGTGGTTCATACGTTGTGGCGGAGAGCGCTGACCACGCGCTGGCTCTTCTGACAGAGCTCGACGGGACCGGCCGGGTGATCGCGGGCGGCACCGACCTGATGCTGGACCAGAGGGTAGGCAACCCGCGGGTCCTGGTTGACATCAGCCGTCTCCCAGAATGGCGCTCCATAGAGCATCGGGGAGACCGCATCCGCGTCGGTGCTCTCTGCACCCACAACGATCTGGCCACGTCGGCCCTGCTGCAAGAACGAGCGGTGGCGCTCGTCCGCGCCGCCGCCGCCGTAGGCTCCCCGCAGATCCGCATGGTGGCTACCGTGGGTGGCAACGTCGTGAACGCTCTCCCCGCCGCAGACACGGCCATCGCCTTGGCCGCTCTGGGCGCGACGGCCGAAGTGCGGAGTGCCGCGGGCACAAGGGAGGTCGATCTGCTCTCGCTGTACGCCGGCGTGGGGAAATCGACCATCGATCCTACCCGCGAGATCCTGACGGGCTTTTCGTTCCCCATCCCTGGTGGAAGCGGGTTCAAGCGCCTTGCTCGCCGCAAGGCGCTTGCTCTCCCCGTCCTCAACGTCGCTGCAGCTGTTTGGATGGACGACGGCCTGGCATGCAGCGACGTCCGTATAAGCATCGGCCCGGTCGCGCCCGCGCCGTGGCGGGCGCTGGAAGCCGAGCACGTGCTACGCGGCTCAGTTCTCACAAGGGAGACGATCAGTCGTGCCGCCCACACGGCAATGGCCACAGCCGTGTGCCGAGACAGCATCAGGGCGTGCTCTCTCTATCGCCAGTCCATGGTGCAGGTGCTGGTGAGACGGGCCTTGCTTCAGGCCCTGGAGGGCGGTTGCGATGAATAGGCAGACCGCACACCTTAGGGTCAATGGACGCGTCTACGAACTGGAGGTGGACTCCGGTGCCACGCTTCTCGACACACTGCGCGAGGATCTCGGCCTGACCGGCACGAAGCGAGGATGTTCAGAGGGAGAATGCGGGGCCTGTACCGTGCTGGTGGACGGCGTTACGGTCAACTCGTGCCTGTATCCAACGATGAAGGCCTCGGGACACGACATCCTCACCGTCGAGGGCCTGGGGACGATGGAGAACCTTCATCCATTGCAGGAGGCCTTCCTTCGGGGGGGCGCAGTGCAGTGCGGGTTCTGTACCCCAGGCATGCTGCTGGCAGCGAAGGCTCTTCTCGACGGCAACCCGAACCCTACCGAGGACGAGATACGGCTCGCCATCTCCGGAAACCTGTGCCGCTGCACCGGCTATGCGAAGATCGTCAGCGCGGTGCAGGATGCAGCTCGAACCATGGCTGATGGCGGCTCCGTAGGCGCGCACGTCCCACCATTGAACGTGGTGGAGCCCGTGACGGTTAGAGGACCGGCCGCTTCTGCCGGCGGCGTCGGAGCGAATGTGCCGCGTCTCGAAGGCAAGGCCAAGGTGCTGGGCGCCGCCCGGTTCGCCGACGACCTATCCTTCCCGGGGATGGTCCACGGCAAGGTTCTCCGCAGTCCGCACCCGCACGCCCTCATTCGCAAGATCGACGTCTCCCGCGCCGTGGCCCTCCCGGGGGTAGCGGCAGTGGTCACCGCAGCGGACATCCCTGGTCGCAACGCATTTGGGATCCTTATCAAAGATCAGCCGTTTCTCGCAGCCGACAAGGTTCGCTTCGTGGGTGAGGCGATCGCAGCCGTGGCCGCCGAGTCGGGAGAAATCGCGCGCCGGGCCTGCAGCCTCATCGAAGTCGAGTACGAGTTACTGCCGGCGGTGTTCGATCCCATCGAGGCGATGACTCCCACCGCTCCGCAGCTGTTCGCCAAGGGTAACATCAGCGCCCACCGGCACATCGAGCGGGGACAGGTCACAGCGGTGCTTGCCCAGGCTGCGGTGGTCATCAGCGAGACCTTCCAGACGCAGTTGGTCGAGCACGCCTACATCGAGCCTGAAGCGGGGGTCGCCGTACCCGACACCGGCGGCATTACTGCGCACGTAGTCAGTCAGTGCGTCCACTACCATCGTTCGGACCTCGCGGCGATGCTGGGATGGCCGGTGGGCCGCGTACGGGTGGTGCAGACGACGGTCGGCGGTGCTTTCGGGGGCAAGATCGACCTGTCGCTCCATCCGTTCATCGTGCTGCTGGCGGCCAAGACTGGGCGGCCGGTCAAGATGGTGTATACGCGGGAGGAGTCGATCACCGCGACGACGAAGCGTCACCCCTTCTTGATCGACATGACCTTCGCTGCCGACCGAGAGGGTACCCTGGATGCCGCCATGACTCGCGTGATTGGCGACACGGGCGCTTACGCGTCCTACGGCCCTGCCGTCGTCACCCGCGCGGCTGCCACGGCTTTTGGGCCCTACCACATCCCCCACGTGCGGGTGGACACGTATGCCGTGCATACCAACAATCCCATTGCAGGTGCGATGCGTGGATTCGGCGTGCCACAGATGGCGACAGCGCACGAGCAGCTGATGGACATGTTAGCCGAGAGGGTCGGTCTCTCGCCGATCGAGGTGAGGCGTCGAAATGGGTTCGCGCCCGGTCGCGCGCTCGCACCAACGGGCGATATCCGGGACGGTCTGGGCTACCTGGAGACTCTCGAACGTGCGGCTTTCGGTCTGCACCCGTCGGTCGGCGGCGACGGGGCCGACCCCCAGGTCCTGCCTCTGCGTGGTGAGCGCTTGTGATACTGCGTGGTGTGGGCATCGGCTCCATCTACTTCGGCATCGGTAATACCGGCAAGCCGAACCCGTCCAGTGCTTTCGTCGAGGTACTCGAAGACGGCTCGGTCTCGGTGCTCTGCGGCGCCGCTGATATGGGACAAGGGTCGACCACCACACTCGCCCAGATCGTGGCGAGCGAGCTGTCTGTCTCGGTCGACCGCGTCGTGATGACCACCGCGGACACGGGAACGACCCCGGATTCCGGCGTGAGCTCGGCCAGTCGGCAGACCTACGCCTCTGGCAACGCCTGCCGCTTGGCCGCAGCGCAGGCGCGGGAGACGCTGCTGGATGAAGCTGCGAGAACACTCTTCTGCGAGTCCAGGAACCAGCTGGTCCTCGAGGACGGCGTGATCCGTGTCATGGGTGACCCTCACCAGCGTCTCTCGGTCGCCGACGTGGTCGCCGCCTGTCGGGCGAAGGGCCAGCTTGTGGTGTCCTCTGCAGCATTCAACCCTCCGACCACCGATCTCGACCACGAGACAGGCCAAGGCACTCCGTACGCCACGTACGCCTTCGGTACCCAGACGGTGGAGGTAGAGGTGGACACCGAGACCGGGGAGGTCACAATTCTGTCTGTGCGTGCTGTCCATGATGTTGGCCGCGCGATCAACCCGCAGAGCGCCGAGGGGCAGATCGAGGGCGGGGTGGCGATGGGCTGCGGGTACGCAACCATGGAAGAAGTGGTGGTTGAGAAAGGAAACGTGCACACCAGGACCTTTGTGGAGTACTCGATCCCGACCGCCCTCGATGTTCCCCCGATCGAGCCGGTACTTGTCGAGGAACCTGCTCCGTCGGGGCCGTTCGGCGCCAAAGGTTTGGGTGAGCCGCCGACGTGTGCCACCGCGGCGGCCGTCCTCAATGCCGTCTACGCTGCGACCGGCGTGCGCATGACCCGACTGCCTCTCACCGCGGAGAACGTGTATCTGGCGCTGGGGGCCGCCGGGTATCGTGACGGCATCCCCCCAACCTCAACTGGAGGATCTTGTGAATAGGTCTGAGCGATTTGTGCCCGGCTTCGAGCGACGTCAGCGGGCGGTCGGCGAGGAGTACGTAGAGCGTGCCTACGCAACGGCCGACAGTTTCACGATGGAATTGCAGGACTTTGTCACCGAATCGTGCTGGGGCGGTGTCTGGTTGCGAGACGGACTCGACGACCGTACGAGGAGTCTGATCACGCTGACCGTTCTGGCATGCTCGAACAAGTGGACCGAGTTGACCACGCACGTAAGGGTGGCTCTCGGCAATGGCTGCACCTCTGATGAGATCAAAGAGGTCTTCCTCCACCTGGCCGTCTACGCAGGGGTGCCGACCGCTGTGGAGGCCTTTCGCCATGCACAGCCCGTGGTCGCCGAATACGGAGGGTAGCGCAGGCTCGGCCTCCCGAGCGAGATTGGGAGGCCAGCTCGATTTCTCCCCGGCCGTGCCGGTCGGGGGCCGGCTTTGGCCTGCGGGCCTGCCTCAGCCGCGCCCGCCCGCTATGCGCTGCGTTTCCGGGGAGGTCTTGAGACCGGGGTTCCGCAGCTAACCCCGCCGCTAACCCGAAGTTTTCGCCCCGAATGACGCCCGATCCCGCTGCCTGTGCGGGATCGGGCTCTCTTTTCGCGGGTTGGTGTAGCCAAAGTTCCGTTTGCATTCTGTGAGGATATGTCCTAGTATGTTGGTATGCCAAAGCGTGGTGGATCAGTTCACGTAGCCACAATCAAGACGAAGGGTGCCGGCGACCGCGTCTACGTCTCCCACCTGCTGCGCCGCTCCTATCGCGAAGACGGCCGGGTGCGCCACGAGAACCTGGGCAACCTCTCCCACCTGCCCGAAGCGGCCATTCTGGAGGTCCGTCGGGTGTTGGCCGGCGAGACCTTGGTCGCCGCGGAGGACCGCTTCCAGATAGAGCGCTCCCTGCCCCACGGTCACGTGGCGGCGGTGCTCGGGACCCTGCGCTCCCTTGATCTCGAACGGCTCGTGTCGCGGGAACCCTCGCGGGAGCGGGATCTCGCGGTGGCCCTCATCTGTCAGCGTCTCCTCGCACCCGGGAGCAAGCTCTCGGCCACCAGGCGCTTCTCCCAGACCACCCTCGCCGAAGAGCTCTCACTCGGCGAGGCCACCGAAGCGGAGCTCCTCGGGGCCATGGACTGGCTCCTTTCGCGCCAGGAGCGCATCGAGCGGGCGCTGGCCCGGCGTCATCTCGAACCGGGGGGCTTCGTACTCTACGACCTCTCTTCCAGCTACTTCGAGGGACGCTGCTGCCCGCTCGCCGCCCTCGGTCATTCGCGGGACGATAAGAAGGGCACGCTCCAGATCACCTACGGCCTCATCTGCTCGCCGGAGGGTCGGCCGGTGGCGGTGGAGGTCTTCCCGGGCAACACCCAAGACCAGCAGACCCTGCCCGCCGCGGTCTCCTCGGTGACGGAGCGCTTCGGCTGCGAGCGCGTCATCTTCGTGGGTGACCGCGGCATGCTGACCGAGGCCCACGCCGAGACCCTGAAAGAGCGGGAGGTGGGTTTCATCAGCGCGCTGGGGGCCCCCCAGCTGAAGGCGCTGGCCGCTAGAGGGGAACTCCAGCTCTCCCTCTTTGAC
>JAHJSA010000008.1 GCA_018830645.1 Actinomycetota bacterium
AGGAGGAGGAGGAGGAGGAGGAGGAGGAGGAGGAGGAGGAACGGTCGCCGAGGTCGAGAGCGGGTCTGACGGCCGTTTCAGCGTGAATCTGGCTCCCGGCAGGTACGTGCTCGAGCCGAAGAGCACAGGTGTCATGCCATTCGCTCAGTTGCAGGATGTCACGGTCGACGCGCACCGGTTCACCGAGGTGAATGTGCAGTACGACTCGGGAATCAGGTAGCGAGAAAGAATGGGAGTTGAGGCATCGACGGTAGGATGCCGAGATGCGGAAAGCGATGGAACTCCTCCTCCCGCGTCGTCCCGGTCAGCACCCCCACGAACGGGGTTGCTGCTCTTGCTGCCGCCTCAGCATCGACCACGTGGTCCCCGACGTAGACCGCCTCTCTCCCATGTACTCCCAGGGTAGCAAGCGCGAGGAGGATACCTTCGGGGGCCAGTTTGTGGGATATCGTATCCTCCCCTCCAACGATCGTCAAGAACCGGTCCCTCACTCCATAGCGATCCAGAATGGCCTCGATTCGATATCGGTACTTCGTGGAGACGATGCCGAGGTTCAGTCCGCGCTCACGGAGAGTATCGAGCGCCGGTAGCACGCCCTTCAGGAGTTCGGTCTGCGCTACCATCACCAAGTCCGCTCTCTCCACGAAAAGCCGACGGAATCGGGCCTGGGCCTGACTGCCGCTCTCCCCCGTCAGAGCCTCAAAGGTTGCCTCCAGGCTCAAGCCAATAGTCCTGCGAACCTCCTCGGGACTGACCGGCTCAAACCCCAGCGATTCGAGAGCATGGTCGACGCAGGCGACAACGGCGCGGGTGGAGTCCACAAGGGTGAGGTCGAAATCGAAGATCACGGCTCGAAGTGCGTCGCCTCGATTGGCGGAGGAACCAGGTGAGACGCTCGTTCGACCAACCGGGTTCACGCCGTGTGAGCGCCCCCCAACACCCGGGCCGGCGCGTCCCTTTCTTCGAGCGATGTGCGGAGCGCGAGCAGGCGGAGCTTCCCCCGAGGTCCGACCGGGACACGGAGTTCGGTGACAGAGCGACCTCCGACGAGGCGCACCGCTACGGTGGGCGCAAGCGGACCGGCAGAAGCAGTACGGTCGAACTTGTGTCGCAACGGAGTGGCCGAACACGGAGCCCAACACACCGTCTCGATCGGTCCCCGATGTGTCGCCCAGATGTCGCCGCCACCCAGCCCGACCGCGATGAAGATGAACAGAGCCAGCGCGACGGCGACGAGGTAGGACCACCCGGGCTCGCGTACGAACACCGCGCCCATCGCGCCCATCGTTAGGAAGACCCACGGAACGAAGACGACGTAGCAGAGCGCTCGCACGTAGATCAGAGGGATCGGCATCCGATGGCCGGTCAGCCACACCTGACCGTCAGCGCAGCCGAGTTTGCAGGCTCCCATGAACCTCGAGCCGCGAAGGCCGGCGTTGAGGTAGGTGGCGTATGCATTCACGGCCTCTCCCGATGTCACAACCGACTCCTCCGTCCCCGAAGCATCGCTCGGTTTGTCCAGAACTCCAGCGCTTCACCCGCAAATGGGACCCGGTCTCGGTCTCGTGGGAAGCATAGCTTCCTGGGTCCTCCCCAACCGCTCGAGGATCAGAACAGGCGCTGTGAACCAGCAACGACATCTCCGGCATACCCCGGGTCCTTCTTGATCAAGAGGCCGCGTTCTTCAGATGCATTGAGGGCCAAGAAGACCTCCGCCTCCCCGCCCATGAGGAACAGCTTGGTGACCACCCAATCAGCCGGTGGCGACTCCGAGAACTCACCTGCGACGATACCGCCATCGGCGACCACAACGCCGCGACCCTGGAGCGTTGCTTGCGCAACCATCGCTCACCCGTAGGCCCGCTCGAAAAGCGACTGTGTCTGTGTAGTCTGCGGGGTCATGCTGGGCGCCCGGCGGGGTACGCGTCAGCGGCCACAGAATCATGCCGGCGGCCACCACACCGGCGACGACAAGAAGGACTCTTCTCATGCGCGAGGGCATTGGCTGTTGGTCATGGCTGCCATGGCGGTTCCGGGGTCTCGGCCAGGACACGCACCCACTCTGACTGAAGGTCCGCGTCGAAGAAGTGAATCCAGGTCCTTGGTGGGACGCCCGCCTGTTGAAGCACACTCTGGATAACCGGGATGGAACGCTCTGGTCGGAGGATAGCCAAGTCGACATATGAGTACCGAAGGCCGGTCCCCCCGCCAATTATGCAGCCGAGCCGCTCCTTGATGAGTGCCGCGCAGATGGCTTCGTCGATCTCTCCACGGTTCTGGAGAGCTGATCCGGCGAGGCCGTCGGCGCCGTCGATCTTCACATAGCAGAAGGTCTCGCCGTGCCGAGAGAACCTGTGGGAACAGAAGCCGGGGTCGCGGTTGCCCGCCGTCCACAACTCGAGGTCCGTCAACACGGCAACACAGAGATCATCACGCCGGGAGTAGTCGGGAGTGGTTTCCGGCTTGAGCTTCAAGACGGTCCATTCGAGGCTCTCGATCCGCTCGAAGTAGGGCTGTGGCGGGAGAGAGTCGGCGATGCCCAGGACGACTGCATCGACGCGATCCGCAAGAGCTGGAAGAGGGACCGGCTGAGAGAAGCTCGTTCCGACGTCGATCGCGCCGATCCACTCGTCAAGGCACTGCTCTCCAAGTAACGTCCCTGCGGCGACGAAAGCTTGCCTCATGGCTTGGTTCTGGTTGCAGCCGAAGAGCTTCCTGGTCCGCGAGAAGGTCAGGTCCACGCGATTCAGGGCACCAGGCTCGGCAGCCGCGCCTGTCAGCAGCAGCTCGCCTCGGCAGCGCGCGGAGATAGTTGGTCCCAGGATGTCGTGCGGTTCCGGAACACGGTGCCCGTAGAACTCCCAACCGTCGAGGGGCGGTGCTTGCGAGAGGATGTGCGCAACCAAAGGGCGGAGGTGGCGGTCTGTTTCGGGCGTGACGACGAGCCGATGACCACCGCGCAGGCCTCGGCCGTACTCCCACATCAACGCGGGATGGATGGACTTGAGGGTGGAATGCATCCAACCCGGCAGGTCCCAGGAGGAACGTCTTGAAAAGAGGTCATCCAGGTCCTGCGCGCGACTCGTGAAGCTCTGCCACCAGTTGTCTATCCTGGCTTGGAGCACGCTGCGCCCGGGCTCCGGTTTCGGCTCCGGGTCGAGATGCGCATACTTCCATCTCACGGTGGATTCACCTCAATGCGCCCAACGCCCTTGCCGCTCAGCCGCGGCGCGACGCGGCGTCGGTCTGGTAGGGTCGAGGAGTGGCGCCTGGGACAAGGTCCTGGTTTCCACCCCCCGCCACATGAAACCGTACGTGAGGTTCTCCCTCATACGGCTTTCCGACAACCTTCACCCTGCGGCATGCAAGGCCGTAGACCGCGTCGCCCTGTCGGGTAGAAGTACGTCAGGCCACTCCGTCACTCCCATTCCACAAAGTCAGCCGGTCGGAGGCGGCCACGTGGTCCCTGACGCTTCCTCAGGAACCGCCACACCTCGAGACCGCACGTACCGATCAAGGTCCGCCGGCTTCTTCGTGGAGTTCCCCAGCGAGAAATAGGCCCGCCAGCCGCGAATGATCCGGTTCCAGAGCCCCCACCAACTCCCCGAGCTCCACCCGCAGGCGGGTCCTCTCGGTTTGCCGGCGGATCCTCTCGCGCACCGCCTTCATCGCCTTCTGGCTGGGCCAGGCGTAGGGCACCAGGCGCCCCGTCCGACGACTCGGCAACTTGTGGAAGTGAAACCCGAGGAAGTCGAAGCCATCTCCGTCCATCTCGACCACATGGGTCTTTTCCGGATGCAAGGTGAGCTTCAGACGCCCAAGGAACACAGGCGATGAGATCGCGTGCCTGCTCGGCTGCCTTGCGGCTGCGGCAGACCACGACGAAGTCGTCGCAGTAGCGATGGAGTTGACCGACGCCGGTGTGTTGGTCCTGCCACCACCTGTCCGGCGTGTGCAGGTAGATGGTGGCCAAGAGAGGACTGATCGCCCCTCCTTGGGGAACGCCGCACACCGTCGCCTGTCGCCTTCCCTCGATCACGACTCCCGCCGTAAGCCACCGGTCGATCAGCTTGAGCACCCGGCGGTCGCTGATGCGCCGCCTGACGAGACCCCTGAGGATCCCGTGGTCCGGGACGGTCGAAGAAGCCCTCGATGTCGGCACCAAGGACCGCCCAACCGCGGACCAGCGCCTCCTTGACCGCCAGGACCGCCCGGCCGGCGCTGCGCTGGGGACGATACCCGTGTCGAGCACTCAAGGAAGTTTGTCTCGAAGATAGGCTCGATGACGATTCTTGCGGCCTGCTGGACCACCCGATCACGAACGGTCGGGATGCCCAGGGGCCGCATGCGGCCGTCCGGCTTCGGTATCTCCACCCTGAGCACGGGGCTCGGGCGATACCTCTCGGCCCTCAGGTCCGCGGCGAGCTGTGCCGGGTAAGTCTCGACGCCGTGACGCTCCACATCTTCGATGCTCACGCCATCGATGCCGGGACGCCCCCGGTTCGCCCGCACCTCTTCCCAGGCCCGCCACAGCACGTCGGGCCGAACGATGCGGTCATAGGAGAGCGTGGAACCGGCGGCTCCGACTCCTCTTGGCCGCAAGGTACAGTCGGCGCTGGAGTTCTCGTGACTTTTCATTTCGGTGTTGTTGGCTCTTAGCGAGCATGCACCGTCACTTCCCTCCCCGCTCGACACAGTTGAAGCAGGGGAGCTTCCCTCCGGCGGCTTCTGCTGTCCGCGCCATCATCGGTACTATCTCCCCCTCCGACTTCTCACAGGGCGCCGGCCCGGACTTCGCAACACCGAGCCTATACCGCGCCTCCCACGGGCTGTGGACCCGTGACCCCGTGAGACCTCCCTTGTTGCCCTGACGGCTTTCTGAAGCATTCCGCTCCCCCTACGCCGGAGGGTTCTTCGAGGCTGCGCTTCCAGAGTCTTCACCTCTTCCATGGCCTTCGCGATCGCTGAAACGCTCGGCTCCCTCCGGCTCCCCTTGCGGGGCTAACATGTCGACGCTGCAGGATTCCCTTCATGGTACGGACTGCTGGTTTGCGCTCCCTTCGCGGGAGGATACTGCGCTTCACCACACCCGGTCACCCAGGTGCAGCGGCAGCCTGCTACGTGGCTCTCCTGGCGATTACCACGACCGGACTCCCACCGGCTAGTCATCAGGACCTTTCAAGGCACACCGGCGGCTTGTTAGGCGCTGCGCCTATGCTCCGCGATCAGCTGACGGACGGCCGGGACGAGGTCGACTGGAATCTCCATGAGGGTCTCAGTGGGATCCTCCAGCGCGGCTTCATCCTCGGCAACCGCACCTTCGTCGGTCTGATTCCCGTAGTGTTCAAGCACGCGCTGGACTCGAGCCTCGTCCCAGCCTGTGGGGAAATCGCTCTGTCGTCTCATGGCTTCCTCCTCTGCATAACTCCACCGACACAGCACCCTGCTGTCTTCGTATCAACGAACCATCGGCCTGAAGAAGACCGGCAATCGCCCCGAGCAGGGCAACCAGCCCGCCACCCCGACACCGCATCTGGTGGATATGCGGACAGTATAGGCAGCCCTACCAACCGTCAAGCGGACTGCGGACGCCGTGTCCGCCCCTGTTCAGCACCTGGGTGTAGATCATGCTCGTACGGACGTCACTGCAGCCGAGGAGCACCCGGACGCTGGGGACGTCGTGCCCCGCCTCCAGCAGGTGCACCGCGAAGGAACCGCGGAACGTGCGGCAACCCACACACGTGGCGATGCCCGCGGCGCGAACGGCTTCGCGCACGGCCTGCCGCAAGTGCGCGCCGGACTACCTAGTAGTCCGTTCCTGAACAAGAGTTACACATCAAAGCAACCCCAGATCGAACTTGTTCCAGCGGAACACCACCGGGGAGGCGTTGAACTCGTCGATACCCAGCAGGATGCGCGCCTTCAGCTCCTCGGTGGAATCCACC
>JAHJSA010000047.1 GCA_018830645.1 Actinomycetota bacterium
ATCGGCGAGATGGACATGATGATCGCCGCACATTCACTGGCCGCCAGAGCGGTGCTGGTGTCGAACAACGTGCGCCACTACGAGCGCATCCCCGGTCTGGCCTTGGTCAACTGGAGCGAGGGAGGCGGCTGAGTAGGCGTATGGCGCCCCTGAACTAGACGATCTCGATGCGTCGAGCCACATCCAAGAAGAAGTCGTGCGACCAGATCTCGAGGTCCTCTGGACGGGGTACGAACGGCTCCACATCGCGCCGTGCGCGATCCACGTCGAGCGCACCCACCGTCTCCGCCAGCAAGTTTCGGAATGCTCCTTCGTCGAGCGCTTCTTGCGCCGTCCAGTCTCCGCTCTGCCGCATGCGCTGCTCCAGGTGGGCCAGACGGAGCGCCGGGTGGTTCGCGGCGAACCACACCAGGTCGTACCAGTCGCGGCCCTTCACCCGCTTCTTCCAACGCCTGAATAGAACGGCATGCATCTTCCCCGCGAAGAGGTCAGGGAGGGCGTAGGAACGCACCGAGAAGGGGAGGGGGCGAAGCAGGAAGTGCGTCTCGGTAGTGAAGCCCCCCGGCGGGTCACGGTCCACCTCCAGCTTCACCTTGATCGTCTGATTGCCCGGGATCCCTCGGGTGACGGCCCGGCCGTCACCGATGGTGACCAGATGTTCGAGCGTCCCGGCTTTCAGGAACGCGGACTGCACGGCGCTCCGGGCGCTTTTCGGCTTGGCGGTCACCGTGACGGTGAGCCCGAAGGCCGCGAGCTCTCGCTCCAATCCCCCCAGGTATCGGGCGAGGTCGAACTCCGGATCGGGAGCGAGAAGCGAGAAGTCGAGATCTTCGGAGAAGCGATCGAGTCCGTGCAGGACGCGCAGGGCAGTGCCTCCGTAGAAGGCGGCGTGCTCGAAGAACTTGGCGCGCCACAGACCGAGGAGCGCCAGCTCCTGGAAGACTTCGCGCAGCGCCCGCGTGTAGTCCTCCGTGCTGCGAGATTCGTACCTTTCCAGCATGCGGGCCACGGCCTCGTTCATGACGTCGCCATCACTGCGCGCGCCGGCCGCATCGAGCGCACGACCGCGGAGAGGAGGCGCAGCTTGCGCGATCCGTAGGCTTCGGCGATCGGCTCCAAGCGCTCGGCGTCGAGTGACGCGAGTGCCGTGGGGTCGACGCGCAGATCTTCAAGAAGGTAGCGTTCCATGGCGACGATGGTGTCGACGCCGGAGCCACGGTCGGCACGCACCCGGTCTGCCAGCGCCTTCTCGGGGGTGGCGAGCAGGAAGCGGCCGCCCTCGATCTCCACGAGTTCGACACCGAGCGGATACGCGGCTGGGGTCGCCGGGCGATAGATGAAGAGCCCGAGGGGGGTGGCGAAGCGTCGGGCGCGGTTCGTGGTCATGGAGGTGACCGCCTCCACGCGCTCGGGGATCAGGCCGTGATACTGCAGAGCGTACTCGAGGGAGACATACGACGGCCCGTACAGCATGTTGGCCAAGACCTCGCGCGAGTAGGGCCTGCGCGCGTGGGCGCGGCCGAACACGTAGACTCCTTTTTTGACGCGCACGATGTCACCCCGGCGCAGCAGGGCCGTGATCTTGTCCCGTGGGTAGGCGAAGGCACCGAGGGAGCCGAGGAGGGCCTGGTAGTCGAACTCCTCTCCTTCGATGCGTGCCCGCAGGTGGGCGATTGGAGACGGCCTGTCGTTCATGGGGGTAGTCTATCCGAAATGGACATAGTATGTCGACGAATTGCCGACTTACTATGCTTGAATCGGGGTGTGCACACAGGCGCCGAACTCGATCTGTTCATCCAACGCGGCGGTCGTCGTCTGGGCTTTGAGGTCAAGCTGACGCGCTCACCTACGGTGACGCCCTCGATGCGTTCGGCCCGCGAGGTGCTGGGTCTGGATGGGCTGTGGGTGGTGTGTCACGGCGACGGCGATCCCTGGCCGTTGGCGGAGGGCATCACCGCGGTTCCGGCAATGTGCTTGGCGTCTCCGCATTGGCGGCCGGAATAGGCGATGAGCTTGCGGCGGGCCGCAGGAGTCACGCCGCGAAGATTCCCGCCGCGGGAGCGGCGGATCGCTCAGATGTCCGGCGCGCTCACCCACGGATCGGCCACCGTCAGACCTTCGATCTCCTCGAAGTCGTCCACATTCCGGGTGGCCAGGACGAATCCGGCGGTCAGGGCCATGGCCGCGATCTGCGCATCCTCTACGCTGATCGGGGGCCCCGCACGCGTGCGCGCGGCTACGAGTTCGGCGTATCGCGATGCGGCGGGCTCGTCGAACGCCAGGCACCGGCCGTGGAACTCCCCGAACATGCGTGTCGCCGCCGTCTGCAGAGCCTGCCTACGTCGACCCTTGGGCAGCAGTTCGATACCCAGCTCGATCTCGGCCCGTGTCACCGCCGAGATGTACAGACGGTACCCGGGCTGTGCGTCCACCCATCGGATGACAGCCTGGTCGGGCCTGTGCCGCATCAACTCCGAGATCACGTTCGTGTCGAGAAGGATCATGCATCCGGCCTCGTGAAGTCGGGCGCGGAACGCGGAGCAGAGCGCTCAGGAAGCTCGAGATCGACGGCGCCGCCCTCGACGAAGTACTGGTGCACGCGGCTTCCCAGACCGCCGGCCTCCGTGCCGGAGGGCATCAGAGCGCGGCGGAGGATCTGGCGGGCAGCTTCTTCCATCGAATGCCCTTGCTTGGCAGCCTCCACCCGCAGGTTCGCCTTCTCTGAAGCGTTCAGCACCTCGATGCCCACAACATTGCCGTCGGAATCGTAGTCGAGAATCAGACCGGGGCGCTCCTCGTCGCTCTCCTCGATGGGATTGGTGTTGAACAGAACGCGGAGAACATCGACGTCGGGGTCATAGAAGATCTTCATCTTCTCTCCAGTACTTGTGCACCTTGCTGGTTCGGTACGCGGTGACGACGACCAGTGGCTCGATAGTATCATCGACTATCACCCGGAGCAGCGCACGCGGCTTCCAGGGAGGTTCAGTACCCGTTGGTAGGCCTTCAAGCCACCTTTCTCAGGGACGATCTGCTGTGGCCTCCGGATCGTGCGCTCTCCTGGCCACCTGACAGAGAGCGTCGCATGGGTACTCGCGGAAGGCCATACGTCGAAGGTCGCACTCGGGCGCCGTGCGTACGGGCTAGGCCACCCAGTTCTCCACCCGCAGGCCCGGGTACCCGGCGAAGTCCACCTCGTTGTTGGTGACGAGGATCGCGCCCAGAGCCACCGCGTGGGACGCGATGAGTTTGTCGAGCGCGTCTCTGCTCCGACCTCGGGTCGCCACGCGTATGGGGCCGTACGCCGCGGCGGCGGCCGAATCGAAGGGGGCGGGGACGATGTCCTCCACGAGTCGAGCGAGCGCCTCCCTGTTCTGTGCTTCCTTCTCACCCGAGCAGGCGACGCCGAATTCCAGTTCCGCCAGGGTGATCGCGGAGATCACGACATCTCCCACGTAACACTGAGAGAAGCGCGCGGCCACTTCCGGCGGATGATGCTTCATCAGGTAGATGCACATGTTGGTGTCCAGCATGTACGAGGCGCTCATAGCTCGTCGCGCTCGGACTCCCGGTTGTCTCCGCGCCCCGCGGCCATGAAGTCGTCTGAGAACCGTGCGAACGACGCCATCACCCCATCAAGGCGCCGGCGGGCCGGGTGTATGCGGATCTCGTCACCCACCCGCTCGATCTCCACATCCATGTCGGTGCGGTCATAGGCCAGTTCTGCGGGGATGCGCACCGCCTGGGAGTTCCCGTTCTTGAAGATCCTGGTGAGAGCCACGAGGGAGCCTCCTACTCCTGTGTGTACGCGTACATCCTAGACCATACGCATCCGGAGGGCAACGGGGGCGAGGGATGCTTGGCACCCCGATCGCACAGTGCGCTTGAATCAATGTGCGGAGCGAGCGCACGCGAACCTCATGTGTTGTGTCCTTGAAGGGGTTCTCTACCCGCTCCCAAGCGTTCAGCCAGTGGATTGTGCCACGTCGCCCGCGACCTCAGGAAGGAACCCGAGCCGGTGTTTCATCCCCTGGTGTCGACCAGCGCCTTGAGTTCCTCGAAGGACAGCACGTCTCCCGGAGCAGAGGTGAATCGTTCCAGGCGCCGACCCAATTCATCGAGATGGCTCTGCGGGACGGGAAGAGCCGACGCATCCTCAGCGATGCTATCCCAGAGATCTTCCACGAGGAGAATCTTCTCTGCCAAGCTCAGTTCGCGGATGTCAGGAATCGTGTCGATGCGCATCGGTTCCCCTTTCCAGACCATGCCGCCTCCAAGCGACGGCGATGCGGACGACAGACAACCATCAACCGAATCATACCCCACGTGCTTCGTAGTGTTGCCCATACCTCGGATTGTCGCTCCCTTGGTCGGCTAGCGCCATACACCGGAGGGTGTACCTTGGCGGAGGCGTCGTCCATTGAGGCGGCTTCGTCGGAGCAGCTACTCCACGTTGACGAAGTCGGCCGGCGTCCGGGCCACCGCCGGCGCTCGGGCGAGCACCAGTCGATCCTCGGTCACCAAGACCCCCTGCAGGGCAAGCGCGACGGCAACATACTGCGCGTCGTACGCACTGAGATCGAGATCCAGCGCCACGCCGACGGCGGCCTCCGGATCGATCTCCACCTCGCGACCGGAGAGGAGCGCCAGACCCGTCTTCAGGAGTGCGAGACATTCCCCGCGAGAGAACCCGCCTGCCCGCTGGTAGGTTGCGCACACGTTCATGAACTCGTGGCGGAGGATTGCGGGGCACACCCAGTCCGGACGCATCTCGTGCAGCAGGCGCGCCGCCGGGCTCCTCTCGCCGTCGAGGAGCATGTAGACCACCACGTTGGCATCCACCACGAGCGGAGGCGCCTCCATGCCTGCGGCAGCCCTATTCTCGGCCCGCGCGGCGGGCTTCGTCGAGCCAGTCGGGTGTCACCGGAAAGGCCCCCTTCACCAGGGGAGGCAGCGCGCCCCTGGACGGGATCACGGAGTCTTCAAGGATGGCGATCACCTCTTTGCTGAGGGAGCGATGGTGGCGCTCTGCCCGTTCTTTCAGGAGCCGATGGACTTCCGGGGAGACGTCTCGTATCAGCAGAGTGGCCATGTTGTGTGTCGCCTTTCGCTCCATTCCGCTAGCACTACGCTCACACTATGATAGCACCGCGGATGCGGAACGAAGAGGACCCGCGGCGCTCCCGTGCCCTCAAGAGCAGGTGAACCAGGGCCTCACGTCGTGGCCGCGGCGCTGGTAGCGTTCGCCGCCGGCGTACACCAGGACACCCTCGCCGGTGGTCCCCCTCAGTTTCTGGTAGGCCTCCAGACCCCTGAACGCGTCGCCCGCGACGGTCATCCCCGCCTTGACCTCGATCGGCACCCTGCGCGTGCCCAGATCCAGGAGGACGTCGACTTCCACGCCGTGCGAATCGCGCCAGAAGTAGAGACGGGGCCGTTCCCCGGCGTGCAGGAAGAGCTTGAACATCTCGGAGACGACGAAGGTCTCGAACAAGGGGCCGCGCAGGGGGTGGTTCCGGAGGTCGCGGGCAGTCCGAAGACCGAGGAGCGCGCAGAGGAGCCCTGTGTCGAGAAAGTACAGCTTGGGGGTCTTGACGATGCGCTTGTTGAAGTTCTCATGGTGGGGCGCTAGGAGGGCGACCACGTAGCTCGCGCGTAGCACCGAGAGCCAGTTGCGCGCCGTGGTGTGGCTCACTCCGGCTTCGGCCCCGAGCGCACTCAGGTTCAGGAGCTGGCCACTCCGGCCGGCGCAGAGGCCGAGGAAGCGGAGGAAGCCATCCAGATCGCCGATGGAGCCGACGGCGCGCGCGTCCCGCTCCACGTAGGTGGTGATGTAGCTTCGGAGCCACTGCCCGGGGTCGATGTCGCGATCGTGGATCGCCGGATAGAGGCCGGCGAAGAGCAGCTCGTCGAGAGGCAGGGCCGGGGGCGCGGGAGCCCGGCCGCCGCCGGCTTCGGCTGGAAGGAAGGCCTCCGGGTCCAGCGCCGGACGCCGCGCGAGCTCGGCCACAGAGAAGGGCAGCAGTTCGAACACCGCGGTGCGGCCCGCGAGGGTCTGCGTGATTCGTTCCGCCAAGAGGAAGTTCTGGGAGCCGGTGAGCACGAACGGCCCGCCGCGGCGCTCGTCCACCACCCCTTGGAGATAGGAGAAGAGCTCGGGCGCCCGCTGAGCCTCGTCGAAGATCACACCAGGGGCGGTGCGCACCCCTTCCAGCAGACCGCGCGGGTCTTCCAGCGCTTCCGCCCGCTGCTGGGGGTCCTCGAGGGAGAGGTACGCGTAGTCGGGAAAGGCTGCACGCGCGAGCGTCGTCTTGCCCGACTGACGCGGACCCGTGAGGAACAGGATCGGAAACGGACCCGCCGCCCGCTGCAACCGGGAGTGGAGCGTTCGTGGGATCATTGCCGGTCCCGGTTGTTTGTGTACTTGGAAGTCATAGGTTTCATATAGCACAGAATGGCTGTAGGGGCAATCGGCCACCGGCCTTCGCAGGTGTTCCGCCTGCTTGCGCCCACGCCTCGGATCTCGACACGTCGTGTATAGTGCGCTCACGGGGCTGTCGTCAAAACGGCGACATTCGAACAGAGAGGTGAGAGCGGTGACGCCATGAGGACTATTCCACTGCGGGACTTCCAGCGCGAAGGGGTGAAGGCGCTCGGCGCCGGCTTCTCTGCCGAGCCGCTGCTGCTCACGGGCCGGGATCAGGAGTTCGTTCTACTCCAGGTGTCTCCCGACAATCGGACCGCGGTCCTTGACCTTGCCGAGGGTCTCGCGGCCGTGTTGGCTCTGCGCCAGGATCAGGACCGGGCTGTGGAGACCGGTCTGGATCAGATGTCCGCGGAAGACGTCGAGGCCGAGATCCGGGAAGCTCGGAAGGAGATCAGGCGTCGGAAGCGTCTCGCATGAGTCGGGCGGTCGGTCTCGCATGAGTCGGGCGGTCGGTCTCGCATGAGTCGGGCGGTCGTCTTGGATACGAACATCCTCGTCTCGGCGGCTCTGAAGCTCGGAAGCGACATAGCCCGCATCCTGGAGCGGGTACTACTTCGCCAGGCGCCGGTGTACGTCTGCCCCTCCATAGTGGCGGAATACCGGGAGGTGCTGAACCGGCCGAAGCTCAGGCCCAAGGGCCTACCTCCCGCGTGGCTTCCCCGGTTGCTCCAGATAGCCTTTCATGAGCCGGAACCCGCGCCGTGGCCACAGGAGGGGCCGGATCCAGATGACCTGGTGTTCCTCGCTCTGGCGAAAGCGATCGGGGCGGTGTTGGTGACAGGGAACCAGGCGGACTTCCCGGCGGAGATCCGCGATGGCGTGAATGTCATGAGCCCGCTTGAATACCTGGGACAGATCCCGGAGTAACTCCCCGGGCGCCGGCACGGTGACCGCGATTCGACCCCGAGCCTTCCGTCCGGCGAAGCACAAGACCGTCAGGCCAACGACCTCCAGGGTATCGGGGTCTAGCCTCACGAGGTGCCCTTCTCCGGTATCCGATCCAGATATCGGGCAACCTCGGGATGGCGGACGGCGCGCGGACATAGAGAACGAGCGTTCTCAGGCGACGACCTTCTCCATCTGAAGAAACGACACCTCGGAGATGTTCGCCTTCTCTTTTGCATGTTCAATGGTCATGCTGACCAGGTTGCCCATATTGTCCAGGTCTAGGTAGATATCTTCAGAAACCTCTCTTGTCTCCTCAACCGCAGCGCCCGAGAATTCAATGAGCGCGGTGTCGGTATCGGAGAAGTACATGATCTTCATGACACCTACTCCTTCCTGAAGCCTCTGTCGAAGAAGGCGTTGTGCACGGTCTGCTCGTCCTCCAGTAGGACTACTCGCAGGTACCTATGCGCAGCCTCCACCCATATCCAGTGCCTGATCCTTCCGTCGCTCTGCTTCTCTCTCCTCAGAGGGTTTGCTATGGCGTCGGCTATCCATTCTTCCATGATGGCTGACCGGTCCGGCCGGTTTCGAGTGAATAGGAAGTACTGGGTGTACTTGAGCAAGGGGGTCTCGAACCTCCATGCGATCGTTCCCGCGCGCCTGGGCTGTGTGTACGCTGGTCGATAATAGCGCACGCGTCGATGGAACAAAGCCGGGGCTCCCGCCACACCACCCGGTTTGCTCTCTGCGCTTCGCCGAGCGGTTCGGCGAGCGAACTCAGCCCGTGGGGATCTCCCGCGCCCATTCCTGGTTGTCGCGGTACCAGGCCGCCAAACGCGTGACACCCTCCTCGAGCTGCACCTCAGGCTTCCACCCCAGCAGGCGCTCGGCTTTCGAGACGTACTCTCCAAAGAGGAGAGCTGAGCAAGAGACGCAGGCGGGTCAAGGACCCGCAGGAGATGAAGAAGCTCCTCTCGGAGCTGCCTCAAGCTGAAGTTGCGCAAGGCGTTTCCGGAGAAGGACACGTACCCTGCTCCATCGGCAACTCGCGACTTGTGCTCACCCTATTCCGCAAGGGAGGCGGCTACCGTACCGTG
>JAHJSA010000048.1 GCA_018830645.1 Actinomycetota bacterium
CGCCGCCTTCGCCGCCGCCTACTTCTTGTCGTACTTCTTCCGCTCCGCGAATGCGGTGATCGCGCCCGACCTCTCGCGCGATCTACAGCTCGGCGCCCAAGATCTGGGATTGATGACCGCGCTGTTCTACGTCGCGTTCGCCGCCGTTCAGATCCCGCTTGGAGCCGCCCTCGACCGCTTCGGCGCTCGGGCGGTCACGCCCGCCCTCATGTTGACGGCCGTGGTCGGGTGTCTTCTCTTCGCGTCGGCGCAAGGATTCGCTCAGCTGGCGATCGGCAGGGCGCTCATCGGTATGGGCATGGCCGGGGTGTTCATGGGCTCTTTGAAGGCGTTCAGCCGGTGGTTCTCGGCTCGGCGCTTCGCACGTGTCTCCGGATTCATCGTGGGGGTGGGAGCGCTCGGCGCGCTGTTCGCCGGCACGCCTCTGGCGTGGTTGGCCCGCGAGTTCGGCTGGCGCGGGGTGTTCGTGGTCGGGGCGATGCTGGTTCTTGTGAGTGCGGCGGCTCTGGTCACGTTTGCTCGGAACGCTCCTCCGGGGGTGGAGTGGCGGGTCTCCGGGCCGGGGAGAGGTCGCCTGATCGAGGTGTTCCGCGACATCCGCTTCTGGCGGATCGCGCTGCTCGACTTCGCCATAGTGGGAACGCTCCTCTCCGTGCAGGGCCTGTGGGGTGGCCCCTTCGCCTACGACACGCTCGGCTTCTCGGAGATAGAGACGGGGAACCTCCTTGTATCGCTCTCTCTCGGTTCCTTTGTCGGATACATGGTCTGCGGGTGGTTCTCGGAGCGGTTCGGGTTCGCGCGCACCGTAGTGACCGTGACGCTCGTGTTCCTGGGGGCGCAGGCCGCCATCATCGCGGGCGGTCTTGCGGGGTCTGAATCCGTCGTACGCGTCGCCTACCCGGTGTTCGGTCTGACCGGCGCCTTCAACGTGCTCCTCATGGCCCACATCAGTTCCGTCTTCCCCGCTTCCATGACCGGCCGCGCGGTGACGGCGGTCAACCTCTTCGGCATCGGAGGGACCGCACTCATCCAGTGGGGCATGGGGATGGTGATCGGCGCGTTCGGGTCGGACTTAGCCGGGAGGTACCCGGTGAGCGCCTACGCGTCGGCGTTCGTCATGACCTTCACCATCGTGGTGCTCGGCCTGGCGTTCTACCTGCCGATGCTTCGGCGGGACGCCTGAGCCCAGCCCAACGAGGCACCGTCGGCCCGGCGGCGAGGCCCCCCGATGCGGGGCTCCGTGAAGGCAGCGGGCCCGCCGACCATGAGAGACGCCGACAGTGACAGACGGCCGCCCCATCGGGGCGGCCGTCTGTGTTCCGTCGCCGGTGTATCCGGACGCTGAAAGTCGAACTATTCGGCTTCTGCGACGGCGCCTTGCTCGGGGACCATGCTCAGGTCGGAGACCTTCGTTCCACGCATGAGCACCCAGTAGAGCAGGAAGCCGATGGCGAAGCCGATGAACCATGAGTAGTCGGCGAGCCAGCTGACCGCGGGCACCCACTTGCCGATGAGGGTGACGCCGGCACCGATGGCGAAGGCGGCGATGGCCTTCCAGTTGAAGCCGCCGGTGTACTCGTACTCACCGCCACGCACATACAGATCGCGAACGTTCAGCATGCGTTTCCGGATGATGAAGAAGTCCACGATCATGATGCCGGCGACGGGGCCGAGCAGACCGCCGTAGGTGCCGAGCCAGCCGAAGATGTAGTTGCCGTAGTCTTCAAGCAGCCACCACGGACGGATCGCGATGCCGATGACGGCCGTGATCAAGCCGCCGATCACGAAGTTGATCTTCCTGGGCCAGAGGTTCTGGAAGTCGTTCGCGGGAGACACGACGTTCGCCGCGATGTTGGTGGAAAGCGTCGCCACCGCGAGCCAGAACATGCCGAAGACGATCACCAGCGGGTTCGAGAACTTGCTGAGCACCACGACCGGATCCCACAGCGCCTCACCGAAGATAATGACGGTAGCGGAGGTGATGGCCACGCCGAGGAAGGCGTACAGGGTCATGGTGGTGGGGAGGCCGAGCGTCTGACCGTAGATCTGCGCCTTCTGATTCCTGGCGAAGCGGCTGAAGTCGGGGATGTTGAGAGACAAGGTGGCCCAGAAGCCCACCATTCCGGTGAGACCGGGGATGAAGAACTTCCAGAATTCGCCGAAGGTGGCGAACTTGCTGGGCTCGTTCATGATGGGGCCGATACCGCCGGCCTTGCCCATGGCCCAGATGAGCATGATCACACCCATGGCGATCAGGATCGGGGCGGCCCACGACTCGAACTTCTTGAGGAACTCCATGCCCTTCACGATGATCCACACGTTGATCGCCCAGAATACGAAGAAGGCGATCCACTTGCCGATGCCGTCGACCGGCCAGCTGCTGAAGAGGGCCAGCATCATGGCGTTGAGGGCGGAGCCGCCGATCCAGGTCTGAATGCCGAACCAGCCGCAGGCTACGCCGGCGCGAAGAAGGGCGGGGATATTCGATCCCAGCGTGCCGAAGCTGGCGCGTACGAGGACGGGGAACGGGATGCCGAACTTCGTGCCGGGAACCGCGTTGAGGACCATGGGGATCAGTACGATGAGGTTTCCGAGCATGACGGTGAACACGGCCTGCCAGGCGCTCATGCCCCCGGCGACCAGGCCTGCTGCGAGCATGTACGTGGGGATGCACACGCTCATGCCGATCCAAAGAGCGGCGATGTTGTAGGTGGACCAGGTGCGGTTCGCGAGCTTCGTGGCACCGATGTCCTCGTTGTACAACGGGCTGCTGGAGACATCGGCGGTGAGCTCGTAGAGCCCGTCCTTGGTCCTGACCATCTCGAGGTTGTCGCTCAAAGTAACCCCCTATACGCGAGTGTACAGTTGACTATTGCCACGCCGTGTTCCCCGTGCGGAAACAGGCGGTTGTTGACGAAGCAGCGGCCGCGTGCGGCACCTCAGGCCCTCACCATCGTGATGGCGTTGGGGCGGCACACCGACGGGCAGAGTCCGCACCCGTCGCATATGGCCGGGTCGATGACGGCGGTCTTGCCGTTCATCGAGATCGCCTGGAAGCCCCCATCGGCGCAGGCGGGTATGCAGTTGCGGCAGCCATTGCAGGCTTCCGGATCCACCTGGGCGTGGGCGGGCACCGTGTTGTCGAGCGAAGAGTAGTCGCCGATGGAGGCGAGGGAACGGCCCACCGCGTCTCCATAGGACTCGAACCCCTTGCGTTCGAGGTACTGGCTCAGGCCGGCGGCGAGCTCGTCGATCACCCCGAAGCCGTTCAGCATGACCGCGGTGCACACCTGCAGGGTGCCGGCGCCGGCCAGCATGAACTCGGCGGCGTCTTCCCAGATCGTGATCCCGCCGCAGCCGCTCACCGGTAGGCCGGAGGTGGCCGCGATGCTCGAGACCGCCCGGAGCGCGATGGGCTTGACCCCGCGGCCCGAGTAGCCGCCGTAGGCGCCCTTCTCGGCCACGGAGGGCAGCGGCTCGAAAGTCTCGAGGTCTATGCCCACGAGCCCGGCGACCGTGTTGATGGCCGCGATCACGTCGGCGCCCGCATCCTTGGCGGCCACTGCCATCGCCGCGATGTCGGTGACGTTGGGCGTGAGTTTCACCCATACGGGCGTCGTGGCGACGCCGGCTACCGCTGCGGTCGCCAACTTGATGAGTTCGGGGTCCTGGCCCATGAAGGCGCCCATGTGCTGTTCGGGCATGCCGTGAGGGCACGAGACGTTCAACTCGACCGCGTCGGCGCCCGCGGCCTCCACCGCCTTGGTGAGGATCTCCCAGTCGGCGGGCTCGAGCGAGCCCATGATGCTGGCGATGAGCGGGCGGTCGGGGAAGGCCCGCTTCACATCGCCTATCTCTTCCACCCAGTGGTCGAGGCCCTTCTCTGAGATCAGCTCGAAGTTGGTCATGCCCACGATCCGGGCGCGTTCCTTCAAGAAG
>JAHJSA010000108.1 GCA_018830645.1 Actinomycetota bacterium
CGGTAGCGGCCCTCCTCCACTTTGTCGAGTATCGCGGCCACACCGTGGCCTCGTCCCCCCTTCCGGAACATCTGCCGGATCTGAGCGACGAGCCGTTCCTGGAGGTGGCTCTCGCCTGCGGAGCGGAATGCCTCGTGACCGGCAATCTCGCCCACTTCCCTACGCGGCTGCGTCAGGGAGTCGCGGCTTTCTCGCCCGGCGAGTTCATGGACGCGTACAGGATCCTGTGAAGTGCCCCATCTGCTCCCAAGGAAAGCGTAGACCCGGGTTCGGCCGGCCAAGCCTGCCTGGTTGTCAGTGACCAGGGTTACATGACGTGCCGCCAAACGATCCCGTGAACGCGTACCGAGAGGTTCCCCCACGCTGCGCCACTGCGGCGGTATCCCGTTGGAGCACGGTGATCCCCTGAGGCGCCAGATACAACCGACAGTGGTTGGACGAGAGCAGTCCGTAGTCGGTCGCCCAGCTCAGGCGCTGGTGGATGGCTTCCCTGGTGTTCCTACGGGCTTCCTCGATTGAGAGCCCGTCGCTGAACCAGCCGGGCACGCGACCCACCGCGCCCGCCTCGATCGGGAGCGAACCCAATCGGCAGAGTGAGAATCGGGCGGGTCATCCCTGAGTCCACTCGTGATACGGCAGATCGGCCGGAACATAGAGACGCCAGCGCCCGACGAATTCGTGTTGCGACCGGCCGGAGGCGGGAAGGAGCCGATACGTCCCTCTCCCAACCGACGAGCGCATCTCCTCGAGCACGGATGCGTCGACGCGCCACCTGTCGGCGAACATCTCGAGTATCCAGCCGGCGCGGGCGGCGAGCGTCGGAGACCCCAGCAGTCGCGCGTAGGCCGCAACTCGCTCGGCCGACATCGATGTGAACCCGCCGAGGCTGCGTAGCAGTTCTTCGAGCCCTCCGGCAAGACGCAGGTCGCGAAGACAGTCGACGAGCGTGCGCTCCTTGGTGCTCACCGGCACGATCGCTTCGCCCACTCTGACACGCGTCACGAACCCGTTCAACGTGGCAGAGGATCCCGGCACGGGGGGCCTCGCGACACGATGGAACCGATACCCGCGAACCTCGAAGTCACGCATCTTCGTGCCGGAGGAGAAATACACGGTTCGTAGCGCCGAATGAGCGACGCCGTGCGCTTCGAGAGCCGAGTGGTGGGTGAGCACGGCGTCCTCCGCCACCTTTGCGGCAACGAGATAGACGTTGGGCACACGATCGCGATACACGCCGATATTCGACGCATACAGTCCGCGCCTCACTCGATAGGCCCAGCCGCGGGTAACCGCGTTCTGGAGGTTCGTGTAACGGGTCCGTTCTGACACCGTCGGGTCGACGGCACGCATGAACTCCTCGAGGGTGAACGCTTCGTGGCCCTCAAGAAAGCGGAGCGTCGCCGAAGGCTTAGTGTTCATGGTGCACTTCCCACACGTAGATACTTGCGTATTACACGTCTATCATAACACCAGATCGGCTGTCTCGACTGCGCTCTTGGTGTTCTGCCGGCGAGGTCAATACGTACATTAATGCGCATTTTGAGCGTTGTGCGACACCGGCGGCTACGGTGTGATCCCCGTCGGCTTCACCCCGAACACGCGCACGGTCATGCAGATCGTAGTGTCCGGCTCCCCCGCGACCGCGGACGCGCCGTACGACCTGGCGGCCCTGCAGGAAGCCTTCACTCCTACCAATCCCGCCGTGGACGGCGTGTTCAAGAAGGGTCAGAACCCCATCCTCGTGGGTCAGCCCGCCTACAACGCCGCCTACGACACGCTCTTCGACCTGGTCAAGCCGTACTGGGGATTCTCGAACATCTTCAGCACCGAGCTGAACTTCAAGACGGTGGCCGGTGACTCAATCACCATCCCCATGCAGCCCAAGGCCATCCAGGACGAGATGGGTGAGGTGTTCGACCCAGAGTACGGACGGATGATGGGCGCCATGGGTGTGGAGCTTCCTCTCACGAACGCCCAGAACCAGAACTTCGTGCTGCAGGGCTACATCGACAAGCCCACCGAGATCATCGACATGGAGATGGAGGCCCTCTCGCCCGTCGCGGCCGACGGCACCCAGATCTGGAAGATCACCCACAACGGCGTGGACACCCACCCCGTGCACTTCCACGAGTTCGACGCACAGCTGATCAACCGCGTGGGCTGGGACGGCTTCATCACGCTGCCCGACCCCACCGAGCTCGGCTGGAAGGACACGATACGCGTCAGCCCACTCGAGGACACTATCGTGGCCGTGCGGGCCAACATGCCCAAGATCCCGTTCGGCGTGCCGGACAGCATACGGCCGCTGAACCCCTCGGCGCCTATCGGTTCCACCGAGGGCTTCTCGCCCACCGACCCGTACACGGGCCTACCGCTCGCCACCCCGGTAACAAACGAGCTCTACAACTTCAAGTGGGAGTACGTGTGGCACTGCCACATCCTCAGCCACGAAGAGATGGACATGATGCGGCCCATCCAGATCAACGTGAGCACGTTGCTGCCTGGAACGCCGGTCTTGCAAGCCGGCGGCACCGCGGGCGGCACCATCAGTCTCAGGTGGACCGACCCGACCCCGGCCGCGGCTCCGTCCACGCTCGGTAACCTCTCGAACGAGATCGGCTTCCGCATCATGCGGCGTCCGGTGAACGACGCCGGCGTGGTCATCGGCCCATGGGCCCAGATCGGAACCGCTCTCGCCAACGCAACCACCTATACCGATAGCACCACCACGGTGGCCAAGAAGTACCGGTACCGCGTGGTGGCCTAACAACGCCGCGGGCGAGACGAACTCGACGGTAGCGTACATACCGGTGCTTGTGGGACAACCCTACGTCACCAACCCGGACACCGGGGGTACCTTCGTTCGCACGACCACCATCCCGGTTACCTGGACGGTTCCCAGTCCCGTGGACACCGGCACGTTCCGCGTGTACGTACGCAACCCGAACGGCACCGAGACCCTCCTGACGACGCAAAACGCCGTGGCCGCCCAGACCGACTACACCTACAACTGGACCATCACCCAACCGGTGGGGACCGGATACAACATCCTGATCTGGTACCGCAACGCGGCCGGGAGCTACCTGTACTTCGATAGCTCGGATGTGCCGTTCGATATCGGGCCACCGCCCGGCCAACCGACCGTCACCAACCCGAACACCGCGACCTCGTTCGCCCAAGGCGTGGTGGTACCGGTTCAGTGGGATGCCCCGTCTCCGGTGAGTTCCGGCACCTTCCAGGTCTACCTCAAGAAGGCCGGCGGCAGCCTCACACTGCTGACCACCCAGGCAGCGGTGGCCGGACAGACCCCTTACACCTACAACTGGACGGTCGCGCACCCGGTAGCGACCGGGTATGACATCCTGGTCTGGTACCGGAACGCAGTAGGGAGTTGGCTCTACAGCGATCTCTCGGATGCCCCGTTCGCAATCACGGCCGGATCACAATAACCCTAAGACTGACCTTGGCAAAGTGCAGTGAAACAGCCCAGGCAAACGTATGGGCACACGCCACAAGATCCGACGGCCAACGACCTCTTCGTCCGGAGCGATCGAAACCAGATGTGCGACCACCGCGTCTCCAGGCGCCCTCCACGACTACGCCATCTGATACCCTTCCCCCCGTGAACGACCAGATCGACGCCACCCCCTCCCCCCACGCCGCCGCCCTCCTCGCGCGCATCGAGGCGCGCACCGCCCGCATCGGCATCATCGGCCAGGGATACGTGGGGCTGCCCCTCGCCCTGGTGTTCGCAGAGGCGGGGTTCCCGGTGGTGGGGTTCGACCTGGATGCAGTCAAGATCGAGGCCCTGAACCGCGGCGAGAGCTACATCCGCCACATCGGCCCCGAGCGGGTGGCCAAGGCCCGCGCCGCCCTACACCCCGAAGGCGGCCCCCTCTTCCAGGCAACGTCAGACTTCTCTCTCCTCGCCCAGTGCGACGCCGCCCTCATCTGCGTGCCGACTCCCCTGGGGCGTCACCGCGAGCCCGACCTCTCCTTCGTGCACGACACCACGCGCGAGATCGCCCAGCACCTGCACCCCGGGCAGCTCGTGGTGCTGGAGAGCACCACCTACCCCGGCACCACCGATGAAGAGGTGCAGCCCCTCCTCGAAGCCGGGGGCCTGCGCACCCCTGCCGACTTCTTCCTCGCATTCAGTCCCGAGCGCGAGGACCCCGGCAACCCCGACTTCTCCACCCGCACCATCCCGAAGCTGGTGGGTGGGGTGAACCCAGAGAGCACCGAAGTGGCCGCCGCCCTCTACGCGGCCGCCGTCGACCGGGTGGTGCCGCTCTCCTCCTCCCGGGTTGCTGAAGCCGCCAAACTCCTCGAGAACATCTACCGCTCGGTGAACATCGCCCTGGTCAACGAACTCAAGATGACCTTCGACCCCATGGGCATCGACATCTACGAGGTGATCGAAGCCGCCACGACCAAGCCCTTCGGCTACCAGGCCTTCTACCCGGGGCCAGGACTTGGCGGTCACTGCATCCCCCTCGACCCCTTCTACCTCTCCTGGAAGGCGGCCGAGTACGGGGAGTGGACCCGCTTCATCGATCTGGCGGGTGAGGTGAACACCCGCATGCCCCGCTGGGTGGTGGGGAAGGTGCAAGAAGCCCTGAACGAGGAGGGGAAGAGCCTCAAAGGCGCCAAGGTGCTGGTGCTGGGGCTGAGCTACAAGCCCGACATCGACGACGACCGGGAGTCACCTTCCTACGAGATCATCGAACTGTTGCAGGCGCGGGGGGCCCACGTGGCGTACTGTGATCCCTACTTCCCCCAGATGCCGCACACACGGCGGCACCAGCTCGGGTTGACCTCGGTGGAGCTCTCAGCGGAGGCGTTCGCCGCCTACGACTGCCTGGTGCTCTCGACGGCGCACCGGGAGTTCCGAAATGCGGCGCTCTACGGGGGAGTGCGGCTGGTGGTGGACACGCGTGATGTGGTGCGGCCGGAGTGGGGGCCGCGGGTGGCGCGTGGGTAGACCGTGCGGCCGTCGAGCGGTCCGCCGCCGCCGATATTCAGTCCGTCACGATCTCCCGGGCCCACTCCTGGTTCTCGCGATACCAAGCAGCCAGGCGCGCGACACCCTCCTCTAGCCGCACCTTGGGCTCCCAGCCGAGGAGGCGTCGGGCCTTGGAGATATCCGCCCACGTGGCGGGCACATCCGCCGGGTGCGCCGGAGAGTAGACGCGCTCTGCCGGGCCGCCCGCCTCCTTCTCCACCAGGCTGATGACATCGTCAAGCCCTGCGGGGTGATCGCTGCCCAGATTGATCACCTCCAAGCCGAGCGGCCGCAGGCCCAGGATGGTGCCCCGGGCGATGTCTTCCACGTAGGTGAAGTCGCGGGACTGCAGCCCGTCGCCATACACCTGCACGGGCCGTCCCTCGTGGATCCATTGCGTGAACCGGAACAGGCTCATGTCTGGCCGACCCGCCGAGGCCCGTAGACGGTGAAGTAGCGGAAGACGGTCACGTCGATCTTGTGGAGGTAGTGATAGGTGTAGCACCGGGCGGTGGACGAGGCGCTCGCCAGGGTGTGCTGGTGGGGGGCGGCCCTCTCACGCCCGCTACTGCGGTATCCCGACCCCTTCGTAGGTGAAGCCCAGACCCACGAGCGTCTCGCCGTCGAGCGCGTTCCTACCGTCGATGAGCAGGGGTCGCCGCATGAGGTCCTTTGCCCCGGCCCAGTCGAGGTGCACAAACTCGGCCCACTCGGTCACCAGCACGCAGGCGTCGGCGCCGACCAGGGCCTCCTCCGCCGTGCTGGCGTACATGATCGAGGGCAGCAACGACCTGGCGTTCTCCATGGCCACGGGGTCGAAGACCACGATCTCGGCGCCTTCGGCCAAGAGTCGGCTCGCCAGGACTATCGCTGAGGCCTCCCGGATGTCGTCGGTGTTGGGCTTGAAGGCCAGCCCGAGCAGGGCTATACGCAGACCGCGCAGCTGATCGCCCAAGTGGCGCTTCAACTTGCCGATCACGCGGCGTTTCTGTAGCTCGTTGACCTCGAGCACGGCGGTTAGGAGCTGGAAGTGGTACCCGGAGTTGCCCGCCAGTTGCTTGAGGGCGGATACGTCTTTCGGGAAGCAGCTGCCGCCGTAGCCGATCCCGGCCTGCAGGAAGTGCGGTCCGATGCGTTTATCCAACCCCATCCCGTGGGCCACCGTGCGCACGTCGGCGCCGGTGGCCTCGCACACGTTGGCGATCTCGTTGATGAAGCTGATCTTCGTGGCTAGGAACGCGTTGGATGCGTACTTGATCATCTCTGCCGACGCCACGTTCGTCTCGACGATGGTGGTGTCGAGCGGTCCGTATAGGGCGGCTACCCGCGCGCGCGTTGCGGCCTCGTTGGAGCCGACGACCACTCGGTCGGGGTGCATGAAGTCTTGGATGGCCGTACCCTCGCGGAGAAACTCGGGGTTCGAGCAGTAGTCCAGCCGGACAAAGCCGCGTCGGGCCAGTTCGGCCTGAACGGAGGCTCCGGTCCCGACGGGAACAGTCGACTTGGTAACCAGCACCCGGTCTCCGTCGCTGAGAGGCATGCTCTCGATCGCCTGCCAAATACGCGTGAGGTCGGCGTCGCCCGAGTAGGTGGGAGGGGTGTCGACGCAAAGGAAGACGAACTCGCCCGTGGCGTGTGCCTCGGCCGGGTCGGTGGTGAAGCGCAGTCGCTCCTGGTTGGCGGCGATGAGTTCGGCGAGCCCGGGTTCGAAGATGGGCACACCCCCTTGGTTCAGCAGGCGTACGCGTTCGGGATCGATGTCCAGGCCGATCACCTCGTGCCCGAGTTGAGCCATGCAGGCGGCGGTCACCAAGCCTACGTAGCCCGCGCCGATGATCGCAAGCCGACTCATCGGGCACGCTCCTCGAGGAAGCGCACGGCCGCATCGGCCAAGGCCTGCGCGATCTTGTCCTGGTAGGCGGCGTCGTTCAGCAAGCGGTCCTCCTGGGGATTCGTCATGAACCCGATCTCTGGACGCTGCACCTAAACCCCGTGGTTAGTGCGCGGTCACCATTCTATCGCTTCACCCCGGGCCGAGGCGAAAGGCATCAGTCCGTCACGATCTCCCGTGCCCACTCTCGGTTCTCGCGGTACCAAGCAGCCAGCCGCGCGACACCCTCCTCAAGCTGTACTTGGGGTTTCCAGCCGAGCAGGCGCTCGGCTTTCGAGATATCCGCCCAGGTGGCCTGCACATCCGCAGGGTGCGCCGCAGAGTAAACACGCTCTGCTGCGCGCCTGGCTTCGCCCTCGATCAGGGCAATGAAATCCCCAAGCCCCACGGGGCGATCGCTTCCCAGGTTGATCACCTCGAAGCCGAGAGGTCGCAGGCCGAGGATGGTGCCGCTAGCTATGTCGTCCACGTAGGTGAAGTCGCGCGACTGCAGCCCGTCGCCGCATATCTGCACGGGCCGTCCCTCGTGGATCCACTGCGTGAACCGAAGAGGGCTCATGTCCGGCCGGCCCGCGGGGCCGTAGACGGTGAAGTAGCGGAAGACGGTCACGTCGATCCCATGGAGGTAGTGATACGTGTAGCACATGGCCTCCGCGGCCTTCTTGCTCGCGGCGTAGGGCGAGAGGGCTCGGTTGGTATCGGCCTCCTCCGCGTAGGGGAGGGGGTTGTGGACTCCATAGAGGCTGGACGTGGAGGCCAAGACGTACTTGCGCACTCCGTACTCCCGGCACAGGTCGAGCAGGTTGAGGTTGCCGCCCGCGTTGGTGTCCATGTAGACCCAGGGATCGTCCACGCTCGGACGCACGCCGGCACGAGCGGCGAGGTTCACGACGCCGTGGTACGCGGCCGACCCCGCCTCCCCCCCGCAGTAAGCCAACCCGGCCGTCCACGCCTCGCGCACGGCGGCCCTGTCCGCGATGTCGGCGCGGAGGAAGTGGAAACCCTCGCGCCCAGTGAGGGCGGCAAGACGATACTCCTTCAGACGGATATCATACGCGTCGTTCATGTTGTCCAGGCCGACCACGCTGTGGCCGTCGTCGAGCAACATGGAAGCCACCCGGCTGGCGATGAACCCGGCCACACCGGTGAGCAGGATATTCATGGACATACGGGACCGCCCTCACAATCGGTTTGACACAGCCATTGAAGTCTATGAGCAGAACGCTTGACTCACAAGGGCCGTACGCTGCCGAAAACGGAGAGCCGCGAGTTCAGCCAGACCGAGCGCCTGCCGCAAGAGAGCCTGAGAAAGCTCGTGAGGGTGGCCGCCCGCCCTCAGAGTGAGTCAACCCCAGCCCCTTCACTCCTCCCGCCACACCACCCGGCGCACGTAGTCCGTATAGGAAAGGATGATGCGCACCACCTTCTCCGACACCATCGGCGCGTCGTAGTCGCGCACCATGCGCATCAGGCGCGCACCGTCCGCCGGGCGGCCGCGAGCCAGCACCGCCAGCGCCTCCGAGATGCGCTCCCAGCTCAGTCCGGTCATCATGACCGCGCCTTCTTCCATGCCCTCGGGGCGCTCGTGGGCCTCGCGGATATTGAGGGCGGGGAAGTCAAGGATGGAGGACTCCTCCGTGATGGTGCCCGAATCGGAGAGCGTGGCCCGCGCGTGCAGCTGCAGGTGGACGTAGTCGGTGAACGCGAGGGGCTTCAGGAGTTGGACGCCCGCCTCGGGGGCGAACTCGACCCCTTCCGCCTCCAGGCGCTTCCGTGTCCGCGGGTGCGTGGACACGATCACCGGCAGTTCGTACTCCGCCGGCAGGCGCCGGAGGAGTTCCACCAGCTGGGGAAAAAAGCGCGGCGAGTCCACGTTCTCCTCCCGGTGGCAGCTGACCAGGAAGTACCCACCCGCGGAGAGGCCGAGCCGCGTGAGAACGTCGGAGGCGTCGATCTTCGCCCGGTAGTGATGCAGCACCTCGTACATCGGGCTGCCGGTCTTGATGATGCGGTCGGCGGGGAGGCCCTCGGCCAGCAGGTAGGCGCGGGAGATGTCGCTGTAGGGCAGGTTGACGTCGGCGATGTGGTCCACGATCTTGCGGTTGATCTCCTCGGGTACGCGCTCGTCGAAGCAGCGGTTGCCCGCCTCCATATGGAACACGGGGATGCGCCGGCGCTTGGCGGCAATGGCCGCGAGACAGCTGTTCGTGTCGCCCAAGATGAGCACCGCGTCGGGGCGGATGTCCCCGAGAACCGCGTCCACCCGGGAGATCACCTGGCCGATGGTCTCGGCGGGGGTGCCACCCGCAGCGTCCAGGTAGTGGTCGGGCGGGCGCAGGCCCAGGTCGTCGAAGAAGATCTCATTCAACTCGTAGTCGTAGTTCTGGCCGGTGTGGATAAGGACGTGCTCGAAGGAGCGGTCGAGCGCCGCCAGTACGCGCGAGAGCCGGATGATCTCCGGGCGGGTGCCAACGATGGTGGCGACCTTCACTTCTGCTCCTCCTCCAGTACCGCGAACGGATACGTATCGGGCTGTTCGGGGTCGAACACCTCGTTGGCCCAGAAGAGCGTCACAAGCTCGCCCACTCCCGCATTCTCTATGCTGTGCGAGAGTCCTGGGGGGATGTCCACCACCCGGAACTCGCGCCCGTCTACCCGATGCTCCACGAGCGCCCCGCCGCGCATGTCGCGGAAGCGGATGACCGCCTCACCCTCCACGACCAAGAACTTCTCCACCTTGGTGTGGTGGTAGTGGTTGCCCCGGGTGACCCCGGGCGCCGTGCGCGACATGAAGAGCTGGCCGAATCCCGGTTGTTTCAGGAACTCGGCCAAGCATCCGCGCGGATCGGTCGAGGTGCGTAGGGGGTAGACGAGATCGGCTCCGTCCAGATGGGAGAGGTAGGTGGCGTAGAGGCGCGCCGTGAGCGGGTCGTCGAAATCGGGCACGAGCAGGGACTCGCGCGTGCGCGGGAAGCCGGCGATGCGCTCGGCCACCTCTCCCACCGTGGTCCGGAACACCGGCTCCACCGCGCGATACTCGAAGCCAGCCGGGGGCGCGTCTAAGCAGTGGACCAGGCCTGCCACTACGTGGTCGATGTACACTAGGTCGAGCCCGCTCGACGGATCGTTGACGGTCAGGGGCAGGCCGTGGGCGGCCTGGTGGCAGAAGGTGGCCACCGCCGAGTTGTAGAAGGGGCGCGACCATTTCCCGAAGGCGTTGGACAGCCGGAAGACCACCACCGGCGCTCTGGTCTCTTCCGCCCACGTCCGTAGCGCCTCCTCGGCCCGGCGCTTGCTGAGGCCGTAGGGGTTATCCAGAGCGGCCTGCGTGGACGATGTGAACACCACCAACGGCGCACGGCCGGCTTCGGTGAGCATGCGGCAGAGGTCGCCGGTGAAGCCAGCGTTGCCGCTCTCGAACTCCTCCGGCGACTCGGGCCGGTTCACGCCCGCGAGGTGGATCACCGCATCTGAGGCGAGCAGAGCCTTGCGCAGATCTTCGGGCGGCGTGCCCACATCGACGCCCAGCACCCGCGTCCCGGCGCGGCGACCCAGAGCCTCGACCACGTGGCGGCCCATGAACCCCTCGGAACCCGTGACGGCGACCATGAGGGCAGTGGGAGGCACGGCGTCGGCGGCAGGCGAAGGGGCGGGAGACACGCGCTACGCCGCCGGGAGCGGCTGCTCCAGGGGTTCGAGGCCCAGATCCTGCCGGATGAAGTCCACCTGCAGCAGGAGCTCGGCCATCTGGTCTATATCCAGGCGCTGGGCGTTGTGGGAGTGGAAGTCCTCCAACACCGAGACATCGGCTCGGCCCTCCACGTAGTACTCGTCGTAGTTCAGATCGCGGTTGTCGGCCACCACCCGGAAGTAGTCGCCCAGGTCCTCGGCCCGGGCCATCTCCTCCCGGGTGAGCAGGGTCTCGTACACCTTCTCGCCGTGGCGGGTGCCGATGATCTTGACCGGGTTGTCGGCCTGGTAGAGCTTCTTCATGGCCAGCGCCAGGGTCTCGATGGTGGCCGCCGGGGCCTTGCGCACGAAGAGATCACCGGGCTGGCCGCACTGGAAGGCGTAGACGACCAATTCCACCGCATCCTCGATGGACATCAGGAAGCGGGTCATGTTCGGATCGGTGACCGTCAACGGCCTGCCCTGCTTGATCTGCTCGGCGAAGAGGGGGATGACCGAGCCACGTGAGGCCATGACGTTCCCATAGCGCGTCGCGCATATGGTGAGTCCCTGGGGCGCCGCCACCCGCGCCTTGGCCACCGCCAGCTTCTCCATCATGGCCTTGGAGATGCCCATGGCGTTGATGGGATAGGCCGCCTTGTCGGTAGAGAGCACGATCAGCCGCTCCACCCCGGCGGCCAGAGCCGCGCTCATGACGTTCTCGGCCCCCACGGCGTTGGTGAGCAGGGCTTCCATGGGATAGAACTCGCAGGCGGGCACCTGCTTCAGCGCCGCCGCGTGAAAGACAAAATCTACCCCGGCCAAAGCGTCCCGCAGGCCCTCTGGCCGGCGCACATCGCCGATGTAGAACTTGAGCTTCGGATCGGCGTACTGCAGCCGCATGTCGTGCTGCTTCTTCTCGTCCCGGCTGAAGACCCGGATCTCGGCGATGTCCGTGGCCAGGAAACGCCGCAGCACCGCGTTGCCGAACGTGCCCGTGCCGCCGGTTATGAAGAGCGTCTTGCCGGAGAACACGTGACCCCCAGTTTCGTGGCCGATGGCTTCACGGCGCTTGGCCGGTGCCGGGGTCGATTCTATCATTGTGGCGGTGGGAATCAGCTCGAGGTGTAGCCGGCGGATCCGCCCGATCAGGGTTCAACTGCCAGCCCGATGCGGTGAGAACCGACTACCGCAGTGATGCCCCCGACGACAAGTACGAGTCCAGAGATAGTGCCGAGCAATCCATTGGTCGTGGTTAGGATGGCGGCTCCCCCGCAGGCGACAGCGTACGTCCAGTATGCGACACACACGGTTACGGGGCTCTTTCCAGCCTGCAGCATTCGCTGGTAAAGGTGGTCGCGATGGGCTTCGATCAGCCGCCGATGCCGCAGGAATCGAATCAAGAGTGTGGTCACGGTGTCGACCCAGAGCGGAGCCATCAGGATGACCGCCGTGCCCACCTTATGGAGCCACACCCGACCAAGCCCTGGCAGCGTGATTCCCAGCGCATCGGCCCCGGCGACGGTCCAGGCCAAACAGAGAGCGGCTAGAAGATATCCGAGGAAGAGACTCCCGCTATCTCCCATGAAAATGCCCGCGGGAGGACGGTTGAATGCGAGGAGGCCGAGGGTAGCAGCAGCCGCGACCAAGGCTAATCCAGCGAGCCCACGCTCGTTCCCCGAAAGCAAGAACGCGAGGGAGGCGAGCCCGATGATCGAGACGCCGGCCAGTAGGCCGTCGCTGCCGTCCATGAAGTTGGCGAAGTTGGCGTAGGCGGTCAGCCAGAGGACTTGAAAGCTACCGACAAGCACCACGACAAGAAGTGCTCCAGTCGTAGAACCCGCTATTTCGGACAGTGCGGCTGACGGAAGGAACCCCTTGGCGGCGACGATCGTTGCCAGTGCCGCAGCCAGCTGCCCGCTGTACTTGGTCGCCGGCGTCAATCCTCGAGGGAGCAGATCATCGGCGAGACCGGTCGCGGCCATGATGAGTCCGCCCAGAAGAACGGGCCACAGGTAGGTGTCATCGAGGGGCCAGGATTCACCCGCGAGTGCGGCCACTACGGTGACCACCAAGGTCGCCAGCCAGACGCCGATCCCACCCAGGCGCGGTATCGGTACTTCATGAGAGCTGCGCGAGTTGGGACGGTCGAGCCAATCCCGCCGATGGGCGAGACCGCGAGCCAGCCAAACCGTTAGGGCGCTCAGCACGAGCGCCGCCACGAACGGCACCGCGAGTGTCACGAAGCCTTCCCCGTCTCGAGGTACCAGTCGGCCATCTCCTGCATGCCAACCTCGAACGGGACAGGCGGCGCCCACGCGAGCGTGCGCCGGGCCTTACCTGCGTCGACCGAGAGCGAGTCGAGCAGAGCAGTGCCAACGCTCGGTCGCGCGCAACTGGCCGCCCTCAGAAGAGAGGGCGGGAAGGGCAGCAGCCGGCATGGGCGGTGCAGCGCTTTGGAGATCGCCCGGATCAGGTCTGGAGTCGAAAGGTCGCTCCCGTCGCCAGCGAGGAACGTCTGTCCGGCAGCTGCAGGATGCCCGACACAAGTGGCCAGAAGATCCGTCAGGTTGGAGAGGCCGACATAGCTTCGCTTGTTGTGAATGCCGGCCAACGGTAAGGGGAGACCCTTGTCCACCACTTTGAGAAGCGCGAGCATGTTCGCCTTCACTCCCGGGCCGTAGACCAAGGGCGGTCGAACAACCACGACCTCGAGTCCCGTTGCCGCCGCCAGCCGCCACAGTCGACGCTCCGCCTCCCATTTGGAGAGAGCATACGCGCCGCTCGGATGCACGGCGTCCTCTTCGGAGAAAGCTTGCCCAGGGGGAGTGGAGCGACCGTTGACCTTGACGGAGCTGACGAAGACGAAACGCGAGATCCCCGCCCGGGCCGCGGCTGAAGCGAGACGGACAGTACCCAGCGTGTTCACCTCGAAGTACTGCCGAGCCTTGAGGGGGTCTCCCTCCTCAGCGACGTGGGCTTTGCCGGCGAGATGCACCACCGCGGAAAGACCTTCGAGGACGCGAGGCCACCTCTCCTCGCGCCCGATGTCCTCGGCCTGGAAGATCTCCACATCCTTCCCCCAGGGGAACTTCCTCACGTCCTCCGCGCTCCGTGTCACCACCTTGACCCTATGTCCGCGATCCAGAGCGTACTGCGTCAGCCTGCTGCCGATGAAACCGTTGGCTCCCGTGATGAGGATGCGCTCGTTCACTCGAGGGCCCTCTGTTGAGCATGGCCAGAGATATTCATCGCGAGGAGAGCAGCGCGTGGAGGAGCCGATCGTACTTCTTGGCCATGATGCGTTTGGAATACCGACTTACCACGTACTCTCTCCCGTGCCTCCCCTGCTGGGCAAGCGCCTCCCGGTCCTCCATGGCGGCGACGATGGCCCGCGCGTACGCCTCAGGGTCCCCCGGAGGTACGACGCGCCCACAGTCTGCGGCGTAGACCACACGTGCCAATGGGGAGTCTTCCGCGGCGGAGACAATCGTGGCGCGGCCGCTCGCCATGTTGCTGTAGATCTTAGAGGGAAGTCCAGCGGCGCTTCCCTCTCGGCTGAGCAGGATCGTGCACACGTCACTGCCGGCGTTGATGTACGGCGTCAGGTCTCGGCGCTGGTACTCAAACAGGGTCACGTTCGCCAGGCTCTCTCTCCGAATAGACTCCTCGAGCCACCCCTTTCGTGCCCCATCGCCAACGACTACGAACTTCAAGGGGAGCCCCTGCAGCTCGCGGGCGGCGTAGATCAAAGGCGCCCAATCCTGGGCTAGTCCGATGTTCCCGGCGTACAGGACGACGAAGTCATCCACTAGCCCATTCTCTTGGGCCCAGAAGTTGTCACGCGGCAGCGGGCGGTAGAGGTCGACATCCACGGCGTTTGGGATGAGCCAAATCTTGCTCCTCGGCACTCCTCTCGATGCGAGGACGTCTCCGAATTCCTCCGCGATGGGTACCAGTGCGGTGTTGCTTCGGTACACTACTTTCTCGATCGCCCGTAGCAAGGAGATCATCGTTCCGTTCTTCAGGGCGCCTTGTTGAATGGCGAAGTCCGGGTAGAGCTCCTGGATGTTGTAGATAGAGGGGCATCTATTGAGCAAGCCGAGGAGGCGCCCCACCAGGCCTATGGTCAGCGGCGGCGACGGACAAAGGACGGCGTCGTAGTCGTGGTCGAGGTAGAGCACCCCGGTGAGGAGGGAAAGCAGGTGGAACACCGCCATATCCTTTAGCCGCGCACGTACGTCGCCCGTCTTCTTGGGCATGTGTACGTGCCAGACAGGAATCCCCGAGCATTCGCTGGCGAACAGCCAGTTTCCCCGTCTCTTGGAAAGGGGCTGCCCCTCGACAACTGAGGGGATAACGTTGAAGTGAGGCGTAGTCGTGAGCACGGTGATGTCGTGCCCGAGTCGCTTCAGCTCTCGAGCCAGATCTGTCATCAGGTAGGCGGTCGAAACCCCATCCGGGGAGAAGATCATCGAATGAATGAGGACTTTGGCCATGGCTCAGCCTAGCACAGTGGCTATCGCCCGCCATATCCCGCACTGAAGGGAACCTTGGTCGATCACCCGTCGAGCCATGTCCCGCGAACCCGCCACCACACGCCGCAAGCCAGCAAGGCCTTCAACCCGCCGTGTTTCGCTAAGAATTCCCAGCTCCACTCTGGCTCTGTTTTCTTAGTTCTAGATACTTCACGTCAATCAACAGCGGATACCACAGAGCCTGGAGGAAATGGTAAACAAATGCCGCTTTGCCATCCAGAAACCCGCCCGCCCATATGTATCTGTAGAAAAAATAAACAAGCGGCCTGATCAACGGCGGCAGCCGGTTCCAGACCTTGTAGCGCAACCAGCGCTTGCGCTGTGCCTGGGTGCCGAACAGGCGGGCGTCAATCTCCTGATAGCCCGGCGCGGACCACGTGTTCAGCAGTTCTTGCGCCTCGCGAGTAGCGTAGCCATTATGTTTGGCGATCCAGTCGGTCACGCCTTTCCTGTCCTCATGCATAAAGTCGTTGCGCAATTGTCCGGCCTTGCCTTCCACGATCAGATGTTCGTTCACCGCCCGATCCTCGCAACGCCCCTTGCCGTGTCGGAACAACCGCAATATCCAGGATGGGTAATAGCCACGACGTATCCAGCGACCCATCCAAATCAGACGCCGATTGATGTAGAACCCATTTTCCTCCGGCGAAGTAGCGATGAGGGTGGAGATCTCCTGTTTAAGCGCTTCTGGCAACCATTCGTCGGCATCCAGGAAAAGCACCCACTCGCTACGGATAGGCAGATGATCGAGCGCGTAATTCCGCTGCGTCGCGTAATTCTCAAACTTGTTCTGCGCAATGTGGCAGCCATATTGGCGTGCAATCTCCAGCGTCCGGTCCGTGCTCAGGGAATCGAGGATGAATAATTCATTGGCCCAGCCGGCGACGGAATCGAGCGCCTGCGCAATACTGGCCTCCTCGTTGTAAGTGAGAATGCTGACGGCCAATGTTCCGGGCAGCACTTCGCTATCGCGCATTGCTTCCCTCTTTGCCAAGAGGATGACCTCGTCACCTTTGCCTAGAGACCCCTGAAGTCGCCGGAACGGAACGGTAATCAAACCGAGACCTTTCGGGCATATACGTTGATGATACTGCCAAAACGCATGAAATCGACAATCCGCAGCGTCGTGTTTACAATCGCGAGCACCAAAGGTGCAGCTATCCTAGGCACGCGCCGTTGTATGGTGCTTTTCGGCACTCTCGAAATATGCTGAACTTTTTCGACTACGAAGCCATTGATTATAAGCAACTCAGTCAAAGCTCTAGGAGTAAAAAAGTTCAAATGATCCGGTGGGCAAATATAGGGTTCATTCTCCCGAAGAATGATGCATTGCAGACTTCCGAAATTTGGCAGAGCGATGGCCAAAATACCGTCGGGCTCTAATAGTTGCCAAGCCTTGGCAACCCATGCTTCGACATCCAAAGCATGTTCAAGAACTTGGCTCATTAAGATAACGGACATAGAAGCATGGTCAAGCTCCAAGTCTTCAAACGTAGCCGGAATAGGGTCGATGCCGCTGATTGAACTGGAAATGTTTCTCGCGTTTTCAGCAAGATCTATTGCGACAACCCGAAACTTTGCGGTGACTGCCTCCTTGGAAAAGAAACCATAACCAGAGCCAACGTCAAGCAGACGCCATGACATTTTATGCCGGTCTTGCATCAAGTACCCGATGTTCTCAATCATTCTCATCGCATCTATTGTTGAGTTCGGATCATCTGCCTCCGCAGCTATTACCGACTCTAAAGACGGTGTGTTGAGTGATGCCCCGTGCCCGAAATGACTGTAATGCGCTTTCAAATCATTCATTGATGGCCGAGGGTTGACAAATGCGTATCCACATTCCGAACACCGATCTATCGTATAGGTGGCATTCACATACTTCTTGACCGCCCAGCGTCGGGGGAGCGATTTACAAACAGGGCATGCCTGCAAGTGAGCTTGAGTTTCCATTGCGTACTCTATCGTTTTACTCATATCGTCAAACTCCTAAGAAAATTCAATCCAACCTCACCCACGGCGGCGTCTCGCCGCCTTCGAGCAGCCAACGATAAACCACCGAAAGCTGCGCGCCGATTTGTTCCCAGGAATAGTCTCGCAGCATCCACTCGCGCCCGGCCCGGCCCTTTTCCGCGAGATGCGGTGGCGGTATTGCCAGCGCCTGCTCGAGACACGCCACCAGCGGATCAACGCCGATGTCGATCCACCAACCCGCCCCCTGTTTCTCCAGCCCGCCCCACGGCGCGCCCTTGGTCACGATGGCCGGCGTTCCCACCGCCAAGGCTTCCGCCACCGTCATGCCAAAATTCTCCGAATGCGTGGGCAACACAAACAGACTGGCCGCCCGATACGCGCGCAGCTTTTCCTCGCCAAACAGCGGGCCATGGAAGACGACACGCTCCAGCCGTAATTTCGCCGCCAGCGCCTGCATTTCGGCCAGATAGCCACCGTTGTCCGGGCCGGCAATATGCAACTCCCAGTCCGGGAATCTGTTTTCCACCGCCTGCCAGGCATGCAACAGATTATCGATACCCTTTATGGGGTGGATGCGACCCAGGAACAGTAACTGACGACGACCGCTGTTTGGTGCTTCTTCCAGCGGCGGCACGTCGATGCCGTTGGGAAGAATGCAGACCGGTTGCCTGAAGCCGAACCGACGAATATCTTCGTATTCGCTCTCCGCCGTGGCGTGGAAGCAGGCTGACGCGCGCAGCGCCGACGCTTGCAGGACATGCCAGAAAATCTTTTTTTGCAGTGCGTTCAGCCCCAATGCCCGGGCCGAGAGCGTGCCGCGTGGAGAGACCACTAGGCGGCAGCGCGAATCACGAACCGAATTACCCGGATAAACATTGGGCATCATCCACAGACTGTGGTTGTGAATGATCTCTGCTCGGCCCGACGTCACTTCCTGTTTCAGCCAGCGCCGCATACTCGGCGACACGCCCAAGCGACGGGGCCCAAGCCCCAAGGGAAAGGTCTTCAGATACGGCAAACGGACTGGCATAGCCGCCCAGTCCAAGGCGGCCAACTGCACATCCACCCCCGTACCGATGAGCGACTCGCACAATCGCGGCACGGAATAGGACGGCCCGGCCGCTTCTTCGGTGATGGCGGGGACAACGTGGATTACTCGCATTCCGTCATCCTCTCAACGACAGTCCTGGCCCAACGCCGCGCCCAAGGTGTCCCCGACGCGGCCGGCATGGGCAGGTTGCCCCAGGCGCGCTGATCCGCCGCTTCGGACAACCACTTCGCCATCGGCACGCTGAAACCCGTCTTGGGGCGATTGATGATAGATTCCGGCAAGGGTTTCCCCGGCGAGCGCGCCAGCATCGCTTTACCGGCGCCACCTGCGAAGCCGGACACATACGGCCCCAATGTTTCCAGCAATGCGGCATCCACCAGCGGGGTACGCAGTTCTAGCGAATGCCCCATGCCGGCCCAATCGCTGTCACGCAGCAGTTGGTTGCGCAGGTAATGCGTCGATTCCAGCAGGCCAACGGCGGCGACGCCATCCCTGGCATCGGCCTGGGTCATACCGGGCGGCGAGCCACCGAGGCGCGCCAAGCCCTGCCGTGCCATGTCCGCCCCCATCAAGGCGGGCAGTTCATCAGGCACAAAGAGGCTGCGCCTCAGAAAATACGCCCCCTCCACAGAATCCATGAAAGCCGGTACAAAGGCGAGCTTGGGCTTGGCGAGGCTCTTGGCAAGATAGGCACAAGGCGCTCCCAGCAGTGCACGGGCGCCGGGAATGGCCGCAATCGCCCGCCCAATGACAGCCGTGCGTGGGATCTGTCGGAAGGAAGAATAGCCACAAAAGAGTTCATCCCCGCCCACGCCCGACAGTACCACCTTGTAGCCACGTTCGGCCGCTGCCTTGCTGGCGAACCAAGTGTTGACACCGTCGATGGAGGGTTGATCCATGGCGTCAAGAATGCACGGGATGTCCTGCTCGAACTCGGCGCGGGATACCCGGCGGACAAAGTGCGGCAAGCCATAGTGCGCGGCGATGGCCGCGGCCACGGGCACCTCATCCTCGTGCCGGCCGGCGAACTCATCGAAACCGATGGTAATGCCCTCGACCTGCGCGCCCAGCCCGGAGGCCAGACCGGCCAGCACCGCCGAATCGATGCCTCCGGACAAGAACACGCTCACCGGCACATCGGCCACCAGATGGGCACGCACGGAATCGGTCACTGCCTGCCGCACCTGTTCCTGCAATTCGTAGGCCGACGTCCCGCATCCCTCGCCTTGCCAATGCTGGCGAATGTCGTGCCAGCACACCGGCGACTCCGGCACCCCGGCGCGCACCTGCAGCCAGTGCCCGGCGGGCAGTACGAACACGTCCTGGAACAGGGTCCAGGGCTCTGGCACGCTGCCCCAGAGATAAAAGCCGGCTAACCCGGCTGGTTCCCGTTCTGCCGATACCAGCCCAGAAGCCAGCAACGCCTTGACCTGGGAAGCGAAGAGCAGGCCGTCCTTCGTGCGTGTGTAATAGAGCGGCTTGATGCCGCAGGGATCGCGCGCCAGAAACAGTTCGCGGGACTGTGTATCCCAGATGGCGAAGGCGAACATGCCGCGCAGTCGGGGCAACATGCGCTCGCCTTCGCGGGCGAACAGCGCGAGCAGGACTTCAGTATCGGACGTGGTGCGGAAGGCCACACCCTCCGCCTCCAACTCGCGGCGCAGTTCGCGGAAGTTGTAGATCTCGCCATTGAAGACGATGGTGTAGCGGCCGTCGATGGACACCATCGGCTGGTTGGCGCGGGCGTCGAGGTCAAGAATGGCCAGGCGGCGATGGCCCAGCACAACCCCCGCACTCGTCCACAGACCCTCCGCGTCTGGGCCGCGGGTATGCATGCGGGTAACCATTCGCCGAGTCGCATCAAGTGCTGATGCTTCAGACGCATGCGGTGTTGAGATAAAACCTGCTATTCCGCACATGATCGACGTGGCCTCTGCAGCAAAACGTATTGCGCGACAACCAAAATCGGCAGGAATCTGATGATGCCAATAAAGAAGGTATCGAATGCACTATCGATAATTACCAATGTGCCAAGCAGCCCGAAGAGCACAATCAACCCGCCACCGCCAAAGCTCCGTAGCCCGTCGAATAGGCCCCGTTGAAGGATGCCTACAGTTAGAAAACCAAAGATCACTGCCAAAGGTCCACCAGCAAAATTGAGATAGGTGAATGGGCTCATGCCCGTGGAACTGTAAAACTCATGCCCCATGACTCGATTCGTGTACCAAAGTCCAATATTCTGCAGCGGCTTGTCGCTCCATAAGAATCTCGGTATAAGGGCATGCGCGGGCGCAAGAATTATATTGCCCAGAAACTTCGGGCTGCCCGCTGGTAATTCGTTATTGGCCGCATACTCAATTCCCAGCGATGCGACATAAGTCAGATTATTCCGAGCAAGAAAGCTTATCCCCGTAGAAGCACGTTCCCCACTATCGTCCGCATTACTACTGTTGGCACTGGTCATCGTTGTCAGGATACTGACAAGGCTTGTACCCACAAACCCCGCATCCTCGTTACGGGCAGCTCGGAAAGGCTCAATCACCGCATAACTCGCCATGATGGCCACCACGACGACGGGTATCAACCACCGCGGGAAGCGATTGCGCTGGCTGTAATATACGATCCCTACAATGATGAAGGGCATGACCACGGCGCTTTTGAAGCCAGAGAGAAAGCCAAAGGCGACTTCATAGCCCAGCACAAGCCATAAAAGTTGCCGATCCGAGAAAGCGGAGCGTGGCGAAGCAAAGCATTGCAGCGCCACACCCACCAAAGCAAGCTGTCCTAACGATTCTGCCATGCTGAAATACTGCGTATAGCTCGCCCCTGCGATTAGCTGGTCATAAGTGGAGGAATAGCCATACACCCCCAGTTTGATGGCCAACAGGCGCGCTATCAGGCTAATCGCGAGGAAGGCGTAAAGCGCAGGTATATTGATTCGCAAAGATGGTGACATCCATTTGCGCAGCACACGGCTCCGCTGCAGCATCCGCCCCGTGCTGCGGCCCATGCCGGAGCTGTACCCAACCCACATGGAAATGCCACCTAGTACCACCAGCAGCATCAACTGATTCATCCAGGGCGTTGCAATCGGCTCTAGCCCCACCAAAGTCACCACATCTTCAGGCAAGAAATAGAGTACGTTAGTGACGCCAAAGGCGATCACAAAAGTGAATATTGACGCCAGTACCACGGGGTTAGTCCAGAAAAGATGCGTCTCACGCGCCCATAGATTCCTGGTCTCGACATAGAGATACCCCAGCAGCAGCAAGGTATAGGCCGCCAATCCCTGGGAATTTGTGATCAATTCTATGGACAGCACTGCAGAAATCAGCAAGGCTAAACATACGACCAGCACCCTCACTGCGACGATGAGCATCCCATTTCTGGTGCGTGACTGAGGGCGTACATGGGAGCTGTTTGCGTAGCTATTCATATAACTATTCTCGGACTATACCGCATAGCGAATCTGCGGCGTGGGATAGCCATGCTGTGTTCCAGCCAAGGTATCAAGTAGTAAACTCAACCGTAGCACATAAGTGTGTTCGACATGGGCCCGCCGCATCCCCGCCGCGGCAATGGCGCGCCGCTCCGCTTCGCGAGGCAGCCAGTAGTCGATCTTCTGCTTCAGGTCCGCCATGCTCCGAAACGAGATCAACTCCTTGCCATCCTCGAACAATTGACCCAAGCCCGGTCTCCAATCCACCATCTGGAAAGCCCCCGCCCCAGCCGCTTCGAAACTACGGACATTCACCCCCCAAGTCTCGCTGTATGAAAGGTTATTGACGACGATCTTCGCACCTCTAAAGGCACGGACCTTGTCGTGGTTGTACACCCCGCGCCCCTGATGCATCCCAGCCGCTGGGCCCGCTGGCATCCACAGCGGCGCCGGATTGCCCCATAACTTGACGTCGTAATCCGACAAGTTCTTATAGAACGCCACGCGCCAGGAATGCTGATTGCCTGCGGTGGTGATGTCACATTGATAGGCGGCATCGTGACCGATCGCCTCCTCCGGTAAGCAATGACGTTCCGGATTGAAGCACTCCGGCAAATAATGGACAGGGCTTTTCAGCACATCGCCCAAGGCATGGAGGATGTAGGGGTCCTTGAAGAACAGAGCGTCATAGGGTGCGTTCATGAAAAAGCCGCGCCCGAAGTTGACCATTGAATCCGGGAACCACATCGCCACCTGGGCGCTGGTGCGGCGCTTGAGTTCCGCCACTTCGGCAGGCCAGAGGAAATCGTGGCAAACGATCACCACATCAAGTGGCCCCTGTTCAGCCGCCTGCCAGAGTGCCTTCATTCGCTGGGCACGTACTGACGGCAGGCTGTCCGTCGCAGACTGAATGACCCCGCGCACCTGATCCGGCCGGTGCCCAAAACGCCCGCCAATCCTCCCAGAGCGGAAACCCGGTTCGAAACGGCGCACATTGTGGCCCATGCCGTCCAGCGTTTCAGCAATGTGCAGGGCGAAGCCCTCGGTGTAGAACTTGCCGATGACGAGGATGTTCATTTGCGTTCAACGCACATGGCGTTGTAACGGTCCCAAGAAACTCGCTTTGTAGGAAACCAGTCCAATGCAGCCACATGAACAAGCGCGTAATTACCTTCAAAGAATCTTTCAAGTTCAGGGTGCCACTCATTGCATATCAAGAGGTGATCAGTTTGAAGCTTGGCTAGTCTATAAGGTAGATTCTCGATGGCATTGAAGGCGTCTCTCAGAAAGCTTCTCGCATAAATCCATCGATGGTTGTACTCAAACTGAAGAATGTAAATCTTCTCATCGGCAAGCAATGGCAAAGCACCAAGGATTACGTCCATATCATGGCCTTCTGTGTCGCACTTGATTAAGTGGACGTTCTCAATATTGTGGATTCTACAAAACTCAGTCACCGTGGCTCTAACTATCGCAATCCGCTTCTCATCACCTCCACGAGAACTAGAATTCAGAGAATTGGTCCCCGCGTTCTGGGCACTAACATAGATGACGCTCTCACCATTCTCCGATGAGAGCGCAACTGGCTCATAATGCAGAACAGGGTTTTGAGTCCCCAGCCGGTTCCTTAGCAATTCATAAGTTGAAGGAACTGGCTCAAACATGTAAAGATCAGCCGTTTCACGCATAGTTGAGTCTGTCAGCAGACTCAACAAAGCGGAAGACCAATCACCAACATACGCACCAACATCAAAGACCACTAAACGCTGTCCGCTCAAACCGCCGCTTTTCCAGGCAGCGACGACACAATTTTGGACCAGCATTTCACCATTTGACACCATATTGTTAGCAACGTCCCCACGCGCCTTTTGATACATCGCCCGTCCAATTCGATAGGCCGCTCGACGCCCGATAAGAGGAAACATACGTTGTTCTAAAAAATAGGTCACGCGACACCCTTTCCGACAAACCGATCTCCAATCATGCGCACTAGTCTGGTCCTCACGCAGCCGGTGCCTGAACCTGCCGCAATCCGACCAGAGCGGAAGCCCGGTTCGAAACGGCGCATACTATGGCCCAGGCCGACCAGCGTTTCCGCAATGTGCAGGGCAAAGCCCCCGGTGTAGAACTTGCCGATGACCGGGATCTTCATTCATCTTCCTTTTTGCAAACGACCAGATCCATCCTCGCCCAGTCAGCAGGCAGCCATGGACAGATCAGCGTATCGACTAGCCGCATGAAAGCAGTATAGGGATAGAAGAAAGGCTGTTGGCCCAGTCGCGATGCCCATGCGAACAAACGGTTTCCGACAGTGCCAAACTGCGCTAGCTTGGTGTAGGCTGAAGGCGACTGCAGCCAGGTCTTTTCCATGCCCTGATGCTTGACCACCCGAAAACCCGCTTCTTCAAATAGTGCCAGGTTTTCTAGCGGGCGTTGATACCCAAGATGGCCATCGCCCTCAATAAAGAGCTTGTTATATAGCGGGTGGTTGTTGTATTTGTAGCGACGAATCAAAGGATTTTCGGTTTCGACGTCATACAGAAAAACAATCTTTCCACCCGGCCTTAATATTCTTCGGGATTCCTGGAGGATATGCGGTTTTAGTGACGGTGGGATATGTTCCCAGAAATACGAACTCACCACCGCATCAACGGAGTTATCCGGCAGTGGAATACACGCCGCCGCGTCAGCTTGAATCCGGCGCTCATAGAACTCCATTTTCTTGAGCGACAAAAACGAGAGATCGCAGCCCACCATGTGATAGCGTTGGCCGAAATACCGCACTCCTCCTGCACAGCCGAGTTCCACAACAGTTGCGCCCGGTGGGACAAAATGGCGTACAGTCCACGGATAACCACCATTGATTAGCCATAGCGGCCACGCATGCCATGGCTTCTCACTACGCGGCAGAAAACGCGTTTGGTTTTCATAAGCCCCTTCGTAGAAGTCATCGGGGTGGTCGAGTGTGCACACCACGCCGTCCTGAATAGGGTATTGCCGCCCGCATTCTGCACAGGAAAGACCGGATTCGTTTTCTGAAAGGGCGTGACGATCATGCGGACAAATAGGGGACAACATTATGCGTCACCCTTCCCGACAAACCGATTTCCAAACATGCGCACGAGCCTCGTCCGCACGCCAGGCTCCAGCCCTCTCCATCCCCACAGCGCAGCGGCCGCTACGCCCAGCAAGGCAACAGGGTAGAGGTATTGGGCGAGCGGGAAGCCGAAGCCGTCACTCATGAGAAACAGGAGCACCGAGGCCGTGCTAACAGTGATCGGCGCAAGAGATCGAACCGGCAGACTAACACCCTGTCGAGACAACTCACGCTTCACAAAGTAGCGCCCCATCACGAGTAGGGCCAATAGCTCACCACCCAGAATCCCCATACCGAAGCCAGCAAGCCCGAAATGGTAGAAAAGAAATCCGCCTACACCCAAGCTTAGGATGCCGCGCACTACGGAAGCCGCAAGCACGACGGCGAGACTGTTTATTCCGTTGAGGTACAAGCTTATTGAACCGCCAACATTGGCCAGGACGATGCTGGCAAGAAGCAGGCAAAGTAGCGCCTTATCAAGCGCCACCGCATGAGCGGTCCAGTAACCATACATGGGCTCAATCAGTGGATACGTGATAAGAACGCCAAGGTTCACGGCGGTACCGACAAGCACCCAATAGGCTTCGCTGACGGTCACCAGTTTCCGCCCTTCGCCTGTGGCGTGATAACGGACAACTTCAGGAAGCAATGGCGTGGTGAGCACGTTGGTGACGTTGGTCCAAAGGTTGGCCAAAGTCCGTACCGTAGTAAAAACAGGCACCGCCGCTGGGCCGGAAAGCGCGGAAACCAGTATGACCGTTCCATTGATCGATCCCTGTTGAGTGAGATTACTTGCCGTCAGCCACATCGAGCGACCCAAGTCCTTAATTCCGGTGCGCGATCGACCACCCCGCCACCAAGGGTAATAGGCCAGCAATTTTTGTCGAATATAAATGGCGGATGCCAAGTAAATAGAAAGCTGGAGAAAAGCGAATAGCAGGCTGGTTTGGAGCATATCGAAATGCAGCATGGCCGCCAGAATAATCCCGGTGAATTGACTGACCTGAAACCCCATTGACCACCAGGCTGCCTGATACATCATCCCGGTAGGTATCATCAGTCGATGAACGATCCCCAGATATGACCCGGACAAGGCCCAAGTGCCAATCAATACCAGCAATGCCAAGCTGGATCGATGATCTGTCGCAGGACCCGAGGTCACACCCAGCAATAAAACAATGCCATCGAAAAAGATCGCTGCCACGCCAATCGACAACTGAAGCGCACCAATAACGGCAATCCCCGTGATCGATGAAGCCAGGTGCTCACGCAGGGCGCTTTGATCTTGGTGATAAAGGTAGTTGAGTTTATTACCGACGTAGGAAACAAACCCGGTATCCAGCGAGCGAACCAACATGAAGGCAGCGTATAGCGCCAGCCAACTGCCATAGGTTTCTTTCCCCCAATATTTCAGACAAATGGGTACCGAGATGAGTTGGAACCCAATTGACAGAAGCGTCGAAAGTCCGGTGACCGAGGAAATCTTGGCCGCCCGGTGTTCGATCCCATCGCGGCTCACTCGCGCACACCACTGCTTCTGCTACAAGTCATAAAATGCCGATTGGAAGCCATCTTCATTTCGGCAGGTCTAGTCTGGATAAAAAAGTCCGTTGAAGCACGCCTCGCAGTATGTGTAACGGCCACAAGTCGTATTGAGTCACTGATTCGTGACTGGACGTGATCATTTCAGGTCTTTTCCTAACGACTGCATAAACCAGCCACTTGGTAGTTTCGAAGCTCAATTTCAACCTGAAACCCCACCATTGCAATCGACCAAGAAGTGTATTCAGATCCAAGTAATCCAGCCTGTTCGAGGCGTGGATTTCGTATAGAAATCTCTGTCGCCGCCAGGAGAAAGCACTGCCTGAATAGATGTCGGGGTAGTAGCCCGGTCTCTGGTGTCGCACCGTAATAACCGGCTCCGACACGTAGCCCACTGACCAACGCATGGCAAGGCGCATCCACAGGTCGACATCCGCCAGCAGGCCGAACTGCTCACGCATGCCGCCCACTTGCCCCCATGCCTCGCGCCGGATCATGGCGGTTCCCCGCACGGCACAACCCAATCTGGCAAAAAGGTACCTTTTCAGCAACCAGGTACCATCAAGGCACTCACCGGGCATCAGTTCTTCGTAGATGAAATCACTCTCGAAGACCCCGTAGGGATTGAAGACAAATGCCGCATCCGAATTACGGTCAAGCACCCCCGCCCACTTTTCCAGCAAGTCCTTTCGATAGATGTCATCGTGGTGCAACAAGGCAATGTAGGGCCGGTCAGATCGTGCCACAGCAAAATTGGAATTGCCTGGCATCCCCATGTTGTGAGGGGTGCGAACGGGTTTGAGCCTCACATCCTCTGCTGCAAGTTCAAGAATCCGTTCCCAAGTGCCGTCGGTTGAGCAATCGTCGCTGACGATGACTTCGTAGCCTGTGATGGTTTGATCGAGAATCGATCTCAGGGTCGACTCAATGACCTCGACGTGGTTGTACGTAAGGAGACAGACGGAAATTCTTGCGCCGATGTTATTACTCATAATTTCACTGCCCTAATTAATACCTGGCCACCGAAAAGATTGGGCCAGTGGCGGCAACCCCATTGATCGATGTATTCAGCCCATCTCCGGGGGAAGACATATCTACGCAGCCACCAAAGCGGCACACTACCGCTTGCAGCTTTGTATGTAACTTCAAGGTCGGGAGACTCGGATAGCAAATATTGATCTGCTGTGAAATAGGTAAAGAAGCGTAGATGCGTGTCATCCAACACGCCCGCCGATTCGTACTCAAAGCGCCCCAGCAGAAACTGAGCCCGCATCCGCCAAGACAGAACGTTGGGAACTGCAATCAGCACCTGCCCACCGCTTCGCAGCAATCGCGAAAAACGAGCCAACACCACAGTGGGGTCTCGAAGGTGCTCCAGTACATGTGAGAAAATCAGGGCATCGAATGATTGATGGGCCAGATCATCAGGGAGTTTGTCGTCAATATCAAATACCCAGCGTTGCGTCATATGCTTTTTTGCGAGTTCTGCCTCGGCAGCCGAATGGGTAATGCCGAATACGTCGCATTCCGAGTACCTGGACTTGACCAAAGCCGCGTTATCACCTGAGCCGCAACCAATGTCGAGCAAGCGATTGCAGCTCTTACCAAGCAGATCAATCAGGGGAGGGTTTCCTTGGTTGGAATAAACCCGCTCCGACGCCGGAGGAGTTATCCCACCTTCAACAATCTTCTGTGACGACATCAAATCTCCAGCCTTTCGTGCAGCACTGCTAATCTGGTTTGACAACAACAATTTCCTCTCCACGCATCATTATTCGCCTCAGAAATCCCTGATGTGAAGGACTCCTCCACCCATCAGCTAAGAAATACATCAAGCCTGCATGTGCATCCATTGAGACAAAAGCGTCATCGTCAGAGATATGGGGATAACGCTCATTGAGCGAGAAGTCCGGGCTTAAGCGTTTATACGACCATCCTACTCGCTCAGGAAGCAGTCAACTGAGCGTACGTAACCGGCTCGGTGTAGCGCACGCAGCGGTTCAGGATACGGCGGAAGAGATCGGTCCGCTGCCAGCGCCGGTTAAGCCGGTAACAGAACTCATCGAGGTAGGACTGTAGATGCTTGGGGCTGACGCCGTGAAAGACATCCAATACCCAGCGCTTGAAGTTGGAGATGACCACGTGCACCCAAGGAAGCAGTTCGGCGGCGTTTCCCGGGTCCCCTTGAACCACCGGCGCATGGTGGTA
>JAHJSA010000049.1 GCA_018830645.1 Actinomycetota bacterium
CGGTAGCGGCCCTCCTCCACTTTGTCGAGTATCGCGGCCACACCGTGGCCTCGTCCCCCCTTCCGGAACATCTGCCGGATCTGAGCGACGAGCCGTTCCTGGAGGTGGCTCTCGCCTGCGGAGCGGAATGCCTCGTGACCGACAATCTCGCCCACTTCCCTACGCGGCTGCGTCAGGGAGTCGCGGCTTTCTCGCCCGGCGAGTTCATGGGCGCGTACAGGATCCTGTGAAGTGCCCCATCTGCTCCCAAGGAGCGCGTAGACCCGGGTTCCGCCGGCCAAGCCTGCCTGGTTGTCAGTGACCAGGGTTACGTGACGTGCCGCCACATAGAGCGGGTCCACGCATCGAGCCTCAGGGTGCGACACGCCACGCCCGTTCGTTGGCAGCCATCCAGTCGATCAAGGCCTCACCCTCGCTCGGCATGCGGTCAGGCCCAGTGAGGCAATCCACGGCCACCTGGCTGAGCGCTGCGAACACACTGCCCGCCTCCTCCCAGGTGCGCTCGAACACCACTGGATCGAACGGCTCGCACAGGTAGACGTTGCGCGCGGCGCGATGCCGCAAACGATCCCGTGAACGCGTACCGAAAGGTTTCCCCACGCTGCGCCACCGCGGCGATATCCCGTTGGAACACGGTGATCCCCTGCGGCGCCAGATACAACCGACAGGTGTTGGACGAGAGCAGTCCATAGTCGGTGCCCGAGCTGCCGGGTTGCATGGCGCATGGGGACACGCCGCAGGATGCACTCGCTCAGGCGCAGGAAGCCATGGCTCTCTGGATCGAAACCGCCACTGAATTCGGCGACCCCGTGCCGGAGCCAAGAGGTCGCCGCCTGATGTACGCTTGAGCCCCTGTCACTCTTCCCGCCACACCACCCGCCGGACGTAGTCGCGCACCATGCGCAGCCGACGGCCATCGCCATCGGCGTGGCCCGCAGCTTCGCCGCCCATCGTGGCGTTACGCGGTTCTCCGTCGCCGCCCAGTCGCCCTCCCTCCCTCCATATCCTCGGGCCGCTCGTGCGCCTCGCGGTTGTTGAGGGCGGGGAAGTCGAGGAACACGTTCGTGCCGAGTCGCCGCGATTGAACGTGCCATTGGGTATACTTGGTAACCAACGGCCACGACTCGGATCGCTGATTCGAACTGCGCGGTGGCGAGACAAAGGACCGGCCGGTGCCACCAAAAGTGAGAGATCTCATTAGCAGGCTCGAACAGGCAGGCTTCGTGGACCGTGGAGGTAAGGGCAGCCATCGTAACTTCGTCCACCCGACGGTGAGCAGGCCGGTGACCATATCCGGACAGCCGGGCGACGACGCAAAACACTACCAACTGCGGGCAGTGCAGCTTGCTATCGAGGAGTCGAGGAAATGAAAGACAGTACCAGGTATGTGAAGATCGTGGAGTGGTCGGAAGAGGATCAATGTTACGTAGGCAGCTCCCCAGGTTTGTTGTATGGAGGGTGCCACGGAGACGATGAAATGGAAGTCTTCGGAGAACTGTGCCGAATCGTGGAAGAGGCAATCGCTCTCTACAAGAAAGATGAAAAGTCGCTGCCGCCTCCAACTTCAGGGCGGGACTTCGCAAACAAGTTGCAGAACGTCGCATAGCCGGAGAACGACACGCCGCACGAACCAGGGGCAGGTTCGTCGAATCGATCCGAATATCCGGGCCATGCCTTCTCACCGGTCACCCGCGCGTTGGGCGGACCTCAGAGTAGGGGCGGCGGGCTTTCCCGGCCACGATGTTTAGCGGAGCGCGTTCTCGGCTACCACCAGGGCCGCTTGGCGTTTGGCCGTCCACCGCTGACGCAGTGAACGCTCCGAGCGTCAGAGGAGGTCCAGGAACTCCTCAACGCTCATGCCCGCGTTGCGGATCAAGGCGCGGAGCGTGCCGACGGACAGGGCGAGCAGGCAGGCATCCGGCCCCGGCCGACCCCTATGTTTCTCCCCACCGGGGACATCGCTGGTACAGCGGACAAAGAGATCACGGTCACGACCCGGCCCGGGTGGACTCGCCCAGATGGTGGAGGGATACGCCCACATGCTTC
>JAHJSA010000050.1 GCA_018830645.1 Actinomycetota bacterium
AGCGCCGTCGACAGTGAGGAGCAGCGGGACCGGCGCAGACCGATCCCGTGAAGTCCGGCGGCCGGGTCGGTAACGACCCGGCCGCCGCCTCGCATCCGGCCGCGCGATCGAAAGCGCTCCCAGTTGACACACCGAAGGCAGAGGTTCGAGTAGCAGATGACCGGTGTAACCGCAGAGACGAGGGTGGCTTCCGCGGAAGTCGTCGTGCGTATCGACGAGGTCTCCAAGTTCTTCCCCGGGGTGGTGGCGAACGACAAGGTCAGTATCGACCTGCGCCGGGGCGAGATCCACGCCCTTCTCGGCGAGAACGGCGCCGGCAAGACCACGATCATGAACGTGCTCTACGGCTTGTACGAGCCCGACGCCGGCTCCCTGGAGGTCCAAGGTCAGCAGGTCCGGATCGCTTCGCCCAAAGCCGCCTTGCACCTCGGCATCGGCATGGTCCATCAGCACTTCATGCTGATTCCCAAGTTCTCCATCGTGGAGAACGTCGTCCTCGGTCATGAGCCCACCACCAAGACGGGCGCCCTCGACCTGACCGAGGCCCGGTCGCGTCTGATGGACCTGTCCCAGAAGTTCGGCCTCACGGTGGACCCCGACAGACTCGTGGAAGACACCTCGGTGGGCATGCAACAACGCACGGAGATCCTGAAAACCCTCTACCTTGGCGCCAGTATCCTCATTCTCGACGAGCCGACTGCCGTACTGGCCCCTCAGGAGGTCGGCGACCTCTTTGCCACGATCCGCTCCCTCACCGAAGGTGGACTCTCCATATTCTTCATCAGCCACAAGCTGGAAGAGGTCATGGAGATCAGCGATCGAGTGACCGTGATCCGAGGCGGTCGAGTGGTGGACACCGTGGATACGGCGGCCACCACGAAGGAGGAGTTGGCCAAGCTGATGGTGGGGCGCGAGGTCGTCCTGCAGGTCGACAAAGAAGCTCAAGAGTCCGGAGCGCCCGTACTGTCCGTGGAGGGCCTGTGTGTGAAGGATCACCGTGGCCTCATGGCGTTGAACGGTGTGTCGTTCGAGGTGCGCGCGGGCGAGATCCTCGGAATCGCGGGTGTGGACGGAAACGGGCAGATCGAGTTGGAGGAAGCCATCATCGGTCTGCACAGGCCGTCCGCGGGACGCCTTCTCCTGGACGGTGAGGACATCACCCGGCGTGCGGTGAAATCACGGATCGAGAAGGGCATCGGCCTGGTGCCTCAGGACCGCCACAAGCGTGGACTCATACTCGACTTCGACCTCACCGAGAACGTCCTGCTGGGCAACCAGTGGCGTTCGCCCTTTACGAAACCCCTGGGCCTCGATCGGGAGTACATCCGGAGGTATACCATCGACGGCGTGCGAGAGTTCGCGGTGAAGACTCCCAGCGTGGATTCGGCGGCGAGCACGTTGTCCGGAGGCAACCAGCAGAAACTGATCCTCGCGCGGGAGCTTCGGAGGGGACCACGTGTGCTTGTTGCGTCGCAACCCACGCGCGGATTGGACGTAGGGGCCATCGAGTTCGTCCACCGGCAACTCTTGGCCTTCCGTGCGAAGGGAGTGGGCATACTGCTCATCTCGTATGAACTCGAGGAGGTACTGTCCCTATCCGACCGCATCCTTGTGCTCTACGAGGGGCAGGTCGTGATGGAAGTGGAGGGGACCGCCGCCGTCCGCGAGGAGATCGGGCTCGCCATGACCGGGGGGAGGCGGGATGAACACTAGGTCCGATGCCGGCGTCGATCGCCTCGAGTCGCGCCCCTCGGGAGCAGAACGGCTTCGTCGTCTGGCATTCGGGGTAGCACAACCGCTCGCCAGCGTCATCGTCGCTTTGGTCATCGGGGCGGTGATAATGGCTGCCTCCGGGTTCGATCCCGTCTTGGGCTACGCCGGCCTCTTTCGGTACGCCTTCCTTTCCGAGTTCAATCTCACGGTCACCGTACTGAACTCGGTGCCGCTCATCTTCACCGGCTTGGCCGTCGCGTTCGGCTTCCGCTGCGGCTTGTTCAATATCGGGGCCGAGGGCCAGCTCCTCATCGGGAGTCTGGTCGCCGGGTGGCTCGGCACGCTCATCCACCTGCCCATGATCCTGACCGTCCCGATCCTGCTCATCACGGGGTCGGTGGTGGGGGCGGCGTGGGCCTTCTTGCCGGGGGTCCTCAAGGCGACCACGGGCGCGCACGAAGTGATCACAACGATGATGATGTCGTGGATCGCGCTCTACCTCACGTCCTACGTGGTGAAGAACGTCCTGATGGACGAACGGTCCACCATCCCGGCCTCGAACCGCATCACCGATGAGGCGAAGCTCCTCACTCTCGATAAGGCGTTCCCGTTCATCTTCGGGAACCCGACCCGACTCCACCTCGGGGTGATACTCGCTGTCGTGGTGGCCGTGTTCATCTGGTACCTGCTTTCGCGCACCACCCTCGGGTTCGAGGTCAGGGCTGTGGGCTCGAACCCTTTCGCGGCCGAGTCCGGCGGAGTCTCCATCCGGCGCAACGTCATCTACGCCCTCCTGATCTCGGGGGCGTTGGCCGGGTTGGCGGGGACTGTGGAGATACTGGGGCTCCACTTCAGGGTGTTCGACCGCTTCTCGGCCGGGTACGGCTTCACGGGGATCACCGTGGCGCTGCTCGCCAAGAACCACCCGCTGGGAGTCATTCCGGCTGCCCTGCTGTTCGGGGCGCTCAGCAACGGTGGGGCGGGCATGCAGCTTCAGGCGGGCATCCCGGTGGATATCATCGATGTCCTGTCTGGTGTGATCATCTTCCTCGTGGCCGCGGAAGAGATCGTCAAGGCCGTGTCGCGTAGGAGGGCCAAACGGCTGGCGGCCGCCCAGGCCTCGCTCCCAGGCGACCTCGAGGGAGAGGGGGCCTGATGGACATCGCCCACGCTTTCGAGGTCATAGCCGCCATCCTGACCGATCCTTCGACCTACCAGGCGATGCTGAGGATCTCGACTCCTCTCGCCCTCGCGGCTATCGGGGGGACCTTCTGCGAGCGGACCGGTGTCGTCAATATCGCGCTCGAGGGGATCATGTTGGTCGGCGCCTTCTCCGGCGCGGTGTTCTCCTACTACGCGATGGCCGCGTGGGGCTTCGGAGAAGCGACGGCGCCGTGGATAGGCCTGGTCGGCGCGGTGACCATGGGTATGCTCTTCTCCTCCTTGCACGGGCTCGGGAGCATCCACCTCCGGGCGGACCAGGTGGTGGTCGGGGCGGCCCTGAACATCCTGGCTCTGGGCGCGACTGGTTTCCTGACCCAGGCGTTCTTCGGCGTCGCGGGGGCAAGCCCCCGCGTGGCCTCGTTCGATCCCATGCCCATACCGCTGCTGTCGGACATCCCGTTTCTCGGCCAAGTCCTCTTCGACCACACCCCGATCGTGTACATGGCCATAGTCGCGGCTATCGTCGGTCAGTACGTCCTCTTCAGAACCCCTATCGGGTTGCGTATGCGCGCGGTCGGCGAGCATCCGAAGGCTGCGGACACCGTCGGCGTCTCCGTGTACCGGATCCGATACCTGGGAGTGTTGATCTCGGGCGCGCTCGGCGGTCTGGCCGGCGCGAACCTGAGCCTCGAGGCCGTCTCCCAGTTCTCGGAGAACATGACCCGCGGTCGGGGCTTCATCGCCTTGGCGGCCAACATCTTCGGCAAGTGGACGCCGATGGGGTCCTGGCTGTCGTCCATGTTGTTCGGTTTCGCGGAATCCCTGAAGCTGCGCACCCAGGTGATCGACCTGCCGCCGGAGTTCATCTTGATGCTGCCGTATGTGCTCACCATCGTGGTTCTCGCCGGCGCCATGGGTCGCGCCGTTCCGCCGAACGCCATCGGCAAGCCGTACTCGAAGCAGTGAGAGTCGAACCTCTTGTCGCTCCCTCCATCTCGGCCAGAGAGGCGGTCGATGGCTCCTACGCGCTCGTGGACGTGAGGTCTCCGCGCGAGTTCGCCGAGGGCCACGTGCCTGGGGCCCTGAACCTGCCGCTGCTCAGCGACGAGCAAAGGGCCGCGGTGGGGGTCGCCTATCGCGAACGGGGGGCGCAGACCGCCCGCATGATCGCGGTGGATCTCATCAGCGGAGGACTGCCCGGATACCTGCGCACCCTGCGTGTTCTTGCCGGCAGAGGCCGTCGCCCGGCCGTGATGTGCTGGCGCGGGGGAGAACGCAGCAGGAACGCCGTGCTGCTGCTGGCTCTGGTGGGAGTGCAAGCCGTTCAGGTGGAAGGCGGCTACAAGGCGTACCGCAGGATGGTGTTGGACGACCTCGAGGCGTGGCGACCGGACCGGCCGGTGTTCACCCTCTACGGTCACACCGGGTCGGGGAAGACGGCGCTGCTGCGCGCGCTCGTCGACGTTGAAGGCAGCACGATGAAACCCTGGGTCGTCGATCTCGAGGGCCTCGCCCTGCACCGGGGATCGCTCCTCGGCGGCCTGAACCAACCGGGAGTTCGCACCCAGAAGGACTTCGACGCGCTCCTCCTCGAAGCGCTGGGACGCCCCAAGGGCGACTACATCGTGGTGGAGGGTGAAGGCGGTAGGATCGGGCGCCTCTTTCTGCCTCGCTCCGTGGGCGAGCTCGTTCGTGGCGGTATCCCGGTATTGGTGGCGTCGCCACTTGAGAAGCGCGCAGAGCGTATCATGGAGGAATACTCGCCCGGCACTTGGGACGGCTCCGACGTCTCGCGCTTCCGAAAGAGCCTCGGATCCATCGGTGCCCGGCTGCCTTCGGCGATCACCGCCACCTTGAGGGAGGCATTCGATGATGGTAGATTCTACGATGTCGTGCGGGGGCTTCTTGAGTCATACTACGATCCTCTCTATCAGCGTTCCTCCATCTCGGGGAAAGACTTCGCCCTCGTCTTCGACGTGGGTGAGAACGTCGCTGATGATGCGTCGTGCCTCGCCCGACTCCTCGAGCCGTTGACCGGCCGCCGAGACACCCATTGATGTTCGAGATCGGCGATACTCTGCGCGAAGCGCGCATCCGTCAGGGCATGAGCCTGAAGGACGTCGAGGATGCGCTGAAGATCCGGGGGCGGTACCTGCTCGCGCTCGAACAGGACGACTTCGAAACACTTCCGGGCTCCACGTTCGTGAAGGCCTTCCTGCGCACGTATGCCGACTTCCTCGGGCTCGACGCCAACGTGCTGGTGTCGGAGTACGTCGCCCAGAGGCAGCCAGATAGGCAGGAAGTCGTGCGGCAGCCCGTTCGCACGTCCTCCGGACCTCGAACGAGATCGCCTCGTCGACAACCGAACTACGTGGTGGTCGCGGTCGCGGCACTCGCGATCATCGTGATCCTGGCATTGGTCTTCAGGGGCGGCGACGAGGGCCCGGCCACTATCGATCCGGAGAGTGTATCCACCACGCAGACAACCGCCGAGGGTGAGAGCGGGAACGCACCGGACGAAGCGGTGGCGGGGGTCACGGTGGCGGCCGCCACGCTCGACCCGCCGTCGGATCGGGCTCCCGACACGCTCGACTTGGCTTTGAGGGTCACCCAGAACCGTTGCTGGGTCGTGATCCGCGAAGGATCGGCCGAAGGCCGCACGCTCTACTCCGGCACCCTCACCGAGGGCGAGGAGCTCACGTATTCGAGCGGAGAGGGGTTGTGGTTCCGCATCGGTGATCCTTCGGTGGTGGTCCTCTACGTCGACGGTCTGGTACTCGAAGTCCCAGAGCCGTACGGCGACTTTCTCGTGAGGGAGTCGGGGATCAGGCGGGACGAATGAACCGCGGTGGCCGTTGACGACGGCCCCGGGCGTTCACATCATCACGCTGGGGTGCCCCAAGAACGAGGCCGACAGTCAGGCGTTGACACGCCGCCTGAAGGCCGAGGGGATCCGCGTCGTAGAGGACCCAGCCGGGGCAAGCCACCTTCTGGTGAACACGTGCGGCTTCATCGAAGACGCCCGAAAAGAATCCATAGGGGCCATACTCGAGGCTGCCGACTGCTATCCCGAGGCGCGCCTTCACGTCATGGGGTGTCTGGTGGAACGATACCGGCCAGAGCTTGAGGAGGGACTCCCTGAAGTCCACGGCTGGTACGGTCTCGCGGATCTCGGAGCACTGGCCGCGAATCTGAAGGCCGAAGCCGGCTCGGCAGCGGCAGGCCTGGACCCGTCGCTTCCCGCCTCGAGCAGAGCGAGCATCATAGCCAGTCCGAGCGCCTCCCACGCGTACGTGAAGATCAGTGACGGGTGCGACCATCTGTGCAGCTTCTGCGCCATCCCCGATATCAAGGGTCCCTACTACTCGTTATCCCTGTCCGAGATCATGGAGCAGGTGGAAGGGGCGCTCGAAGCCGGAGCCCGCGAACTGGTCTTCGTGGGCCAAGACACCACGTTGTGGCGGTGCGACGGGATGGACGTGCTGGAACTCGTCGGGCTCGTCTCCGAGGATGAGCGTGTGCTCCGAGTTCGCCTGATGTACCTCCAGCCGGAGCACGTGGACGACCGCTTCCTGGCGATGATGGCCCTCCACCCGAAACTCTGTCGCTACCTCGATATCCCCTTCCAGCATGCTCACCGGGACGTTCTCCGGGCCATGGGGCGACGCGGCGACGCGGCGACCTACCTGCACCTGCTCGAGAGAGCTAGAATCATCATGCCTGACGTGTCGGTGCGCAGCACGTTCATCGTGGGCTTCCCGGGGGAGACGGAGGAACACGTGGCGGCGCTGGGCGACTTCTTGCGGGTCGCGCGCTTCGATCATGCCGGCGCCTTCGCGTTCAGTCCGGAGGAAGGCACGTCGGCGGCCGCGTTGGACCGAAGGCCCCCGGCCCTCACGGTGCGGAAAAGGATGTCATACGTCAGTGCTATACTCGCGGAGTCGGCTGAGCGGGCCTGCAGGGCTCGTGTCGGGGAGCGGTTGGAAGTGCTGATCGATTCGCCGGCCGACGCAGACGCTCCCGAGGGTGTGGTCGCCATTGGACGCACCCGCGGTCAGGCGCCGGATGTTGACGGCGTGACGTATCTGTCGGGGCGCCTGCCCCCGGATGTGGGCGTGGGGGCTGCGGTACAAGCGGTCGTCACGGAGGCGATCGGACACGACCTGGTGGCGGAGCCGGATGCGATTGAACCTGCCTAACTCCATCACCGTCTTCCGTATACTGCTCATCCCGGTCTTCATGGTGCTCCTGCTGGGGAGTCTTCCGCTCGGCGCGGATAAGGCTCGCGCAGACGAACTGAGTGCTCTGCTGGCCGCGTTGGTCTTCGGGTTGGCGGCGGCCAGTGACTCCCTAGACGGGTATTTCGCGCGCAGACGCCGCCAGATCACAGTCCTCGGGGCGTTCCTCGACCCACTCGCCGACAAGCTTCTCGTCTCTGCCGCCCTGTTGGCGCTCATCGAACTGCAGAAGCTGTCCGCGTGGATTGCTATGGTGATAATAGCTCGGGAGTTCGCGGTCTCGGGGTTGAGGATGGTGGCGGCGGCGGAAGCTGTCATCATCCCGGCGAGTAAGTGGGGCAAGGCGAAGACGGCCGGCCAGATGGCCGCCATCCTTGCGGTGATCCTCGATCCGGCGGTGGAACTCGCCGGTAGGCGTATCTCGTGGTACCTGGTGATGGTCGCCGTCGTTCTGACCATTTGGAGCGGCATCGACTACTTCGTCAAGGCGCGCGAACGCCTGTACATGCCCGAGAGGCCGTCCGAGGAGCCTCGGGTGCCGGCTGAGGGCGCGGACGAAGTGGAGGAGAGAGCCAGGGGTGGAGGCTGAGAGGGCTCGACTATTCGTGGGCCTGCCCGCGCCCGTTGGCGTCGTCGACGTGGTGAGGGGGGCACAGGTATCGCTGCTCGTGGGAGCGGGGTGGCGGCATACCCCAGTGGAGCGCCTGCACGTGACGTTGGCCTTCATCGGTGAGGTGTCGCAAGGGAGTCTGGAGACGGCTCGAGAATCCGTGGTAGGGCTCGAAGGCGCTCAGGGCGGGGTTCCCGAGCTTGACGGCTTCCTGTTCCTGCCAGCCCCCAGCCGAGCGCGGGTGGTGGCGCTCGGATTTCACGATCCCGAGCAGGTGTTCGAAGGACTGTATGAGGAGCTGATGGGCCGGCTCGAGTCGGCGGGTGTGATGAAGCGAGAGGGCCGCGCCTTCCGTCCTCATCTGACCATCGCCCGCTCGCGACGGCCTGTCGAGGTCGGACCAATGTCCGATGTACCCAGGAGCGTGTTCTCGGTAGAGTCCATGTGCCTGTATCGAAGCGAGCTGCGCCGTGAGGGCCCCGTCTACACAGTCGTAGAGCGGATCGCACTGAGTCGAAGTTGAGCCAACGAGGCTAGGAGGAGACGTGGAGAAAGACAAAGCCCTGGACATGGCGGTGAGCCAGATCGAACGTCAGTTCGGCAAGGGCGCAATAATGAGAATGGGCGACGAGGCTGCGTCGGTCCGCGTTGCGGCGATATCCACGGGGTCCCTGGGTCTCGATCTGGGGCTCGGCGTCGGTGGAGTCCCCCGCGGCCGAGTGGTAGAAGTGTTCGGCCCTGAATCCAGCGGCAAGACCACTCTCGCCTTCCACATGATCGCTGAAGCTCAGAAGGCGGGCGGGAAAGCCGCCTTCATCGACGCCGAGCACGCGATGGACCCTATGTACGCCAGGAAGATCGGTGTGATGGTCGATGATCTTCTCCTCTCTCAACCTGACAATGGCGAGCAGGCTCTCGAGATCGCGGAGTTGCTCATACGCAGTGGGGCTCTCGATATCCTCGTGATCGATTCGGTCGCCGCCCTCACGCCCCGCGCCGAGATCGAAGGCGAGATGGGCGATTCGCATGTGGGTCTCCAGGCTCGGCTCATGAGCCAGGCGCTCAGGAAGCTGGCCGGCACCATCAACAAGACCCAGACGACGGCGGTCTTCATCAATCAGTTGCGCGAGAAGGTCGGAGTCATGTTCGGCAATCCCGAGGTCACGCCGGGAGGTCGGGCGCTCAAGTTCTACGCCTCGGTCCGGCTGGATATCCGCCGTATCGAGACGCTGAAGGACGGCGATCAGGCGGTTGGCAACCGCGTAAGGGTGCGGGTGGTCAAGAACAAGGTCGCGCCTCCCTTCAAACAGGCCGAGTTCGACATCATGTACGGTTTCGGCATCTCCGTGGAGGGTGAGGTGCTCGATATGGCGGTCGAACACAAGATCGTCCAGAAGAGCGGTGCATGGTACAGCTACGGCGATCTGCGCCTGGGTCAAGGCAGAGAGAACGTGAAGCAGTTTCTGAAGGCGGACCGTCCACTGCTCGAGAAGTTGCGCTCGGAGATCCTCGCTCAACATCAACCGAAGATCGAGGCGGAGCCGGAGGTCGAGATCCCGGAGACGCCGGCCGAGACCCCGGGAACGCCGGTCCAGGTCGCCCCCGCGGCCGCCGAGTGACTTGAGTGCCGGATTCCCCAGTCGTCCAGAACGGCAACGTGGTGCGGGACGCCCCGGCTCCCTCGATGATCTCGAGGTGCCGGCTGTCATCGAGTCGCTGAACTCCCGGCAGGGCGACGGTGAACGGGTGAAGTTGACCTTCGTGGGTGGAGTGGCGATCGTCGTGCCCGCCCAGATCGTCGTGGAACACGGGTTGAGAGCAGGCGCCCTCGTCGACGAGAGGGGGCTGGAGCGACTTCGAGCGGAGGCGGAGATGAGCCAGGCGCGGGCGCGCGGTCTCCGCTACCTCGAGGCGCGGGAGAGGTCGTGCGCCGAAGTGGGCAGGCGCCTGACGCGCTACGGATATACTCAGCAGGTCGTCGATGGCGTGGTGGAATGGCTTGGAACTCTCGGGTACATCGACGATGCCCGATTCGCGGAGAGCTACGTGCGTTCATCCCGCCGGCGAGCCCTGGGCCCGCGCCGGATTCGCGCGGAACTCAGGCTCAAGGGCGTCGCGACGGAGGTCATCGAGCACGCGTTGAACGCAGCGCTCGAGGCATCATCCGACTCGGCGGAGGGGGAACTCGAAGAGCTCACCTCCCAAGTCCGACGGAAGTTCGGTCGACTCATGGTTACCGACCCCGTGGCGGCGCGCCGCCGCGCCGCGGGGCTCCTCGGGCGTCGAGGGTACCAGGGCTCGGTGATCGACAAGGTGATCAGGAGCGTGGAGCAGAAGCTGCAGGACGAGTCTTGAAGACCGAAGTCTGCACGAGCCGCAAGATATCCACAGGTTTCTTGACACTTTTCTCACAGAACCGGTAGACTAACCGGTGTACCGACGAAGGGTTGGCACTGGTTCGGCTAGGTCCACTCGTAGCGATAGATGTTCCTGGTAATCAGCGATTTCGTGGCAGAGGTCATCGACGAGTATCGGCTCTTGATCCTCTTGAGGGGTGCCATCGGGCAGATTCTGCTGGTGTGCGCCACCGCGATTCGCTGATAGCTCGAAGAGCGCGAGAAGAATGAGAGGACCTACCGACGGCCGGGCGATGCTCGGCTTTCTCTATGGCCGCGACCGGTCTCCTTCGTCGGACGAGCTTGATGCGCGTCACCAGCCGTCCCGCGACATGGACTGGAGAGTCGATGAACGAATTGTGGGTCCTCTTGGCCCTGGGTATGTCCGTCGTCGGTGTGGCAGCCGGATACCTTCTTCGTAAGTACGTTGGAGAGGCCAAGATCAGCTCCGCTGAGCAAGAGGCCAAGAAGGTTCTCGCGGCCGCCGATCGACAGGCAGAAGCAACCAAGAAGGAAGCTCTGCTCGAGGTCAAGGATGAGCTACACCGCCTTCGCACAGAGGCGGAAGCGGAACTGAGAGAACGCCGTCACGAATTGACTCAGCTAGAGAAGCGGGTACTGCAGCGAGATGAAGCCCTCGACGAGAAGCAGAAGGAGGTCGCCAGGCAGGAGCAGTCTCTGGCCGACCGTGACACTCGCCTTCGCAAGACTCAAGAGGAGGTGGAGGCTCTCAAGGCCGAGCATGCACGTACCCTCGAGGCCGTGTCGGGCCTTTCCCAGGCCGAAGCCAGGGATCTTCTGCTGAAGAGCGCCGAGGACGAGGTGCGCCACGACATGGCGAAGTTGGTGCGTGCGGTCGAGGAGGAGGCGAAGCGCGAAGGCGATCGCCGTGCTCGGAACGTCCTGTCACTGTGCATCCAGAGAACGGCCGCCAACCACGTCGCCGAGACTACTGTCTCCGTGGTTCAGCTGGCTTCCGACGATCTCAAGGGCAGGATCATCGGGCGGGAAGGTCGGAACATCCGCACGCTCGAGAACCTCACCGGCATCGAGTTCATCATCGACGACACGCCGGAAGCGGTGGTGTTGTCCGGGTTCGACACGGTAAGGCGTGAGATCGCGCGCCTCACACTCACCAAACTCGTGGCCGATGGGAGGATCCATCCCGCCAAGATCGAGGAGATGTACTCCAAGGCCCGGGACGAAGTGGACAACGACATCAAGGAGGCCGGGGAACAGGCCACCTTCGAGGCCGATATCCACGGTCTGGCTCCGGAGTTGGTCAAGTTGCTCGGCCGCCTCAAGTACCGCACCAGCTACGGTCAGAACGTGTTGAAACACTCGCTCGAGGTGGGTCATCTCGCCGGCATCATGGCAGCGGAGCTGGGCGCCAATCCCAAGCTTGCCAAGCGGGCGGGTATCCTGCACGACCTCGGGAAGGCCGTCGATCACGAGGTCGAGGGCTCTCACGCGGTGATCGGCGCCAATCTGGCCCGGCGGTACGGCGAATCCGAGGCGATCGTGCACGTCATCGAAGCGCACCACAACGACGTGGAGCCGCAGACTGTGGAGGCGGTGCTGGTCGCGGCTGCCGATGCGGTCTCGGGAGCCCGGCCGGGCGCGCGCCGGGAGACGCTGGAGACCTACGTGAAGCGCCTCGAGTCGCTCGAGCGGATCGCCGAGTCGAAGAAGGGCGTGGAGAAGTCGTATGCCATCCAGGCGGGGCGCGAGATCAGGGTCATGGTGAAGCCGGAAGAGGTCGACGACGACTTGGCCGTCCTGCTATGTCGTGAGATCGCCAAGGAGATCGAGCAGGAGCTCGACTACCCTGGACAGATCCGGGTGACGGTGATCCGCGAGAGCCGCGCGGTGGACTACGCGAAGTAAGAGCTTCTGACGGAAGGCCCGGTGCCCTCGTGCACCCGGCCTTCCGTCTGGGCTCCCCGCGAGCGATGCACGTCCACACCCACCGCACCGGCCGCACCTACTATCTACGCACCTTCGGGTGCCAGATGAACGAGCACGACTCCGAGCGTATCTCTGGGTTGATGCAGGGGTTGGGGTACGAACCGGCGGATACCCCTGACCGAGGCGACGTCCTGTTGTACAACACCTGTTCCATCCGCGAGAAGGCCGACACGCGCCTCATCGGGCATCTTGGCCATGCTCGCCGCCTGAAGGCCGACGATCCGCGGAGGCTCGTCGTCGTCGCCGGGTGCCTCGCCCAGAGCAGGCAGGCGGCGTTCTTCCGGGAGCACCCCTATGTGGACGTGCTGGTGGGTCCGCAGAGCCTTCACCTTCTTCCTGCCTTGCTGGATGAGCGGGTGTCCACCGGCCGCCAGGTGGGAGCTTTCGACGAGTCGACCAGCATGTGGAGTGCCGAACTGCCGCGTGTGCGGCAGAGCGGTCCACTCGCCTGGATACAGATCATGACCGGCTGCAGCAACTACTGCTCGTACTGCATCGTGCCCTACGTGAGGGGCCCCGAAGCGAGCCGCCCCCGGAACGAAGTCGTCGAAGAAACGAGGGAACTCGCGAGGCAGGGAGTGCGCGAGGTGACCCTGCTCGGCCAGAACGTGAACGCGTATGGCCTCGAACCCGCATCGCGGGCGGGTGGCGGCGGGTTCCCCGCTCTGCTGGAAGCCCTTTCTGGAGTCGCCGGCATCGAGCGCATCCGCTTCATGACCTCCCACCCCAAAGACGTGTCGCCCGCGTTGATCGAGACCATGGCAGGCCTTCGACAGGTCTGCGAGCACCTCCATCTGCCGGTGCAATCGGGCAGCGATCGCATCCTGCATCTCATGAAGCGGGGCTACGATCGCGCCGCCTATCTAGATCTCGTCAACCGTCTCCGTGCCGCTATCCCTGGACTCGCCCTGACCACCGACCTGATCATTGGCTTCCCCTCGGAAACGGAACGCGACTTCGAGGAAACGGTCGGCCTGGTGGAGACGGTCGGGTTCGACGGAGCCTTCACCTTCCAGTACTCTCCGCGAAGCCGGACGGCGGCGGCCGAACTACCCGGGCGCATCGATCCGGAGGTGCTCGAAGTGAGGATGCGCCGTCTGGTCGAGACGACTCAGCGCTTGGGGGCCGACCGCAACGCGCTACTCGTGGACGCGGAGGTGGAGGTGTTGGTTGAAGGCCGTAGCCGACGCGACCCCGACGCCCTGATGGGTCGCACCCGCACGCACAAGGTCGTCAACTTCAGCGCCGTCGGCATCGTGCTGCCCGGCGACCTCGTCGAGGTGAGGATCGAGCGCGCTTCGTCCACCAGCCTCAGCGGCACCGCCCCGGCTCCGTCGACACCCGTTCGGGAGTCGGCGCCCGTTCCTGAGTGGGTACCCGCTTCGGAGCCGGGCGCCCAATGAGTAAGCATCCACCCGAGCGACGCGCCGACCTCGTTATCGCCCTGTTCGGCCCCACCGGCGTGGGTAAGACGGCGATCGCCTGCCATGTGGCCCAGGAATTGGGCACGCGGGTCGTCTCCTGCGACTCGATGCAGCTGTACCGCGGCTTCCCGGTGCTGACCAACCAGCCCCAGGCGCGGGAGACCCTTGGGGTGGTTCAGGAGCTGGTAGACGTGGCCGACCCAGACGTGGAATGGAGTGCGGTCGAGTACGCCCGCAGGGCCCGACCCCTGCTCGAGGAAGACCTCTCTCGCACCGGCTTCGCCGTCATCGCCGGGGGTACGGGCCTGTATTTGCGGGCCGCTCTGGCGCCCCTGTCGGCGCCCGCACCCGGAGACCCCGCGCTGCGGCGCCGCCTCGAAGAGCGGGCGGCCCGGGAAGGCGCCGCGACGCTGCACCGCCGCCTGGCCTCGCTCGATCCCGAGGCGGCCGGTGCCATCCATCCAAGTAATACTCGACGGTTGGTGCGTGCTCTCGAGGTGCTGATGTCGTCTCCGGAGCGCAGGTGGTCAGGAAGATGCGATCTCTGGGCGCCCGACTACTATCATCACACGCTTCTTGTGGGCCTCACCATGGACCGCGAGTCGCTCTACCGCCGGGTCGACCACCGCGCACGAATGATGTTCGAGGGAGGCGCCGTCGAGGAAGTGAAGGCGCATCGCGCGAGAGTCGCCGCTTCGGCCCCGATGAGCGGCGAGAGCGAGTCCCGTGAGCGCAGAGGCGTCGAGAGGGCGATCGGGTACCGAGAGATCGACGACTTCCTGGACGGCGGGATCTCGGCCGACGAAGCTGTCGCGAGGTTGGCGGCGGCCACGCGCAAGTATGTCCGCCGGCAGGATACCTGGATGCGCAAGCTACAAGGCGCTGTTATCATTGACACTTCCCGCCGGACTGCCGAGGAGAGCGCCGCTCTCATCTTGGCCGAAGCGCGGCGGGCGCGCGTCCTCTCGACGGCACATAGAAAGGACATCTAGGCGTATGCGTTTCGCCAAGTGGCAGGGTCTCGGGAACGACTACATCATCCTGGAAGAGGACGTGCTTCCGGGGATGCCGTCGCCTTCCCAGACGGCCCTCCTCTGCGACCGTCACTTCGGTGTGGGGGCCGACGGCCTTCTCATCCACTGCCGGCCCACCGGCATCGTGGAAGGTGCGGTCGCCCGCATGCGCATCTTCAACCCCGACGGCAGCGAGCCCGAGATGTGCGGCAACGGCATCCGCATGTTCGCGCGCTACTTGCAGGAGCGCGGGGTCATCGGTGCCGGAGAGGCGGTCATAGAGACGCTCGCAGGCCCTATCCGACCACAGGTGCTCACCGACGGCAGGGTCCGGGTGCACATGGGAGTCGCCCGACTGAAGAGCGCCGCCATCGACGCGACGGCTTGGGAGCCGATTGATGAGGTGGTTGCCCGCGACCTGGAGGTGGACGGCGCCTCGTACCGCTTCACCTTTGTGGATGTGGGCAATCCACACTGCGTCATCCCCGTGGACGACGTGGGCTCCGTCTCGATCGAGGAGATCGGCCCCCGTATCGAGACGCATCCGATCTTTCCCCGACGGACGAATGTCGAGTTCATCCGGCCTGAGGCCGACGGGTTGGTCACCATGAGGGTCTGGGAGCGGGGAGTGGGGGAGACCCAGGCCTGCGGCACCGGGGCGACGGCTGTGGGGGTCGCCGCGGTACGCTTGGGGTTGGCCACGAGTCCCGTGACGGTGCATCTGCCGGGCGGCACCCTCGAGATCGAGGTGGCGGACGACCTGCAAGTGGTGAAGACCGGGTCGGCTGAGGCGGTGTTCACCGGTGAACTCAGCCGCCGTATGCTCGATCGACTCGGGTGGGCGGCACAGGAACAGGAGACGGTGCGAGGGAACGGTGCGGGCGACCTCTCGCCCCGCCGCCCGGCGGGACTTGGGTGCCGTTCGTCGATGGATCAGCTCAAGGAGGTCTAGGTGCGGTTCTCGAGACGTATGGACGGTCTACCGCCGTATCTCTTCGCGGAGATCGAGCGGAAGATAGCGGAGAAGAAGAAGGCCGGCGTCGACGTGATCAGCCTGGGTATCGGCGACCCCGATCTGCCTACACCGGCGTACATCGTCGAGGAGATGCAGCGGCAGGTCGCCGATCCGCGTAATCACCAGTACCCCTCGAACGCTGGGGTTCCCGAGTTCGGCGAGGCGGGGGCGGCCTACATGGCGCGACGCTTCGGTGTGACCATCGACCCGGTGAAGGAGTTCTTCCCGTTGCTCGGCTCCAAGGAAGGGCTCGCCCACATCTGCTGGTCGACGCTCGACGCCGGTGATGTGGTGTTGGTGCCCGACCCGGGCTACCCCGTGTACGCCGCGGCATCGCTCCTGGTGGGAGCCGAGGCCGTGCACATGCCCTTGCTGCCCGAGAACGCCTTCCTCCCCGATCTTGACGCGATCGACCCAGAAGTCGCCGGAAGAGCGAAGCTGATGTTCATCAGCTACCCGAACAACCCCACCGCGGGCGTGGTCGAAGGCGATTTCTTCGAGCGCGTGGTCGCGTTCGCCAAGAAGAACGACATAGCCGTTGTCCACGACAACGCGTACTGCGAACTGGTGTTCGACGGGTACGAGGCTCCGAGCTTCCTCGCCACGCCCGGAGCGATGGACATCGGCGTGGAGTTCTTCAGCCTCTCCAAACCGTTCAACATGACCGGTTGGCGGGTGGGTTTCGCCGTGGGAAGTCGAGAGATCCTTGAGCCGCTCTGGCGGCTCAAGACCAACTTGGACTCGGGCATGTTCGAAGCCATCCAGCGGACGGGAGCCTTCGTGCTGAACGGTCCCTGGGATTTCGTGCACGAGATGAACGCCCTGTATACGGGGCGACGGGACATCTTGGTGGACGCCCTCAGACACATCGGTCTGGACACTCCATCACCCAAGGCCACGATCTACATTTGGATCCCGGTGCCCGCAGGCTATTCTTCTGCCTCCTTCGCCGCGCACGTACTCGATCAGGCGGGCGTCGTGGTGACCCCCGGCAACGGGTACGGTGAGGCGGGAGAGGGCTTCGTGCGCATCTCTCTCACGGCGCCGGACGCCCGCATCCGCGAAGCGGTCGAGCGCATCGAGCGTTCCCTGCGACTCTGATCCCGAGCCCGGGCGAAAGGGGGTACCAGCGTGAAGATACAGGTGACCCTGCTTCGCCCGGAGGCGAGACTTCCGCAGCGCGCTCACCCTGGGGACGGCGGAGCCGATCTCCATGCCGCGGAGGCGGTGACCATCCCACCCGGAGAACGAAGGGACGTGGGGACCGGGCTCGCCCTCAGCATCCCCGAAGGCTACGCGGGTTTCGTGCAGGCGCGCTCGGGTTTGGCGTTCCGCCACGGCATCATGATCACGAACGCTCCGGGTCTCATCGACAGCGGGTACAGGGGTGAGGTGCGGGTGAGCCTGTTCAACTCAGGCTCTGACCCGTTCTGCGTGGCGGTGGGCGACCGGATCGCCCAGTTCGTGGTGCAGGCCGTGGAGACTCCAGGATTCGAAGCCGCCCCACACCTCGACTCGACAAGTCGGGGCGAAGGCGGCTTCGGCAGCACCGGCTGACCTCGGGGCGGGAGAGTCCGAGTCGTCCGCTCTACTTGGCAGTGGTGTACTCCTCCCACGTGTTCGGCACGATACTCACGCCGATCGTGTAGGCGCTGTTGATCTGTTTCATGATGTTTCCGTTGTAGTTGATCTCCGGTGAGGCGCCTGTCCCTTTGTTGATGATGGTGCCGGATACGATCACCGAGCCGTAGATGCTGGCCGTACCACGGATCATGGCGTCACCTTTGATCACGATGATACCGTAGAAGTCACCGGTACCCTTGAGGTCGAGCCCCACCGTTTGGGTGCCCGCGTCGATCACCAGCACCACCGGGTTCTCGCGCGAGCCGATCTGCGTGTTGCCCGAGATATCCACCACGCTGGTGGGGCTCTCGAGGTAGATGATCTTGCCACCCGCGTTGCCCGAGAAGAGAAGGGTGGCTGCCGGTGCCGCCGTCGTGAAGTAGGTGCCTTCGCTCTGCGCGATCCCTTTGAGCGAACCCATGAGCCCGGAGGCCACCCAGCTGTCGAACGTACCGGCGGCGGACGGATTAGCCACCACGTTGGGGCCCAGATCGAGTCCCTTGGCTCCCACCTGGCTGTTGTAGAAGGCGGGCACGGACGTACCGTTGAGCGGAAGCGGCGCCGTCTGCAACGGGTCGATATCGATGTTCAGACCCTGGCCGTTGGCATCGAACGAACTCGTGTACATGGCGATCAGGGGAAAGGTCAAGTACCAGGCCTGGCGTTCGGCGAGGATGATGATGCGGTGACGGCTGTCATCCACGTTGGCCTCGCTGGCCACGTACATGAGGCCGTCGCCGTTCGAGTCCCAGGTGGGAGGGTTGGCGAGGCCGGTGTTGTCGTAGTACAGCACCTTGATGAAGTCGGCGGCCGGGGAGCGCGTCGGGTTGCGGAACTTCGTGGCGTCGAAGTCGGCGCGGAGGGCCGTAGTGACGGCGCTGACCTTGGTGGTCGTCTGAGCATCGGCGGACGTGCTGGGCCACTTCGTCTTGAGGTCAAGCATGCCGTAGTCCACACCGGCTTCAGCCACGTTGAACGACTTGACCCCTTTCGATTCCAGGTCGGTCCCGAGGATGCTCGATTTCACCAAGAAGAACAGAGCGAGCCCTATGGCCAGGAACACCATGGCGAACATCATGACGATCACGACGAGCGAGCCGTCTTCCGAGCGAACAAGCCGTGCCCCGAAAGATGTTCGATCCCTTGGGTGGTCGTTCATGGCGTTCCTCCTGCCTCAGTATGTTCTCAGGTTGCGCGGCTGGACGACGGACGTCAACTCGTGCACCACGGGGGCTCTGTCGGGGTCGATGTCCACCATGAGATGAATACGGATCGCGCGGATCTGCGTCACGTCAACAGAACGAGTCGTAGCATTGTGTGCGAGCTGCGAACCGACAGAGTCGTAGTACTTGAACAAGGGCTTGGTTAATGAGGCCAGCGCCGTGCCCGGTGGGTCGTTCCTTATGTTCTCGTTCACCACGCGCACGGCGGTCGCCGTGAAGCTTCCGTCTTTGTTGGGAGATTCTTGGCGGAGGAGGTAGGAGTTGGTCCCGACCGTGCTGAGGTAGAAGCGCACGAGTTCGAGACTGTGGGCTGCGTCACGGTCTGTGTCGGTCCAGATCCAGATCTCTTCGGGAGTCGCCTTGGGTATCGGGGTGTCCAGGGTTTCGCTGACCACGGAGGCGGGCACCCGCGCCGTGCGTATGAACTCGACCATCTCGCCCATAGCCATGCGGGCCTGCTCCTGCGCGCGCATGTCGTCCTCGGTGAAGAGGTAGGTGTGCTCGAGCCGCGTCCAGACGGTAAAGACGGCGCCCATGACCACGACCATGAGCATCATCACCACGAGGAGCTCTACGAGCGTCACCCCCTCCTGGCCCCCACAGGCGCTGGAGCGCGCACGGATCGATCGGGATACTCGCATCATCATGAACGAACTCACACTCCCATCAGAAGATGTCCCAGACTTGGAGGCCGGCCTGAGCAGGCAGTTGGAACGTCGTGTAGAGGGTGCGCGGCGACTTGTTGGTCACTTCGACCGCGGTTACGGCGTAGTTGCCCGGCGGGAGGTTGCTGATGGTCACTATCCCACCGTTCTTGGCGACCTGACCGGTGTACACGGTCACGCTGCTCGCGTTTTTCACAGTGAGGTTGAAAGGCTTGGGCGAGCTGTTCTTGATCTTGACGGAATAGAGTGCGGCGGTGCTGGTGGTGGTGCCGCCGGACGTCGTGGTAGTGGTGGACACGGTGGCGGCGGCGGGAAGCTGCTGCTGGAGCGTGACCGGCGTGCCCACCTTCCCGGCTATGTCGATACCCTTAAGGCTGTACTGGTACGTGTTGGTGGTGCCCGTCGTACCCCACGGGTCCTTGAGGGTGGCGGTACTGCCCACGTCGGTGTACGTGTTCGCTGTACCGAGGAGCGTGGTCACGGTCACCCAGGGGGTGCTCCACGTGCCCGCTGTATCGCGCTTGCGCCGCTCGAGCACCCAAGAGACACGGTCTCGCTCCGCACCGGGGACCCAGCTGAGCAGGATCGTTTGGTTGTCGGCCACCTGGCCCATGAAGCTGGCAACGGCGTTCGGTGCGGCTTTCTCGAGGCGCACCCTCATCTTGTAGACGTTGCCCGGCTGATCGTACTCGTTGTAGGCGAGGGCCTCGACGTCCCAGTAGCCGTCGGGGATGGTGGCGCTGTCGAAGTTGTGCTCGAACCAGATGTCGTTCACCTTCCCGTCTCCGCCGAACGTGTGCTTCAGGGTTGAAGACGGGATCCTATACTCCAGCGCGGGATTCCCGAGCTGGATCCTCGCGCCTTGGTCGTCGACGAAGTCCAGTCTCAGGTAGACGTTCTTGGCGGCCATGCCCACTTGATTCAGGTTCTTGTAGACGAGGTCCCAATCGCTGCGGGCGATATGGTACTTCGCCACGATGGTGCCGGACACGACGGGGAAGGGCGAGCCGAGTGGGTCGGGCGTGAGGTTGATGGCAGGCGTGAACTCGAGGAGGGAGCCCCGCGGCCCGAGGAACTGTTGGTGGATGAGCGTGCTAATGACCGCGGGATCGCCCTCCGGCTTCCCGATCCAGGAGACCGTCACGATCACCTTCTTGAGTTGCCCGCCACCCGATGTGGAGTTGGCGACCGAGTACGCGATGTTATAGGTGTTGCCGCGCATGACGGCGGTCGTGCCGAGCAGATTGCTCAGGTTGGTGGGATCGGTGGGCGATGCCGTGTTCTCCTTGATCTCGCGGTAGTCGAGCTGGCGGATCTCTTCCAGCTTCTGCCTGGCCACGTTGGTGGCGGCACTCTTGAAGCGTGACGCCGAGGACTTCTCCAAGCCGCTCAGGAAGAACGGCAGAAAGCCGGCCAGCACGATGAGGAGCAGAAGGCTGGCGACCATGACCTCGATGAGCGTGAAACCGGCCTGCGAACCATCATCGCGTCGGTTTCGGAAACGAATGTGTGTCATATCGCCGCTCCGGTTCGCTTAGTGGGGACAGGCCGTGGTGCGACTTCGCCAGCCCGACGGGACGTGTGGGCGGGCTCGTGCCAACCGCACTCCGATCTACTATTCCCTCTATGAACCTCCACCATTCCAGCCTTCCCGGATCGTTGCCCGGCGGTAGGGGTGCTCGAACGCGGCACGGCCCTCCGTGTATCCATCGGCAGAGCGCTACCTCTTCTTGAGAGAAACATCACGCGCCGGGCGCCGCCGTAGAATAGGGCGTTTAGAGGCCAGATATGAAGCCTCTCGTCTGTTGGAACGTACGAAGCGCTCGAATGACGCGTCATTCGTCGGCCCAGCGTCTCCCAGCCGCGCGAAAGGTCATCGGGGTGTCAGTTGACCGTGATCCGAGTTCATCGAGCCACGCCTGAAGCAGATCGTGGATAGGCGGATGGAGGTCCAGGCCGAGAGACTCGTCGGCCGTGGCCCAGCACAGCCCTCGGATGGCGGGATCGCCGGCGACCGGCGTAGGCGGTTCCGTCAGGCAGTCGCCTTCGGGCGAGACAGGCGTCGCGAGCAGCACAACCTGGATCAGATGGCGGGTCAGTCCCCCGTCGGGCGAGATGGTCTCCACGAGACCGATCGGAGCGTCGGCCACCCGTACGCGGAGGCCACACTCCTCTTCGATCTCCCGTTCAAGCGCTGCGGCAAGGGTCTCCCCGCGCTCCACCGCCCCCCCGGGCAGCAACCAGTAACCACTGCCGCCTCTCTCCTGACGCACCAGCAGGAATCTGCCCGAATGGTGCACGAGCCCCGACACGCGGATGTTTGGCCGTGGGTTCATCGGGATATCGAAGCACATATGAGTATCGTTGCTGCGCTCTTGTGGCGACTTCTCGACATGCGTCGTTCATCTTACTAGAATAGTGTTCGGCGTGACTCCGGGAAGCGTGATGCTGTGCCCGGGCAAGGGACGGACGTATCCGCATACACGAGGGGAACAAGAACGTGGTGATGGACGAGAGCAGGGAAGCGTTCCTCGCATTCATAGACTCGTGTGTCACCTCCTTCGAGGCGTGGGACATCCTCGCCTATCTTGCCGCTCACCCGCAAGCGACACTCTCGCTCGACCGCATGGCGGCCGATCTGGGTCGTCGCCCGGAGGACCTCGCCGCCGCAGCCGCGCTGCTAGAGGTGCGCGGCGTGCTGGTGGGGGAACCTGACGGCGTCGGGTGGAGGCTCACGGAGTCAGCCGAGCTTCGCGCGGATGTAGATGCCTTCAACACCGCGATCGCGAACAACAAGGACCGTCTGTTCGTCCTTACGCGCCTCCTGGAGAACCTCAGCCGCTAGGAGCGTCCCTCCGGGTTGCGGCGTCCCGACGGCGTCCCCTCGGGACCGCCCTCAGGACCGTGGCGCGCCAATCCCCACCATCGAGCGTAGATACAGCGCTCAAGTGCGCGCCTATCCTGCCGATACGTGCAACGTAGACCCGGGAAGAGGTATGCCCGAACCCCGCAAGACGACGGCGACGATGAACACGGAAGATACATTTCCTGTCTAGAGTCGAGCGAGTCGGGAATACTTGGGTCGTAAGGTGTAAAGGGCAAACCACCCGCGAGGGTGGGACGCAAAGCTCCAGGGCCCAAGAGGCCGGCTGAGCCGCCACCGGTCCCTCGAGGTCTGTGGTTTGCCGAATGCGCCGCAGACCTTTTCGTTTGCCGCGCCAGATACGGTCGTGTTCTACATAAGGAGGTCGGAATCATGTTGCAGGCAATCCGCAAGAGGATGCAGGGCGAAGGCGGCTTCACCCTCATCGAACTGTTGGTGGTGATCATCATCATCGCCATCCTCGCCGCAATCGCCATCCCCACCTTCCTGGGCCAGCGCCAGAAGGCTCAGGATGCGTCGGCCAAGTCGCTCGTGCGCAACGCGATGACGGCCATGGAGTCGCAGTACGTGGACTCGAAGACGTTCGTGGACAGTGCAGCGATGACTACCTCTCTGCAGTTGATCGAACCGTCGGTGACTTTCATCATCCTCGCGGATGCAGCAACTGTATCGACGGTCAACGCAACGGCCTTGGCCCAACTTGCACAAGTGAACTACGCGGGCACAAGCAACACATACTCGATCGGTTCGGTGTCTGAATCGGACAACAAGTTCGGCGTGTTCGTAAACAAGGGCGCATCTGGTGGCACCACCTTCGTGAAGGTCATCGGTTCCATCTCCAGCACCGGCTGGTAGGAAGCGACGCCGGGCGCACTTCTGTGGGCCTAGAGTTCGAAAAGGATCCCGCTTCGGCGGGGTCCTTTTCTTTCGGCACAAGCCCGTCGCGGGATGGATGGCGTGATACGGAGTAACCTCACGACAAGCCCCACCACCCACTGTTCGCCCGATATCGCGTCGGGCGGTGCTAACACAGTCCTCGTGACCCTTCTCCTCGCCGCTGTCTCCCTCCCGATCTGGGCGATGCGGCCCCTTGACTTCGTCAAGTTCGGGGACATCAAGTACCAGTTGGTGATGGGCATCGCCCTCACTGCCGGCCTCGCCCTGTTGGTGGAGGCGGTCGCCGTTGGGGGCTTCAGGTTGCGGGCCAGCCCCTCGCTGTGGGCTCTCGGCGTGCTCGTCATCGACGGACTCGCGGCGTCGCTGGCGTCTGAGGATCCGACCGTCGCCGTCACAGGCAACCTCATCCGCAGAGACGGCTACTTGATGCTGCTGGGCAACGCCATGCTGTTCTTGATTGCGTATTCGGTCTCAGCGGGCAGAGTGCGGTGCGTGGCCCGGATGCTCGCGACGGCCGTCGTTCTGGCGGCACTCCCTGTATGGGCCTATGCTTTCGCTCAGTCGCTTGGCGCGGATCCTTTCGTATGGGAGCCGTTTCGAGGGGAAAGTGGAAGGGTGTTCTCGACTCTTGGCAACCCTATCTTCCTGGGTGCGTACTCGATGATGGCGTCTTTGGTCGCGCTCGGCTTGTGGATGGATCGGGGCCGGCGCTTGCGCCGCTGGTGGTTGGCGGCGGCGGCACTGGGCGTGGGCGTCACGGGACTCACCGCTTCCAGAGCCGCGTGGCTCGGGCTCGCGCTCGGCTGCTTGGCCTTGTGTTGGCCGGCCCTGCGGGCGAGAGCATTGACTCGACTGGTCGTGGGCGCGGTCGCCGCTGCCGTACTGGGAGTATCCCTGGTCGGACTGCTGGCTTGGGTCGGTACGCCCGCTCAGAGGACCATGCTCACACAGAGTGTTCAAACCCTTTCCGACCCCGGGGCGGGGCGGAACGCCGGGCGGGTGGCCATATGGAACATCACCCTCGAGATGATCAGAGATCATCCGTATCTAGGAGTGGGGCCCGATCTGATGGGCGCGCGGTTCGAGGAGTATCGGACCGCGGGCTACGATGCGGCCGAGGGCGAGGATCGTATCGCCGACAAGCCGCACAGTGTCGTCTTGGAGTGGGGAGTGGAGACCGGCATCCCTGGCGCTGTGCTCTTCAGCGGTTTGGTGCTTGGAGTGCTCTACCTTGGAGCGGGGGTGGCCACGGCGGCTTCCCAAGAAGCAGCCGAGAGGTGGGCTCTGGCGGGGATCTGGGCGGCGGCGGTGGCGTACATGGGGCAGTCCCTGATAACCGTTACCGCTATCGGGGTCGATGGAGTGTGGTGGGTGCTGCTCGGCACCCTCTCAGGGGCGTTTGTGGCGCTCGCCCCCAGGAATCCTGCGCCATCGCACGGAGGGAAGACTTGATTGCATCCACGGTGCAATGTGGCTATGCTGGCTCGCCTCGGGCGGCACACCGGCCGACGTGGGTTGCCGCATCGCGCAAGGATACGGCGCGGCCTCGTCCCCGAGCCGCTCTGGGCGCGCGTAGGGGACCGACATCCGTGCGGCGGGTATCGTGTTAAACGGTGAGCGTGAGCGAGGTCCCGGCTACCCCCAGCAGAGCGGTTTCACGCTCATAGAGCTTCTCGTGGTCATCATCATCATCGCCGCCCTCGCGGCCATCGCGATCCCTACGTACCTGGGAACGAGGAGCCAAGCGCAAGATACCGCGGCGCTGGCCTCGATCAGGAATGCGCTGACGGTGGTGGAGAGCGCCCGTGTCGATGCTCCGAACTACGCGGTGTTGACCGTGGCCGATCTCGCGAAGATCGAGCCGGACATCGCGTGGCGCGTGGCTACCGCGGACCTCGTGGACGCCGGCAGCCTTCAGGTGACCGCAGCAGCAACCGCCGAAGCGTCGAAGAAGGAGATGGACTTCTACGGGCAGGCTTGGGACACCTTCGATCTCGCCGTCGTGAGCGCGAGTGGCAACAAGTATGGTATCGAAGTGAGGGTCTCGGGAGGGGTCGGCGTCACCTATCTCAAAGTGAAGGTCCTCGAGGGCATCACCAGCACCACGTGGTGATCTTCAGGCAGAATCTCAGGCGGGGCCGCTGAGCGACCCGGCGAGAGCGACGACATGGCGCCGCTGCTGCCACCCCGCCGCCACAGTCCTACTTCAGTCTGATTCTCTCGAGCATCTCACTCGCCTATCGTGCGGGCATGATGTCGCCCTACCTCCACTTGCTTCCTCGCCCGCGGAACCTTGAGGCCGAGCCGGGCCACACCCTCATCGAGCTGCTCGTCGCACTCGCGCTTGTCTCCGTATGTATGGCTCTGCCCGTCTCGAGCATGATCGCGGTCTTCGACCAGCAGTTGAATCGCAACAATGCGCTGATCTGTCAGACGGCCGCGGCCGCCGCACAGGTAGGCGCGCTCACCTCGGCTTCGGGGCGCACCGTGGCCTGGGACGCCGAAGGTCTGACGGTCTCACCTGATGGTGGCACTGGTGTGCGATTCCTCGTCGCCGGTGTTGGTTCCGGCCTAGGTACCAACGTATCGCGATGGCGGCGGGGGGGTGGTGTGAGCGTTCGCTTCGTCCCCGTGACGGCGTCGCCCGATTCAGCGGGTTCCGTGTACTTCGGTGACGAGGGCAAGGGGCAGAGGGTGGTGGTGCGGCTGGAGAGCGGACTCACTCGAAGGGAATCCCGGTGAGAGCGTTGCGCCGTACTCGGCGCCGCGCGCAGGAGGGCGGGTCTACGCTCGTCGAGCTCTTGGCGGCGCTCACGATGGTGTCACTTCTTCTTGTGCCGCTCACCAGTGCCGTCCTCCGGCTCCGGGAACACGTGATCGACTCGTGGGGCGCCTCCCTCGAAGATGCTTCCACTGCCGGGAATGCGGATTCCGAGCATCGACGGCTGTGGAGGTGGTCGGATGTGACCGTCGTTGCAGCGACCCCGATTCGAAACGGCGTCGAGGTGATGGTGAGAGGAGGGCGCCGCGACCGCGACCGAGAGATCGGGTGGTGGGTAAACGGATGGCCTGCGGGACGCTCCGCGGTGGACGCCACAGGCAGGGCGCTCGCTTCCACGGGGGAAGTCGCGAACTCGAGCGACACTGTGCTCACGATACGGGCCCGCGAGCAGGGAGGGGGCTGGGGAGTGCCCTGGCGGGTGGTGTTGGGCTCTGCAACGGCCGAGGTTCGTCCCGGGTCGCTGGGTGGCGCATCCTCGCCCTCCAGCGGCGGCCCCGGAGAAGGCGGGGCGGTCGCTGTGGTCCATATGAGGATACCGGGCCAGGGGCTACTGGATCCGGGCGACTCGAACCTGCCGGGCCTCCTTGCGCCAACGGGCGACGCACTGACGCTGTTCATGCCATCGGGCGTCGCGAGTCTGTCCTGCGACGGCGAACTACAATCCCTGCTTGTCGAACCCGGATCGGTGACGCATGTCTTCTTCTGAGCGGGGCTTCACAGTCGTTGAGGTCTTGGTGTGCATGACGCTGTCGCTCACTCTGATGCTGGGGGTGGCGCCGTTGTGGATCTCACTGCAATCGGCCGCGGTGGCGGCTCAGGAATCGGCCATCGCTCACGGCGCGTGGCGCGTGGCATCCGCCAGGCTCGAGCGCGACCTTCGCGGGGCGACCACCGAAGGCGCGACGGGCTTGGGGCCGAACCCTCTTCTCCAAGCCGCAACGACCGAGGTCGTCTTCGTCACCCGCGATCCCCGCACCGGAGCGCTCGAGATCGTGGAGTGGGAGGTGGCCGGCAGTTCGCTGATGCGACGCCGGAGGCCGTGGCCCGGCCTGCCACCCACTGCTCTGTCACATGGCGCCTTCTCCGACCACAAGACCATGCTGGAGGGGGTGAGTTCCGGGAGCTTCACGTTGGTATCGGGGGATTCCACGGTAGCCGGCAGTACGTACCCGGAGAAGGCGCCTGGTGTAGACATGGTGCGCTTTGCGGCGACGATCATCGGAGGCTCGCCAGCAGGAAGACACCGCCTTGGGGTCGCGAGTGAAATGAGCTTCGGATGGTAGGACGCCCGATGCCGCGGGCGGTTCGCCCTTCACGCCTCGCCCATGTGACGCGCGGGCGATGCCAGCCCCGTCTCCTGTCGGAGCAACGCGGTTCCGTTCTGCTCGCGACACTGATGATGTGCTTGGGTCTCAGCGCGACGGCGCTCGCCCTGGCCACCGTGGCCGATCTGTCTCGACTCCTCATCGTGGAAGACGAACTCGCTCGCCAAACCCTTTCTCAGGCCGACGTGGGCCTCGCCTCCGTCGTCTGGGCCGCCACCGAAAAGCCGCTCGCCCGCACCTTGGAGGTGCCGGGGCTCGCGTATGCCCGGATCGAGGAGTCGCCCGGTGCAGCTCCGTTCAGCATGGTCCTTGTCGCAGGCGTACCGGTAGATGGCGGATCCCTCGAGGTGCGGGCCCGCCTGGAGCGGGCGGCTGATGGGATCGACCTGCCGGATCGTGCGCTGGTGGCGGCGAATGCGAATGCCGCGGAGGGCCGTCTTCTCGCTGACATGGTCTGCGGCAGCGGTGAGACGCCGGCCCGCGTGTCTCTTCGTTCGCCGAGTCCTCTCTCCGCGCACTCCTCTTCGCTGGAAGTCGACTTCGGTCGGGCGTGGGCACTCGATGAGGGGCAGGTGGTCGTGCTGGAGCAGGCGGCGGACGTGTCGTCGAGTCGGGTGGTCCTCGCAGAAGTGGGATTGGCAGGTAGACCCCAGTTGAGGGCGGCGCAGGGGACGGCGCCGGAGTGCCCCGTGCTGGTGGTGGGCGGCCGGGGCGTGCCGCTGGACCTCACCGGCTTCGGAGACTTGTACGGGGTCGCTCTCGCAGGTGACCTCGGCGTGCGCTTGGAGGGCACCACGTTGTACGGCGGAGTGTTCACCTCGGGAGAGGTTCGCTTTGGCCAGAGCGGACGGATCCTCGACTCTCCCACCGTGAGACGCTGGGCTTCCACCGCGAGTCTCCCGGTGGTGCGTCTTGTACCAGGCACCCGACGGGACGTGGTGGTGGGTGGGGGCGGGTAGGACACGCGCGGTTTGGCGGATCCGGTAGTGCTTCGGGCGGTTTGCTTGGAGAGGGCCCCGTGTATACTGCCACGCATGGCGGGCGCATCGTATGACACACCGGAATGGTTGCGCAGGCTCGAAGCCGTCGAGTGTAGAGGCTGTTCGGTCATATGCGAGCGCGTGGTGGCTCCCGGGCACTGCCTCAAGTCCGGGTGCCACTACGTCTACGCCATCGACGAACACGGCGCCACCTTCTTCGGGTGCATACAGAACGTCTACTCCGCGGAACTGGATCTGGCGCCGTATCGCGCCTCGCCCCGAGCCGACCTCTATGGGGTGCTTCGGGCACGACGCGCCCCTCTGACTGAGTGCCGCACCAGCGTCGAGAAGGCGTACACGGTCGACTATACGTGGCGCGGCTGCGTGAACCCTCAGTTCCTGCAGAGCCCGCATGAACTCACCGCCGAGGCGGTGCGGCGCATCGTCGATGGACCCGATGTGATCGACGCGTAGCTGTTGGATCTGCGACTCGTCTTCCTCGGTACGGCCGGCGCGGTGCCCACAGTGGATCGCGGACCCAGCGGTCTGCTCATCGTGCGTGGCGGCGAGCGCTCTCTCGTGGATTGCGGCGAAGGGACCCAGCGACAGCTGATGCGATCGGTGGGGCTGGCCCGCATCGATCGGATCTTCCTCACGCACCTGCACGGCGATCACTATCTCGGGTTGCCCGGGCTCCTGAAGACTCTGAGCCTCCAGGCAAGAGAGGAGAAGTTGGAGCTCTACGGGCCGACCGGTACGGAGGAGATCTTTCAGATCGCCCATCGTATGTTCGGGCGCTTCGGGTTCCCGGTTGAGATAGTCGAGGTAGCGGGTGGCACGGCGGTGCACGGCGATGGATACACCATGCGCGCGGCCAGGACCGACCACGGGCTTCCGAGTCTGGCTTGGGCGTTGGTGGAAGAGAGTCGACCGGGTCGTTTCCACCCGGAAAGGGCGATGGAACTGGGTGTGCGGCCCGGCCCCGATTTCCGACGCCTGCAGTGTGGGGAATCGCTCGTGTTACCTTCGGGGGACGTGGTGGAGCCTGAGCAGGTCATGGACGAACCTCGATCGGGACGCACCGTTGTGATCTCCGGCGACACGCGTCCGTGTGAAGCCGTCGTCGAGTTGGCCCGCGGGGCGACCGTCCTGGTTCACGACAGCACCTTCACGGAAGACGAGCGTGCCCGCGCGCTCGAGACGAGACACTCGACGGCCCGCGAAGCCGCGACCGTCGCGGCTGAAGGGGGAGTGGGCACCCTCGTGCTCACGCACGTCAGCTCGAGGCACAGCACGAGGGATCTTTTGAAGGAGGCGCGCGCCGTCTTCCCCCGGAGTATCCTGCCTTCGGATCTCGACCACCTGGCCATACCGTATCCCGAGAAGGGTCCGGCTGAGTTGCTCACGGGCCCGGGCGACATGCGCGGCCCCTACGGGGAGTGGTCGAACGCGACGGAACCGGTATAATACCCCGGTCCCGGACGCCCACGTAGCTCAGGGGATAGAGCACTGGCCTCCGGAGCCAGGTGCCGCAGGTTCGAATCCTGCCGTGGGCACTAGAATCTCCGCTGCCGTTGGCACCGGAATCTCACGCAGCGACTCGGGCTCGTCCAGGGCCGGCGCCCTCGACAGGGTGCACCGGCGCCCGTCACCCAGACCGATGGCGCGTATGGTCTGGACCTCCCGGTTCCGCCGAGCCATCCAACCCTTTCGGCCATCAGGCTGGGGCTCTGGGCGAGGCTAGCGCGCCTTCTGAGACGTCAGCTTCGCCTGCCAGGTATCCTGGCTCACGGCCCGCGTGCACACGCCGGTCTTGGCGTGATAGTACACGCAGTGCTTGCGCTGGGTGCGGTCGGCGTTGCAGCTCGTATCCTGTCGGCTCGTCGCTTTCATGCCCGTATTCTACTTCACCCCACGGTCGAGCGTGGCATGCGGAGTGCGCGGCGCGAAGTTTCCCCGCATTTTGCGACAAGCCGCCCGGCGTCCCATTGCATCGACCCTCGACGGCCGTTATGGTGGGGTACGTCCGGTCTTCGGGTACCTCGTATCACAAGGAAGGGTAGGTTTGAGCGCAACTTCGTCAGTCGCCTCTGTTCCGTGTCCTTCCTGTGCCACGTGCTTCTTCGGTGTTGAGCATCTCTGCGCGCTGCGGGTCGACGACGTTTCGTGCCCGACCTACCGCGCGCACCAGAGTCCCTGGTCTGATTGCCTGAGGCGCCGTCGGAGCACCACCATCGGAGAGCATGCGAGGGTCCTTGAAGTCGAGCGGGTACGCTTGGTCGAGTAGGGATCGGAGCTCGGCGGCATTACGACCGACTGCGGTCCGGCTCCATCGTATTCACGCCGAGTCGTTCCAGCACCTCTCGGTGATCAGATCGCTCCAGCCGACCGGCCCGAAAGGGGAATACCCGCTCGAAGGCCCGAACGTACCCGCTCTTCAGCTCATCCATCGGTGGAGCCTCACCCGTCTCCGCCAACACGCTCGTCTGAGCCAGTCCCGCTTCGCCGCAGGAGACGATGCGGTCGAACAACCCCAAGTCGACCGTGACATTCAGCGAGGTGCCGTGACTGGCCACCCAGCGACGACAGCGCAGTCCCACGGACGCGATCTTGCGGTCGCTCACGTAGAGACCGGGAGCCCCCGGCTTCCGTTGGGCGGCGACGCCCAGCGGCGCGAGTAGGTCGATCAGCGTCGCCTCCAGGCCGGCGACAAACGCGCGCAGGTCTTGTCGGGGGAGGGGGACCACCGGATAGCACACCAATTGGCCCGGCGCGTGGAGGGTCGCAGCGCCTCCCCGCTCCGACCGCAGCACCGGGATGTCCTGGCCGCTCAGGCCGCCCCCGCAGATCAGGTCGGCGTCAGACCCCCGACTACCCAGAGTGATGACCGGGGTGTGTTCGAGGAGGAGGAGCACCCCTGGGATCGCCCGATCTCCGACAGCGTCTCGCAGGGTGGCCTGGAGTCTCTGCACCGGCTCGTAGGGACAGACTCCGAGATCAAGGACGGGGATCATCATCGTGAGGAGGTTACACCCCTCGGCTTCTCACACCAAGGCGCACCACACTCCGGACACCCGGGGACCTGGAAGGGCTTCTTCTTGGGTGGCGAGTCCGGTGGGAGCCGCTCACGTGCCCTTGAACGGCTTGAGTGAACCGGTGACGGTGTGAGAGACTCTAGCGGCGGCGGGCCGAAGGAGCGACCGCCGCCTGTGAGCACACGGATAAGAGGAGCCCCCCTTGGCTAAGAAGTACGACCCACTCTGGGAGATCGTCGGGCAGAAGTTGCCCCTTCAAGGAACCGAGGTCGACGTCGACGCGTTGTGCCCCGTGTGCCACGTCAGCCTGCATGTCGGCGCCGCTGAGCCGGGCCAGAACGTCGATTGCGGGCTCTGCGGCGCAGGCCTGTTGGTCGTGGAGCGCGACGGCGTAGTCACTCTCGAAGACTAGCCATCAGAAGAGTGACGGCGTGTGGCCGTGCGGAGGATCAGTACGTGATGGTGGGGCGACCGAGGTCGGCGAGCGCCGTACCCAGCTCGTCGGGCACCTCCGCGGGGAATGACACCGCCGAAGGGTCTCCATCCGACACGTAGCGTAGCCGGGGGTTGTCCTTGAATCGCTGGACGGCGGCGCGAAGTGAGGCGCCGTCGACTACGATACGCGGTATGTGCAGCGCTTCGAACTCAGTGGAGTAGGGGGACGGCGACGACCCGCCCGTCACTTCAAGCGCGGCCAGGTAGCGATACGTGACATCCTCGTGGGTGCCGCTTGCCAGAATAGCGTCATCCTCTGGGTACGCGCCGAACGGCACGGACATGGTGTCCACTGAGTAGCCCGAGCCCACCATCTTCTCGATAGTCGCCTGCGAGACCGCGAGCTGCTTCACAGACTCGTCCCGAGATGCCTCTTTCAGATTGAGATGGGTGACGGTGTGGCTGCCTATCTCGTAGCCCCAGGACACGAGGTTGCGCACCTTCTCCGTCTGGTAGTCTGGTTGGCCGAAGAGGACGTGGTCACTCGGGCGCACGTCGAGGAGCACGTAGAACGACGCGCGCGACACCCACCGTCCGGCACGCACGGCCGCCTGCATGATACCCACAGCGGAATCGGGGTCGATGGAGCCCTCGTCGAGCAACCGATACTGGCCCGGACTCGAGTCGTCGAAGGTGAGCACCACCGGTGTCTTGCCGGCGGGCACCTCGATGTTGCCCGTTGCGAGGTCACGGAGATTGATGGGGTAGTAGCCTTCGTCCCATAGGAGGGCGATATCGGCGCGGAAGTCCTCGGGCGTGCGGGTCCACTCAGTGGAGGGACGGCCGATCTTGTGGTATTCGAGCACCATGATCATGCCCAGTTCGTTCGCCCCGATGGCTCGGGCCTTCTCAGGCGTCATCGGCTGAGCCTCGGCCGGCTCCGCCTCGGGCGCGGTGGCGTCGGTGTCGCCACGCTTGGCCGTCTCGGCAGAGCTCGGGCCTCCGAAGACCAGGCCCCCCACCAAGCCCAACAGACTGCCCACGACGAATGCGCCAATGAAGAAGCGGATTATCTTGTCAGTACGCATGATTATCTCAGGTTAGCATCACCCGTGGACGTCGCCCACCCCGGCGGAGGCTCAGGCGCACACCCGACCCTGTCTGCGTCGCCCACCCCGGCGCCGGCTCGGGCGGCCACCCGACACTGCCTCTGGTAGACTACGCCCGTAATGAAGACGCTGTTGACTTCAGGCCGTCGCCGCGGCCCCCGGGCGGCCGGCCCCCTCCTCATCGTGTTGGTGATAGCCGCCGTTGCGGCTTTCCTGGCGGGCTTCGCTCTGTTCTGGAACGTGGGCAGCCGGGTCGCAGGGGGCGGGTTCGATGTCGGGTTCCCCGGCTTCGGGCGCACCGACAGCACTCACCAAGTCGAAGCGGCGCCCTCATCCGGGGCGCGGTATCCGGTGAGTGTGGCTTTCGACCCGATCAAGTACCGCGATGCAAGATACGTGCCGGTCAAAGGCATCCATGTATCGAGCTGGATCGCGGGCTCTGAAGAGCTTCTCGCCAAGCAGCTCGCCCTATGCGATCGCACCGAGATCAACGCCATGGTCGTCGAAGTGAAGGACGACCTGGGGTTCCTCGCATACGACACCGACATCCCCTTGGCCGAGGAGCTCGGGCTCGAAGACCCGCGGATCAAGGATATCGACGCCTTCATAGCGACACTGAACAAGCACGGGGTGATCCCCATCGCCCGTGTCGTATCTTTCAAGGACGACCGCTTGGCCAACAAGAGGCCGGAGTGGGGGGTGCAGAGCAAGAACGGGGGATTGTGGGAGGACTACAAGGGGATTTCGTTCTTGAATCCGTACGACGAGCGTGTCTGGGAGTATCTGATCGATGTGGCTGAAGACGCCGCGGCGAAGGGCTTCCGGGAGATCCAGTTCGACTACGTGCGCTTTCCCAGCGACGGGAAGATATCCGATACCGTCTACCCGGGGAAGGACCGGCTCATGGAGGACGCCATCGCCGGCTTTCTCGAGTACGCCCGCGGAAGGCTCGAGAAGCGCGGTGTGTGGGTCTCGGCGGATGTGTTCGGTCTTACCGTGCACGTGAAGGACGACCTCGGCATCGGGCAGAAGGTGGAGAAAGTGGCTCGGAACGTGGATATCGTGTCCCCGATGATCTACCCCTCGCACTACTACGCCGGGTCGTACAACCTGAAGGACCCCAACAGCAGTCCCTATGAGGTGGTCAGGTTCGCCATGCTGGATTCCGGGCGCCGTCTGAACGGCAGCGGGGCGATCGTGCGCCCATGGCTGCAGGACTTCTCCTTGGACGGAGTCGCGTACGGACCGGACGAAGTACGGGCCCAGATCCGCGCCGCTGAGGAGCTCGGATACACGGAGTGGATCCTGTGGGATCCTTCGGTGACGTATACCGAGGCCGCCCTCAATCCGGAGTGACGGGCGCCAGGTCGATCACCAGAGCGGTCTCGTCGCAATCTGGGAAGTGCACACAATGCACGCACTCCCGCCAGATCTTGTGGGGAAGCTCGGACTTCTCCACGCTATGGAACCCAAACCGCCGGAAGAACTTCTCTACGTAGGTGAGCACGAACACGCGGTTCACGCCGAGGGTGCGGGCCTCGTCGAGAGCCCGAGACACCAGGGTGGTGCCGATGTCGCGCCCGCCGTGGCTCTGGGCGACGGCGAGCGATCTCACTTCAGCGAGATCCTGCCAGACCACAGAAAGGGCCACGCAGCCCACCACGACCCCGTCTTCGAGAGCCACCAAGTGGTCGCGCACCTGCCCGTAGATGGAGTGGAGCGATCGAGGCAACATCACGCCGCTGTCGGCATAGCCGTTGATGAGTCTCTGGATCGCGGGGACGTCGGCCACCACCGCGCTGCGTACCACCATGAGCTCGTCCCCCCCCTTGCTCGTTGTTGAAGTTCAACCCCCGCCGGCCGATGCCCGGGAGGCCTTGCGAGTAGGTCATGGTACCCCATGATCCTCGCGCCGGCCGCAGCGCTCCTATACGTCCGTACAGGGGATCCCCACCCAACCGATTTGCGGCGGGGTGTCGTCGGGCGTAGAATCATCGCGGTCGACCATAGTGTCCGGCGCAGGGTGGGGGTGACGAACGTGTCGGTTGGACAGCTCTCCGTGTTTCTCGAGAACAAGAAGGGGAGGATCGCCGAGCTCCTGAGCGCGCTTGCGCAGGAAGACATCCCTGTGTTCGGCTTCTCCGTGGCCGAGGTGAGCGACTACGGGATCGTCCGCATCTTGAGTTCCCGGGGCGCCGAGGCACGCCAAGCCCTCCAAGGTCACGGATTCACGGTCGTGGAGAACCGGGTGGTGTCGGCCCTCATCAAGGCCGGCACGCGTGATCTGGCGAACGTGGTGAGCATACTGTCGAACGCCGGCGTGAATATCGAATACCTGTATCTGACCACGCGGCAATCGGTTGTGCTTCGTGTGGACGATACGGAGGCTGTCGAGGACCTCCTCTCCGAGCGCGGCTTCGAGTGTGTGTCGGACGTGCAGTAGGATCACTATCACCCCGCCGAGTCGCCGCGGTTGTTCTGTAGAGCGGCTCCGGCGTTGTAGGCGATGGGGGTTCTCGTCTATAGTTGGTTGGGCTGGCAGCAGCAGTTGGTTGAGGGGCGCACAGGGCGTGCGTGAGAGTGCTGGAGCGGTCCGAACCGCGGCTCCAGGTGGAGACAGTCGACAAGGGGGAACACAGATGAGAAGAAGTCACGTAGTCTTGGTCGCTGCCCTGGTGGTGGCCTTCGCGATGCTTCTGTTCGCGGGGTGCGGCGAAACGACCACTACGACCACCGCCGCTGAGACCACAACAACGATGCCTGCGGAGACCACCACCACTGAGATGGCGGGACCGAGCGGCGATCCCATCGTAATAGGCGCCATAGTGTCGGCGACCGGGCCGGCGTCTCCGCTCGGCGAGCCTGAACGCGCTGCGCTCGTCATGCTCGAGGCCGAGATCAACAAGGTCGGCATCCTGGGACGCCCGATCAAGATCGTCATCGAAGACGACCAGAGCAACCCGACGGAAGCAGTGACCGCCGTCAACAAGCTGATCCAGCAGGACAAGGTCGTCGCGATCCTCGGTAGTTCGATCTCGGCTTCCACTCTGGCCATCAAGCCGATCACCGAAGCCGCCGGCATGCCGCTGATGGCACTCGCGGCCTCCAACAAGATCACCGAGGCTCCGATCGATTGGACGTGGCGCGCACCGCCTCGTGACGCGTTGGCCGTTGGCGCGGCTCTGGGTTACATCCAGAACACCATGAAGCTCACGAAGATCGCCGTGCTCCACGATGAGAACGCCTACGGCGCTTCCGGCGCGGCCGACGTTGCAGCTCGGGCAGCGGACTTCGGACTCGAGATCGTTGCAACCGAGTCGTACAAGACCGAGGACACCGATATCACGGCTCAGCTCACGAAGATCAAAGGTGCGTCTCCGGATGTGGTCGTGGTCTGGGGCACCAACCCAGGGCCTGCTATTGCTGCGAAGAACATGAAGCAGCTCGGCATGACCCAGCCGTTCGTGGGCAGCCACGGCATCGCCAACAAGTCGTTCATCGACTTGGCCGGTGACGCCGGTGAAGGCGTGATCTTCCCAGCCGGTCGCCTGCTCGTACCCGAATCCTTCACGAATCCGGCTCAGAAGGCGATCGTCGATCAGTTCGTGGCGGCCTTCACGGCGGCGACGGGTAACCCGCCACCCACCTTCGCCGGGCACGCGTTCGGCGGTCTTACCCTGGTTCTCGAGGCCATCAACCGTGCCGGCAGCACCGAAGCCGCCGACATCCAGAAGGCTCTGAACGAGACGAAGGGCGTCATCACTCCTGACGGCGTGTACAACTACTCGCCCACAGACCATGACGGCCTGACCCCGGACGATCTCACAGTCGTGATGATCCAAGGCGGCACCTGGGTCCTCGCTCCGCAGTAACATCCGCTTCTGAGATGGCGGCCGGCCGCTCGTCGGCCGGCCGCCATCCGTCTTCCTCCCGTCCAACCCTGAGCCTGTAGGGGCGCCGTGACTTTCGATCAGTTCCTGCAATACGTCTTCAGCGGCGTCACGACCGGAAGCATCTACGCGCTCACCGCGCTCGGGTTCACCCTCATCTACAACGCCACCAACGTCATCAACTTCGCGCAGGGTGAGTTCGTGATGCTCGGGGGGCTCACCGCCGTCAGTCTGCACGAAGCGGGGGCTCCTCTCGCGCTCGCCTTCGTAGGGGCTGTGGCCATCGTCGCTACGGTGGGGGTGGTGTTCCAGCTGCTGGCGATCCGCCCTTTGCACTCGGCTGGGATCTTGGCTCAGATCATTGTCACCGTGGGAGCCTCGCTCGCGCTGCGAACCGGCGCTATGCTCATCTGGGGACGCGAGGCGCTGCCGCTTCCTCCGTTCACCGGGGACGAACCGATCAAGGTGTCTGAGGCGACGATCCTGCCTCAGACTCTGTGGGTGCTCGGTCTGACCTTGGTGATCGTTGTGACCCTGCAACTGTTCTACCGGCGCACCCTGACCGGCAAGGCGGTGAGAGCCTGCTCGGTGAATCAGGGCGCCGCGCGTCTCATGGGCATCTCGTACTCTAAGGTGGTGCTTCTGTCGTTCGGCATGAGCGCGGCCATCTCGGCGGCGGGTGGAGTCATGATCACGCCGGTCAGCTTCATGGTCTATAGCTCAGGTGCGCTCATCGGTCTGAAGGGCTTCGCCGCCGCTATCTTCGGCGGTCTCGGCAACCCTGCGGGGGCCGTGTTCGGTGGTCTCGCCTTGGGCATCCTCGAGACCCTTGCCATCGGAGCGCTTCCCATGTCGGGCGCCTCCGGCTACAAGGACGCCGTCGCGTTCCTGATCCTGCTGATCGTGCTGTTCGTCAAGCCGCAAGGGTTGTTCGGCGGCCGCTCGGTCGAGAAGGCATAGGATCATGGCCGCACTAGTCTTCCTGCGCCGTCACCTTGCATTCCTGGCGTTCTCCGTCGTCATCTTGTCTGCTCCGCTCTTCACCGGCAACATCTACTACCTCTCGATACTCGCCTTCATGGCCACGCGTTTGATGATCGCTCTGGGGCTGAACCTGCTCATGGGCCAGGCGGGCCAGATCTCCCTGGGCCACGCTGCCTTCGTCGGCATCGGGGCCTACGGCTCGGCGATCATGACAACCCGCTGGAACATGGATCCGTGGCTCGCGATGCTCTTCTCGGCCGTGTTCGCGGCGGCCGTCGCCGGACTGATCGGGGTACCCACCCTGAAGCTCAAGGGGCATTACTTGGCCATGGCCACCCTCGGCTTTGGCGAGATCGTCCACATCTTGCTGGTGCAGTTCAAGTGGCTCACCAACGGAACGGACGGCATCGGCGGCATCCCTTCGCTCGCCATCGGCGGCATCGATTTTGGCGATCCGCAGATGTTCCACTGGCTGGTGTGGGGGGTGGTGTTGTTGATGTTGCGTATCTCGCTCAACCTGGTCGATTCCCGAGTCGGCCGCTCGCTCAGAGCGCTTCATCGGGCCGAGGTCGCCGCCATGTCCCTTGGCGTGAACACCTCGTTCCGCAAGGTCCAGGTGCTCATGGTCTCCGCGGTCTTCGCGAGCATCGCCGGGAGCTTCTTCGTTCACTACGTGCAGTACGTGAGCCCGGTGAGCTTCACGCTCACCTTCTCGGTGATCCTCGTGACCACGGTGGTCATCGGAGGGCTCGGCAACGTGTGGGGGGCCGTGTGGGGATCGGTGCTCATGGTGCTGCTGCCTGAGTACCTGAAGCGCTACAACCAGGATTACACCCTCCTCGTCTTCGGCGTCATGCTGATCGTGATCATGATCTTCCTGCCGGGAGGCCTGGTGAGCTTCAAGACCCTGGTCGCGAAGACGCGTGAGCGACTAGGTGGGGCGCGAACGGCGTCCGCGGCTGGACCTGGGCCGGCAAGGGGTTCCTGATGGCCCTGCTCCGAGTGGAGAACGTCACCAAGCGCTTCGGAGGTCTCGAAGCGCTCAAGGATGTGTCCTTCAGTCTTCACGACGGGCAAGTGAAGGCCCTCATCGGGCCGAACGGCGCAGGAAAGACCACCCTGTTCAACCTCATATCCGGGATCGACCGGCCCACTTCCGGGCACGTCTTCTTCCGCGACGAGGATCTCGGCAGGCTGGCGCCGCACATGGCGAGTCGCCTGGGAGTGGGCCGCACCTTCCAACACAGCAAGGTCTTCGACGACATGTCGGTCCTCGACAACGTGAAGGTGGGGCGATACGGACGCAGTCACGCTGGGGTCTTCTCCGCGTTCCTCACGCTCCCGCGGCACCGTCGCGAAGAGAAAGCCATATCCGAAGCCTCCCTTCGAGCGCTGCGGCGCGTCGGGTTGGGCGATCGGGCTCACGAGTCGGCCGGCAACCTCCCGGTGGGAGATCGGCACTTGCTCGAGATCGCGCGCTCTCTGGCCTCGGAACCCACGGTGCTCCTACTCGACGAGCCCGCCGCCGGACTCAACAACGAGGAGACGGCACAGCTCGCCGAGATCGTGCGCCGCGTGCGGGACGACGGCGTCACCATCCTCCTTGTGGAGCACGACATGGGTTTCGTGATGGACATCTCCGACGAGGTGGTGGTGCTCGACTACGGCAAGAAGATCGCGGAGGGACCGCCCCTGATGATCCGGAACGATGAGGAAGTGATCAAGGCCTACCTGGGCGAAGACCTATGAGCGAACTGAGCCTCTCGCAAGTATCCACCGGGTACGGTCGTATCCAGATCCTCCACGACATCGATCTCAGAGTCGGCGACGGTGAGATCGTCACCATCGTGGGGGCGAACGGAGCCGGCAAGACCACGCTTCTCAGGGTCATCTCAGGGCTGATCGGAATATGGGGCGGCACCGTCACCTTCAAGGGGCGATCGCTCTCTCGGTCGAGCGTGGAGGCGCGAGCCGGCCTCGGTCTGGTGCAGATACCGGAGGGCAGACAGCTCTTCGGATCGATGACGGTCGAAGAGAACCTCGAACTCGGAGCCTACTGCCGTCGGCGAGACGGTCGCCCCTTCCTCGAGAAGCGCGACGAGGTCTTCACGCTGTTCCCACGTCTGGGCGAGCGGCGGCGCCAACAGGCGGGTACCTTGTCGGGAGGCGAGCAGCAGATGCTCGCCATCGGGCGCGCCCTCATGGCCGAGCCCGAGATGTTACTCTTAGACGAGCCCTCGATGGGACTCGCGCCCCTCCTGGTGAAGGAGATCTTCACGACGCTCCGGGAGCTGAATTCAAGGGGTCTTGGGATGCTTCTGGTGGAGCAGGACGCGAGGATCGCGCTCAAGCTGGCCGACAGGGGCATGGTGATGGAGCGGGGGAGGGTCGTTCTCGAGGACAAGGCGTCAGCGCTCCTCGACAACCCTGAAGTGCAGGCCATCTACTTCGGCCAGCACGGCGGCGGCGGTGGGTCTAGGACGGAGAACGAATGAACCAGATCTGGAATCGCGAGTACGAGACCATGGATCGCGATGAGCTTCGCGGTCTTCAGTCGAAGCGCTTGCAGATGTCGCTGCGCTGGGCGGTCGCGAACGTCCCCTTCTACCGGGATTCGTGGGAGAAGGCGGGCTTGAAACCACAGGATATCCGTTCGCTCGACGATCTCGAGAAGGTGCCGTTCACCACAAAGGACGCCTTCAAGGAGTCGTACCCCTACGGTCTCTTCGCGGTGCCGCTCGAGCGCGTGGTGCGCGTGCATTCCTCTACCGGCACGACCAGCAGACCCACCGTGGTCGGCTACACGAGGGGCGATCTGAACACGTGGGCCGAACTGTGCGCGCGGGGAGTCACAGCCGGGGGCGCGCGGCCGCACGACGTGGCTCAGGTCGCCTTCGGCTACGGTATGCAAACCGGAGCGTTCGGTCTCCACGCGGGCCTCGAACGAATCGGCGCGATGGTCATCCCGGCCTCCACCGGGAACACGCGACGCCAGCTGACCATCATGCGCGACTACGGCACGACCGTTCTCGTGTCCACGCCCTCCTACGCGCTCTACATCGCTGAGGCGGCTGCGGACATGGGGTTCAGCTTCGACGACCTCGAGCTGCGCGTAGGTCTCTTCGGTGCCGAACCGTGGACGAACGCGGTGCGCGAAGAACTTGAACGCAGAATGGGCATCAGCGCCACCGACAACTACGGCCTCTCGGAGGTCATGGGACCGGGCATGTCGGGAGAGTGCTACCTCAAAGACGGGCTCCACGTCAACGAGGATCACTTCATCGTGGAAGTGGTCGACCCGGAGACTGGGGAGAAGCTCCCTGAGGGCAAGGAAGGTGAGTTGGTGTTCACCTCCCTCACCAAGGAGGCGGTCCCCGTGCTGCGATATCGCACGGGCGATCTCGCGAGTGTGAGCTATCGCCCCTGCGCCTGCGGCCGCACCTTCGCCCGTCACACCAAGGTGTACGCCCGCACCGATGACATGATGATCGTACGAGGCGTGAACGTCTTCCCCTCGCAGGTCGAAGAAGTCCTCATGGCGGTCGAAGGAGTCGAACCTCACTTCCAGATCTTGATCGATCGCAGGGGGGCGCTTGACGAGATGGTGGTGCAGATCGAGGTCGAGCCTTCCTTCTTCCCAGATGCGATGCGCCGCCTGGTAGAGTTCGAGAGGCAGATCGAGGATCGGCTCCAAGAGGATCTCGGTGTGCGCGCCCGAGTCAAACTCGTCGAGCCGAAGAGCCTCCCGCGGCACACCGGCAAGGCTCGCCGGGTGATCGATAAACGCTGACACGACACGGGTGACGGCAGGCGAATGAACTCCGATATCACGATCGGACACGAGGGTAGTGTCGAGAAGCGGGTCGATCAGACCATGACAGCCGCGGCCGTAGGGTCCGGGGCTGTCGAGGGGCTATCGACCCCATCGATGATCGCGCTCATGGAAGCAGCCGCTATCCGGGCTGTCGGCGGAGTTCCTGAGGGTCATTCGACCGTGGGCACCCATATCGATGTTCGTCATCTCGCGCCCACCCCCGTTGGTATGATGGTCGTCGCTAAGGCTGTGGTGTGCGAAGTCGACGGCCGGCGCGTGGTATTCTCCTTGACCGCGAACGATGAAGCAGGACTGATCGGTCAGGGCACGCACGAGAGGTACATCGTTCGGCTCGACGGGTTCGCGGAACGGCTCCGCGACCGCGGTGAGTCGCGCATCTAGGATCGGAGGTTCCGCGTGGCGACCAGAGTGAACACGGTGCCCGTCCGGGTCAAGCTCTATACCGACGAATACGTCGTCAGCGGGTTGCTCCACACGAAGCCGGGCGGCTATAGGGAGCGGGTCTCAGACATCATCAACGATGCCGCCGTCAGGTTCTTGGTGTTGACGGAGGCGACGTTCCGTCCGGCCGCATCGCCGACAGCGCCCGCGAAGATGTGCGAGAGCCTGGTGGTGCGAATCGAAGACATCAAGCTGCTCATCCCGTTCGAGCAGGAGTCCAGAAGCAGCGCGGAAGCCGACCAAGAGGCCGCCGCGAAATGGTAGGAATCGACGCGTAGGCCGGACCTGCGCCTCCGGAGGTACGCTTGAACAGTAGGGAGTTCCTCTTCACGTCGGAATCGGTGAGCGAGGGCCATCCTGACAAGATGGCCGATCAGATCTCCGACGCGGTGCTGGACGCCGTGCTCGCCGATGATCCCAGAGGGCGGGTCGCGTGCGAGACTCTGATCACCAACGGCTTGGTGGTCATCGCGGGCGAGATCACCACCGAAACCTATGTGGACATCCCGGCGATCGCCCGAAGGACGATCGCGCGGATCGGTTACACGAGGGCCAAGTACGGGTTCGACGCTGAGACGTGCGGCATCATCACCAGCATCCACGAGCAGTCGCCTGACATCGCCCAAGGGGTCGACGACGCCCTCGAGCACCGCACCGATCCCGGCGATATCGACGCGCTCGACGCCCAGGGGGCCGGAGACCAGGGCATGATGTTCGGCTACGCGTGTCGGGATACCGATGCCTTCATGCCGTTGCCGATACACCTCGCGCACAAGCTCGTGCACCGGGCCAGCGAGGTCCGACGCGGAGACCTGATGCCCTATCTACGGCCGGACGCGAAGAGTCAGGTCACGGTGCGGTACCGCAACGGTAGCCCGGAGTTCATCACGGCTATCGTGATCTCCAGCCAGCACAAGGACGGCATCGACATCGATACCCTCATGCGCCCCGACCTGATCGAGCACGTGATCAGGCCGGTGCTTCCCGAGGGCTTGTACGATCCGTCGTTCAGAGACACCAAACTGTTCGTCAACCCCACCGGCAAGTTCGTGGTAGGCGGTCCGATGGGCGACACCGGCCTCACCGGCAGGAAGATCATCGTCGATACGTATGGCGGCTTCGGTCGTCACGGCGGCGGGGCGTTCTCGGGCAAAGACCCCTCTAAGGTCGACCGGTCGGCCGCGTACGCAGCACGATACGTGGCCAAGAACGTCGTGGCAGCCGGACTCTCAGATCGTTGCGAGATCGAGCTCGCCTACGCGATCGGGGTCGCTCACCCGGTGAGCGTGACGGTGGAGTGCTTCGGCACAGAACAGGTAGATACCGGCACGATCACGGAACTCGTGCACACTCACTTCGATCTGCGCCCGGCCGCTATCATCCGTGACCTCGACCTCCTCCGCCCGATCTATGAGAAGACGGCCGCGTACGGCCATTTCGGACGCGAGGATCACGACTTCACGTGGGAGCGCATCGACAAAGCCGCGGCGCTGCGGAGTGAAGCCGGCCTCGGATAGTCCCGGTGTCGGGCCGGCCGAGCGCCAAGAAGGTGACGCGGGCGGCAGGCACGCTCCCCGTCGTCGTTCAAGTCGTACCCGTTCTCAAGGTGCGGTCCCTAGGACGGGAGAGCTTCGACTACCTCGTCGCCGACGAACACACGGCACGCGTGGACGTCGGAACACTCGTGCGCATACCGTTCGGACGGCGCAGCGTCAACGGGGTGGTCGTGGCCATCGGGGGCAGCGGCGAGGTACCGGTCTCTAAACTGCGCGCCGCGGTCCCGGGAGATCGCCGGCTGAGTGGGTCGTCCCTGGCCCTGGCCCGTGCCATGTCGGAACACTATCTGGCGCCTCTGGGCGCCTGTCTGCAGGCGGTCATCCCGGCGCATCACCTAGCGCTGCGGGATCTTCGGCCTCCACCCACTGTCGCCTGGGTCACTCAGTGCCCTGGAACCTCGGCCGCCGACCCGCCGGCGCCTCCAGAGTCCGCCGACTCGCCAGGCGCCGCTGACGTCCCGGCCCTCACAGCCCTCCAGCGCGCGACACTGGATCACGTGCCACCCGGCGGGATGCCTGTTACGAAGCTGTGCGAACTCGCGGGGGTGAGCCGTAGCGTGATCGATGCCCTCGTTGCTCGCGGTCGCCTCCGGAAGGACTCGCGCCCGTCTGCCGTGGATATCGATGGCGCCGCACCGGAGAACCCTGGAGTCGAGTGTGCCGACGACCCGGCGTTCGAGCTTTCCGAGGAGCAAGAGGCGGCCCTGAAGGCCTTGAGGGAGGCACTCGGAGCCGGCCGCCGAACCGAGCGTCTGCTTTGGGGGGTCACCGGCAGCGGGAAGACCGAGGTGTATCTGCGCCTCCTGGATGATGTCTTGGCCGAAGGGGGCGGTGCGATCGTCCTCGTGCCCGAGATCGCCCTCACCGTGCGGCTCGCCGGCCGTCTGCGCACGCGGTTCGGAGATCGAGTTGCCGTGTTGCACAGCGGGCTATCGCCCGGACGACGTGCGCGGGAGTACGAGCGCGCTGCGCGCGGCGAAGCGAGGGTGGTCGTGGGCGCGCGTTCGGCGGTGTTCACTCCCGTGCCTCGACTCCGTCTCGTCGTGATCGACGAAGCACATGACTCCTCGTACAAGCAGGACGACGAGCCCCGCTACGATGCGCGCTGGGTGGCACGGCGTCTGGTCGAGCAATGCGACGGGCTTCTGGTTGACGGGACCGCCACGCCGGGGTGCGAGATACTCCACCGCGCCGGTGCCCCTCTCGAGCTCACGCAGCGCCCCGCGGGAGTCGTGCTGCCCGAGGTGGAAGTGATCGACATGCGTAGGCAAAGCGGCAGCTCTGTTCTGGCGCCACTGGCGGCGGCTGCCCTGCGCGAGACTCTCATGGCCGACCAGCAGGCCGTTGTACTCCTGAACCGCCGTGGATACGCGTCCTACCTTCTGTGCGAGGAGTGTGGTCACGTCGTGATGTGCCCGCACTGCGAGGTGTCGCTCACCTACCACAGGTCGAGCAGAGCGCTTATGTGCCATTCGTGCGGCTCACGCACTCCGGTTCCAGGCATCTGTCCGGCCTGCGACTCGGCGGCCCTGAGAAGGGGAGCTCCCGGCACTGAACGTGTCGTCGACGAGTTGATGCGTGTGACTCCACGCGAGAACCTGTTCCGACTTGACTCCGACGTGGTCACCAGCGGCACCAGAGTCTCCCAGATACTCGAGCAGTTCGCCTCAACGACTCCCGCCGTGCTCGTGGGCACCCAGATGGTAGCCAAGGGCCACGACTTCCCCCTCGTGACCCTCGTCGTGGTGGTGGACGCGGACACCGGGCTGTACCTGCCGGACTTCCGCGCCGGGGAACGCACCTATCAGCTTCTCACCCAAGTGGCGGGGCGGGCGGGACGGGCCGAGCTGCCCGGAAGGGTGCTGGTGCAGACCTGGAATCCCGATGTGCCCTGTATTAGAATGTCTGTCGCCCGGGACCGGTATCGGTTCTACCAGGAGGAACTGGTCGCCCGCGAGGGGTTGGGATACCCGCCGTACCGCGACCTCATACGTCTCGTGGTGAGCGGCTCGGTGGAAGGCAAGGTCGAGGCGGGCGGCGAGTACCTCGCCGAGAAGCTCCGCTCGAAGCTGGAAGATGTTCGAGGCCCCGCCCGGGTGCCCCGTGTCCGAGGTAGGGAGAGGCGACAGATCGTCGTCGCCGACCAGCGCTCGGAGAGGGCCCATCGTGTCGTGGCTCGAGCTCTGGAGAGGTACCGCGGCCCGTACGTCCGCCGCGGACTCGATATCCTTGTAGACGTGGACCCGCTGTGGTTCACCTGACTTGGTAGGTACGATGGCGGCGAACTACGCACCTGATCAGCGCGTGAGGATCTTCGGGGACCCCGTCCTCAAGCAAGGAGCTCCGGAGTTCATCGGACCCACCGAGGATCTCACTTCTCTGGTGGAGAAGATGTTCCAGGTGATGGACCGCGAAGAAGGTATCGGCCTGGCCGCGCCCCAGATCGGCGTACAGAAGAGGATCATGGTCTGGCGGGATCCCGACTCCGAAGATCGCCACGTGCTCATCAATCCTCGCATCGTCGAACGCTCCAAGAGCACCGTGACGGCTGAGGAGGGGTGCCTTTCCGTACCCGGCCACCTGATGGAGGTCACAAGGGCGGAGCGTGTGGTGGTGGAGGGGGTCGGCATGGACGGACGCGCAGTCGCGGTCGAGGCCGTGGGGCTCCTGGCGCGGATCATGCAGCACGAGATCGACCACCTCGAAGGCCATCTGATCCTCGACCGAACGTCTCCGGATGAGCGTCGCCGGGTGCTCAAGGACATCCGCCAGACTCTCGACCCGTGAGGTACGCGTTCGCCGGCACTCCGGACTTCGGAGCTCTGGTACTGGAGGGTCTCTTGGCTTGGGCGAGCCCGGTGCTCGTCGTCTCTCAACCGGCCCGGCCCTTCGGGCGGGGCCGGAAGCCCACCTCGTCCGCAGTCGCCGCTCTGGCACGCGCGAACCACCTGCCGCTCCTCGAGACGGCGGACATCAACCTTCCCGAGTCGGTCGAAGCGATTCTCGATTCGCGGGCCGATGCTCTGGTGGTGGTGGCGTTCGGCCAGATTCTGAGACCACACCTTCTCGCCACCCTCGAGTGCATCAATGTCCACGCCTCGCTCCTTCCCTCATACCGCGGCGCCGCCCCCATCCAGCGAGCCCTCATGGATGGCGCCGACCAGACCGGGGTCTGCATCATCAAGATGACGGATGGCCTGGATGAGGGCCCGGTCGGCGCGACAACGGCGCTGTCCCTGGGACTGTGGGACGATGCGGGCACGGTGGGGAGAGCGCTGGCCCTGAGGGGGGCGCAGGCGACGGCGCACGTGCTCGACGCGATATCCCGCGGTGACCAGACCTGGGTCGAGCAGCAGGGGCCCTCGAGCTATGCCGCGAAGCTCACGGCCGGCGACCGGGAACTCGATGTGACCGCACCCGCACGAGTCGTACATGATCGAGTCCGGGCGCTCCACCCCGGCCCGGGAGCCGTACTCCGATCGGGCGACCTCGAACTGAAGATCTGGCGCACGTGGCCGCGGGACGCTTCCGAAGACGTGACCGTGTGCGACCGGCCGGGAGCCATCGGGGAATCGGGTGGTCGCCTGTTCGTCGGTTGCGGCCTGGGCTGTCTGGAGATACTGGAACTCCAGGCGAGTGGGAAGAACAGGGTGGCGGCGGCGGAGTTCTTGCGCGGCTACGGCTCCCGGCTCCGCGACATCGTGTGGGACCGCGGCGTCGTGTGGGACCGCGGCGTCGTGGCGGAAGGCGACATCGAGTCGGATCGCGCCGGCGGGCTCGGCGAAGGGCGAGGAGGCGGACACAATGGCGATACCTGAGTCCCTGCTGCGCACCAGATCTCTGGCGCCGTCGATCCTATCGGCCGACTTCTCGGCGCTCGGTCATCACGTGCAGGGTGTACTCGATGCCGGGGTGCGGCTCGTGCACTTCGATGTGATGGACGGCCATTTCGTTCCGAACCTCACCATCGGTCCAGCCGTGGTGGCGTCTTTGGCTCCGTTGGTGCACCGGTCGGGCGCGTACGTCGATGCGCACCTGATGGTGGAACAGCCGGACTTGTTCCTCGAACCCTTCGTCGCGGCCGGGGCGGATGCCCTGAGCGTTCACGTGGAGACAGGGCCCAACCTCCATCGCACCCTTGCCCGCATCAGAGAGCTCGGAGCCTCGCCCGGAGTGGTGGTCAACCCGGCCACACCACTGGTTGCCATAGAGGAAGCCATGCTGTTCGTGGACTACGTGCTGCTGATGAGCGTCAACCCAGGGTTCGGTGGCCAGGAGTTCATAGCGGAGACGGTCGACAAGGTGAGACGCCTCAGGGAGATGCTGCCTCCGCGGGTGGCTATCGAGGTCGATGGTGGAGTGGGGCGCGAGAACGCCCGACGTCTGGCGGAAGCGGGAGCCGATTGGCTGGTGGCCGGATCGGCCGTCTTCGGCGAGGGAGACCCCGGCGTGGCTGCCGGAGTCCTGCAGGAGATCATCTCGTCTAGCGCCGCACCTGAGCGCCGCTAGACGACCGACCCCGGTTGGGCATGCGCCGCCCCGACGCGCCCGGGTCTGCTCGTTGCCTCACGCACGAGTGTACTCTAGCTCGGTCTGTTGCCCGCCGCGGCGGCGCTGTGGTACATTCCCCGATGTCTGCGTGAGCAGATCAAAGAAACGGTCTTCAGGGACGGGTGAGATTCCCTACCGGCGGTGACAGCCCGCGAGCCCCACGGGGCCGACCAGGTGCGATTCCTGGGCCGACAGTGAAAGTCTGGATGGAAGAAGGCCGGCGCGCTTGGGTGCGCCACCCACCCCTGAGGCCCCGTGCGCGTGGGGTTCTTTTTTGACTCTGAACAAGAGCGACAGGCATTTTCTCGAACGCGCGATGGCGCTGGCCGAGCGCGGCCGCGGCCTCACTTCTCCGAACCCGCTCGTGGGTGCTGTCGTCGTACGGGAGGGGCGCGTGGTGGGCGAAGGCTTCCATGCCGCGGCGGGACAGGACCACGCCGAGATCGTCGCCATGAAGGACGCGGCGGGCGGCCTGACCCACGGCGCTTTGACCGGGGCCACCGTATACGTGACGTTGGAGCCGTGCTCTCATCACGGGCGCACTCCACCCTGTGCCGAAGCCCTGATCGACGCGGGTGTCGCTCGGGTCGTGGTCGCGGCCGACGATCCGTCTGCCTGGGTCCACGGCCAAGGATTGGCGCGCTTGCGGGACGCGGGGCTCACCGTGGATGTGGCCACCGGAGATCTGAACTATCGGGCGCGCCGCCAGAACGACCCGTTCCGAAAGCACGTCACCGAGGGATTGCCTTTCGTAACGTATAAGTACGCCATGACCCTCGACGGACGGGTCGCCACGGAGAGCGGGGATTCTCGGTGGATCTCCGGCGAGGACAGCCGGCGCCGCGTACACGAGTTGAGGGCGGAGTCGGACGCCGTGGTCGTGGGAGCGGGCACCTTGCGCAGAGATGACCCCCAACTGACGGCCCGCGAAGTCGCGGTACACTCTCAACCCCTGCGGGTGATCATCGACTCGAATCTCGGGATTGTGCAGGGTTCCGCATTGCTTCGTACCGCATCCGAGGGCCCGGTACTGCTCCTGTGTGCCGAAGGAGTCGAAGCCTCCCGACGATCCGAAGTGACGGCCTGGGGGGCCGAGGTCGTCGCGGTACCATCCGGAGCCGACGGTAGACCCGTACCGCACGAGGTCGCGCGACTGCTTGCCGCGCGGGACGTGCAGAGCGTATTCATGGAAGGCGGCCCTCGCCTCGCGGCCGCCTGGTGGGACGCGGGTCTCGTCGACAAGGTCGTGGCCTTTGTGGCTCCCGTTCTCGCCGGCGGCGTCGCCGCTCCAGGACCTCTGCCTTCGGTGGGATACCCGCACATGGACGCGGCCCTCCGGCTTCGGGATGTGGAGATGCTTCCCAGCGGAGTAGATGTGTGCGTCACCGGGTACGTCAGGGAGCCGTACTGATGTTCACCGGTCTGATCGAGGAAGTGGGGAGCGTGCTCCGAGTCGAGAAGCGCGCCCAAGGCGCTCACCTCTACATCGGGGCGCAGAAGGTCACGCAGGGCACGCGATTGGGCGATTCCATCGCAGTCGACGGCGCGTGCCTGACCGTGGTGCACGCCGCCGCGAGCCAGTTCGCAGTCGATTGCATGGCCGAAACGCTGGCCACCACGACGCTTGGTGAGCTACGGCCCGGTGCCGCGGTCAACCTCGAACGTGCGATGGCTCTTGGCGACCGGCTCGGCGGGCATCTCGTCCTCGGCCACGTGGATGGTGTGGGGGAGGTCGTCTCGGTGCGCGAGCAGGGCATCGCGCGACACCTGCGGGTGGCATTCCCCGTGGAACTGGGAGCGTATCTGGCTCCCAAGGGCTCAGTCGCCATCCACGGTATCTCACTCACCGTCATCGAGGTGGAAGGGTCTGAGTTCGGCGTGGGAGTGATCCCGCACACGCTGAAAGAGACCACCTTGCGGGATGTGCGGGTGGGCCGCCGGGTCAATCTTGAAGCCGACGTCCTGGCGAGGTATGTGCGGCAGGCTCTGCTCGGAGGCGGCCGGCACAGGAGCGCCCACCCCGGAGGTATGAGCTTCGAAGCGCTCAGGGAGGCGGGCCTCCTTGACTGATACGAACCTGCGGGCGGAGATCCCGCTCGCTATGGAAGGAGAACCGACATGACGGATGGAACCCCGTTCGCCACAGTCGAGGAGGCGCTCGACGAGATCAAGGCGGGTCGCATGGTGGTGGTGGTGGACGACGAGGATCGCGAGAACGAGGGTGACCTCACGATGGCCGCTCAGTTCGTGACGCCCGACGCGATCAACTTCATGGCCACCTACGGCCGTGGCCTGATCTGCCTCGCCCTGACCCCGCAGAGAGCGGACAAGCTGAATCTGCACCCCATGACCCGGCAGAATCAATCCCGCTTCGAGACCGCGTTCACCGTCTCTATCGAGGCAAGAGAGGGCGTCACCACGGGCATCTCGGCCGCCGATCGTGCGCGTACCGTGCAGGTGGCCATCGATCCCCGCAGCGGGCCCGAAGACTTGGTGCAACCCGGACACGTCTTCCCACTGCGCGCCCGCGCGGGCGGGGTGCTCGAGCGCTCGGGCCAGACCGAGGCCGCGGTCGACCTCTCGCGCATGGCGGGCCTCAACCCAGCCGGCGTCATCTGCGAGATCATGAACGACGACGGCACGATGGCCCGGGTGCCCGATCTGATCCCCTATTGCGAACGTCACGGTATCAAGCTGGTCACCGTAGCCGATCTCATCGAATACCGTCGGCGCACCGAACAACTCGTGGTTCGTGGAGCGGTCGCCCAGCTGCCCACGCGGTGGGGCACCTTCACAGCCTACGGTTACGAAAGCCTTCTCGACAAGGAGCAGCACCTGGCGGTCGTGAAGGGGGATGTCGCGGGCAAAGAGAACGTCTTGGTGCGCGTGCACTCCGAGTGTCTCACCGGCGATGTGCTCGGCTCTCTGCGCTGCGATTGCGGCGAGCAACTCGCGGCCGCGATGGAGGCCATCGAGCGCGAGGGGTCGGGCGTACTCGTCTACATGGCCCAGGAAGGCCGTGGCATCGGCCTTCTGAACAAGCTTCGTGCGTACCGGTTGCAGGAACAAGGGCGCGACACGGTGGAGGCGAACGTAGAACTCGGGTTCGCGGCCGACCTACGCGATTACGGCATCGGCGCCCAGATACTCGTCGACCTTGGTTTGACGACGATCCGTCTCATGACCAACAACCCACGTAAGCTCGTGGGTCTTGACGGGTACGGGCTCACGGTCGTGGGGAGAGTGCCGCTCGAGATACCTCCGCGCGACGAGAACCTCGCGTATCTGCAGGCCAAGGCCGACAAGATGGGCCACATACTGCATCACCAGGGACTACGGCTCGAAGATATCCACGTGGAGGGAGAGACAGATGAGTGACAAGACGCACGGTGGCATCGTCTACGAGGGTGATCTCGTGGGGGACGGCTTGGCCTTCGGCATCGTGGTCGGTCGCTTCAACGAGTTCATCTCGAGCAAGCTGCTCGGGGGAGCTCTCGACAGCCTCATCCGTCACGGGGTCGATCCGGTCAAGGTGGAAGTGGCCTGGGTGCCGGGAGCGTTCGAGATCCCCCTGATAGCCCGGCGCATGGCGGCCAGCGACCGCTATGACGCGGTGCTGACCCTCGGGGCGGTCATCCGCGGATCGACGCCCCACTTCGACTACGTGGCCGCGGAGGTGGCGAAGGGAGTGGCCAAGGCCGGTTTCGACTCCAACACTCCCGTGATCTTCGGCGTGCTCACCACCGACACCATCGAGCAGGCTGTTGAACGTGCGGGCACCAAAGCGGGGAACAAGGGCTGGGATGCGGCAATGGCGGCCCTCGAGATGGCCAACCTCGGCCGGGCGATGAGCGGGGCGGGTCTTTAGGGGAGGCTCCAGAGGACCCCGTACTCGGGAAGGCCCGGGAGAGAGCAAGAGAAGCGGCCGGGGGACGAAGACCCCGCCGGCCGCCGTCAGCGACTCAGCGACTCACGACTCAGTGACTCACGACTCAGCGACTCAGAGAATCAGAGGACCTTCTGCACCTTGTGGGCCTTCAGACACTTCGTGCATACGTACGCCCGGGTCGGCTTGCCTTTGAGTAAGACATGCACCCGCTGCACGTTCACATTCCAGCGGCGCTTCGTCGCCCGCATGGAATGGCTCCGGTTGTTACCGAAACCTGGGGTCTTGCCGCACACTGCACAGATCCTCGACATCGTATCCTCACCCTTCTCCGGGGTAGCGCGCTCTCTGGGACGGCATAGTATCCCCGGCGAAGCCCCCGTTGACAACCCCGCCGTCATTCGATGACCTTCGGGGCATTCTCCTGCCGTGATATACAATGAGCACACCACATCGAACGATCAACGAGGGAGGGTATGGCGACCTTCACCAAAGACATGGCGATACTGGATGCACTCCAGGCGGATCCGCGGGCGAGGGACGTCTTCACCGCCCACGGCCTTGCCTGCATAGGTTGCATGGGTGCGATGATGGAGTCGATCGAGGACGGTGCGCGCATGCACGGCCTCGACCCGCAATCGATCCTGCGTGATCTGAACGCCTTGGTGCCCCTTCCGGCCTCCGCGGACTAGGGGACGACGCCATGGATGAGCCGGACGTGGTCGCCGGAACCGAGCCCACGAAGATCCCGGGGCAGGTGGTGGTGACAGACAAGGCGATCGCCGACATCGTCGGTTGGACCGTTCTCGAATGCTACGGCGTCGTCGGGATGGCCGCGCCGAACCTCGCCCGGGGAGTCGGCTCCCTCCTCACCAGGGACAAGCTCCATCAGGGCATCCGCGTGGCTCAAGATGACGCTCGTATCCACATCGATCTCTACGTCATCGTCGAATACGGGCTGAATGTTGCTGAGGTCGCCGGGAACGTACGGTCCCAGGTGGCGTACAACGTCAAGAGGGCGACGGGCCGTCCGGTCACCGACCTCCACATCCATGTGCAGGGAGTCAGGGTTGGAAGCTGACTCGAGGCTCAGAGCGGTCACGACGGCCAACGCCCGCGCCCTGGTGGGTGCCTGCCATCGAGCCATCGAAGCCCGGAAGCAACAGGTGAACGATCTCAACGTGTACCCCGTCCCCGACGGCGACACGGGCACGAACCTTCTGCTCAGCGTGAGGGCCGTGGTCGCGGATCTTGCGAACGCCGACGATACCCTGCCGCGTCAGGCTGTATGCGACGTGGTCACGAACGCCGCGCTCATGGGAGCCCGCGGCAACAGCGGTGTGATCCTCTCGCAGATCGTGAGGGGCGCGATGGAGGCCTTGGCCGAGATGGAGATGGTCTCGGCGGCGGGAGTCGTCAAGATCCTCAGACGCGCCACCGACACTGCCTACCGGGCGGTGAGGAAGCCGGTGGAGGGCACCATCCTCACGGTGTTGCGCGAGATGACCGAGGCCGCCGAGGCCGCCCCGGAGACCATAGGCCTCCCGGAACTGCTGGCACTGATCGTACATACGGGCTGGAAGAGCGTGGAGAGGACGCCCACTCTGCTCAAGGTGCTGGCGGACGCGGGCGTGGTGGATGCGGGTGGATATGGCCTCATGGTCATGATTGAGGGCATGGTCGGAGGCGAAACGGGGGAGGAGGGCGCCGCCGCGGACGCGCTCTTCAGCATCCCCGGCATCGCTGAGAGCACAGCCGACGAACACGGCGACAGCATCTATACTTACTGCACCACCTTCCTTCTCAAGGGTGTCGCCCTCGACGGCCCCGAGCTCGAGAGACAGCTCGATCCTCTCGGGGACAGCCTGCTTGTGGTCGGCACCGACCGACAGCTCAAGATACACGTACACACCGATGAGCCGGGCGTGGTCCTGGGGTTGGCGACCGCGCGCGGAGTGCTGCTGCAGGTCGCGATCGACAATATGAAGATCCAGACCGCCGAGAGGGACGCCCGGCTCGCCGCCCCCTCGCTCCGCCCTGCCACAGTGGGGAAGACGCAAGTGGTGGCGGTGGTCGCGGGCGCGGGCATGCGCGAGCTCTTCCAGAGTCTTGGCGCGGGCCCGTTCGTCGAAGGGGGGCAGTCTATGAACCCGTCCGCCGAGGAGATCATGAACGCCGTCGCCGCCGCTCAAGCTCCCGCGGTCCTGATCCTGCCCAACAACAAGAACATCGTCATGGCCGCCGAGCAGGTAGCCTCTCTTGCCGAGAAGTCGGTGGCTGTGCTCCCCACACACTCGATGCAGGTTGGACTCTCCGCCATGGTGGGCTTCGACCCTGAGAACTCGCTCGACGAGAATCTGGCCGAGATGACCGGTATCCTCGAGGAGGTGCTCAGCGGCGAGGTGACTCGGGCGGTGCGCGACTGCGTGGTCGATGACGTCGACGTCCGTGAGGGAGCATTCATCGGGCTTGTCGAAGGAAAGCTCGTGGCGAGTGGTGATGATTTCTACGAGGTGGCTCGCGACGTCACAGCTCGACTCCTCGCGGGGGATCGGGAACTGGTCACGGCGCTCATCGGAGAGGGCGACGGGGCGGATTCCGCGCGCGCGGCGGTCGACCGTCTGCGCGAGGAGTTCGACTACGCCGAGTTCGAGGCCCACGAGGGTGGGCAGCCTCTGTATCCGCTGCTGTTGGCGGCCGAATAGACGCGCAGCTCCGTAGCCCGGCATCACGAATCGAAACCAGGTAAGGGGGAGTCATGGGCATGGTGGATGAGTTCAGATTGGACAGGACGAACACCGCGATAGTCGTGGACTCGACGGCGGACCTCAGTGCCGGGCTCGCCGCCGATCCGAACCTTTCGATGGTGCCGCTGAACGTTCACTTCGGCGAAACGTCCTATTGCGATTGGGTGGACATCCAACCGACCGAGTTCTACGCGAGGCTGAAGACCGCCGACGCGTTGCCCACGACCTCTCAGCCGTCTCCGGCCAGGTTCGTGGACGAGTACAAGAGACTCCGCACGCAGTTCGAACGCATCTACTCCATCCACCTGAGCTCCAAGCTCAGCGGCACGTTCGAGAGTGCGACGACCGCTCAGCAGGAGTTCACGGGGATCACGGTCATAGACACCGGAATGGTGAGCCAGTCGGGAGCGTTGCTCGCCCGTCAGCTGCTGGAGATGCTCGACGCGGGCACCTCCCACGACGAGATCATGAGCTACGTCGATCGTTTCCGAAAAGACTCAGGCAGAGTGTTCATCTTGGACACGCTCGAGTACCTGCAGAAGGGCGGTCGCATCGGCAAGGCCGCCGGTCTCGTGGGCAGCCTGCTCAGCATGAAGCCGTTGCTCACGTTCAACGAGGGCATCGTGGACACGTACAAGAAGGTGCGAGGTGAGCGCAAGGCCATGGCCGCCATGCAGGAGTACTTCCTCGAGAAGACCTCACCCGGTGCCCGCGTAGCGGTCGCCATCGCCCACGCCGCCGCGCCCCACAAGGTCGACGAGGTGCTCGACCTCCTCAAACAGACCGACCGCGACGTTCACCTGGTGCTGCGGGGAGAAGTCGGCTCCGTGATCGGCACCTACGCCGGTCCCGGGGCAGTGGCCCTCTTCTTCATCGAGGAATGAGCGAACGGGGAGGTGGCATCCACTTCCCCCTAGGACGGCCGGCCTCCCCGTCCGGGGAGGCGCCGGCACTGCCGCCAACTTCGAAGCGACTGATCGACCCGAGTCGTCTGGAGAGACCGCTCGACTCTCTGCGCGGAGTCGGCCGGACGCGGTCGGCCGCACTCGCGGCGCTCGGCCTCCGGAGTCTGGCCGACCTCCTCGAGCGGATCCCCTTCCGCCACGAGAACCCAGTGCGCCTAGCCAAGGTAGCGGAGTTGCGTATCGGTGAGGAGGCCACCGTTCGTGCGACCGTCAAGACCATCGCGGTCCGTCCGACCCGAAGGCGCGGTCTGAAGGTCCTGGAGGCCTTGGTCGCCGATGAGAGCGGCACCGTGCGCGCCGTCTGGTACAACCAGGCATACCTAGCCGATGCCTTCTCCAACGGACCTGAGGTCCTTCTCAAAGGCAGCCTGCGGCGCTACGGCACGCTGCTCTCGTTCGTCGTCACGAGCCACGAGTTGCTCAGTTCCGGCGAACCGTCTGAGGGCATCCATACGTTGGGCCTGATCCCCGTCTATCCCGCGTCGGGAGATGTGAGCGTGCGCTTCATCAGGAGCCTGCTGGGTTCGTGTCGAGACGAGGCACAGCACGTCGTCGACCCGTTGCCCTCGCGCGTCGTGGCCTCCCACCGCTTCCCCGGACGCAGAGACGCGCTCCTCTCGTCCCACTTCCCCGCCAGTATCTCGGAGGCTCGAGCATCACGGAAGCGGCTTGCGTTCGAGGAGCTGCTCCTGCTCCAGCTTGCCCTGCAGAAACACCGCCGGGAAGAGGAATCGGATCGTCCTGCGGTCGCGCTTCCCGCTCCCGGCACACTTGCCGCGCGATTCCTGCGCGATCTGCCGTTCGCTCCCACCGGAGCGCAGACCAGGGTCATGGCCGATGTCGACCGCGACCTCGCGCGCGCGATCCCCATGCGGCGCCTGCTACAGGGGGATGTGGGCTCGGGAAAGACGGCCGTAGCCGCCTACAGCCTGGTGAGAGCAGTCGAGGCGGGGGGCCAAGGAGCTGTGATGGTACCCACCGAGGTGCTTGCGGATCAGCATGCGGTCAGGCTCGGCGAACAGTTTGGAGCCCTCGGGATCCGGGTGGCCCTCCTGAAGGGCTCGACGCGGGCCGCGGCCCGCCGGGACACGGTTAGACGCCTCGCCGCGGGCGAACCCATGGTCGTCGTGGGCACCCACTCGCTCATACAGGACCAGGTCGCGTTCGGAGCCCTCCGAGTGGTGGTGGTCGACGAGCAGCATCGGTTCGGTGTCAGGCAGCGCGCCGCCCTGTTCACTCCGTCGGGCGACGACTCCTGGCCGCACGCACTCCATATGACGGCCACTCCCATCCCGCGGACCCTGTGTCTTACCCTGTACGGAGATCTCGACGTGAGCGTGATCGATGAGCTCCCGCCGGGGCGCACGCCTGTGCTCACACGTCTCTTCTACGACGACAACAGGGACGACCTGTGGAGCTTCGTACGAGCCCGGCTGGACGAGGGCCGGCAGGCGTTCGTCGTGTGTCCTCTCATAGACGACAACGTGGCCGTCACCGCGGCCTCGGCATCGGAGACCTTCCGATCTCTCACCGGAGGGCCCCTCGCTTCGTACCGTCTAGGGCTCGTCCACGGCCGACTCAAGAGCGAGCACAAGAGCGAAGTCATGGCTGCCTTCTCTGCCGGCGGACTCGACGCACTCGTGACCACGACCGTGATCGAAGTGGGGGTGGACGTGCCGAACGCCACGGTCATGGTGGTCGAGGATGCTCACCGATTCGGCATATCCCAGCTCCACCAGCTACGAGGCAGGGTGGGGAGGGGGGCCGAGCGAGGCTACTGCCTCATAGGCGCAGACTCCGCCGAAGGCGAAGCGAGAGAACGCCTGGAGACATTCGCGCGCACCAATGACGGCTTTGCTCTGGCTGAGGCGGATCTCCGAGCACGGGGCGAAGGCCAGGTATTCGGTGAGCGCCAGACGGGGTGGGGCGATCTGAAAGTGGCTCGCGTGCTCCGGGATCAGAAGATCCTCGCGCTGGCAAGACGAACGGCGACCTCGCTGCTGGAGGGGGATCCCGAGCTGTCGTCACCCCAGAACCGCCTGTTGGCCGACGCCGCCCAGGTGCGTTTTGGCGGTCTGACTTCCTGGCTGGACAATGTCTAGGGGCCCAGGGCACGTTCGGATCGTCGCGGGCAGTCGAAGAGGCAGACGCATACGGGTCATGCCGGGGCCGGCGATCCGTCCCACCTCCGACCGGGTGCGCGAGGCGCTCTTCTCTGCCCTGGGGGCCATGAACCACCTCCGGGTGCTCGATCTCTTCGCTGGGTCGGGAGCCCTGGGTCTCGAGGCGCTCTCTCGGGGGGCTGATGCATGCACGTTCGTGGAAAGCGACTCCCGCGCTGCCGGCGTTCTCAGGCAGAACATCGCGTCACTCGACTTCGATTCCGTGGCGGAAGTCCTCCTGACCGACTATCGCTCCGCTCTCCGTACACTCGTCCTCAAAGGGGAGCGCTTCGATTTGCTCTTTGTGGACCCTCCCTATAAAATGCTCGCGCAGGTCGAAGAGGCCGCCGCGACCGTGCTGCCGCAAGTGCTCGAGTCCGGGGGTCTCGTTGTCGTAGAGGGGCCGTCGACAGCCGAATCGCAGCTCGCGCTGCCGGTTGTCTTCCGTCGTCGCTACGGCTCGACGCTCATCACCATCTATGGGGAGGAGTCTGACCGGGGTGGATACCGCGCTGTGCCCGGGGACGTATGATCCCGTCACGATAGGTCACCTGGATATCATCACCCGCTGCGCCCGCACCTTCGAGAAGGTGTTCGTGGCCGTGGTGAACGATGCATTCCGCAAGCAACCCCTGTTCAGCGTGGAGGAGCGGGTGTGTTTTCTGGAGGAGTCGACCAAGCACTTGGAGAACGTATCAATCGTGGTGCTCGAAGGCTTGGTCGTGGAGAAGGCCCGTGAGGTCGGTGCGGATTCCCTCGTGAAAGGCCTGCGGGCGGTCACAGATTTCGAATACGAGTTCCAGATGGCCCAGCTCAACAAGAAGCTCGACCCAGCTCTCGAGACCGTGTATCTGATGGCCTCTCCGGAGTACAGCTTCTTGAGCTCGAGCGGTGTCAAGGAGATCGCTCGTTTCGGGGGATGCGTCGACGACCTCGTGCCCCCGTTGGTGGCCGAAAAGCTCAGGCAAGTGTACTCGTCCCTGGAGGCGTGAGATATGGACGTGCTGGTTCTCATCGATAAGCTGGATGATCTGGTCCACAGCGCGAGTACTCTTCCGATGACAGATAAAGTCATGATAGACCGCGATCAGATCTACGATCTGCTCGACCAGATGCGGGCGACCATCCCCGAGGAGATAAAGCAGGCGCGATGGATCGTGAAAGAGCGCCAGGAGATGCTCTCCGAGGCGAAAGAAGAGGCGGAGCGTCTTGTGAGCGAGGCTCGAGACGAGGCCGTGCGCCTCGTAAGTGAGCAGGAAGTAGTGCGTCTCGCGGAGCGTCAAGCCGAAGAGATCGTCAGGGACGCGGAAGCCCGCAACCGCGAGATCCGCTACGGCGCCGAGGACTACGCCGACGAAGTGCTCGGGACTCTTGAGAACAGCCTTGATAAGTTCACCGCTGCGGTCCAGCGTGGCCGCGAACGGCTTCAGGGACGGTCGCAGAGGGAACAGTAGGTCGCCGCGGTAACGACCGCCCTTCTCGTGGCTCACACACCCGACACCCTCGACCTGCGCGAACTCGCCCTCAAATCAGGCGGTTCGGTCGAGAGGGTGTTTTCTCTGGGTATCGCACCCGTCATGCTTGGGGGTCTCTCCTTCGACGTGGTGATCAAGGGTGACGGCGTCCACGTCCTCGTTCGCAGGATCGGAGGTGGATATCTGCTCGATATCTCCCTCCGTGCCACCGTCTACGGTCCCTGCTACCGCTGCCTCGAGGAGGCGGTCCTGGAGGTGCAGGCCTCGCAGGAGGAGTACGTGCCGCAGCGGGTGGAGGAGTGGCAGGAGGCCGAAGTCTCTGCCTTCATCGACGACTTCGTCGTAGATGTGGCCGCTCTCGCCCGTGAAGCCCTCGTGCTCGCGCTCCCGCTGAAGCTCCTATGCGACGAATCGTGTCGAGGGTTGTGTCCCGGCTGTGGGAACCCCACGGCATCCCCCGAGTGCGCGTGTGACGTCGTCGAACCGGATCCGAGGTGGTCTCCGCTCGCCGGTCTCGACCTCGGTGATGCGGAGAACGGAGAGACATCCGGACCGCCTTTCGACGCGCGATCGACGTGAGGGCGGCGCTCATGGGCTTGAAAACGGACTACATATGCGGTAATAATTCACGGCTTCGCCCAAAGGAAGAGAAAGGCTCGCCCAGTGGCCGTTCCGAAGAAGAAGACCTCCAAGTCCCGTCGTGACAAACGCCGGGCCACCCATCAGATCCCAGGTGCCTCGGTGGGCGAATGCCCGCAGTGTCACAGCCCTCGACTCTCCCATCGGGTATGCCCGACGTGTGGGTCATATCGCGGCCGTCAGGTCGTGCAGGTGGAAGACTAGTAGTCTGAAGAGCGATCGGCCGACACCGGCTTTCCCACCTCGGATCTCCTCGTGCGTCGTCACTGGTACGGCTGCCACAAGCTCGGGGTATCACCCTTTCGATCCTGACTCTGGGACGAGGTAGGCTCCATGGGGGAGTCGACCACGTTCCATTGTGAGAGTTGCGGCTACGAGTCGCGGCAGATCCGCTGGGGCGTGAGCGTGCTCGACCCCCGTCGCCGTTTCATGCCGGCCGTATGTCTCCAGTGCAAGAGCTTCGTCGAAGTCGACCTCACCGGAGCCGACATCCTCATCGATGAGTTCACCTGTCCACATTGCTCGGCCGAGGTCTTCTTCGTCGAACAGGGCGACTCCTACCACTGTCCCCGTTGTTCGACGCCCGGCCTCCAACTTCACCAGGGCTCTGCGTACTGGTGAGGCCCGGGCACTGAACGAGACGCTCTTCGAGGCACGAGACAGGTAGCCACCGAACCAAAGCCACGCAAGAACACGGGAGGCAAGATCCGGCATGCAGACCATCGTGCAAGAAGGCAGGGCCATCCTAAGCCTGATCACGTCGATCCAGGTGCACGACGAAGCGCTCCGCTCGACGACCATCCATGAGTTCTCGGAGAACGTGAAGGTCTACTATCGCGATTTCGAGATCATCCGCATCGAGGCTCGAGAAGGCAATATCGAGATCCTTCCCGGCGCCGTCGCAGGAGTCTTCTGGATCGAGAAGGGTCGGCGCTATCAGCTGAAGGCCGGGGTCTAGAACTCACGAGCACCCACCGCGTCCTCCGGCAGTGTCATTTCGTGCGACTTCGACCTCCCGGGTGCTTCCGCCGAGGGACGCGGTCCGGTACAATACGGCACCTGTGGACCAGTTCGGGCGGCCGCGCTCGGACAAACGGACGCGAGAGTGAGGTGATCCGGCCTATGGGCCGCACCAGTGTCGGGAATGTGATTGTGTGAGCGTGGCTCTTCTGGGACGCGGCCTCTCGGGGCGGCGTCCCTTGTCTTGTTCAGGCCCAGCGCGAGCGTGGAGCGGAGTGGGCGATCCGCCTGATCCGCAGGGAACGAGTGAGGAGGATCGATGTCTCTGGTAGATCCGGCCAAGATCCGGAACGTCGCAGTGGTAGGGCACCGCGGCTGCGGCAAGACTTCACTGGTCGAGGCGATCCTGCACACGGCGGGCGTGAAGAACCGCCTCGGGAGCGTCGTCGACGGCACCACCGCCATGGACCACGACGAGGACGAGATCAAGCGCCAGATGACGATCTCCGCCTCCTTGGCCCACGTCGACTGGGACAAACGAAAGTTCAACCTCGTCGATACTCCGGGGGAAGCCTCGTTCATCACCGAGGCGACGGTCACGTTGTCGGTGGTCGAAGGTGCCTTGCTGGTGGTCAACGCCGTAAGCAAGGTCGAGGTGCAGACCGAGCGCCTGTGGCGCAGGTGCGAGCAGCTGGGAGTCGCCCGTCTGGTGGCGGTGAACATGCTCGACCGCGAGCGGGCCGACTTCGACGAAGTGCTGGTGGCGTTGGGCGAACGCTTCGGAGCGACCCCGGTGGCGGTGGCGCTGCCCATCGGCACAGATCTGTCATTCAGCGGCCTCGTCGACCTCCTAGACATGAAGGCCTACACGTACTCCGGCACGACGGGTAAGGGTCAGGAGACCACCATCCCCGATGACATGGCCGACGCCGTCGAGTCCGCGAGACTCGTTCTCGTCGAGCGCATCGCGGAATCCGATGACGGACTGATCGAGAAATACCTCGAGGGCGAAGAGCTCACGCATGAGGAGCTCCTCGCGGCTCTCAAGAACAGTGTCGCTGAAGGACGCCTCGCTCCGGTGTTGCCTCTTGCCGCAACGAAGAACATCGGTACCGACCGACTGCTCGAGATGATCGAATTCGGGCTCCCGTCGCCTGCGCGCGCGGGGACTCGATCGGTTCCGCTCGTGGATGGCTCGGGGGAGGCGGACATCGCCGCGGAACTCGACGCGCCGACGGCCATCGTGGTCTTCAAGACGATTTCCGACCAGTTCTCGGGCCGTATCAACCTGGCCAAGATCTTCTCCGGACGCATAGCCGGCGACTCCCAACTCCTGAATGCTCGCACCGGCGAACGTGAGCGTACCGGCAACATCCTCACGATGGTCGGCAAGGAGAGTAAGGGCATCGACGAGGCGGGGGCGGGCGATATCGTCGCACTCGCCAAGCTCAAGGACACCGCCACGGGCGATACCCTCACCGATCCCGCCCGCGCGGTGATGTTCCCGCCGGTGGAGTATCCTCCGCCCGCGATCTCATTCGCCATCACCGCCAAGGTGAAGGGTGAGGAGGAGAAGGTCTCCTCCTCGCTCAAGCGTCTCATCGAAGAAGACCCGGCCATGCAGTTCCGCTTCGACCCTCAGACGCACGAGATGATCATGGCGGGCACGAGCCAGGTGCACGTAGAGGTGGTTCTCGACAAGATGAAGCGCCGCTTCGGAGTCGAGGTCGACCTGCATCCTCCCCGCGTTCCCTACCGGGAGACCATCCGGAAGGCCTCCAAAGCTCAAGGGCGCCACAAGAAGCAGACGGGCGGGCGCGGCCAGTTCGGCGACTGTTGGATCGAGATCGAGCCTCTCCCCGGCGGCGAGGGCTTCCTCTTCGAGGACGCCATCGTCGGCGGATCGATCCCTCGCGGCTTCATCCCCGCTGTGGAGAAGGGCATCGTCGAGACCATGGAGCGCGGGGTGATAGCCGGGTATCCCGTGGTGGGTGTGAAGGTGCGCCTCTTCGATGGGTCGTACCACAATGTCGACTCGTCGGAGATGGCCTTCAAGATCGCCGGCAGCCTGGCCTTCCACAAGGCCATGGAGGGTGCCGCGCCGGCCCTACTCGAGCCGGTGATGAACGTGGAGGTCACCGCTCCCGAGGAGAGCATGGGCGACATCATGGGCGACCTCTCCAGTCGTCGAGGACGCCCGCAGGGCAGCGAGAGCCTGGGGGAGATGCACGTGATCCGAGCGCAGGTGCCCTTGGCGGAGATGCTCGTCTACGCGCCTCAACTCCGCTCCATGACCGGAGGTCGCGGCTCCTACACCATGGAGATCGATCACTACGAGGAAGTGCCGTCGCACCTCACCGACAAGATCGTGGAGGAAGCCAAAGCGGCCAAGGAAGAGTAGGCGGCACCCTCGGCCGGACCGGTCAGGAACTCACGCCAACCACCGTGACGAACGAGCTTCACCGCTGAACTACCACGCCCCCCGTGATGCGACACGGGGGGCGTGACGTCCTCTTGCCGTCCGGAGCGCCCGGTACCATCGCTTCTTGCCCTGGTGGTCGTGAAGGACTCATGCAACGATTGTTGTACTATGAAGGGTATGCAATCCAAAGGCAGTCAAGGGGACATGGTGGAGGATCCGAGACCGAGGCGCGTGACCGAGCTTCTGCGCGACGGGTTCGAATCGTTCTCGCGTTCCCAGAAGGCCATAGCCAGGTACATCATCGATCATCTTGGAGAGACGGCGTACCTGAGCGCCGAGGAGTTGGCGCGCAAGGGGAACACCTCGAGCTCCACGGTGGTGCGCTTCGCGCAGTCCTTGGGCTTCAGCGGGTATCCCGACCTCCAGAAGGCCGCACGCGATGAGTTCCGCCTGGGGGCTTCGTCGCGGGCCATCGTACATGATGACCAGCTGCTCTTCCTTGTAGAAGAAGACTACCTCACCCGGGCCTTGCGCACCGACATCCTGAGTCTCGAAGAGACCCTGGCGAAGAACACCCTGGCCCGCTTCAATCAGGCCGTCGAGATGGTCTCCTCCGCGGGAACGGTGCTGACCATCGGTATGCACGAAGCCTCCATCATCGCGACTCACGCATCGTACGTGTTCGAATTGCTCGGCTTCGCCACGAGCGCGGTGGTCGACACTTCCGAGGCCAACGTGGCCAGACTTCTGCGCCTCGGCCCCGACGACGTGCTTCTGGCGGTCGGGTTCCGCCGCGCCCACCCTCAGACGATCGCGTTCCTCCAGAAGGCCGTCGCCGCCGGTGTGCCCACCATCGCGATCACCGACAACTCGCTGTCGGAGATAGCCGGCAAGGCGGCGGTCACCTTGTACGCCGATATCGACTCCACGTTCTTCGCCAACTCCCTGGTGGGCCCTCTCAGCATGGTTGCGGCCCTGGCGGCCGCCACGTACGCGCGCGACCGCGACACGTACGACGCCCGAGTGAAGGCGGTACGAGCACACGTGGGAGAGTCTGGCTGGCTACGGTAGATCGACCGGGTGATCCGGCGTCCCGTTGATGGCGTCCGGGGGGTCGGGTAGACTCTGACTCCGGCCGGTACGCTCACCGCGTCCATTGCGGATGGGCTCATCCTGTAGGCCAGAGACGACCGGGCGGGGCGATACGCGCACCGCGTCGGGGTGGATACTGCGGAGGTCGACGATGTCAGGTCATTCGAAGTGGGCGAGCATCAAACACAAGAAGGCGTCGGTCGACGCCAAACGCGGCAAGGAGTTCGCGAAGCTCTCTCGCGCCATCACGGTCGCGGCGAAGGAGGGTGGCGGAGATCCGGAAGCCAGCGCCAGCTTGGCACAAGCCATTCAGAAGGCGAAAGACGCCAACATGCCCGGCGACAACATCGATCGCGCGATCAAGAAGGGTACCGGGGAGGGCTCAGATGCCGCCTCCTTCATGCACCTTACCTATGAGGGGTATGGGCCGAACGGAGTCGCAGTCTATGTCTTCGTCCTTACCGACAACAAGAACCGGGCGGCTGCCGATGTGCGTCACATCTTCGATCGCTGTGGGGGGAAGCTGGGCACCGACGGCTCGGTGGCCTGGATCTTCGAACGCAAGGGAGTGATCAGTGTCGATGCAGCCGGCTACGATGAAGACGAGGTGATGGCCGCAGCCATCGACGCCGGGGCCGAGGATCTCCTGTCAGAGGCCGGTATGTACGAGATACGCACGGATCCCGCGGATTTCATGTCCGTCCGCGACGCGCTACGCGAGGCGAGCATCGAGATCGCCTCCGCCCAACTGACGATGATCCCGAAGAACTCGGTGGCGCTCGATGAGTCCGACGCGAAGAAGACCTTCCGTTTGCTCGACGCACTAGAGGATAGCGACGACGTGCAGGAGGTCTTCGCGAACTTCGATGTGACCGACGAGGTGATGGAGGCGCTGACCGGCTAGGGTCGCTGTGGCTGACCCGCGCCGCTAGGCGACTCTCAAAGCATGGCAGTATCCAGCCGCATCATCCTCGGTATCGATCCGGGGACGGCCTCGACCGGCTTCGGCGTGATCGCTCAGCGTGGCAGCCGCTTGGAGGTCGTGGAGTACGGCGTGGTTCGCACCGAGGCCGGTGAAGAGCTCAGCGACCGACTGAGGGAGATCTTCGCCGCTGTCGGGGAGATCCTGCGCCACCATCGAGCGGCGGAAGCCGCCGTGGAGTCGCTGTTCTTCAACGTGAACGCACGCACCGCGTTCGCGGTAGGCCAAGCTCGGGGAGTGGCCCTTCTCGCGTGCGCGCAGTCCGGGTGCAAGGTCCACGAATACACCCCCCAGGAGGTCAAGCAGGCAGTTGTGGGATATGGCAAGGCCGACAAGGCTCAAGTGCAGGAGATGGTGCGGGTGCTTCTGCGCCTGACGGAACCCCCGAAGCCGGACCACGCGTCCGACGCCCTAGCGGTTGCGATCTGCCACGCGCACGGCCGGGGTCTCCGAGCGAGGATCGAACGCACACCCGGTCGGGCGGCGCATGGTGCCACGAGATCCGGTGGCCGTCCGGACCGCCGAGGGGAGGGCGATTGATCGAGCGCGTCAGAGGCACGGTGGTGGCCCTGCATGTTGACGGTGCGGTGCTCGACGTGGGTGGCGTGGGCTTCAGGCTGGAGATGTCTCGCACGACGCTCCGAGACCTCCCCCAGATGGGCGAGCCGGCGGTCGCCCTCACGTACCTGCATGTGCGCGACGAGGCTCTGCAGTTGTTCGGCTTCTCCAGCGAGGAGGAACGCGAGCTCTTTCTGCGACTGATCTCGGTGAGCAAGATCGGTCCCAAACTGGCGCTGGCCGCGCTCTCCGTGCGGCGGCCCCGCGAGGTGCGCAGGGCCATCGCCGCGGGCGACGTGGCGTTCTTCCAGTCGGTGCCGGGCATAGGCAAGAAGACGGCGGAGCGCCTCATCCTCGAACTCCGCGAGACGATGGCGGCGATAGAGGGCTCGATCACAGGCCCCCTCGCAGACGAAGAAGACGGGAGCGAGGTCCATCTGGCCAAGGCCGCACTCGCCGAGTTGGGCATGACCGCAGCCGAGGCCGAGCACCTGCTGCGCGACGCAGATCCGGACACCTCCGCGAATGAACTCGTGCGGGTCGCTTTGCGGAAACGACGGTAGAGGGTGGAGGAGGCGGCAGGTTGAACGACGGCATCGCGCGCATGGACGAAGACGAACGACTGGCCGATCCCGAGGAGCTCAAGGGCGACCAGGATCTGGACGGGTCTCTCCGCCCTCGGGCGCTCGGATCATTCACGGGGCAGCCGGTCCTGCGCGAGCAGCTGTCCATCTTCATCGAGGCCGCCCGCAACAGGGGTGAGCCACTCGACCACGTGCTGCTCGCCGGGCCCCCCGGCCTGGGGAAGACCACTCTCGCGAACATCATCGCGTTCGAGATGGGCGTGCACATCGTCACCACGTCGGGCCCGGCCCTGGAGCGCAAGGCCGATATGGCAGCCATCCTCACCAATCTCGAGGAAGGCGACGTGCTGTTCATTGACGAGATCCATCGCTTGAATCGGGCGATCGAAGAGATCATGTACCCGGCGATGGAAGACTTCGAGATCGACATAGTCATAGGACAGGGGCCGAGTGCGCGCAGCATCAGACTCGATGTGCCGCGCTTCACGCTGATCGGCGCGACCACACGCTCCGGGCTGATCACGACGCCGCTCCGCGACCGCTTCGGCTTCTCGCACCGTCTTGACTACTACTCCCAGGAAGACCTGAGCACGATCATCGATCGGTCGGCCGGCATACTCGGCGTGAGCATCGAGCCGGAAGGGGCACACATGCTCGCCCTCCGCTCGCGCGGCACCCCCCGCATCGCCAACCGCCTCCTCAAGCGAGTGCGCGACTACGCGCAGGTGCGTCACGAAGGGCGCATCACGGAGGGGGTCGCCGCGGAGGCCCTCCGCCTCTTCCAGGTGGACGACGAGGGCCTCGATCGAGTCGACCGGGAGATCCTCACTCTGATCCTGGAGAAGTTCGACGGCGGCCCGGTGGGCCTGTCGACCCTGGCAGTCGCCATCGGGGAAGAGGCCGACACGATCGAGGACGTCTACGAGCCCTATCTTCTACAACGGGGCTTCCTCATGCGCACGCCGAGGGGGCGCGTGCTCACTCGGCTCGGCTACCTGCACTGCGGCGCCACGCCGCCCAGGGGACCGAGCACGCTGTTCGAACCGCTGTGAGACTACTGCTTCACGTGTGTTGCGGACCGTGTGCCGCCGGCACCCTCGACCATCACAGGGCAGCCGCCTCCGACGTGGTGGGATTCTTCTACAACCCGAACATCCACCCCTTCATGGAGTACCGGAGCCGGCTCGCAGGAGTGCGCGACTTGGCGGCTGCGAGACACCTCCCCATCCGGGAAGACCTGTGGTTCGACCCGGAACAGTGGTTCGAGGCCGTGCGGGGCGGGCCCGAGGAGCGGTGCAGGCGCTGCCTCGCGCTTCGCCTGGGAAGGGCCGCGGAGGAAGCGTTGGCAGCCGGAGCCGATGCGTTCGCCACTACTTTGGCCGTGAGTCCCTGGCAGGACCATGCGGCGATCGAAGAGGAAGGAGCGTCCGCGGGAGACGCGGCAGGTGTGGTCTTCGTCTACGAGGACCTTCGCCACCTCTACGCCGACTCTCGTCGCGTGGCGCGTGAGCTCGCCCTCTATCGACAGAGGTACTGCGGCTGCCTCATCTCCGAGTGGGAACGCCATCGTGATCAGCGCTGAAGCCGTCGAGGAGTAGACGTGCGCCTCGACGAACTCGACTTCGCCTTTCCCGAGGAACTCATCGCGCAGCGTCCCAGTGAGCCGCGGGACGCCTGCCGGCTTCTCGTCGTCGACAGGAACAGTGGTGCTCTCTCGCATCGGATCTTCCGCGACTTGCCGACACTGCTCAGGCCTGGAGACGTGCTCGTGGTCAACGAATCGCGCGTCCTGCCGGCACGGGTATGGGCGCACAAGAAGACCGGCGGTCGGGTCGAGTTGCTGTTCCTGCGAAGAGCCGACCGGGCGACCGAGTCCCACGGGCACGAGAAGGCCGGGTCGACGGCGGAGGGCCGCGAAGTGTGGGAGGTGTTGGCCCGCCCATCCTCACGTCTTCGCGCCGGCGTCGCCCTCACGGTCGGACACGACACGAGCTTGACGCTCCAAGAATCGCTCGGAGACGGCCGTTGGCTGCTGAGCCATCAGGGCGCACCCGATGTCCTGGACTTGCTCGAACGATACGGGGCCATGCCGCTTCCGCCCTACATCCGGACTCCACTCCAAGACCCCGATGAGTATCAAACCGTGTACGCGACCGTGCCCGGCTCAGCCGCGGCGCCCACAGCGGGCCTTCATTTCACCCCTACACTTCTGTCGCGCCTGGGGGAAGTCGGCGTACAGATCGAGAGAGTCACGCTGCACGTGGGCGCCGACACGTTCCGTCCCGTCAGCGCGGAACAGGTGGAGGAGCATCAGATACACACGGAGACCTACCACGTCGAGCAGGCTGTCGCGGAGCGTCTCGATCGGGCGAGAGCCGAGGGTCGCCGCCTGGTAGCCGTAGGCACCACGGCCGTCCGGGTGCTCGAGACGGTGTACGGGCAGTCAGAGGCACGTGAAGGGGTGAAGATGCCGGCGACCGGGGCAACCGACGTGTTCATCACGCCTGGGTATCGGTTTCGCGCGGTCGACGCGCTGATCACGAACTTCCACCTGCCGCGCACCAGCCTGCTGGCGCTGGTGATGGCTTTCGGAGGTGTGCAGGTCGTGCGGAACGCGTACCAGGAAGCGGTCGAGCGCCGCTATCGGCTCTTCAGCTTCGGTGACGCCATGCTGCTCACCGGCGGAGACGATCTCGCATGAACGCCGGCATGAACGCCGGGAACCTGCCCGCCTTCAGGTTCGACGTGGTGGCCCGGAGCCAGGGCGCACGAGCCGGGGTCCTGCACACCCCGCGGGGGGCGGTGCGCACGCCGTGCTTCATGCCGGTGGGTACCAAGGGCACGGTGAAGGCTATATCGCCCGAGCGGCTTCGTTCGATCGGTGCGCAGATCGTCCTCGCGAACACGTACCACCTTGCGCTCCGGCCGGGGAGCGAGGTGGTCGCGGAGCTGGGCGGGCTCCACGGATTCATGGGATGGGACGGCCCCATCCTCACCGACAGCGGGGGCTTCCAGGTGTTCAGCCTCAAGGGAACCGCCACCATCCGCGACGAAGGCGTGGCTTTCCGCTCGGTGTATGACGGATCCACGCACACGTTCACGCCCGAGCGCGCCATGCTCGAGCAGCAGCGCTTGGGCGCCGATCTCGTCATGTGCTTCGACGAATGCCCTCCTGGCGGATCGCCGCGCGAGGATGTCGCCGCCGCGGTACGACGCACGGAGGCCTGGGCGCGTCGCTGCCGAGACGCCCACGTTCGGGCGGAGGGCCGGGGCCACGACGGCCCTCAGATGCTGTTCGGCATCGTCCAGGGTGGCACGCACCTCGACCTGCGTCGGGAGAGTGTGGCCGGATTGCTGGAACTCGACTTCCCTGGATACGCTATCGGAGGTCTTTCGGTCGGCGAGGAGCGGGGCGCGATGCTCGAGACGACGGAGGCCACAGCCGCCATGCTGCCCCCGGAGCGCCCCCGGTACTTCATGGGCATCGGGGACCCCGGGGGCCTGCTCGAGGTGATCGAACGGGGCATCGACATGTTCGACTGCGTGTTACCCACGCGCATCGCCCGAATGGGCACGGCGTTCGTGCCCGGAGGGCGGCTCAACCTCAGGAACGCCGAGCACACCTCCTCCAGAGAGCCGTTGGAGTCGGGGTGCCCATGCCAGGCGTGCACGACCTTCTCGCGGGGAGCTCTGCGCCACTTCGTCATGCAGAAGGAGATCCTTGGTCTTCAACTCCTCACCGAGCACAACCTCGTCCATGTGTTCCGCCTCGTGGAGGCGGCGCGAGCGGCTATCCTCGGCGGTCGTTTCGCCGAGTTCAAAGGAACGTTCTCATCCAATGGAGAGCACCGGTAGGTGGAGTAGGTCGTGGTAACATAGCCGTCATCAGCGCACCTACACTGCGCCGGCTCAGGAACTCAAGGAGGAAGCGTTGGGCAACTTCGGTCTATTGGCACTGTACGTTCTGGGCTTCATCGCCATCTTCTACTTCCTCGCCATCCGCCCGCAGCAGCGGCAGAGGAAGGCACACGACCAGCTCGTCTCGGGTCTGAAGCGCGGCGATCGGGTCGTCACCGTGGGTGGTCTTCATGGAAAGATCAAGCGCACGGAGGAAGACGTGGTCGTGCTCGAGATCGCCAAGAATGTGGACGTCAGGCTGGGTCGTCGCGCGATCGCCGAGGTTGTGACCACGGCTGAAACCACGTCTTCGTTCGGTCAGATCGACTCCGGCGACGGGGAAGCAACCGAAGACTAAGGGGCCGTCCATCAGGGGGCGGCGCCGAGGCGAGTCGCACGTGTGGCGGCCGGCTCGGCGTTCGAATTGACATAGTCCGCCCCTTGGCATATCCTCCGCCGCTGTGACTCGGAGGAAGAACGTCTCTCTTCCTGCCGCGCACCCGGAACCCGACGATTCTAGGATGGTACGAGCGTGTCCACGATGCGACGCAACGTGCTGACCCTGGCGGCCGTTGCCGTCCTGCTTGCTGTGGCCGGTTACTTCGTCCATCCCTTTGGTTCGAGTACGCGGCTCGGCCTCGACCTTCAGGGGGGTTTGGCCGTCATCCTCGAAGCAGAGGACAGCATCCGTGCTCCCCGCACGAACGATGGCATGAATCAGGCCATGAGCATCATCAACGACCGGATCAACCGGTTGGGGGTGACCGAATCTGAGGTGCAGCGACAGGGCGACTGGAAGATCAGCGTGCAGTTGCCCGGCATCGACAACACCGATGAAGCTCTGGCGATCATCGGGAAGACCGCGGTGCTCGAATTCTACGATGTCGTCGACTTCGGCCCGCCGTTCGCCACCGAGGAAGAAGCGCTCCAGGCCGCGGGTGTGGATTCCGAGACGAGATTACCCGCCGACCAACGGATCGTCCGCTGGCCCGCGGACGATCCTACGCGGACGCGATACTACCTGGTGGAGTCCCCGCCGGCCCTGACCGGGTCCGCCCTCTCCGGTGCCCAGGTGGGGTTCGACAGCACCAACCAGCCGAAGGTCGACATGCAATTCAAGGACGACGGTGCCGTGGCCTTCGCCGACGTCACCGAGCGACTGGCGCAAAGGAACCAGATCACCGGGCAGGACCAACTGCTGGTGATCGTGCTCGACGGGGTGGTGGAGTCGTCGCCACGCGTATCGGAGCGGATCGCGGGTGGTCGCGCCGAGATCACCGGGCGCTTCACGCTCGACGAGGCCAAGAACCTCGCGTTGGTCCTGCAAACAGGCGCCTTGCCCGTGGAGCTGACGGTGATCGACCAGCGCAGCATCGGGGCGACTCTCGGCAAGGCCTCGCTCCAGCAGGCGCTGTACGCGGGCCTGGTCGGGCTGGCGCTGGTGGCGGTGTTCATGGTGGCCTACTATCGTCTGCTCGGCCTCGTGGCCAACGTGGCGCTCGTCATCTACGGCCTGCTGTTCTGGGGGATCTTGAACGGGATCGATGCGGCGCTCACCCTTCCTGGCGTGGCAGGCATCATCCTCACCTTGGGCATGGCCGTCGATGCGAACGTCATCATCTTCGCCCGCATCAGGGAAGAGGTCGAAGCCGGCAAGACTGTGCGCACGGCGGTTGACGCCGGCTTCCGGAAGGCGCTCAGTGCCATCCTCGACGCCAACGTCACCACCCTGATCACTGCGGCCGTGCTCTTCTGGGCGGCGACCGGAGGCATCCGAGGGTTCGCGCTCACCCTGGGTATCGGTGTGGTCTTGTCGATGTTCACCGCCATCGTCGTCACGCGTGCTCTATTGGGTCTCTTGGCCGAGTGGAGACCGTTCAGAAATCCGGCGCTCACCGGTCTGCGGGTGAGAAGGGAGAACAAGGCATGACGGTCTATCCCTTCATGCGGTACAAGTGGTACTTCATCGCGCTTGTGGGCGTCGTCACTCTGTTCGCGCTGATCTCGATCCTCGTCTTCGGGCTCCGCCTCGGCATCGAGTTCAACGGCGGCGTACGCGTGGAAGTCAAGCTGGAGCGGCCGGCCACCGTGACGCAGGTGCGCGAAGCGGTCAGCGCGGTGGGGGTGGGCGACAGTGTAGTCCAGCCCGTGGGCGACGATGGCTTCGTGATAACCGCGTCGGAGTTGTCCGACGCTCAGTACGACGAGCTCATCGCGACCCTCGCCGAGGACTTCGGCGCCGAGCAGGCTGCGGCCGGCATGGAGCGCGTCGGGCCGAGCTTCGGGGCGGAGTCCGGGCAGAAAGCCTTGATCGCGGTACTCTTCGCCATCGCCGTCATAGTGCTCTACATCACGTGGCGCTTCGAGTACAAGTTCGCCCTTCCCGCGATCGTGGCCCTCGTACACGACGTAGCGCTCACGTTGGGCGTGTACGCGGTGACGGGACGTCTGGTCACCGCGGCCACCGTGGCGGCGGTGCTCACTATCCTGGGATACTCCATCAACGACACCATCATCGTGTTCGACCGCATCAGGGAAAATCAGATCCTGATGAAGAAGGAGTCGTACGCCTCCATGGTGGACCTGAGCATACGCCAGACCCTGGCGCGATCGATCAACACCGCGCTCACCACCCTCATGCCCATCGGCACCATCCTTCTTTTGGGTGGCGCCACACTGAAAGACTTCGCCTTCGCATTGTTCATTGGCATCGCTGCAGGCGGCTACTCGTCCATGTTCGTCGCGTCGCCCATCCTCACTCTCTGGAAAGAACGGGAGCCGCGCTTCCGTAAGCGGGCGGCGGCGGAGAAGGCCGCCAGGTAGTTCTCTCCACGTCGTCGCCCTCACCCCGGTCGGAGTGACCGGAAACGTCGCCGTTTCAGTGCTCTCCAGAGCCGGGAAGAGTGTCTGCGAACCCCGTCCAGGAAGGGAGAGGTCATGACTGAAGACGCCGACAAGACCACCCGCACGACCACCAACACGACTGCCGACAGCACCCCGGAGGAAAGCCCGCCTGCGGTACGCGATATCCTCGAGCGGGCTCTGCTCGTAGGGCTCGGAGCGGCCGCGCTCACCAAAGACCGTGTGCAGGCCGTAGCTGACGAATTCATCCGCAGGGGTCAACTCTCGGCGGACGAGGGCAAAGACCTCGTCGAGGGCTTGGCGGTCCGAAGCCGGGATGAAGCACGGTCGGTTCTTCGTGGGGCCGACTCGTCGATCCAGAGCGTGATGGGGCAGCTCGGAGTCGCCACGCAACGCTCGGTCGAAGACCTGGAGTTCCGCGTTCAGCAACTGGAGCATCGTCTGGCGCTTCTTGAGAAGCAGGCCGACGCGGCCTCCACGGTGGATGAGTAACTCACTTCGCGGTGCGCGCGGCAAGGGGGCGGTGGTGCCGAAGTGCGTGACACGCGAGTGACACAGACGCCGAAAGGACTCGTCGGCCGGGCCCGCAACCTCGATCGCCTGCGCCAGATCTCCGAAGTCGCGGTGCGTCACGGCTTCGGGTACCTGTTCGAGCGCCACAACCTGTGGACGGTCCTCGCGCTCCGCAAACGGGAGGTGCCCCCGGCTCCCCCGCAGTTGGGGCGCCATGTGCGGGAGTTCCTCGAGGAGCTCGGCCCCACATTTGTGAAGTTCGGCCAGTTGTTGAGCACGAGACCCGACCTGATTCCCCATGAAGTACTCGAGCAGCTTGTGCGCCTACAGGACCAGGTGCCGCCCTTCCCGTTCGATACCGTTCGCGCTGTCGTCGAGGAGGAACTCGGACTCACTTTGGAGCGGGCGTTCGTGAGCTTCGACCGCGTACCTATCGCCGCCGCGTCCATCGGGCAGGTGCACCGGGCGGAACTTCCCGGCGGGGCCCAGGTGGTGGTGAAGGTACAGCGGCCCGACGCCGCCCGGCAGATCCGCCGCGACATCGAACTGCTCGAGCAGACTGCGCTGCTGATGAAGGAGCACATGGGCGAGCGGCTCTTCGCCGATCCGGTGGCCGTGGTGCAGGAGTTCGCGCGGTCCATCTCCGCTGAACTCGACTACACGTTGGAGGCGCGCAACGCCGACCGGTTCGCATCCCACTTCTCAGGATCCCAGTCGGTCAGCATCCCCAGAGTGTATTGGACGCACTCACGACGCCGCGTCCTCGCTCTCGAGTACACGCACGGCACCACGCTGAACCTCCTCGACCTAGAGGAGATGGGGTACGCCGAGCGTTCCGTCCTCGCGGAGACCATCGCCGATGCGTGGTTCAAGCAGATTCTCGAAGACGGCTTCTTCCACGCTGATCCGCACCCGGCGAACATCATGTACCTCGAGCACGGCCGCATCGCCCTTCTGGATTTCGGCATGGCAGGCGCTCTGTCTCGGGAAGACCTGGAGCAAGGTACCCTCCTCTTCCTCGATGTGATGGGCCGCGATCTCGAGGGCGTCAAGCGCCGGTTGGCGCGCCTCGGGGTGCGCTGGCCCCGCGAGAAGGACCACGAGGTCACCGCGGCCTTGGAGCTGGGCTTCGCCCGCTACTTCGGCCTCAAGCTCGCCGACCTCGACGCCGGAGCGCTTATCCATGAGGTATTCGACCTCATCTACCACCTGCATCTGAACCTGCCTTCCCGCTTCCTCCTTCTCGAGAAGTCGCTGCTCACTCTGGAGGGCGTGGCGACAACCGTCTATCCAGATCTCAACGTCTTCCAGATGGCACGACCGTACGCACGCCGCCTGCTCGTCCGGCGCTACCGGCCCGACGTAGCCCTTGCCGGTGCCGGCCGCTCGTTCGAGGCATACGCCAGAGTCCTACGTGACTATCCTTTCCAGTTACACGACCTGCTCGAGGAGATGCGTGACGGCGAACTCGAGATCAAGTTCGTGCACATGGGACTGGACGACTTCGGGCACAAGCTCGACGTGCTCACCAATCGTGTGGTCATCGGCCTGATCACCGCTACTCTCGGGCTGGCCAGCTCCATGGTCGCGGTGTTCGTGACCGATGGGCCCCACGTTCTCGGTCTCTCCGTTTGGGGGATACCAGGCTTCTTCGGTTCGTTCGTCTTCGGCGTGTGGCTCATGTGGGCGATCGTTCGCTCCGGCAGGATGTGAGGCCTCTCGCGCCTCGATGGTGAAGCCGGCGACCGCTGTCCGTTAGCGCGGCTATACTGTTCCAACATGGATTCGTACACTTGGAACTGCACGCCCTTCGAGTGGGATGTCGCGGAACGCATCGCGGACGAACTGCGCCTGCCTCTTGTGGCCGGCGTAGTCCTGGCCAGGCGCGGGTTCGCGTCTCCTGAGGAGGCGCGCGCCTTCCTCGAAGTGTCCGCCGAGGTGCCGAGCCCGTTCCTCTTCTCCGACATGAAGGTCGCGGTCGAGAAGATAGTCGCGGCTGCGTCAGGGGGTCTGCGCGTGGTGGTGTACGGTGACTACGACGTCGACGGCATCTCGGCCACGGCGCTGCTCGTGCGGGGCCTCAGGCGTTTCGGCATCCACGCGGAGACGTTCCTCCCAAGCCGTTTCGTGGAGGGCTACGGCCTTTCAGAATCCGGCGTTCGCACGATCGCGACCAAAGGCGCGGGCCTGTTGATCACGGTCGACTGCGGTGTCAACTACCCTGATCAAGTCGCCCTCGCTATGTCGCTGGGTCTCGATGTGATCGTGACCGACCATCACAGCCCCGGCCCCGAGCTCCCCGCGTGCCCGGTGATACACCCGTCCCGTGGTGAGTACCCGCACGCGCACCTGTGCGGCGTGGGAGTGGCCCTCAAAGTACTCCACGCCCTCCACGTGCGTGTCGAGGGGGCGGACGAGCATCGCCTGCCCGAGGCGCTCCTTCGCCAGCTCGACTTGGTCGCACTCGGCACTGTCGCTGATCTCGTGCCCCTCGTCGGGGAGAACCGCTACTACGTCACCGAAGGCGTCGTGCGTCTCGCGACTTCCGATAAGCCCGGCCTGCGGGCCTTGCTCAGCATGATCGGCGAAGGGAGGATCGACGCCCAGACCATCGGGTACCGGCTGGCCCCGAGATTGAACGCGGCGGGACGCATGAAGGACCCCCAATCCCCCCTGCGACTGCTCCTTACCGACGACCTGGACGAAGCCGCCGCCATCAGCGAGGAGCTCGACGTGCTAAACCGCCGGCGGCAGGAGGTAGAGGCGGCCGTGCTCGTGGAGGCTCTGCAGCAGGTGGGAGATCTCGCGGTGTTGCCAACGATCTTGATCCTGGCGGGCGCCGGTTGGCACGAAGGGGTGCTCGGTATCGTCGCCTCGCGGATCGTCGAGCGCTATCATCGCCCTGCAGCGGTGCTCTCGATCAGCGACGGTATGGCAAGAGGGTCCGCTCGGAGCATCCCGCCGTACGACATCATGGCCGGGCTGACCAGCTGCTCCGACCTGTTCTCGGACTTCGGCGGTCATCGTCAAGCCGCGGGAATGACCCTTCCAGCGTCTTCGCTGGAGGAGTTCCGCTCGAGGATCGAGGCGCACGCCGACGCGACCCTCACGGCAGAAGACATGATCCCCACCTATCTGCCCGACGCCGTCATCCACGGCGAAGATCTCACGTTGGAGACCGCTGACTCGTTCGCCTGTCTCGCGCCCTTCGGCATGGGCAATCCTCGGGTGAACCTCATCGCGATCGCGGCGCGCTTCGAGTACCCCGAAACCACCCGCAAGGGTGATCATCTGCGCTGCAGCGTGGTGGTGGACGACATCCGCACCAAGGCGATCGGGTTCGGGCTCGCGCCCAAGATCCCTGCGCTCCTCGATAGCGGTGCCAAAGGGCATGCGGGGCTGCGTCTCGAGGTGAGCGAGTGGCAGGGTACGAGTCGCGCCGAAGCCCACCTCCACAGCTTGTACCGCGCCAACGATCACGGCCAGGCCGCCCTCGGGTGCGCGCCGGATTGCCCCTTCCGAGATCCGCTGGATGCACCCGATGCGTGTGCACGCTGCGCGGAGCCGTTCGCCGGTGAGGCGGTACCTCTTACGGGCCGCGATCTCCGCGATCGCCGTAGCACGCTACCTCGCATCGCGGAAGTCTTATCGTCGGGAGAACCCGTGGCCATCGTCGGTTCCTCGGCGAGCCACCATCTCGCATCCGTGTGCGGCGCCCTGCCGCTCAGGGAGCTGGGCGTCACCGGCGTAGATTGCGTGAGCCGATACTGTTGGCGCACCAGGGGACCCGGTCTACGTCCCGACGCCCTCCTGTTCGCCGACTGGTGGGGCGCCGAGCGTCGCGTCGCGCTCCTGAGCTCCCGGCGGCACATCATCGTGGCCGACCCCCCGTTCCGTTCTTCGCACACGCGCCTGGTCGCCGACCTCGCCGCCTCGGGGGGGAGGATCCACCTGATGTACGGCAAGGCTGAGCGAGACCGCGTCGCGCGGGAGCTTCGTAGAACCGTGCATCCCAGGTACTGGATGGTCGCTCTCTACCGGGAGTGGCAGTCAGGGGAGGCGGAGCTGCCCGAGCTGTTCGCCCGCGTGGATCGTACAGCCTGGGAGAGAGACGGGGCGCTGGCCTCCTCCGAAGACCTCCATGCCGCCGCGGAGCTTCTTCAGGCCCTCGGCCATGGCCCTGAATCGGCCGAAAGGGCTACAATGAGGGCCACGGACCACCCTGCGTACCTAGCGGCCGAAGCCGCCTACCTGGAGGCCATCAGCTTTTGCCGAAGGATGTGACAAGGCCGGCTGATAATTCGGAAGTCATGGAACTCGAGGTGCCCCACCGCGAGTTGCTGGACGATCTGTTCCGTCAGATCGTGCGGTACAACCCGACGTTCGATAGAGACTTGGTCGGGCGCGCGTTCCGGATAGCAGTGACGCATCACCGGGAACAGAGGCGCGCCAGCGGCGAAGACTACATCCTTCATCCCGTCGGCACGGCGGCCATCTGCGCCGATCTTCGGCTTGACTCCGCCACCATCGCCGCCGCGCTTCTTCACGACGTCGTTGAAGACACCGAGGTCTCGGTCGAAGAGGTGCGCAGCGAGTTCGGCGACGAAGTGGCGCTTCTCGTCGATGGCGTCACCAAGCTGACGCAGATGTCGTTCCGCAGCGTGGAAGAGGAGCAGGCCGAGAACTTCCGTAAGATGATCATCGCGATGGCAAAAGACATCCGGGTGATCCTGATCAAACTCGCCGATCGCCTACACAACATGCGCACCCTCTGCTACCTGGGCAAGGAGAAGCAGATACAGAAGGCCAAGGAGACCCTCGAGATCTACGCTCCGCTGGCGCACCGCCTGGGTATCGAATCCATACGCTGGGAGCTGGAAGACGTCGCGTTCGCGACGCTGCACCCCCGCAAGTACGCGGAGATCCAGCAGATGGTGGCGCAGCGCCGAGCCGATCGCGAGAACTACCTCGAAGAAGCTCGGGCCTACCTGAAGCGCGAACTCGACAAGGTGAAGATCGACGCCGAAATACTCGGGCGGGCGAAGCACTTCTACTCCATCTACGACAAGATGACCCGGAAGGGCAAGGAGTTCAACGAGATCTACGATCTCACCGCGATGCGAGTGCTGGTGGCCAGCGTCCGCGACTGCTACGCGGCCGTGGGTATCATCCACTCCCTCTGGAAGCCCCTGCCCGGTCGTTTCAAGGACTACATCGCGATGCCGAAGTTCAATATGTACCAATCCCTACACACGACTGTCATCGGCCCGCAGGGCAAGCCGCTCGAGATCCAGATACGCACGATGGAGATGCACGAGACCTCCGAATACGGCATCGCAGCGCACTGGATGTACAAGGACAAGGACAAGGCCCGCGATGGCGCGCAGGACAAGTCCGATCGCTTGGCCTGGCTGCGGCAGATGATGGAGTGGCAGTCGGAGACGAAGGACGCTTCCGAGTTCATGGAGTCGCTCCGGGTCGACTTGCTGCAGGACGAGGTCTACGTCTTCACCCCGAAGGGCGAGGTCAAGAGCCTGCCTGCCGGAGCCACGCCGGTGGACTTCGCTTACGCCATCCACACCGACGTAGGGCATCGCTGTATCGGCGCGAAGGCGAACGGGCGCATCGTGCCGCTCACCTACAACCTGCAGTCCGGCGACATCGTGGAGATACTCACCACCAAGAACCCTCAGGGACCGTCGCGCGACTGGCTCAATTTCGTGCGCAGTTCCGGTGCCCGCAACAAGATCCGGCAGTGGTTCAAGCGAGAGCGGCGCGAGGATTCCGAACACTTGGGCAAGGAGGCATTGCTCGAGGTCATGCGCAAGCACGGTCTCCCGGCCCAGAGGCTGATGGGCTCAGAGACGCTCTCGCAGGTAGTCAAGGACATGAACTTCCAGAAGCGCGAGGACTTCTTCGTAAGCATCGGCGCCGGGAAGACGAGTGCGCAGCACGTGCTCACCAAGATCATGCAGCACCTAGACGAGAGCCTCGGCACCGTCAAAGACCTTCCTCCCGCCATCCAGGTCACGCCTCGTCGCCTTCCCTCTTCGGGTGATCTCGGCATTCGGGTCGAGGGCGTCGAAGATGTGGCGATTCGGATGCCGGAGTGCTGCAGACCGGTGCCCGGCGACGAGATCGTCGGGTATATTTCTCTGGGCAAGGGCATCACGGTGCACCGCAAGGACTGCCCGAATGTGAGAGCTCTCGAGAAGCACCCGGAGAGGTTCGCGGCGGTCTCATGGGACACCACTACCAAGGCCCCGTTCCGTGTGGAGATACAGATCGAGGCGTACGACCGCAGCCGACTCTTGGAGGATATCTCACGCACCTTGAGTGAGAGCGGGGTGAATATCCTGGCCGCACAGCTCCAGATGACCGACGACAACACGGTGAAGGGAAGGTTCGTGTTCGAAGTGCCCGGGGTCGAGTACCTCGAATCGGTCTTGCAGCGCATGCGGATGATCGACACCGTCTACGACGCGTATCGCGTCACTCCCCACTAGGGTCGGCATGACCCGTCGGATCCTTGTAGTCGAAGACGACGCAGATCTGCGAGGGATGCTGCGGAGTCTGCTTGAAGAAGACGGCTACGAGGTGACGGTGGCCGAAGACGGACTCGAGGGTCTGCGCCGGGTGGTCGACGACCCCCCCGAACTCATCATCTCCGATGTCCTCATGCCTCGCATGAGCGGACTCGAGTTCTGCGCCTTGCTGAAGGACAGCCCACAGACCCGCCATATCCCGCTCCTCTTCCTCACCTGCGTCGACGATCCGGTGAACGGCTTTGATGTGGGCGCCGACGACTACCTGGTGAAGCCGTTCCGCCAGCGTGAGTTGCTTGCTCGGCTGAGGGCCGTCTTTCGCCGCACCGAGTCGCTGCCACCGCAGATGGCCGGTCAGGGGCTGAGGGGCAATCTGAGCGAACTAGGCATAACGGAAGTCGTGCAGACCCTCCATGTCGGGAGAGCTTCAGGGTGTCTCTCCGCGGTCACCGCCGACGTATCCGGCCGGGCCCGCCTATGGCTGGAGCAAGGGGAGCTGGTGGCCGCCAAGGTCGAAGGTGCGGAGGCTCTCGACGGCGAAGAAGCCTTCTTCTTCGCAGCGCACTGGGAGGAGGGGGCTTTCGCGTTCGACTCGGCCAACCGCGCCGAGCATTGGACCGTACAGAACACCATCGAGAGCCTGCTGCTTGAAGCCGCCCGCCGAATCGACGAGGAGGACTCCGAGGAAGCTGGACTGTCGCGTGCCGCCTCACGCTCATGTCGCATCCGGCCCGACATGCCGGGCCGTACGGAGCTCGAGGCGCGGGTAGTCGAGGTGCGGAACCGCCTGAAACTCAAGGCGTTTGAAGCGCTCATGGCGGGTCGGCCGCTGCACCAAGACGAGCCAGTTCCCTTTGTGCAGGTCGTAGACTCAGGGGTCGAACTGCCGGCGGAACTCGACGAGTTGATAGAACGAATGCTGAGCCAGGAGTGACCGACCGCTCTGTTCCAGGAGTGACCGGGGCGCTCTGTTATCATGACGCTCGATCCTGCTCCTACAACGAGGTCTGATCCTGTATGAACATATTGTGTGTGCCCGTGGGCCCGCTCCAAGCCAACTGCTATCTGCTCTCCGACGACGAAGGCGTCACGTGCGCCATTGACCCAGGGGGAGACCACGAGAAACTCGCCGGCCTGTTGTCGGAACGCGGGCTGGACCTCTCTCACATCCTCCTCACCCATGGGCATTTCGACCACCTCGCCGGTGCGTCGCAGCTGGCAGAGAGCACCGGCGCCCTCGTGGGCTGTGCGCCAGGCACGGTCCCGATGCTGCGCGATCCCGATTCCTACATCCCGTTCCCCGGCTTCGGAGGGATCCCAGGCCGTGACCCCGACCTGGTGCTTTCCGATGGGGACGTGGTCGAGGTGGGCGCCCTACGGATCGAAGTGGTGCCCACGCCCGGTCATTCCCCCGGAGACGTGACCTTCGCGGCGGGCACGGCGCTGTTCTGTGGCGACCTCCTCTTCTACAGGTCGGTGGGCCGCACGGATTTCCCCGGGGGAGACTTCGAAACGCTGCTCGCCTCGGTGCAGCGACTCGTCGACAGTTTCCCCTTGGAGACGCAGGTCTTCCCCGGCCACATGCAGGCCACCACCCTGGGCGACGAGCTCCGCTACAACCCCTTCTTGTCGAGGCTCACGTCAAGTGGCTGACAAGATCACCGCTCCCAAGGGAACGTACGACATCCTGCCCGACGAACAGGCGGTGCGCCGCTGGGTGGTCGCTCGCGCCGAGGACGTATTCCGTCGCTACGGCTACGGACGTCTAGACACCCCTATGTTCGAGGAGACCGCCCTGTTCTCGCGGGGAGTGGGTGAATCCACCGATATCGTGCGCAAGGAGATGTACACGTTCACCGACCTCGGCGGACGGAGCATGACCCTGCGTCCCGAAGGAACAGCACCCGCAGCCCGAGCCTACGTCGAGCACGGCATGCACACCCTTCCGCAGCCCGTGAAGTTCTGGTATCACTGGCCGATGTTCCGCTACGAGAGTCCGCAATCGGGCCGGTATCGCCAGCACTATCAGTTCGGCATCGAGGCGTTCGGTTCCACGTCGCCGGCGCTGGACGCCGAGGCGATCGGGGTCCTGGAGGCGCTGTACCGGGATGTCGGCCTGGCCCACGTCGACCTCCGCATCAATTCCATGGGTTGTCGGCAGTGCCGCCCCGCCTACTCGGCCCAGCTGCATGCGTTCCTCACCGAACACCGCTCCGACCTCTGCTCGGAATGCCACGAGCGTACGCGCTTGAACCCCCTCCGTACCTTCGACTGCAAGGTGCCGGGTTGCGTGCACGTGATGGACTCGGCTCCGCGTTTCACCGATTATCTGTGCGAGAGCTGCGAGACACATCACTCCGTGGTCCGCGACCACCTGGCCTTGCAGAGTATCGAGTACACCGAGGACCACCGCCTGGTGCGCGGCATGGATTACTACACGCGTACCACCTTCGAGTTCCAGTCGGCCGTGCTCGGCGCCCAGTCGGGAGTGGGGGGCGGCGGACGCTACGACGACCTGGTGGAGTCCATCGGCGGTCCGCCCACGCCTGGTGTGGGGTTCGGCACCGGAGTGGAACGCATCCTCCTTGCCCTTTCGCGGTCGCGAGACGATCTACCGCGAGCCCGCGGGCCGCTGGCATACGTGGTCGCCATCAACGACAGCACCCGTCGAGAAGCCTTTGCCCTGGTTCACGAACTCCGTACTCGAGGGGTGGCCGCCGAACTCGACTATGCTTCCAGAAGCCTCAAGGGCCAGATGAAGCAGGCGGGGAGAGGAGGTGCGCGGTTCGCGCTCCTCCTCGGAGACGACGAAGTGGCAGCCGGGGAAGTAACTCTCAAAGACCTAGCGACCGGCGAAGAGCGCAGCCTGCCGCGTACCGAGGCGGCAGCCATCGTCGTTAGAGCAGAAGTGAGCGCCGAATGAGCTACAGAACACACTGGTGTGCCGATGTCACCGAGGAGAAGGTCGGCGAACGAGTCACCCTGGCCGGGTGGGTGAACCGCCGCCGGGATCACGGAGGTCTGGTCTTCATCGACCTGAGAGACCGGAGCGGTCTGCTACAGCTTGTGTTCGACCCTGAGAAGCACGCGGGAACCCACGAGATGGCCCATGAGCTTCGCGGTGAGTTCGTGATCTCGGCTACAGGCACGGTGGTCGCGCGTGGCGAGGACCACGTGAACCCAAAGCTGGTCACCGGACGAGTGGAAGTCGTCGTGGAGTCCCTCGACTTGGTGACGCCGGCGAAGACGCCGCCCTTCTCTCCTGAAGACGACACCGCGATAGACGAGACCCTTAGGCTGAAGTACAGATACATCGATCTTCGCCGCAAGAGGCTCCAGGACAACCTCAGGCTGAGGGACAGGGTCGCTCAGTCGGTGCGTCGCTACTTCGAAAGCGAGGGGTTCATCGAGTTCGAGACTCCGATCCTCACCAAGTCGACCCCCGAGGGTGCCCGCGACTTCCTGGTGCCGAGCCGGTTGCGGCGGGGCGAGTTCTACGCTCTGCCCCAATCCCCACAACTCTTCAAACAGCTGTTGATGATTGCGGGGTTCGAACGCTACTACCAGATAGCCCACGCATTCAGGGATGAGGACCTGCGCGCCGATAGACAGCTCGAGCATACTCAGATCGACCTGGAGTTGAGTTTCGTGCACGAATCCGACGTGCAGGAAGTAGTCGAGGGCCTGATGTGCCGCGCGTTCAGCGAGGTGCTCGGCGTAGAACTGCCGCGTCCCTTCCCGCGTTTGACCTATCGTGAGAGCATGCGTCGCTTCGGGTCCGACAAGCCCGATATGCGTTTCGGCATGGAGATCGTGGATGTCTCCGACGTGGTGGCTGGCGTCGAGTTCAAGGTGTTCGCCGAGGCTCTTGCCGTGGGTGGAGTCGTACGTGGCCTACGTGCGCCCGGAGGTGCCCGCTTCTCCCGCAAAGACGTGGATGATCTTTCGCAGGACGTTGCCGTCTTCGGCGCACGCGGTCTTGCCCCCGTCTGGATCGAGGAGTCCGGGCTCCGCTCTCCGATCGCCAAGTTCCTCGGCGACGAGGTCATGGCCGCCCTTGTGGGGCGCTTAGAGGCAACGCCGGGCGATCTCCTACTGTTCGTGGCCGATAGCGCGCAGGTGGTCGAGCCGAGCCTCGGCGCCCTGCGATCCCGGTTGGCCGACCTGCTCCATGTCCCACGCGAAGGCTGGCGATTCGTGTGGGTGGTCGATCCGCCCATGTTCGAGTTCGACGAGCGTGAAGGTCGCCTGAAGGCGCAGCACCACCCCTTCACGAAGCCTCGGGTGACATCGCCGAGCGACCTTCGCGACCGGCCTCTCGAGGTCGGCACCGAGGCCTACGACTTGGTGCTGAACGGCGTAGAGTTGGGCAGCGGATCGATCAGGATCTCCGACCCCCTGCTGCAACAGGAAGTCTTCCGTGCCCTCGGACTTGAAGACGAAGAGATCCGCGCGAAGTTCGGCTTCCTGGTGGAGGCAATGGACTTCGGTGTCCCGCCGCATGGCGGGATGGGCATCGGTCTCGACAGGACGGTGATGCTCATGGCCGGGGAATCCTCGATCAGGGAGGTGATCGCGTTCCCGAAGACCCAAAGCGGGTCGTGTCCGCTCACGGACGCTCCATCGGAGGTCGCAAGAGCGCAGCTTCAGGAACTCGGGATCCGAATCAGCTAGTTGTGCTGGAAGGGGGGTCTTCGGCTTTGTCGAAATCAGACACCTATGGTACTGTTGTTGAGCTCGACCTTGTGCGTGATCCGCTCAAACTTGAGCCAACACATTTTCCTTGGGAGGCACGTTCTCCCGGCCGGCCCAGCTCGCCGGAGACAGTCGCCCACCTGCATACGCAGGTTCAAGGGAGATGCGGACACGGCAAGGTGGAGCACTTCTTTTCTCCGGAGGAACATGATGCAGCGAATGCGTAAGGCCGTCCCGGTAGTGCTCGTAGCGATGCTCCTGCTGGTCAGCCTCTCGCTCGCTGTGGGCTGTGGCGGCGACGAGACTGCCACGGAGGGGACCCAGCCGCCCGACGCGGGAGTTGTCGTCGAGCCGACCACGACGACCATCGCCGGCGCTCCCAAGGCGTTCAAACACCTCATCGGGACCACCTTGGCCGTCACAGATGAGTCCCCGGAGAAGGTGCGCGCGAGCATCGAGCGACGCACACCGATGGTGATCGCATTCTACGTGACCGGCGGAACCGACGACGCCGTCGTCCTCAAGCATCTCGATGATCTGGCGGTGCGTTTTGCCGAGATCGATTTCTACAAGTTCGACTACAAGCTCCCCGGTGAATACGGGGACCTGAGTGCGCTCTTGGAGATCGATTATCCCCCGCAGGTGACGTTCGTGGACGACCGCGGGGTCATCCAAGCCGTGACCTCCGGATACGCCGACGAGGGCACGCTCAACCAGAACCTGACCAATATCCGCTAGAGCTTCTCGCGGATCCTCGCACGTGATGTGACGGGCCGGCGCCTGCCGGCCCGTATGTTCGGTGGGCAGACCATGACGCACGCACAAGACCACGACCCCTTTCCGCGCGCGTACGGTCCGCGCGTTCTCGAGCACCTTCGCGCGCCCAGAGGCGTGGGAACGCTCGAGAGCCCGGACGCGACCGGCTCCGCGGGCAGTCGAACGTGCGGTGACTTGGTCGTGATGCACGCCCACCTCCGCGACGGGCGTATCGTCGAGGCCAGGTTCCAAGCCTTCGGCTGTCCGGCCACCATAGCTTCGGCGGCCGAGATCGTCCGACGGCTCCCCCGCATGACGATAGTCGAGGCCGCTGCACTCGGGCACGAGTGGATCGCCGAGCATCTCGAGCTTCCGCCTCACAAGAGAGGCTGCTCGGAGGTGGCCGCCGACGCCCTTCACAACCTTCTCGAAGACTGGGTGGGCTCGGGGCTCCCCCTGCGGCCCGATGGTCGCGAGGGCACCTACGGATTCCTGGTGGCCATGAGTGGTGGGGTCGACAGTTCCGTAGCTGCGCTGCGACTGAAGGAGACCGGACGACCGGTGACTGGTGTCACGTTCCGTCTCTGGGCCGACCCCACGTGTAGCGTTTCGAGCGGGTGCTGTAGTCCGGAGACGGTTCGGTCCGCTCGGCGCACGGCGCATCACCTGGGCCTGCCGCACCTCACCGTCGACCTCACGGACCGGTTCTTCGACGAAGTCGTCGAGCACTTCGTAGCGGAGTATGCGGCCGGCCGGACGCCGAACCCGTGCGTGAGCTGCAACTCCGTGCTCCGTTTCGACGCATTGATCGAATTGGCCGACCGCCTCGGGGCGAGCCACGTCGCCACGGGACACTACGCCCGCATGATGGGGAGGCCGCCGCGCCTCCACCGCGGGGTCGATGTCGACAAGGACCAATCCTACGTTCTTTCGAGGGTCGATCCCCACCTGTTGGAGCGGGTGGTCTTCCCTTTGGGCGACTTGGTCAAGTCCGATGTGCGTCGCCTTGCGCGCCAGGCGGGTCTGGAAGCGCACGACGCCGAAGAGAGCCAAGAGATCTGCTTCATCCCCGACGACGACTACAGGCGGTTCCTGGCCGACCGTCTGGGTCGCCGGGTGGGCGCGATCGTCGATGGTCGGGGGGTCATCCTCGGCTCACACGACGGCACGTTCCGCTTTACGATCGGGCAGCGCAAGGGCCTCGGCATCTCTTCTCCAGAGCCTCTGTATGTGACCGCGATCGGCGCTGCCGACGGCACCGTCGTCGTGGGCACCCGCGACGACCTCAGAGTGACCGAAGTACGTCTCGGGCACGTCGTCGAGCACCGGGAGCGGGGGAGGGGCCCGCTGACCGCACAATTGCGATCCAGTGGGGGGGTCGTCGCGGTCGAGATCGGATCCGACACCCATGACCCAGTCTTGAAGCTCGCGACTCACGGGCTAGGCGTGGCCTTGGGGCAGACCGGGGTCGTGTATGAAGCCGACGCGGTGTTGCTCGCAGGGTCGATCGAGGGAACGCGCTAGCCCACGATACACACTCGACGGAAACCCTCGCCTGCCGAGTCGGGGAACCCCAACCGGGGGGTGGAATAGGCCCCTATGGTATAGTTGGACCTGCACCGAGGAGCATTCCCCGGGGATTTCTGCCCGGCTTTGACGATCCGAACGAGGAGACGGATATGGAGTGGGATGCGTCTGCGTTCATGAAGATAGCCATCGGCGTCTTCTTCCTCGCCTTCGCGGGGGGGCTCACACTCGCACTCGTACGGTTGGCCGGCGTTCTCAAGGAGTTGACCGTCGTCCTCACGGATTCGGCACGAGAGTTCGTTCCTATCATCACCCGCTTCCAGACGACAGTGGACGGCATCAACTCTGAGATCGGGAAGATCGACGAGATCACGGGTTCGGTCGCCCACATGACCGGCACCATCGAGAGCACCGCTTCCGCGCTCCAGAGCGCGATAGCGACGCCCGTGAAGAAGATGGCCGGCTTCTCAGCCGGTGTCGGTGAGGCACTTTCATCCTTCGTCGCCGCACGTCGAAAGGAGTCGTGATGGGCAGGTTCTCCTTCGGGCTCACTGTCGCGTTGACCGCCGCGGCCGCGGCCGCGGCCGCCCTCGCCTATCGCATCTCGCGCGAGACGGGCAAGAGTCTCACCGAGGCGTTGGCCGAAGTCCCGGCTGAAGCGGAGCGATACCTCGAGGAGGTCGTCACCCGCGGCCGTGAGGCACTCGACGCGGGGCGCAGTGCGGCCGCCGAGAAGCAGGCGGAGATCGAGAGACGTCTCAACGAGCGGGCTTGAAGACCGGACCCCGGGCTAGCGTCATGTCCACTGCCTCAGACACCGTTTCCCTCACCATCCCGCGTGCTCAGGAGTACCTGCCCCTCTTCAACATGCTTCTTGGAGGCATCGCTACTCGGCGCGTTCTTTCCCTGGAAGCTCTCGACGATCTGCAGCTCGCCGTCGACAATGTGATCCTCGAGGACCGTGGCACCACGGGCGATCTCTCTCTCGCGGTGACTCTTCTGGAAGAGGCACTGGAGATAGTCATCTCCCCGCTCTCCGATCCCGACCTTCACAGCACGTTGATCGAGGGCTCTGTGTCGACCGAGGCGGCCGATCGATGCCTGGACGTATGCCTCCTGCTGAGCCCACTCGTCGATCGATACGTCGTGCATGATCTCGACTCGGGCACCTTCGCTCTCGAGTTGCGGAAACTGCTCCGGTAGGGGCATCCGTGGACATCGGCTCCGCTCACGTGAATACCGAACCGGTGCCTCTTCAGGCCCGCACGCCGAACGCCCCCGAGAAGGAGCTGCTCTGGCGCATCCATCGCGAGGCTGATGCGGTGGCGCGCGAGGAGTTGATCACGCGCTACCTGCCGCTCGTGCGAAGTCTCGCCCGGCGATTCTCTTCGCGGGGCCAGCCGGTGGAAGACCTCATCCAGGTGGGGTCCATAGGTTTGATCAAGGCGATCGATCGCTTCGACATCGAGCGAGGCGTGGAGCTTTCTACCTACGCGACTCCCACCATCCTCGGTGAGATCAAGCGCTACTTTCGCGACAAGGGCTGGGCGGTCAAAGTGCCGCGCGCCCTTCAGGATCTGAACATCCGCCTCAACCGGATCATCGAGCAGCTCACGGTGGAACTCAATCGTTCTCCCACCATCGCCGAACTCGCTGAGGCGTGCGACGTGTCGGAGGAGGAGGTACTCGAAGCCCTCGAAAGCGGCAGGGCCTACAACTCCCTGTCTCTGTTCTCGAGTGGATCACCCGACGACGAGGATTCACTCGAGCTGCTCGACTACCTCGGTCGCGAGGACGACGAGTACAAGTTGGTCGAGCAGCGCAGGTACCTGGCGCCCGCGATGGGACGGCTGGATGAACGAGAGCGCCTCATCCTCCACCTGCGGTTCTTCGAGGGGATGACCCAGACCCAGATCGCAACCCGTGTGGGCATCTCCCAGATGCACGTCTCCAGACTGATCCGCAAGTCGATCGAAGTCCTGCGACAACACATGGTCGATCAGGACGGTGTCCCACCCGACCCGTCCCGCTGATGGAGAACGATCGTGCATCGTCCTCGAAAAGACGAGAACGTGGGAGATATGCGTGAAGACGAGTGAACTCCGGAGACTCTTCTTGGACTACTTCGCCAGGAACGGTCACCAGTTGGTTCCCAGCGCGTCGCTGGTGCCGTATCGAGATCCGTCCGTGCTACTCACGACCGCCGGCATGCAACAGTTCAAGCCATATTTCCTGGGCATGGCGGAGCCGCCTGCACCCCGTCTGACCAGCGTGCAGAAGTGCTTTCGCACCACGGACATCGATCGCGTGGGACTTACGGCCAGGCACTGCACCTTCTTCGAGATGCTGGGGAACTTCTCGGTTGGCGACTACTTCAAGGAAGACGCGATCCGCTTCGGCTACGAGCTCTCCACCACCGAGTTGGGCCTCTCGCCCGACCGCATATGGGTCTCGGTCTTCGAAGGTGACGATCGCGTGGAGGCGGACGAAGAGGCGATGGGGTATTGGGAGGCCGTGGGGATCCCACGTGCACGGATGGTCGCCCTCCCTCGTAGCGAGAACTTCTGGGGGCCGCCCGGCCCCACGGGCCCGTGCGGACCTTGCTCGGAGCTCTACTACGACCGAGGCGCCGCGGTCGGCTGCGGCGATGACGACTGCAGGCCCGGATGCGACTGTGAACGCTTCCTCGAGTACTGGAACCTGGTGTTCATGCAGTACAATCAGGATGAACAAGGGAAGCTCACACCGCTGCCGGCCAAGAACATCGACACCGGTATGGGGCTGGAGCGCATCGCCGCCCTCATGCAGGATGTGGATTCGGTGTTCCTCACCGATTCCTTCCGCCCCCTCATCGAGTTGGGTGAAGAGATCTCGGGCGTGAAGTTCGGCACATCGGAACGCGCCGACGTGGTGTTGCGGGTGCTGGCGGACCACTCGAGGGCGATGACGTTCCTGATCGGTGACGGCGTCCTTCCCGGCAACGAAGGCCGTGGCTACGTTCTGAGGCGCGTGATCAGGCGCGCGGCTCGGTTCAGCAGAAGCCTCGACATGAGCCCGCCGTTCCTCGCGCGCTTCGCCGAGCGTACCATCGAGCTGCTTTCGGACGTGTACCCGGAATTGCACGAGCGGCAAGACACCATCCTTCGCATCGTCGATTCCGAAGAGGAACGTTTCAATCGCACCTTGGACCAGGGGCTGGTGCTTCTCGACGAAGAGATCCGAAGGGCCGATGAGGAGGGGACCACCGTCTTCCCCGGGGCGGCCGCATTCGTCCTGCACGACACTTACGGATTCCCGATCGAGGTGACCAGGGAGATCGTCGAAGAGCGCGGCATGGAACTCGATCGAGCGGGCTTCGAGAGCGCCATGAACACGCAGCGCGAGCGGGCACGGGCCACGAGTCGCGGCTCGGGCTCCGTGGAAGAAGCCATCGTCACCTTGGCCAGGACGGACGGACACCCCACCGAGTTCGTCGGCTACGCTCAAGACGAGGTGTTCACCGTGATCGAACGTCTACAGAAGCTCGAAGACGGCCAGGTGATCCTCAGTCTCCGGGAAAGCCCGTTCTACGCAGAAGGGGGCGGGCAGACAGCCGACATCGGTTGGATCGAGACTGATTCGGGGCGGGCGGAAGTCCGCGATGTCCAGCAGCACGGCTCGGTTCAGATCGTAGTCGCGCACGTCGTCGAAGGCGTTCTCCAGGCCGGAGTGCGGGCCAAAGCAGTCATCTCCTCCGTGCACCGGCACTCGGTTGCGGCGAACCACACGGGCACACACCTCCTTCATTACGGTCTCCGCACCATGTTGGGAAAGGACGTGACCCAGGCGGGGTCCGCAGTACGCGCGGATAAGTTCCGATTCGACTTCGCGTATCACGAACCCCTCGGGGCGGGGCGACTGCGCGAATTGGAGGAGATCGTCAACCGCAAGATCGTTGAGAACCATCCGGTGCGGGCATTCACGACGAGTCTGGATCACGCGAAAGACCTCGGCGCCGTCGCGCTCTTCGGTGAGAAGTACGGCGACTTCGTGCGGGTCGTCGAGGTCGATGACTTCAGTCGGGAACTGTGTGGCGGTACGCACGTGCACGCGACGAGCGAGATCGGCATCTTCAAGATCGTCTCCGAGGGCAGCGTGGGAGCGAACGTACGGCGGATCGAAGCACTCACGGGCAGAAGAGCCGTCGAGTTCTACCGCGGGCGCGATACCTCGGTGTCGGAAGCGGCTCGACTCCTCTCCGTGCAGGAAGACGCCCTCGTGCCGGCCATACGCAAGCTGGAGACCCGAGTGGGGAGCCTTGAGCGTGAGAACAAGGAGTTGATGGCCGGCAACGCAGCGGATCTTGCGGCTGAGATCCTCGACACGTCCGTGACCGTGGGGGAGACCCGCGTGGCTGTCGCACACGTGCCGGCCCGGGACACCGACCACCTGCTCTCCCTCCTCGACCAAGTCCGTGACCGGCTTGCGCCGGCCTTAGTCGTTCTCGCAGCTGTTTCAGACGGGAAGGTCCTTGCCGTGGCTGGGGTCTCCGCCGGTGTGAAGGGGTTTCACGCTGGCGATCTGATCAAGGAGCTCGGTGCCGTAATCGGGGGCGGGGGCGGGGGCAGCCCCAGTCTAGGCCGGGGCGGGGGCGGCGATCCGACTCGACTCGACGCGGGCCTGGACGCCATCCGAGACGCTCTGGTGGCCCGTCTGGGAGCCTGACCGAGTGCGTGCGCTGGGAGTGGATGTAGGAGCGGCCCGAACGGGACTCGCCCTCTCCGATCCCCTCGGGATCACCTGTAGACCCCTCACGATCCTCCAGATCAGAGACCGGGGTGCGTTGGCCACGGCCGTAGCCGATGTTGCCGAGCAAGAGGACGCGGCGACGATCGTCGTCGGTCTGCCCCGACCACTCTCGGGAGGCGTGAACCAACAGATGCGGGTCGTTATCGCCTTCATCGACCGATTGCGGACTCTCACGCCTCGACCCGTGGTCTCGTGGGACGAGCGCTTCACCTCGAAGCTGGCCAAAGAACATCGCAGACCTGGAGAACCCGTCGATGATGTGGCGGCCTGCCACCTTCTTCAGAACTACCTCGATCACTCAGCGCTTGGTCGCTCGGAGGCCGCGGAGTGAGCGTAGCTACCGGTGTCGCGCGTCGCCGTCATCGGCTCCTAGCGGCTGCCGCCTTTCTCCTCCTCGTGCTTGCCGGAGGGGCGGTGGTGGTCGCCTCCGATTTCCTCGAACGCTTCGGCGCACCGGCGGCCACTACCCTTCCTTCAGAGACCCGCACCATCATCATCCCGACCGGATTGACAGCGTCCGATGTCGCCAAGGTCCTCGAGCGCGAAGGTGTCATCGCGTCGGCCACCGCGTTCCTTGTTGAGCTTCGGCTCAGAGGGGCGGCTGAGCGGATACAACCGGGCACCTACCAGTTCAAGACCGGCCAAGACAGCGGCTCGATCATCGGACTCCTCGAGACCGGGCCGTCCCCGGCCGACATACGACTCACCCTGCCCGAGGGATTGTCGATCGACCAGGCGGCAGCGCGCCTCGACGGCTTCGAAGCTATCTCGGCGGACGACTACAAGGAGTTCGCGGGTGATCCCGACACGTTCACGCTTCCCAAGGTTGGCGACACCACACCGAGCCCCGATGACCTTGAGGGACTGCTCTTTCCCAGCACGTATTTCGTCGAGCTCGGTATCGACGCGTCAGATCTGATCCAGCTCCAGCTGAACACCTTCGAGGGCAAGACGGCCGGGCTCGAGTGGGAACGGGCGGGCGAGCTTGGCGTCGATCCGTACGAGGTGGTGATCATCGCCTCGATGATCGAGAAGGAAGCTCGGGTGCCTGAAGAGCGCGCGCGGGTCGCGGCTGTCATCTACAATCGACTTGCGCTGAACATGCCACTCGGCATCGACGCCACGACCCGGTTCGCCCTAAAGAAATGGACCGAACCACTCACCAAGAGCGACCTCGCGGTTGATTCACCATACAACACCCGCCTCGTCACCGGCCTTCCACCCGGTCCCATCGCGAGCCCCGGCATCCAGGCTCTCGAAGCGGCTCTCTCCCCGGCGGATGTGGACTTCCTCTACTACGTGCTCATCGACGAGGAAGGACACCACTTCTTCACCGCCTCATACGACGAGTTCCTGCGGGCTAAGGCGCAGGCTCCCGGCCAGTGAAGCCGCTGTGCCGCCATGGTGCGACCAAAGCAGGAGTGTGGGACGAGCGCCACGTCGGTACTCTAGAGCCGACCGTTCGCGAGGGCGACGGCAAGAACACGAGCCGCGGGGCGTGATCTGTTGGAAGTGAAGGCGAGCACAGGGGTAGTCTGCATTCTTGGTCATCCGGTACGCCATTCACGATCGCCGGCGATGCACAACGCCGCCTTCGCAGAAGTAGGCCTTGACCTGGTCTACGTAGCCTTTGATGTATGCGAAACAGACCTTCCTTCCGCCATCGACGGCCTCCGCAGCCTGGGGTTCGTAGGCGCCAATATCACGCTACCTCACAAGGAGAGTGTGGTCCCACTGCTCGACGAGACCGACGAACTCGCCACCACGATCGGCGCCGTGAACACCATAGTGGTTGATCGAGGGCGTCTGCGCGGCTACAACACAGACGCGCAGGGCTTCCTGCGCGCGCTGGAGCGGGGGTGGGGGAGAGGGCCGGACGGCGCGCGCTGCCTCGTGCTGGGGGCCGGCGGAGCGGCGCGCGCGATCGTCGCGGCGCTCGTGCACGCACAGGCGGCTGAGGTCGTGGTGCATAATCGCACCGCGGCGCGCGCCCGCAGACTCTGCGCCGACGCGGCCACATGGTCCAGCGTTCCGGTGCGCGCGATCGAGCCCGAGGAGCTCGGCCGTGTCGCCGCGCGCGCCGATTTGATCGTAAACGCCACGTCCGTGGGCCTCGACCGTACGTTCAAGGCAATACCACTTCCTGTCGATATGGTGAAGGATAGCCACGTTGTGATGGACGTCGTGTATTCTGATTCGATGACTCCGCTGTTGGAAGCCGCCCACGGGAGGGGTGCGACAGTGATCGAAGGCACAGAGATGCTGGTGCAACAAGCTTGCCTCGCCTACGAACTGTGGACAGGGAGGATTGCTCCCGTGCATCTGTTCCGCAATAAGGCTTCCAGCGACTGATGCAGCTGCCGAGCGAAGAGATACCCCTGCGCAAGCCGGGGAAGAAGCGCACCGGCGAGATTCTCGTAGAGATGGGGCTACTCACACCCCAGCAGCTCGAAGAGGCGCTCGAGGAACAGAAGACCTCGCATCTGCGCATCGGCGAAGTACTTGTAGCGAAGGGGTGGATCAAGCACACCGAGCTGACCGAGGCCCTTGCCCGTCGTCTGGGTGTGCGGTATCTCGATCTCTCGACCACCAAGGTCGAGCATGCCGCGGCGAACCTGATCACCGAGAAGGACGCCAGGCGCTACGCGGCGATCCCCGTGTCGTACCTCAACGACCACACCTTGCTGGTGGCCATGGTCGATCCGGCCAACATCTTCGCGATCGACGACCTGCGTATCCTCACCGGGTGCGACGTCGAGCCGGCTATCGCCACCGAGGAAGACATCTTCGGGCAGATCTCAAAGCTACGGAGTCTCGAGGACAAGGTCGGCGCGAACCTCGAGGAGCAAGTCGAATCGACCGAACTCAGCCCCAACGAAGTGCGCGACATCAGGGAGCAGATCGACGAAGCTCCCATCGTCAAGTTGGTCAACAGCATCATGGCGCAGGCAGCTGAGGACGGCGCGTCCGACATCCACTTTGAGCCTCAGGCCAAAGAGATGGTCATCCGCTTCCGCAACGACGGGGTGCTTCACGAGGTCATGTCGGTGCCCCGGCGCATGCAATCCGGAGTGCTCTCGCGCATCAAGATCATGGCCGACCTCGACATCGCCGAGCGCCGCGTGCCTCAGGACGGTCGTATCGGCCTCATGGTCGGAGGGAAGCCCATCGACATGCGGGTGGCCTCGCTGCCGACCGTGTACGGTGAGAAGATAGTGATGCGGCTTCTGGATAGGTCCAACGTCATGCTTCGTCTGCAGGACCTCGGTTTCTCGGAGAAGAGCCTTGCCCGATTCCGCAAGTCTTTCACGAAGCCGTATGGAGCGATGCTGGTAACGGGTCCGACGGGTTCGGGCAAGTCCACAACGCTGTATGCTACGTTGAACATACTGAACACGCCGGAGAAGAACATCATCACTGTCGAGGACCCTGTGGAGTACCGATTGACCGGCATCAACCAGGTGCAGGCGAATCTGCGGGCGGGGCTGACCTTCCCTGTCGCCCTCAAGTCGATCCTGCGCTGCGACCCGGACATCGTCATGATCGGCGAGATCCGGGACAAGGAGACCGCTCAGATAGCCGTGGAGTCCGCTCTGACCGGTCACCTGGTCCTTTCGACTCTGCACACCAACGACGCTCCGGGCGCCCTGTCCCGTCTCACCGAGATGGGCATCGAGCCGTTCCTCACAGCTTCCGCCGTCGATTGCGTTCTCGCTCAGCGCCTCGCACGCAAGTTGTGTGAAGGGTGCAAGGAACCCTACAAGCCCACGCAGGAGATGCTCCGTCGGAACGACTTCCCCATGGAGGCCTGCGAAGACTGGGAGAACGTCACCCTCTACAAGCCGGTAGGATGTCCGCGCTGCAACGGAACCGGCTACAAGGGGCGCCTCGGCATCTACGAGGTCATGCTGGTCACCGAGGCCATCGAGAGACTCACTGTCGAAAGGAAGAGCGCGGACGAGATCAGTCGTGTCGCGCAGGCAGAGGGGATGAAGAGCCTACGGGAGGACGGTATCGAGAAAGTGCTGCAGGGCCGTACAGCGATCGAGGAGATCGCCCGTGTCATTGTGTGAGCAGACGAGCCTCGGGGTCCCAGGGCAAGGCCTGCTCTTGATCTACCTGGCCCAGCGTCATGGAGGTGACCGTGGAACTCGTTGAGATCCTGAAGGAGGTGCTCGAGAGGGGAGCCTCCGACCTCCACATCTCAGTGGGGGTGCCACCGACTCTTAGGGTCAGCGGCAAGCTCGTGCATCTCGATGCCCCGAGGGTCACCACGAATGACGCGCGTTCCCTCATTTACAGCATCCTTACGCAGGATCAGCGCCAAAAACTCGAGAACGACTGGGAGCTTGACTTCTCGTACTCCGTGCCCGGCCGAGCCCGGTTCCGGGTCAACGCGTATTTCCAGCGCAACAGCCTCGGAGCCGCTTTCCGTCTCATCCCGGTGGACATCAAGTCCATCGACGAGCTGGGGTTGCCGCCGATTCTGCACGAACTAGCGCGCAAGCCACGCGGTTTCGTACTCGTCACTGGGCCCACGGGCTCGGGCAAGTCCACGACCCTGGCAGCCATGATTGACGCGATCAACAAGGAGCGTGACGATCACATCATGACCATCGAGGATCCGATCGAGTTCCTTCACCGCCACCAGAACTGCATCGTGAACCAACGAGAGGTGGGAACCGACACGAAGTCCTTCGCCAAGGCCCTGAAGTCTGTGCTCCGGCAAGACCCCGACATCATCCTTGTGGGGGAGCTCCGCGATCTCGAGACGATCACGACCGCTCTGACCGCCGCGGAGACGGGGCATCTGGTCTTCGCGACACTTCACACTCAAGACGCGCCTCAGACCATCGATCGCCTCATAGACGTGTTCCCGCCGCATCAGCAAGAACAGATACGTGTGCAGATCGCTGCGACCATCCAGGGCATCGTCACGCAGCAATTGCTTGAGCGGCGCGACGGCAAGGGCCGGATCGCCGCCTGCGAGGTCTTGATCCCGACGCCTGCGGTTCGGAACCTCATCAGGGAGGGGAAGACGCATCAGATCTACACCACCATGCAGACGGGCACCAAGCACGGCATGCAGACCATGGACTCCACCTTGGCCGACCTTGTGAGGCGAGGCCTGATCACGAAGGAACTGGCTGATCGTCGATCGTCGAATCCGGAAGACCTCAAACGACTCCTCGTATCTGGGGCGGCGTGACGCTCGGGCCACAGGGCGTTCGCGGGTAGCGCTGCAGGAAAGGAAGAGCCACCATGACCACCTTCACATACACGGCTAAGCCATCGGGCGGCAGCCTGATGGACGGCGAGATACAGGGGGATTCGAAAGCCGCGGTGGCCGCCGAGCTCAGGCGGCGCGGCCTAACCGTGATGTCCCTCGAGGAGAAGAAGGGCCTACCCAACATCGGCGAGCTGCTCGAGGGCATGAGCAGTATCAAGCTCCGCGACAAGGTCATCTTCTCTCGACAGTTCGCCACCATGATCAACGCGGGTCTTGCGCTGCTCCGGGCGCTTTTTATCCTGGAAGAGCAGACGGAGAACCCGCGCCTCCAGAAGATCATCAAGGCCGTCCGCCAGGATGTCGAGGCGGGTATGCCCCTCTCGGACTCCTTCGAGAAGCACCCGATCGCGTTCGACAGACTCTACGTCAGTATGGTCCGGGCCGGCGAAGTCGGAGGGGTACTCGACCTGACCCTCGAACGCCTAGCGACCCAACTCGAGAAAGACGACAGCCTCCGAAGATCGGTCAAGTCGGCCATGACGTACCCGATCCTCATCTTCGTCTTCGCGATCGTCGTGCTGTTCGCGCTCATCCTCTTCGTGATACCTGTGTTCGCCGGCATGTACGACGGATTGGGCGGTCAATTGCCGCTTCTCACCCGGATCATGGTGGGAGCAAGTGACTTTATGCGCTCGTTCTGGTTTGTCGTGTTCCCAGCCGCCTTCCTGCTCTTCTACGGGCTCAAGCGGCTCAAGAACACCAAGACGGGCACCGAGACCTGGGACAAGATCAAGCTGCGCCTGCCCATGAAGCTGGGCCCGATCGTGCAGAAGATCGCCGTTTCCCGCTTCAGCCGGACGCTGGCGACGCTGGTGAGTTCCGGTGTGCCGATCCTGCAGGCCATCGACATCACGGGAAAGACCTCGGGCAACACGGTCATAGAGTACGCGATGGAAGCGGTCAGAGAGAACATCAAGAGCGGAGATTCGATCTCACGCCCTCTCGAGAAGATAAAGGTGTTTCCACCGATGGTCACCCAGATGATCGCCATCGGGGAGGAGACGGGTGCTCTCGACACCATGCTCCACAAGATCGCCGACTTCTACGAGGATGAGGTCGATTCCGCGGTCAAGTCACTCACGTCGATCATCGAGCCGATCATGATGATCTTCATCGGTGGCATCGTGGGCCTCGTCGTCGTCTCCATGTACCTGCCGATCTTCAACCTGTTCCAGTTGGTGGAGTAGGCGCGAGCTATCCGACGCCGAAGGCGCACGGGCCGACTGGATGTACATGTCTGGAGCTTCCAACGTGGAAGACGACATACGGGCAGCAGCCGCTTCTCTCGGGGTATCGGATGGGAGAGCCGGTGCGCAGCCCACCGGCAACCTGCCGCGAACGTTCCCGGCCAACGAAGCCCTGCTGGCCGCGTACCGGCGCGGAGATTTGGGCGCGCTCGATCGACTTCTCGAGAAGAACGAACCGTTGTTGCATCATGCTCTGAAGAGGTTCTCGTATTCCTCAGAGCCTTACGAGGACCTGTTCCAGGTCGCGCGCCTCGGCTTCATGAAAGCGGTCCACAGGTACGACGAGACCCGAGGCACCGCTTTCTCCACGTACGCTATCGCCATCGCCGACGGCGAGATCCGCCATCATCTTCGAGACGCCCTGTTGGTACGTCAACCGCGCTGGGCGCGAGGTCTCTACGCGCACATCGTCGAGGCGCAGACGGAGTTCTTCCGGGAGCACGGCCGCTCACCGACAATCGCGGAGGTGGCAGCCCTCGTCAACATCCAGGAGAAGGGCGTTCTGGAGATCATCAGAGCGCAGGCGAACCTCAACGTGCATTCCCTGGACGAGCCCTTCGACGAGCCCGATGGTGGCCGAGCGCCCGACAGGACCTTGGTCCGATCCATCCGCGCCGAATCGTTCTCGCTGCCCATCGAGGACCGTATCCTGTTGTACGAAGCCCTGGGCGTACTCTCCGACCTCCAGAAGAAGATTATATACCTGCTGTTCTTCCGTGATCTGACGCAGCAAGAGGTCGCAGACGAGATCGGCCTCACCCAGCGCGCCGTATCACGCGAAAACGTGAAGGCCATGGACCGGCTGAAGGCGATCCTGAGCAAACGCGTCTTCTGACACCGCCTCGGCAGTCCTGGGCGACGATCCCTCGCAGGATTCCCCTACGTCCCAGCCGCTCTTCCACGCACGATAATGTATGTTATGTAAAGAAGCCACCGTAAAGCGGCCTTCACGTCAGTACCGGATCAGACTGAAGACGTCGTAGCCCTCGAGGCGGTCACGCCCCTTCAGGAACTCCAACTCGATGACAAAAGCCAGGCCGACCACTATGCCGCCTGACTTCTCCACCAGCTCGATCTTCGCTCTCGCGGTTCCTCCTGTGGCAAGAAGGTCATCGTGGATGATGACGCGCTGGCCGGGCGCTATCGCGTCCACATGCATTTCGAGGCAGTCTACGCCGTACTCCAGGTCGTAGTCGGCGCGGGCCACGTCCCAGGGCAGCTTTCCCGGCTTTCGCGCCGCCGCGAAGCCAGCCCCCACCGCGTAGGCAAGTGCCGCGCCGAGGATGAACCCTCTGGCCTCCGCACCCAAGATCACATCAGGGGTCCGCTCCTTGCTGAAATCAGCGAGTCGCTCCACCGTATAGCGAAGCGCCTCAGCGTCTTGAAGGAGCGGCATTATGTCCTTGAAGATGATGCCCGCTTTCGGGAAATCGGGCACGTCTCGGATGAAGGTGCTTAAATCCATGGGGCTCCTCGGGTCATCTTGGGAGGTCAGCCGGCAAGCCGCGAGAGTTCTCGGTACAGGAGCAGGTCGAGCAGACGAGCCATGAGCGAGCCGAGATCGGCCAGCGCCCGCGTCCCTTCCTCTCTCCTGTCCTTGTTCGCCGATCTCATCGCCGGCGCCACCACTTGTGCCAGCAACGCGGCCTCACGTTCCGCCGACGAACTGAGGACACGCAGATTGCGAGGCTCGACCCCATGGCGGCTCAAGAGGTCGCAGATGCGCACCACCTCCAGGTCTGGTTCCGAGAGGCGCGTTTCGGTCATCGGCGTGGCTGCATCGAAGAGATGGAACTCGGCAAGAGCACGAAGAAACGACTCCGAAACTCCGGTGATGCTCAACGCCTGGTCCCACGTGTACGCGGGTACTCCTCGCTTGAGGCCGCGAGGCGTGTCGAAGGGTCCGGAGGGTGCCAAGGGTCGGCCGACCGCTGAAGCGGTGCCACGCTCGAGGCGCTCTTTGATCACATCGAGGGGCAAGAACTCGTCCCGCTGAAGAGTCAGGATAGTGCGCAGCGTTCGGACAGCCGCCTGGCCGTACTTTCGGTAGCCCCCCGGAGTGCGCTCCGGCGACACGAGGCCTCGATCCTCCAGATAACGGATCTTGCTGATGGTCAGGTCGGGGAACTCCCCGCGGAGGCGTGCCACCACTCCGCCGATCGCCAAGAGGGTCTCGGCCTGTCCCTCGAGAGCCCCCGCAGTCTCTCCGCCGGCCGTATCCTGACGCTGCGGGCGATCAGTCATCAGTCGATCGGTTCCAGAAACGCCAGTTTGAACTTACCGATCTGCAGTTCATCGCCGTCGGCGAGGTGCTGGCGCTCGACTCTGCCCCGGTTGACATAGGTGCCGTTCAGGCTGTTCAGATCTTCGACCGCGTACCCGGTAGCATCGCGCACGACGCGGGCGTGATGACGAGAAACAGTGACATCGTCGAGGAACAGGTGGCTCTCCGGGTTGCGGCCGATGGTCAGGAGGTCGCTATCGAGGGGGATCTGCTCTCCCTCGCTACCCCCGCCCGCTCTGATCAGAAGAACAGGGTAGCGGCTCACCCCTCCGGAGACATCTGGGCCGGCTCCTGCCTCATCCCCATCGAGGGGCGCATACGTGACGGTGGTCTCGGCGAGGTCGGCGATGACCAAGCGGCTGCCACAACGACTACAGAAGTTGGCGTCTCCGCTGTTCTCGAAGGAGCACTTGGCGCACGAGGTCATGCCTCGTCCTCTTCTGTGTGGGCGAGCTGCCTCTGGTAGTGGGTGAATTCGGCCGCCATCTGATCCTCGATGCCTCGCAGTACTTCCGGGCTCTCCAGGATATGCGCGCGGTCCTCAGCATCTGTGTTGTTGATAATGTATGGGTCGGCCATCACCTGATCGAACCTCCGACCCTTGCTCAGTTCCGTCACGATGTACCGGAGGATCCTCTCCTCGCGCACACCGACGGAGAGTTCGTGGAAGAGCCTCTCCATACCCCTTACGACTCGGTCGATCCTATCCCCCATGGGACCACCTCCGCCTCAGAGCTCTTCTTCGGCCAACCCGCGGGAGCTGAGGATGCTGCTGAGCTTCTCGACGTCGCCCTCGACGAAGAGACTCTTGCCGCTCGAATGCTTGTCTCTCAGCCGACGAACCATCTCTGCGCGAAGGATGTCGAGCTTCGCGTGGATGATCCGGCGGGTCTTGGAGACCTCTCGCTCCTCTGCCGCCAGTTGCTCGGCGAGTACCTTGATCTCGTCATCGCCCTTCGACTGTATGTCGATGAGCAGTTCGAACGATGAGGTGTCGTAGTCGTTCATGGCTTCTAGTATACCCCCGTGGCTACGAACCATCAACCTTGACTAGAGGTTGGCGACCACCGCCTCCCCCAAGATCAAGGGCAGGCACCACGCGCCTGCCCTTCGTGCTACATGGTCTGTCCTACCGTACGGACGGCTGCAGGTTCACTCGTCCTGCTCTGCGAGGATCTGCTCGTATTCCTCGGCCGACATGAGTTCCTCGAGTTCGCTCGGGTCGCTCAGCTTGATCTTGATGAGCCAACCGTCTTCGTAGGGGCTCTCGTTGATCAACTCGGGAGCATCCACGACTTCCTCGTTAGTCTCGACGATCGTGCCGCTCAGCGGAGCGTAGACATCGGTCACCGCCTTCACCGATTCGATCTCGGCATACGTAGTACCGGCGGCGACTTCCGTGCCTACCTCGGGAAGCTCGATGTAGACGATGTCGCCGAGGGCCTCCTGGGCGTAATCGGTCACACCGAGTACAGCGATGTCACCCTCGATACGGGCCCAATCATGCTCCTTGTGGTACTTGAGGTTCTTGGGGTTCACTAGCGCTCCTTTCTCGCCAAGCGTGGCTGGCCACATGATAGCACAGGCTTCCCGGCCTCCCGCCCATCGAACCGGCGCTACTCAACTCGCCTGCGGCGCGTCGCTCAGACTCTCTAGAAGCAGGCTGTCGAGAGTCCGATCTATGGTCACTGGAGACGTGATGGCAGTGAACTCGACGCTCTCGAAGGCGAAGTGACCTTCCTTGAGTGCGATGAGACCCCAGAAGGCCTCAAGGGCGGATTCAGCCCCTACCTGCTCGGCGTGGATGACTCGTCCCCGAGCTATGACGATCATGCCCTCGATATCGGTGTGATCGACTGAGCAGCGGAGCTCTACTTCTCCCGTCCTCTTCCCATGCACGAGCACCTGCAGGATCTCAGGAAGAGCGAAGTCCCTCAGGTCGCCGACAAAAGCCATCGCCCTCCTATGCCTCGTCATCCAACGTCGGTCGCGGGGGATTCTACCAACGCGGACCCGCATAGCAAAGGCTACAGGGCCTTGTTATACTTCTGCCCGTGCTTCCAGCCGCAACCTAGCGGCCCACATGTGCACAAGGAGGTGCTCTTGGTTCGCCGCAGGGGGCTGGTAATCAACGATCGGCAGATGCAGCTCGTGGATGACATCCTCGATAAGCTGCGCCAGGTTTCGGGGTCGCGCTTCATCGCCCTGGTCTCCACGAGCGGCCAACCCATCACGACATCGTCAGTGGAAGCTCACCCTGACACCCTGTCCCTCGCCTCCTTGGCCGCCAGTTCGTTCGCTGCGACTCAGCAGCTCGCAGAGGTGCTGCACGAGCGGGAGTTCACCCTGCTGTTCCACGAAGGCCGCGAGAGCAATTTGCACGTGGCGCAGGTCACGGACCAAGTCTTGCTTGTGATCACGTTCGGACGTGAGACCCAGGTGGGCAAGGTGCGGCTCTACACGAACCGAGCGGTAGAGGTACTCCGCCCTGTGTTCGATTCGAACGATGGCGACGACCAGACCAACCTCATGATAGACGACGACTACTCGCTGCTCGCGGACGAGGCCATAGACGACCTCTTCGCGGACATGGAGTGACCTCGTGCCTCTGATCAACTTCGCCGCACGCGAGATCAACTACAAGATCGTCTACTATGGGTGCGGTCTATGCGGCAAGACCACGAACATCCAGTACATCCACAAGAAGGTGAACCCGAACGCCCGCGGCAAGCTGGTCAGTATCGCGACCGAGGAGGAGCGCACCCTCTACTTCGACTTCCTCCCACTTACCCTGGGAACAGTCAAGGGCATGAAGACTCGCTTCCACCTCTATACCGTCCCGGGCCAGTCGTACTACAACGCGTCCCGCCGACTCGTGTTGCAGGGAGTCGATGGCATCGTGATGGTCGCCGACAGCCAGATCACTCGCCTGGACGAGAACGTCGAGAGCTATCTGAACCTCTGGGATAACCTCCTCGACCAAGGCGACGACTTGACCCGCCTAAGTTTCGTGATCCAACTGAACAAGCGCGATCTCACGGACATCTTCTCGGCCGAGGATCTCAAGGAGCTCCTGAACCACACGAACTCGCCCGTGACGGAAGCGTGCGCGCTCACCGGCCAAGGAGTCTTCGAGACCCTCAAGACCGTGTGCAAGCAGGTCATCGCCAAGACCGGTCAGGCCTCCTAGACGATCACCTCTCGGTGCCTGCGGAGGTCGTGGCGGTACCCTCTCCGGTACCCTCTCCGCGGACCCGTATGCACCCTTCGGGCGCTCATCCCCCCACGCGTACCACCCAGTCTTTGGGAGCGTAGGTACTGCCGAAGTCGTCTTCGTGCACCACTCTGCCCGAAGAATCCCGAACCACTCGCCGCACCTCCACCGCCCGCCCCGCGACCCCTGCCTCGACGGGCGAAGTCGTGCCGCGAGCCAAGGCTGGATCTCGGAGTCGTCGAGGGTTCTCCTCGGAGCTACGAGGGTCGACCAGATCGCGGAACGGTGATGTCTCGTACTCCACCGACCGGTCCCATTCCGGCGCGGCCAGAGCCACCGCGACCGACCGATCGGTCGCGGTGACCGAAAGCAGCAAGACCGTGTCGGAATCGTTGGTGAAGCGGACGTCGATGGCCCCGTACGAGACCGTCGCGTCACGGCCGATCGGGTAGTGGTCGATGTAGAACGAGTGCGGCTTGCGCTCCACGATCGGCAGCCCGGCGAAGAAGGCCGTGTTGAAGAGGGTCGTGGCCACCTGGCAGATGCCGCCGCCCACGCCCGGAGTCAGCACGCCGTCGCGGATCACCGGTGCCTCGTCGAAGCCGGCCTCTTTCGTGCGCGGCCCGACCGTGTCGTTGAACGAGAAGGTCTCCCCCGGCCTTATGACCACGCCGTCGAGCTTGTTCGAGACCTGGATGATGTTGTTCACGCGGCCCGAGTCCGCAGGACTGAAGTAGGTGGTGAACGAAGCCACCTCGCGCCGATCTCCGAGCTGATTGGCGTCCTCTGTGGTCAGGCGAGGGGGCACTTGAGTGGTGGGTATCGGAACGTACCGTCGCCCACTCTCGAAAGCGACGCGGGTCATGGAGCCAAGGAGAGCAGACCACTCGACTAGGGTCCCCTCGCTACTGGGCAGCACGGTGAACCCCCTCCCCCCCTCGGCCGGCACGATCACGGCTTCAACCGGAGGGTCTTCTACAGCTGCAAGCCGCGGTTGCAGGAGTTCTCGGGCGGCCTCCGTGTCGAAGCTGAAGGGTAGGCCCGAGGTCATACCGGAAGGATTGAACTCCGCCATGGCCGCCAGCTCCTCGGGCGAGACCACGATCTCCTTCCCCTGGTACGCCAGTGTCAACGGGCCGGCAAGCGCGACCTTGACCTCATCCAGAGCGGCGCGGGCCTCCTCGGTCGTCACGGTTGGCTCCACGACGGTCAGGGGCACCTGCACTTCGCTCTTCTCGTTGGACAGAGCGTCGAGGAAAGCTGAACGCAGGGCGTCACGCTCCAGCACCGCACCCGCGGCGGCGGCTACCGCCTTGGGCCTCCCCGAATCGAACACAAGACGACCGTTCTTGCAGAGGCCTTCGAACTGGAGGGCGACCTCATCGGCGAAAGAGGTCCACCGGACTTCATCGACCTCATAGGCGACGGGGACCTCGATCGGTTCGGCACTCAGGACCGGCACCAATCTGACCAGCCGATCCACGATGCCTTCGGCAGATCCCGCGCCGAGGGCGGCCGACACGGTCGCACCCACGTCAAGAGAGATGCCGGCATCTTCCGCGGTCGACGACATGACGCCTTCGTCGCCCACAAGGTCGATCTCGATGGACGACCGCCGGCCCAGTCGCTGCTCCAGGACCGCCGCGGCGCTCGCCGCATCCAGGCCTCCGAGCTCGACTCCTCCAGCCGTCACCCCTGGTGGGATCGTGCCGGGATCAGTGCTTCCCAACGCCAGCGCGCCCACGCCGACAAAGGCCACCACACACACGATCGCTCCGATGAACACCTTCAACATGAGCCCCAGGCCCTAGCCGTCCGCGTCACTTTGGAGTTCCGAGATGATCCGCGTGATGATCTCGGTGTGCGCGCCCAGCAGTGCGCCCGCCTCTTCCTCCGTATCGGCTTCCGTGTAGATGTGGAACACGGGGTCTCCGGCGTCGGGGAGGTACTGCACCCAGTCACCGCTCCCTGCGGCCAGCTTGATGCCGTCGAGCAAGGACACCCGTTCGTTCTTGAATTCTTCCACCAACTGGCGCATGACCCCGCCCTTCACCCCCCACGGGCACGGTACGACCGCGTGTGCCATGATCACCTTCGGCAGATCGGCCAGCAGCACCGACACGGGCTCATCACCCATGGCGACGGTCTCCAGTATGAGAACGAGGGTCAACAGGGAATCCGGGGCGGGAAGGAAGGACGGCAGGATGAATCTGCCCTCTGTCGTCGCCGCGAAGATGGTGTGAGGCCGGGTCGCTTCCGCAAACAGCGCAGAGTCGGCCGCGCGGGTACGTACGACGTTCGCGCCGCATTCGGCGGCCACCTCGTCCGCGTGACGGGTCATGTGCACGGGCAGAGCCACGTTGCCCGGACCGTGTCGTTCGCACGCGTGTCGCATGAGAAAGAGCAGCAGGGCTTCGTCGCTCACACGTTCGCCGTTCTCGTCGAGGAGGTAGAGTCCTTCGGCCGCCGGGTCCACGCACACACCCAAGTCAGCTCCCATGGCGGCCACCAGCTTCCGCAAACGCTCATCCCCGGGATCTCCCACTCCTCTGGCCCGCTGACTCTGGTCGGGGCCCGCGGCCGCATTGATGCTCACGATCTCGACATCCAAGGAGTGCAGGATGTTCGGTAAGACGATCGACGAGGCGGAGAACCCGTGGTCCAGCACCAACCGCAGCTTGCGGGCACGGATGCGATCAACATCGCACGACGCAAGCAGGGCGCCAAGGTAGCCCTCAAGCAATCTGGCGGGAAACGTGATCGTGCCCATCTGCTCAGGGGACGCCCGACGGTAGTCCTCCCGGTAGAAGATGTTCTCTATGGCCCGCTCCGCCGAGGGGCCGATGGGGATACCCGGAGGGGTGGAGAAGAGGATCTCGACCTCTTCCGGGCTGTCCCGGCACACCCGGAGGTGTACTCCGCCCGCGGAGCTGCCGCTGCGCAGGTCGAAGCGGTTGAGCGACCCCGGAGCCACACGCAGATCGCGCACCGAGACGCCCGTGGCGTTGAGCCCCGCCACAAGAGCTCGGTTGAACACGCGAGTGGCCGGGTGCCAGTCGCGGCTCGCCGTGACGACGGCCCCCGGAGTCAGCACGGTACCGTACGACATGGCAAGGCGCATCACGAGTTCGGGAGTCACGTCCACATTGATGAGACCGCGAACGCCGTTCTTCCCGAACAGCGAACTCAGACCACGCGACTCCCAGATCACGCTGGTCCGCACTGAAGCGCCGGCTTCGATCACCTTGTCTGGATAGATCTTGACATCGCTACCGATGACGGCCTTCTCGCCCACCGAGCAGCCATCGCCCAGCACGGCCCCGGCGGAGACATCGGCATTGGCGCGAAGATCGACGTTGGAGCCGATCACCGCGCCGGTGAGACGCACCCCGGGACCCACGTACGCCCGGTCGCCCACCACCGAACCGAAGATCGAGGCGCCATCCCGAACCACCACGTTGTTGCCTAGCACGGTGTGCGCCCCGATGGTCGCATTCGGGGATACGCGCGCGTAGTCACCGATAAGGGCCGGGCCCTCGACTCGGTCGATACTCTCGAGGTCGACCCCGTGACCCAGCCAGACGTTGCCGCGAAGCCTCACGCCGGGCACCTGCACGCGCACCTTACCGTCGAGGGCGTCCCTGTTCGCTTGGACGAACTGGGCCAGGGTCCCTATGTCTTGCCAGTAGCCGTCGCACAGCATCCCATACAGGGGCTTCCTCAGTTCGTGCAGCCGCGGGAAGAGCTCGTGGCTGAAGTCGTACGGCTGCCCTTGGGGGATATGGTCGAAGATCTCCGGCTCGAGCACGTAGATACCCGTGTTGATCGTGTCGGAGAATACCTGACCCCACCCCGGTTTCTCCAGGAACCTCTCGATTCTCCCCTCTTCGTCCACGATGACCACGCCGAACTCCAGCGGGTTGTCCACGCTCTTGAGGGCGATGGTCACCAGGGCCTCTCGCTCGTGGTGGAAGGCCACGATCTCACTTAGGTCGAAATCGGTGAGCGAATCTCCGCTGATCACGAGGAAGGTGTCGTCGAGCGACGATTCGGCGTTCTTCACCGACCCCGCGGTGCCAAGAGGACTCGCCTCGACGCTGTACTCGATGCGCATGTCGAAGGCGGAGCCGTCGCCGAAGTAGTTCTGGATCAACTGCGGCATGAAGGCTACCGTCATCACGACGTCGCGAACACCGTGTCTCGAGAGGAGCTCGAGGATATGCAAAGCCGTGGGCTTGTTCACCACGGGCACCATCGGCTTCGGTTGGTTGGACGTGAGTGGCCGGAGTCGCGTGCCTTGCCCGCCGGCCATGACGACCGCTTTCACCGTGTCCCCCTTTCGTTCACGCGCCCGCCCGTCCGACCACCCCCGGGCGTGGACGCCGGAACTGACGTACGCCTTGATGCGTGTAGACGGCGGCCGACGTCAGTGACAACGCCGCACCCACCCAGAACAGAGATTCAGCCACGCCTGCACCCAAGACTGCCAGGAACAGAGTCAGCATCAGCACAGCCGTGCTGACCTTGCCCAAGAGGTTCACCGACACCTGCGTGCCCCTGCGATTCAAGACATAGTACCCCGCCATGACGTATGCGTCTCGAACGAGCACGGCCATCAGCGGGGCGGTGGGAAGACGGTGGGTCACCAGAAGGATCACGAGAGCGCTGCCGATGAGGAGGCGGTCCGCGAGTGGGTCCGCGAAACGCCCGAAGTCGGTGACAGTATCGGTGCGTCGGGCGATCTGACCGTCGAGCCAGTCGGTGATCGACGCGACCGCGAACAGGACTCCCGCAACGAGGGAGCCACCGCCGTCATCGACTGCCAGGAAGTAGATGAACACGGGAATGATCAGCAGCCGGAACATGGTCAACACGTTGGCCACCGCGCACCTCCCTCACCGTGTCCACGCGCGGTGGTCGCCACGCGTACCGCTCCGCGCGGGACTCCGTCGACCCCGATCGCAACCCACAAGGAAATACGAAGTCGGGACGGCCAGATTCGAACTGGCGACCTCCCGGCCCCCAGCCGGATGCGCTACCAGACTGCGCCACGTCCCGACGCAGGGGTCAGTATACCAAACGCTCGAGGTGGCTAGTGACGCTCGGGGCGACGCTCTCGCAACATGAGATCGCGCACGCTGTCTCGCACGCTCTTACCTTCATAGACGACCGCCACGACATTCTCGGTGATGGGCATCTCGACGCCCTTCGATCGTGCGAGTCGCAGGATCGCCGGAGCGGCCGTGAGCCCTTCGGCCACCATGCCGATCTCCGATTCGACTTCCGCAGGGGAGTGCCCGTGAGCTAACAGTTCACCGGCCAGTCGGTTGCGACTGTGCCGCGAAGTGCACGTAGCCACCAAGTCACCCAAGCCGGCCAGGCCGGCGAAGGTAAGCGGCTCCGCACCCAGCGCGATGCCCAGACGCGCCATCTCGGCGATGCCTCGCGTCATGAGGGCCGCCCTCGCATTGTCACCGTACCCCACCCCGTCACCCATGCCCGTGGCGACTGCGATGATGTTCTTCACGGCGCTCGCCAACTCGACGCCGATAAGATCGTGGTTGACATAGGCCCTGAATGTCTCAGTGGAGAGCAACTCTTGCAGAGCTTCGGCGAACTCCACATCGTGCGATGCGATCACGGTGGCCGTGGGTTGGTCGAGGGTGACTTCTTCGGCGTGATTCGGTCCAGAGAGTACCGCCACCCTCGGAGTCGAAGCCTGCCACATCTCCTGGAGGAGTTCGGAGAAACGGCGCAAGGTCGCGGGCTCGACGCCCTTCGTGAGGCTGAGCACGCCCACGTTCTTCGGAATGCGAGCTGCGAGCGACTCCGCGACCTCGGCGTACGCCTTACTCGGTACCGCCATCACGATCAGATCGACATCGAAGAGATCACCCTCGGTGTAGACCCCGGCATCGAGGGCTAAAGGAAGGGCGGTCTTCGTGAGGTACTCTGGGTTGTGCCTCGACTCCAAGATGGCCGCGGCCTGCTCCGGGCGTCTGCCTAGAAGCCTGGTGCGAGCGCCGACCAGCGCCAAGTGCCGCGCCATGGCCGTTCCCCAACTGCCCGCGCCGATGACGGCGACGACAAGGGTCTCTCCCTCACGCGGGACGAATGCCGCCCCTCGGCTCACGACGTACCCCCTTCGTCGGGATCCCGGTGGACGTCAGCGGGCACATCCTGCTGCGCTTCCGCCGTTTCGCCTCTGCCCCACTCGCGTCGAACAAGGAACGCCCCCACGCGCGACCACGTGAGGCCGCTCTTCGGCTCCGTTCCCCGCAACAAGCGGCGCACGTTCCCCCGGTGCGCCCAGACGACGATACCAGAAGCCGCCAGCGAGAACAGCAGATACGCCGTGGGCTGCTTGCCGAGGAACGCGAGCACCGGCAAACCGACGGCAGCGGTGACCGAAGCCGCCGACACGAAAGACGTCGACAAAAGCACCACCGCGAACACGCCGAGAAGCATCACGAGCGAGATGGGCATCATCGCGAGCAGCACACCGGCTCCCGTGGCCACGCCTTTGCCCCCGCGTCCTCGCAAGAAGATCGAGTAGTTGTGGCCGGCGATCGCCGCCAGCGCCACGAGTACGGTCCAGTCGGGCTCAACAACGAATCGCGCAGCCATTACCGGCGCGAATCCCTTGGCCACGTCGAGCAGCAAGACCACCCCTCCGAGCGGAGTGCCGAGTACTCGGAACGCGTTCGTCGCGCCGGCGTTGCCGCTGCCGTGGTCCCGGATGTCGATGCCCCGGACGGCCTTTCCCAGCAGCACGCTGGGAGACAACGAACCGATCAAGTAGGCCCCCACGACAAGGGCGGCGACCGTCACGAGTAGCGCTCTTCCTTCCCCTCGAAGTCGATCACCAGCGGGATGCCCCATAGGGCGAAGGCGTCGCGCAACCTATTCTCCAGGAAGTAGCCGTAGCTGCGCGTGATCAGGGCCTTCGAGTTCACCATGACCTTGAAACGAGGCGGCGACTCCTCGTACTGCACCACGTAGAACAGCTTCAGCGCCTTGCCGCGTCGCTGAGGGGGGTCTTTGCGTGCCCGCAGGTCTTCGAGCCACGTATTGAGCGCCGGCGTCGGGATACGCGCCGCGTATCGACTGTGAAGGTCGAGAGCCAGAGGAAGGACTCTCCCGAGGTTACGGCCGGTGAGGGCCGAGATGGTCACCCAGGGCGGTCTCATCTGCACCTTGGCATTGAGGCGCGCGGTGACCATGTCGAGATCGATCGTTGACTCGTCCCACTTGTTGAACAGAATCGCCGTCGCACAACGGGCGCGCTGAGCCTCGTACGCCACCTGCAGATCGAGATCCACCAACCCCTCGGATGCATCCACGACCACCAGCGCTACGTCACTCCGTTCGAGAGCCTTGATGGTCCGCAGGGAGCTGTAGAATTCGACGTCGTCTTCGCTGCGCTTGCCCCGTCGACGTAGCCCGGCCGTGTCGACGAGGTTCACGGGTGTGCCCTCGTGCTCCACGAGCGTGTCGATGGCATCACGCGTCGTGCCGGGGATCGGAGATACGATGGTGCGCTCGTGCCCGAGCAGAGCGTTCAGTATCGAACTCTTGCCCACGTTCGGGCGCCCCACGATGGCAACGTTCACCGGGACCGAGCTTTTCTCCTCGACGGCGGGCTCGGGAAGTGCCGCGATTATTGCATCAAGGATGTCGCCGATGCCCAGGCCGTGCTCGGCCGACACTCCGTGGGGCGTCCCCAGACCGAGTGCCCAGAACTCGTTCTGCCGTTCCTCGGCCGGGCGCAAGTCGATCTTGTTGACCGCGAGCACCACGGGTACGTCACTCCTCCGGAGGATCTCGGCGATCTCGTGCTCCTGAGGGCCCACGCCCGTCTTCCCGTCCGTGAGGAACACGACCACGGCCGCGAGGTCCACCGCCTGCCGAGCCTGCGCCCGCACTTGGTCGGACAAGGGCTCTTTCGCCTTGAGGTCGATGCCTCCGGTGTCCACCAGCACGAACGATCGGTGAAGCCATTCCGCGAACCCCTCCTTCCGGTCGCGGGTGACGCCCGCCTCAGGAGCAACCACCGCTTCGCGGGTCTCTGTGATCCGGTTGAAGAACGTGGACTTGCCCACGTTCGGATAGCCCACGATGGCCACACGGGGCAGTGAAGCCGATAGGCTCATGACGACAACTCCCGCACTCGTGCCACCACAGCTTCGATTTGGGCGGGGGGGGTCGAGGCTCCGGCCGTGATCCCCACAGAGTCGACACCCTCCAACCACTCCCGCTGGACCTCCTCAGCACCCTCGACGTGGAACGAACGAGGCTGCACGGCCGAGCTCAGTTGCACGAGTCGCGCGGTGTTGCCGGAGTCCCTTCCCCCCACCACGATCACGAGATCCACCTCCTCGGCCAGCTCCACGGTCTCCCGCTGGCGGCGCTCCGTAGCGCTACAGATGGTGTTGAACACGCGAAGCTCGCTCACTCGGGGAGTCAGGGCAGCCGCCAACGCAGCAAGACGCGCCTGCGACTGAGTCGTCTGAACCACGAGACCCACCCTCCGTCCGTCGAGCCACTCGGGTATTTCCTCCGGCTCTTCGAGCACCACCGCGTCGGGGCCGGCGTGAGATCGGATGCCCAGCACCTCCGGATGGTCGGGTTCCCCTAAGATGACCACCTTGTAACCTTCGGCTCGAAGTCGCGCGGCCTTGTCCTGGGCCGCTTTGACGAAGGTACAGGTGGCGTCGACCACCTGGATATCGCTCTCTGCCAACACGTCTTTCACCTCGATCGGGATTCCATGCGAACGTATGATGACGGTGCCTTCCGTCTTGGCGGCCAGGTCCTCGACCCGACCGATGCCCTCGGCTTCCAACTCGGCGATCACGCCGGGGTTGTGGATGAGAGGTCCCAAGGTATCGACGGGCGCTCGGCACGTCGCGACCGCGTCGCGGGCGATCTCGAGGGCACGCTCGACGCCCCAGCAGAAGCCGGCAGAGGCCGGCACCACGATGCGCAGATCGCTCATTCGACAGTCTCCGATGATGCGGGGACATGTCCCAGCATGGCGCCCACCCGCGTCATCCAGCGAGCACCGATCTCCTGGTGACGCTCCCCTCGCGGGAGCCCCTCGACGCCAACGTCCAAGGAGGCGCCGAAGGTCACGGACACACGAGGAAGCCTCGGGATGCCGCCGCGCGCGATGCGGTCCGTACCAGAAAGCGCCACCGGGATCGTGGTGACACCCTCGCGGAGGGCCAACAGTGCGAACCCAGGCAACGCGGTGCCCAGGCGACCGGCTCGCTGCCTGGTCCCCTCGGGGAATATGCCCACCACACACCCGTCGCTCAGGTAGCCCACGGCAGTCCGGATCGCCTCTCTGTCGGCCTCGCCCCGCCGCACCGGAAAGGCGCTCAGTCCCTCGACGACATGGCCGAGGGCCGACGACTTCCACAACTCCGACTTCGCCATGAAGTGGGCTTGGCGCGGAGCAGCCACTCCGATGAACACCGGATCGATGTTCGAGACGTGGTTCACCGCAAGCAGGACGGCACCGTGGGTAGGCACGTTCTCGATACCCTCTATCCGCATGCGGAAGAGCAACCGAAAGGGGATTCTGATGAGCAATCTGACCAACTTGTACAGCCGTTCATCGCGTGGACCGGCGATCAGCACGATCCGCCTCCATCGCTTCCGACGCCGACAGCCTCGGCGGCGATCCGATCGACCACTTCTTCGATGCTCAGCTCCGTGGTGTCGATCTCGATGGCGTCCCGCGGTTTCCTGAGCGGGGCGACCGACCGGGTGGAGTCGTGAGTGTCGCGCAAGAGTATCTCCCTCTCCAGCGTCTTGGCGGAGATGCAGATGCCCTGTTCTTCGAGCTGACGCTTCCGGCGTACGGCACGAACGCCCACCGAAGCCGTCAAGAACACCTTGAGATCGGCGCGAGGACACACGACCGTACCGATGTCCCGGCCCTCGAGCACTACGTCTCCCGTTTCGGCCATGCCACGCTGCCGCAGCTTCAAGGCCTCGCGCACCTTGCGATGAGCGGCCACGTACGACACCTTCTGGCTCACCAATGGCTCACGAATGGCCTTGGTCACGTCGCGACCGGCCACCCGCACCTGTGGGAGCCCTTGGGCGGATTCCGAGAGGTCGATTTCCATCTCGAGCGCTAGGGATCCCAATGCGTCGTCGTCTTCGAGCGACACGCCCTTCTCGAGGGCGAGGAGGGTCACGGCGCGGTACATCGCGCCGGTATCCACGTAGGTAAGGGCGAGTCGCTCTGCGACCGCTTGTGCGATGGTACTCTTGCCGGAGCCTGCGGGCCCGTCGATGGCTATGATCATCTGTCGCCCTCCGGCGAACTCAACAGGTCCATCGTACCAGCGAACCCAGGGAACGACACGTCGATGCACGCTACGTCGTCCACGTGCACACCCTCGCTCGAGGCAAGCCCCGCCGTGGCTCCCACCATCGCAAGTCGATGGTCCCCGTGCGCGCGGATCGCGCCGCCCGTCCACCCTTCAGGGCGGCCGACGATATCGAGGCCGTCGTCGTACTCGGTCACCCTCACTCCGAGGGCCCTCAGGACCTCGGCGACCGCCGCCAGGCGGTCGCTCTCCTTCACCCGCAGCTCGCCCGCTCCCCGAAGGCGAGAAGTGCCGCTCGCCTTGGCCGCGGCAAGGGCCCACACCGGCAGTTCGTCGATCAACAAGGGCACCTCCTCCGGGGTCACATCCGTGGCCGACAGCGCGCGATGCTCCGCGTGGACAGCACCCGTAGGCTCAGGAGCCAGAGAGTCGTAGGAACTGACCGATAGGTGCGCCCCCATACGCTCGAGCACGGCGAGCAACCCGGTCCTCGTAGGGTTCAGGCCCACCTTCTCCACGGTGAGTGCTGAACCCGGGATGATGAGGGCGGCCACGATCAAAAACGCCGCCGAGCTGAAGTCGCCGGGCACCGTGATCTCGCTGAGACTGAGGGCCTCCAACGGCTCGACGGTGATCCGCACCGAGCCGCCGACCTCGGCGATCCGTTGGATCCGTGCGCCCCCTGAAAGGAGAAGTCGCTCAGTGTGATCTCGAGAAACGCCCGGTTCCACCACCACGGTGACGCCCGACGCCCTCAGGCCCGCCAGGAGCAGACACGACTTCACCTGGGCGGAGGCCACAGGCAGGTGGTGCTCACAGGCATGGAGAGATCCGCCGATGATGCCCACCGGGGGCAAGGAGTTCCGCGCGCGACCCCACACCCGGGCCCCCATCGCCTCCAGCGGTCGCAGCACACGCGACATGGGCCGACGGCGGATGCTCTCGTCCCCCGTAAGTACGGTGAGGAACGGGGACGCGGCCACTAACCCGGGCAGCAGCCGCATCAAAGTGCCCGCGTTCCTAACATCGATCACATCCTCAGGCTCGCGCAGGCCTTCCCAACCGCCCCCATGCACCACCACACACCCCGATTCGGGGCTCTCGACGGAGACCCCGAGGGCACGCACCGCGTCCACGGTCGCCAGGGTGTCCGCCGACCGGAGGAAGCCGTTCACGACCACCGATCCCTCCGAGACCGCCCCGAAGAGGATGGAGCGATGCGAGATCGACTTGTCGCCGGGCACCTCGACGACTCCCCGGAGCCCCTCAGCAGCCGGTTGGAAGAAGCCATGGAAGCTCATCCTGCCGGCGTTCCCACAAAGGAGACGACGGCCGGATAGCCGAGCGCTTCAGCAAGCGAACACGCGGACGCGGCCTCCTCTTCCCCGTTCACGAACAGTACGAGGTCTCCGCCCACGGCCCGGCTGAAATGGTGCAGGGTCAGGTCCTCGATGTTGATGTTGGCGTTGCCGAGAGATGTCATCACCCGCGACAGCACGCCGGGTTCGTCGGGGATCCGCACGGTCACGCGGTACAGGGTATCGAGGACGATGTCCTCGTGTTGGAGTAGTTCTCGGCGATATGAGGCCGCCGTGTTGATGCCCCGAAGCACCGCCTCTTCGTCACCGTCGCGCAGGTTCTCGCAGAGCATCATGATGTCGGCGGCGACGCTCTTCAGTGACAGGATCAGGGCTTCTCGATTGTCGAAGAAAATGTCGCGCCACATCGGCGGGTTCGCGCCGGCTACGCGCGTGAGGTCCTTGAAGCTCGGGCCCACGGAGAACATCGCCCGGCGCCCGGACGCCTCGAATCCCCCCACTTCGGTCATGAGGACGTTCGCGAGCACGTGCGGCACGTGGCTCACCAGAGCCATGATCCGGTCGTGGGCATCGGCGCCCAAGGCGATGGGGCGGGCACCCAGTGAGGTCACGAAGGCATGTAACCCCTCGTGGAGCTCCGCCGGCGAATCGTCGGATGGGCACAGGAAGTAGATGGCTCGGTCGAACAGGTCGGCCCGTGCGAACCGCACGCCGCTGGTCTCGGCTCCGCAGATAGGATGCCCGGCGATGAAGCGGGCGCGGGCGGCGCTCGAGAGCCCCGAGACCAGCGCGCTCTTGGTGCTCCCGATGTCGGTGATCAGACGCGGTGGTGGTTGGGCGGCAGCCGCTTCCTCGACCAGGGCGGGGATACTGCGGACCGGCGTGCACACCACCACGAGATCGGCTCCGGCGGCCGCCTCCGCGATCGAGCCGCAGCGCCGGGTGATCACTCCGGCCGCCAAAGCCTCGTCCAATGCGCGCGGATCGGCGTCGTACCCCCTCACTTCGGGGACGTCGGCCCTCCTCCGCGCCGCGAGGGCGAGGCTTCCGCCCATCATCCCAACGCCGAGCAGAGCGAGAGTCTGCACGGACAGGGTCTCGCTGGTAGGCGCCAACCTCTAGCCTACCGTCTTCCCGAACCACTGGACCAGTTCCGCGATACGCTTGGCGGTACACGCGAACTCGCGTAGATTGAGCGACTGCCCGCCGTCGCACAGTGCCGCCTCCGGGGCGGGATGCGCTTCGATCATGAGACCGTCGGCGCCGGCGGCGATCGCCGCCAAGGAGAGCGGCTCGATAAGATCCACCTTCCCCGTGGCATGGCTGGGGTCGACGATCACAGGCAAGTGAGAACGCTGCTTGATGATGGGGACCGCGGAGAGGTCGAGGGTGTTGCGGGTGGCGGTCTCGAACGTCCTGATGCCTCTCTCACAGAGGATCACGCGGTTGTTGCCCTCTTTGACGATGTACTCGGCTGCCATGAGCAGTTCGTCCACCGTGGCCGAGAGGCCACGCTTGAGCAGCACAGGCTTCTCCACCTGACCAACCGCCGAAAGGAGATAGAAGTTCTGCATGTTCCGGGCGCCTATCTGGATGACGTCGGCATACTCGGCCACGGCATCGAGATGCCTGGGATCCATGAGCTCGGTGACCACGGGGAGGCCTGTGCGTTCGCGCGCCTCCGCGAGGATCTCGAGCGCTTCCACTCCCAGGCCCTGGAAGGCATAGGGCGACGTTCGCGGCTTGTACGCCCCGCCCCGCAGCATCGAGGCACCGGCCTCCTTCATGGAATCGGCCGCCGAAAGGAGTTGCTCTCGGCTCTCAACGGAACACGGCCCGGCGATCAGGGCCACGTGGCTACCGCCGATCTTGGTGCCTCCCACCTCGATGACGGTATCGCTGGTGCGGAACTCGCGACTCACGAGCTTGTACGGGCGCAGGATCGGCAGGATCTTCTCGACCCCGGGGTACGCTTCCATAGGGATGCCGGCGATGACTTCGCGGTCCCCCATGACGCCGATCACCGTGACCGTGTCTCCAGTGGAGACGTGGCCCCGCGCTCCGGCTTCCGCCAGCCGTTCGAGCACGTGATCCACCTCCACCGGCGTCGTGCCCTCCCGCATGACGATCATGGTCTCGATGCTGCCGCCTTCAAAGAGGCTCATGTGGGTCCCTCCTCACCTGCAAGGTCGCTGAGCGCGCCCAGGAATAGGTCATTCTCCTCGCTCGTACCAACTGTCGCTCGAACCCAACCGGGGTAACCGATCCCCCATCCGGATCGCACCAGCACACCTCGCTCGAGCAGCGCGTTCGGCACCTCGGCGGCAGCTGAGGGGAGCCCTTCTACCCCCACGAGCATGAAATTGGCCTCGGAAGGCACCCACGGCCGGCCGAGCGCTGTGAGCAGCTCGCCGATGCGAACCCGCTCCCCGGCCACGTGATCTCGCCGCTCCGCGACCCGCTCGGGGTGGCGCAGTGCCTCCAGCGCCGCCACCTGCGCAAGGGTCGACACATTGTACGGCTGCCGCACCTTGTCGATGGCGTCGATGACACTCGGATGCGCGACGCCGTAGCCGATGCGAAGGCCGGCCAGTCCGTAGATCTTGGAGAACGTCCTCAGGATCACGAGGTTCTCGTAGTCCCGCAGCCACGGCACGGTGTCCTCGAGATCGGGGCGGCTCACGTACTCCGTATATGCCTCGTCGAATACCACCAGTGTCTCCGGCGGGACGGTCTCCATCAGGTCACGCAGCGCTGCCGCGCCCACGCAGGTGCCACTGGGGTTGTTCGGTTCGCACACGATGAGCAGGCGCGTGTCCTCGCGCACCGCCCGCTTCATGGCATCCAGGTCGTGCCGGTGGTCGCGGAGCGGGACGGCATCGAACTCGGCCTGCCGAGCCAAGGCGATAGTCTCGTACACGACGAAGGAGGGATCGGCGTACACCATGTGTACCCCTGGGCCCAGCACCGCTTCGCCAAGCAGCATGAGGAGGTCGCACGAACCGTTCCCGAACATCATGGCCCCGGACTCGACGCCCAGCCTGTCCGAGAGAGAAGCCCTCAGCTCTTCACAGCCCCCCGACGGGTACCGGTTGAGCCCGGTCAAAGACGCCGTCAACGCCTCGATCACCTCAGGGAAGGGCCCATCGGCGCACTCGTTCGCTCCGAGCTCGACTACTCGATCAAGCCCGTATCGGCCACGGATCTCGGCCATCGGTGGACCGGCCTTGTACGGCACCAGCCCCTCCAGAGCCTTGTTGAACTTCGCGGTCAAGCCTCGTTCCCTTTCGCATGCGGATCGTCGTCCCCGTAGACGGCCCGCTTCAGATTCTCTATCTCAGGCCCTCGAAGGCGTCGCACCGCGCCCACGAACATCCCGTCGTCGGTGAGTGGTCCAAAGCGCCCGCGATGGAGGCTGACCACAGAGTGCCCCACGGCCTCCAACATACGCCGTACCTGCCGATTGCGGCCCTCGTGCAGTGTCAAGCGTAGGACGCTGTTCCGTCCGACGGAGACGAGATGGACGTCGGCCGGCGCGGTGACGCCATCCTCCAATTCGACCCCCTCTGACAAGCGCCGAGCCGTTGCCTCGGTCACCCGGCCCCGAGCGATGACCTCGTACTCCTTCTCGACTCCGTACGACGGGTGCAGAAGACGATGAGCAAGAGCGCCGTCGTTGGTGATCAGGAGCAGACCCGTGGTCGCCGCGTCCAGGCGTCCGACCGGAAACACCCGTGTTTCCGTAGGCACGCAGTCTACCACCGTTCGCCGGCCTTGGGGGTCGTCGGCCGTCGACACCACACCGGCCGGCTTGTTGAGGAGCCAGTACTCGATCCCCTCACTCACGATCTCGCGCTCGTCGACGGTGACCGTCTGGGTGATCAGGTCGACAGACATGCCCAGCGTGGCCGGCACTCCGTCCACCGCCACGCGCCCTGCGCGGATCAGCTCCTCACACGACCTTCGCGAGCCGAAGCCGGCAGAAGCCAGTGCCCGCTGCAGACGCTCGCTCATTCAGGCGAGACCGCGACGCCCAGCCGCCTCCTGAGTTCCTCCCTCTGTTCCTCGCCCACTTCGAACTGCGAAAGAGGGGGCAACCGGTCGAGTCCGGGAAGATCAAAGGCGATCAGGAATCGCTCCGTGGTGCCATACAGGACTGCCGCGCCCGGCCCTTCACGGCGCCCCACTTCCTGCACCATCTCCCGGTCGAGCAGGGTGTGAAGCGCCGAGTCGGAATTCACCCCCCGGATCTCGGCGATCTCGGGGCGCGATACCGGCTGAAGGTAGGTGACGATAGCCAACGTCTCCAGCGCGGCGGGAGACAAGCGGGGATCCTCGGTTACGTCGAAGAGGCGGGAGAGCGCGGGCTCGGCGGCTGCGTTCGTTCGAAAGAGCCAGCCGCCCGCCACGCAGGCCAACTCGAATCCGCGGGGGCCGCCCACGGGGTACTCCAGCCGCAGCGCCTCAAGACACTCTGCGATCGAGTCTGCCGAAACCGGCTCGGCGTACGACACGGCCTCCGCGAGCCTCTCCGTCGCCAGCGGGCGCCCCGAGGCGAAGAGCACCGCCTCGACATCGCGGCGAAGGCGAAGCCGGTCGTCCAACAGTGGCGGCGCCGACTGTGGTGACGCCACTGGGTGCGACCCAACAGCGGGCGGGGTGCCGGCAGGTCCAGATTCGCGGTCGATCATGGGCGCCTTCCTAGGCGATGCGGCGGGCACGCGCCGCCGCGACCGTGATATCGCCGAAATGGTTGCGCTGGACCACCCGCACGTCTCCTCGAGCCATGAGGCCAAGCAGGGCGAGCAGACTCACGGCCTGCACCATGGGTTCGTCCGCACCGAACTCCTCTTCGAAGGAGAACGCGCCGCGGCTCCGCAGCATCCGGCGGATGGCCGCGATCTGGCGGTTCAGGCCCACTCGAAGCACCGGCACGTGGCTCGTATCGGGCGGCCTCCGGGCTTCGAAGAGCCTCTCGAGCGCGATGGTCAGGGCTCCGGGTTGTTGACTCCCTGCGATGTCCGCGCGTGGAGCCAGCATGCGACGAGACTCGCGGCAGGGCCGACGGACGATCCTTCCGCGTTGAGCTTCCCGAATCTGGGCAAGCGCCGCCGCGGCCAACTTGAAACGACGGTAAGCGACCAGCCGAGCGAGCAGCAACTCGCGGGACATCTCGAGGTCCTGGTCCTCCTCCCCCATCCGCTCCTCGGGCAGCAGCACGCGGGATTTCAGCTCCAACAACGAGCTGATCAATACCAGGAACTCGGTGAGGCCCTCCCAGTCCGCCGACCCTTCATCGGCCAGACCCTCCACGTAGGCGAGGATCACTTCCACGATGGGCACTTCGAAGATGTCCACTTCCTCACGTAGGATCAGAGTGAAGAGGAGATCGAAGGGACCCTGATAGACCTCAAGATCGAGGTCGAGGAGCCTCATGATCGGTGCCGGAAGCCGGCGCCCGCCGGGCACCCAGGGACCGACCGTGAGCAGGTGTAAGCGTTCATAGTCGGGATATCATGATACGTGACGGGTGCCTCGAAGGCAAAGGCGGATGCGGGCGGTGGCTCAGAAGTACGCGGGCAGGAGCACCCGGCTGATAGCCTCGAACGCTCCTCCGAGGATCGTGCGGAACGGCCCCGGGAACACGAAGAAGATCGCCAAGATGATCAGGATGCCGTAGCGATCGAGACCAGACCAGCGAGCGTACATGTCGCGAGACATGAAGCCGGCGATCACACGCGAGCCGTCGAGGGGCGGGATGGGCACCAGGTTGAAGATCCCCAGCACGATGTTCACTTGATAGGCCAGGAAGAGAGCCTCGAACAACGTTGAGCCGCCACTCATCGCGGCAATAGTCGCCGAGGCCGGGGCGAGAGCGTTCAGCAGGGCGGCGAGCATGATGGCGATGATGAAGTTGGTCATCGGTCCGGCGAGCCCCACGATCATCATGCCACGCTGGTGATCCTTGAAGTACCACGGGTTCACCGGCACCGGCTTCGCCCACCCGAAGATGAAGCTCCCCCCGATGTAGGTGATCACGAACATGAGCGTGCCGAGAGGATCGAGGTGCTTCAGCGGGTTGGCAGTGAGCCGTCCATGCTCCTTCGCGGTAGGGTCGCCCAGACGGTTGGCCACCGCGCCGTGAGCGAGTTCGTGGGCGGCCATCGAGATGAGCAAGATCGGGAGGAGGAACGCAAGACCAATGATCTCAGACATCAGGCGCACTTCCGGTGACGCGGTCGCGGGCTGAGGTTCATACCGCTCCCCCGATGTGGGCGCGCGCCGCCGCGAGCTGCTCAGCCCGAGTCTCCACGCCCCCTTCGACGCGCATACGCGTCAGGGACTGCAGGATGCGCCCCACCCCCGGTCCCTCGCGGGCGCCGAGCGCAATCAGGTCGGCGCCGGATATCTCCAAGGTGCGCGCTCTGAGCACCTCGAGGAAGCGCTCGAATTGCGCACGGGCCGTTCCGGCGCCCGCCCGGCCCATGCAGAAGACCACGGCCTCGACGGGCACCTTCCGCAGCAACCGGAAGAGCTCCCAATCTCCGAGTTGCTCGTCGCCCAACTGCTGGGTGAGGCGGGAGCCCAGAGTCACGCTCGCACGCAGCACGTGCCTGTCGGCGTGCTTCAGTCTCAACTTCTCCAACCACATGAAGAGCTCCTCGTGGGTCATGTTGCGCGTGACGGCTGCGAGCCGCAGCCGCCAGGGTACCACTTCGGCGCGCAGATCGAGCCGCGCGACCACCTCGTCCAAGGCGTGGATGAGGGCCACGGTCCGGGCGCCGGTGGCCAACTTCGGGTGCACCTGCCGTGCCACGCCCAGGTCGAACAGACGACCAAGGGTGTACGACACGTCCGGCTCCCCCAGGAGGGCCACCAGTTCGTCGCGCAGTCGCGCGCTCGAGAGGTCGCCTACCAGGTGCATGTCGACACAGGCGCGCGCCAGCGCCCTCGTCTGTTCGTCCATGCGGAAGCCGTAGCGATTCTCGTAGCGCACGGCACGGAAGATGCGCGTGGGGTCTTCGATGAAGCTCAGGTTGTGCAACACCTTGATCGCGCCGGAGTCAAGATCTTCCAATCCCCCGAAGAAATCGATCACCGTGCCCAGATCATCACCCTTGAGAGACACCGCCATGGCGTTGACCGTGAAGTCCCGTCGGAAGAGATCCTGACGGATCGACGCATGTTCCACGCTGGGCAGCGCGGCAGGGTAGTCGTAGAACTCGGTACGCGTCGTAGCCACATCTACGTGGAACGGCTCAGCTCCCCTCTGCGGCGGAAGGGGCTCGTCGCCGACGGAATCGGGCGGAAGCAGCACCACCGCAGTCTGGAACTTCTGGTGCGCCCGCACCCGCCCGCCGAGCTTGCGAGCCAGACGTCGGGCGAAGTCGATGCCGTCGCCCTCGACTGCGATGTCGATATCGGAGTTCTGTCGCCCCAGGAGGAGGTCGCGAACGAAGCCTCCTACCAGATACACGCCGGCGAACTCCTCGGAGACCGTGGATACCGCCTTGAAGAGACGTCCGAACGTGGGTAGATCACCAAGGTACTCCAACGTACAGGCGGTCACCCCCTCGCGCGGACCGGAGGGGGACATGCCGTGCTGCGCCGCCAACACATCGGTGCGAGTGGCTATGCCTATGACATCGGCCACCTCGACGACGCCGCTGCTGTCGGCACGGGAGTACGCCTCGTCGGCCAAGATGGGCAGCCGGCCCACGTTCGTGGCCGCCATGAGCCGCTGGAGTTCGTCGAGGGTCGCAGTAGCGGGCGCGAACACCACGTTCCGAGTCATGACCCCCTTCACCGGCGCGTGGCCCAGCCCATGGCGCACAGCCTTGTCCAGGTCGCGCCTGGCCACGATGCCCACGACCCGCCCGCCCTCTTTCACCGATATCCCGGAATGGCCGTAGCGCTGCGCGGTGAAGAGCGCTTCCTCTACAGAGGTGTCCGAGGCGATGAAGCGTACGGGCCGGCTCATGACATCGGCGGCGGTGGGGACGGCCGGCGCGGCCGCCTCCATCTCCTCGAGCAAACGACGGACTATCTCTTCCGATGTCAAGTCGCGAAGGACGGCCGACCCCGCCTGTGGATGGCCCCCTCCCCCTAGACCCCGCAGAAGAGCACCGACATCGACCATCCTGGAGCGAGAGCGAGCGGTCACGAACCGGCGCTCCTCCATCTCGACCACCTGGAGGAGCACATCCGAGTTCAGCAGATCCATGGCCTTGTGGGCGATCACGCTCAGCCCGTCCACATACACCGGGCTGTCGAGCACGGCCACGTGCACCTCCTGGCCCTTCACGTACTCCACTCTCACGTGGTCCACGACCCTCAGAAGTAGCTCTCGTTGCTCCGCTGTGAGCGGATTGTGCAGGTAGCGCTCGATCAGCGCCTGGGATGCCCCCATCCGCATGCAGATGGCCAGCATCTCGGCGTCGCGTACGGTGGTTCGGGGGTAGGTGAGCGACCCAGTGTCTTCGTGGATGCCGAGAGCGAAAATAGTGGCCTCCAAGGGCGAGATCGCGAACTCTCGCTCCCGAAGGATGTGCACCATCGCCGTTGCCAAGGCACCGTCCCCCGACACGACCCAGTTCTCGCCTCGCACGAACGAGGGACGCTCCTCCGGCTCGCCCCCGTGGTGGTCGAACACAACCACCTCCACGTCTTCGCTTCCACACAGCACTCCGAGTTCAGCCAAACGGACGCAATCGGAGGTGTCCACGACCACCAGTCGGCGGACGGAGTCCAGGTCGAGTGACCGGAACGGCAGGAGTGGCAACTCCTCGCCGTGCAGGCTCACGAAATCCCTCACGTTGCGGTTCAGGGACCCCGCGAACACGATGCGTGCGTCGGGATACAGACGGGACGCGCCGACGGCCGCGGCGAACGCGTCGAAGTCGGCGTTCTGATGCGTCGTGATGACAGAGAATACCCTGATATCCGCCGAGGGGGTCGGCATGGCTGGCGCGTACTACTGCCGGTCGATGAAGGCTTTCAGGTTCACCGTCGCGATCGCCAGCTGTTCCCGCAACACGGGGCCTTCCAGGTCGGTGATACCCGGTTGGATCGCCGTCCCCTCGAGGATCTCCGCGTCGAGCAGACGCTGGAACGCTTCCTTCTCGTCGGAGGAAAGCTCGAGATCGTCGATGGCATCCGTGATCTCGTCCGCTTCCGGAAGCTCTTCGGTCGCCGCGCGCCCCATCACGAGAAGCATCAATCGTATGGAGGCGGACGCGTCAGGGGAGAACACCAGCGGGTCGTCCCCGGTGCCGGACATCGCGTGGTGCCAGAAGATCGCAGCTGCATAGTCTGAGTCATCGATGGAAGTCAAGTCTGCTTCCACGTCATCGAAGATCTGCTGGGCTTCCCCGTCCACGGGCCAGCCCATGGCCAAGACCACCGCCTTGGCCAACTCCATACGATCCATGGGGTCCGTCGGCCCGAAGCGGGTACCTGCGGCCGCAGGTACGAGCCCGGTCTCGACGGCGGTCGTGATGCGCTCCACCTGCACGTAGTTCTCCGGGATGTCCTCGAAGGTCAGCTGCGCCTGCACTTCACCAGGGTCGAGTATCCCCGAGCTCTCCACCAAGGTATACAGCGTGTAGACAGCGCCGAGGAATGCTGCCAGCACGAACAGATTCAGCACGATCCTCTTCACAAGTCGGAAGGAAAAGCGCTTCTTCTCCGGCCTCTCGGCGGGCTCACCCAGAATAGGAACATCCCAGTCCTGACGCACTCCATCCTCCATCTGCGATCAGATTGCGGCAATCATACCGCGTCGATCACGATTCCTCGAAGCGGAGGAGCATCCGGTCCCATTCGAAAGGCGGTGCTCACGAGTTCCACGGCCTCGCGCCCCAGCTGCTCTTCGTTCGCATGGATCCACGCCACTACGTCCCCACGGTCCACCAGGGAGCCTGTCGGCGCCGCCAGCACCACACCGACCGCGTGGTCGATCCCTACTCCCTTGGTTTCCCGGCCCGCACCCAGCAATAAACCCGCTCTGGCCACCGTCGTCGCAGTCACGGAGTGTACCCAGCCGGCCTCGGCGGCTCTCGCCGGCAGAACGAGCCTCGCTTCCGGAAGTCCGTTCCCATCGACCACATCTGCATGCCCGCCCTGTCCTTGCACCCACTCACGGGCTTTTCGAAGCGCGCTCCCGTCTTGCACGCGGCCGAGAGCGAGAGCCCGGCCCTCCGACAGATCCCCGGCCTGTCCCGCCATGAGAAGGAGATGCGCAGCCAACGTGATCACCACATGCCGAAGGTCGGCCGGTCCCCGTCCGTGGAGCACCTCGAACGCCTCGCGCACCTCGAGAGCGTTCCCCACGGCGAGTCCGAGGGGCTCGTCCATGGCGGTCAGCACAGCCCGCACCGAACGGCCCGCGTCTTTCCCGAGTTCGATCATGGTGCGCGCCACGCGGTGCGCCTGTTCCCGCTCACGCAAGAACGCTCCCTCGCCTACCTTGACATCCAGCACGATCGCAGTCGCTCCCGCGGCGATCTTCTTGCTCATGACGCTCGAAGCGATCAAGGACTCTTGTTCCACCGTGGCCGTGACGTCACGCAGTGCATAGAGCAGGCGATCGGCCGGCACGAGAGTGGGGCTTTGTCCTGCGATCACGACGCCTGTGCGGATCACTTGGCTTCGGAACTCGGCAGACGTCAAGTCGGTGCGGAACCCCGGGATCGACTCGAGCTTGTCTATTGTGCCCCCGGTGTGGCCCAAGCCGCGCCCACTCATTTTCGCGAACGGAACTCCGCAGGCAGCCACCAGCGGACCCAACGCGATCGACACCTTGTCCCCCACGCCGCCCGTAGAATGCTTGTCGGCGATCACGGGGGCGATGTCGCTGAGATCGACGATCTCTCCGCTCTCGACCATGGCCTGCGTGAGCGCGAAGGTCTCTTCTCGATCCAGACCCTGGAAACAGACGGCCATCAACCAAGCCGCCATCTGGTAGTCGGGCACACGCCCGGCCACGTACTCCGAGATCAGCCAGTGAAGCTCCGCGGGTGTATGTGGCAGCCCGCAACGCTTGGCCCCTATCAGGTCGACCGCTCTCACGTGGGCCGGTCCTCCTGCCACCTAGGGCCGATCAGAGTCCTCACAAGACCGCCGACCCGCTCTGAGGCTCTGGTGGACATCTCCACCACGTCCTGGTGCGCCTCCATGCCGGATTTGCCCTTCTCCGCGGCCATGTTGGTCACAACGCTCAATACGGCGACTCCGAGGCCCGTGTCCCGCGCGGCCCGTACTTCCGCGGCGGTGGACATGCCCACGGTCTGAGCGCCGAGCTCGCGGAGCACCCGCACCTCGGCTTCCGTTTCGTACTGTGGGCCCGGCAGAGCGGCGTACCGCACGCGCCTCACTCTTTCGCCCTCCAGGATGCGTAGAGCCCCGACGTCGGTGCCCTCCACACGATCGGGCTGTCCGTCGGGCATCGTGAGTTGAAGATCGATGACCGACTCGATCGCGGTCACGTCGCCGGGGCGCAAGGTCGGATCCAAGCCTCCACACGCATTGGTGACGATCAGTCGCCGCACGCCCCAGCACGCAAGAGTACGTACCGGTGCCTGGGTGTGGCCCAGATCGTGCCCCTCGTAGCCATGCGCCCTGCCACGTAGGATGGCGACGCGCACGCCGTTCACCTCGCCCACGGCGATCCGCCCCGCGTGACCCGGCACGGCACCCCGGCTCCAGCCCGGCACCGCCGCGTAGTCCAGTTCGACCGGAGACACGAGGATCGTGGCGACCTCATCGAGGCCAGACCCGAGGATCACGGCGCAGTCTGGAGGAGCTCCAAGTGCGCCATGCAAGGCTTCAGCTGCCGCGGCCAGGTCGCCCGCGCAGACTCCGGACGGCTCACCCACCGTGCCGCCGTCCGCACCGGCGCCGGGGGCGTCAGTACCGGCGCGATCGCGGGCGAGTGAGACCGCTCGTCCATACACTGCGGGGTAGTCGCGCCATCCATGAGCGGGCCGGCCCTCTTCGAGGGGCGTTCCGCCCAGGCCGGACTGTCCGGCCGTGAGGTGGCGATAGGCCGTCGCCCCTGTGTCGGCCATCGTCCCCATGTACGTGCGCGCAGGGAGCCCCGCGGGGCGAGGGTAGTAGAGCAAGGGCACGTATTCCCGACTGTGATCGGTGCTCACGGTGGTCGGGTCGACTCCGTGATCGGCGGTGATCAGCAGCCGGTCCTCGGGGCCCAGAAGGGCGAGGATAGAGGGAAGGGCGCGGTCCGCAGCCTCCAGACCCGCAGCGAAGCCATCAACGTCGTTCCGATGGCCCCAGACCATGTCGAAATCGACCAAGTTCGTGAACACGAGGCCCTCGACACCGGCCTCCAACCGGGCGACGAGAGCAACGAGGTTGTCCTCGTTGGACTCCACCTTCACCTGCTCGGTCACGCCGCGACCGGCGAAGATCTGGTAGATCTTGCCGATGCCCAACACGTGGACTCCGGCCTGGGTGAGCAGGTCGAGATAGGTGGGGCTCGGAGGCTCGAGCGAGAAGTCCTTACGATCTTTCGTCCGCACGAACGTACCCGGAGTCCCGCTGAACGGGCGGGCGATGACCCTGCCAACTCCATTGGGCCCCGTCAACATGGCACGCGCGATCTCGCAGTAGCGGTAGAGTTCTTCGACGGGGATGACGTCGACGTGGCACGCGATCTGGAAGACGCTGTCGGCCGACGTGTACACGATCGGTCTGCCGGATTCCATGTGTTGCTCGCCCAGCTCCGCGATGATCTCCGTGCCCGAGGCCGCCTTGTTGCCGAGCACTTTTCGACCTACGGCCTGCTCGAAGCCCGAGATCACCTCAGGCGGGAACCCATCGGGGAAGGTGGGTTGGGCCTGCGTAGTCACCACCCCCATATGCTCCCAATGACCTGCCGTCGTGTCCTTGCCCGCGGAGAGCTCCGCCAAGACACCCGGAAGCGCGAGAGGCTCGGCGACCGGGGATATCCCCCGGAGCGGCAGGATATTGCCCAAGCCCAGAGCGCGAAGATTCGGCAGATCGAGTGGTACAAGAGCCGCAAGGTTGCCCAAGGTGTTCGCATCGGTGTCGCCATAGTCGGCCGCATCTGGGAGCGCTCCCGCGCCCACTCCGTCGAGGATCATGATCACGAACCGTGCCATCAGCGTTCTTCCCGGTGGCGGGCGCGTGGGTGCGCTTCGTCGTACACGCGGCGAAGGTGTGCGGCGCTGACATGCGTGTACACCTGGGTCGTAGAGAGGTCCGCATGGCCCAGCATCTCCTGCACGGCACGGAGGTCCGCACCTCCCTCGACGAGGTGCGTGGCGAAGGAGTGGCGCAGGGTGTGAGCAGACACCTCGTCGCTGAGGCCCGCCAGCCGCGCGTACTTCTTCACGATCAGGTGAAGACCTTGTCGAGACAAGCCGCCCCCCCGAACGTTGAGGAACACCTCCGGCGGCTTGAGTGCCCCCGCGCGGCCGAGCCGCGGACGCCCGCGCGAGAGATACGAACCCACCGCCTCCACAGCCTTCCGGCCCAACGGGACGACCCGTTCCTTCGACCCCTTGCCCATGGTCCGTACGAACCCCACTTCGAGGTCGATGTCCTGCAGGCGCAGGGAGACCGCCTCGGAAGCCCTCAGACCGGCCCCATAGAGCACTTCGAGCAGTGCCCTGTCGCGGTGGCCCGCAGGCGTCGCCGACGGCCGCGAGAGCAGCCGATCGACTTGAGCCACCGTGAGCGGCTTCGGAAGCCCCGATGGCGACCTCGGCGCGAGGAGGGCCTCGCTCGGATCTCTCTCGATGCGGGAGACCGACGCGAGGTATCCGTAGAACGAGCGGATCGCGGCTGTCTTCCGCGCCCGGGTGGAGGGCTTCCATGTGCCCTCGGCGAGGAACGAGCGCAACTCCTCGCTGGAGGCTCCCTCGAGAGAAAGGGCCTGCCGCTCCAGGTACGAGTGCAATTGGAGCAGGTCCCGACGGTACGAGGCCACCGTGAGTTCCGCAAGCCCACGTTCCGACCTCAGCCAGGCGAGGTGCTCGGCAACTGCTTCCGGCAGTCTTTTCTGAGGCGCGACATGCACGTGGGCGCTCGCTGCGATGACTACATGTACTCGATCGGGAGCAGGCTGTCCAACGCGAAATACTGGTTACCGGTTGCTTCCGCCACCCGCGAGTTGGTGACCTTGCCCTCCATCACGTTGATGCCGCGGGCGAGAGCTGGGTCGGCCCGTGCCGCCGAGGACAACCCGAGATCGGCGACGTACATGATGTACGGCAGCGTCGCGTTCGTGAGGGCGAGCGTCGAGGTGATGGGCACCACCCCGGCCATGTTGCCCACGCAGTAGTGCACCACCCCGTGCTCCAAATACGTGGGATCCCTGTGCGTGGTCATGCGAGAGGTCGCGAAACACCCGCCCTGGTCGATGCTCATATCCACCACGACTGAGCCGGGCTGCATCGTGGCCACCACGTCCTCCGACACCAGCAGGGGGGCGCGTGCACCCGGCACGTGCACCGCGCCGATCACGAGATCGGCCGAGGCGACTTCCTGCTCGATCGTGAGCTGGTTGCTCATGAGCGTCTCCACGGCGGGCACCATGCTCTCAACCTCGGCGAGACGTTGGGTGCTGATGTCGATCACGGTGACGCGCGCGCGCATGCCCGAGGCCACTAATGCGGCGTTCCTCCCCGCGATACCGGCGCCAAGCACCACGACACTAGCGGCGGCCACGCCCGTCACGCCACCCAGCAGCTTGCCCTTACCGCCGTTCATGCGCTCGAGGAGATGGGCACCCGCGTGCGGAGCCAGCCTCCCGGCAACCTCACTCATCGGGGCGAGCAAGGGCAGATGGCCGTGGGCAGTCTCCACGGTCTCGTACGCCATGTAGGTGGCTCCGCTCTCGAGGAGTTCTCGTGTCAGATCTGGATTCGGGGCGAGGTGGAGGTAGGCGAACATCACCTGACCCGCCCGCATGCGCATGCACTCGTCTCTCAAGGGCTCCTTGACCTTGAGTAGGAGTTCGGCTCGGTCGAACACCGCCTGGGGGCCTTCCACCACCTCTGCGCCGGCGGAGGAGTATGCCTCGTCCGCGAGCGCCGACGACTCCCCCGCTCCGCGCTCCACGAGGACGGTATGGCCGCTCCTGGTCAGCTCCAGCGCACCCGCGGGGGTCAACGACACCCTGTGCTCGTCGGCCTTGATCTCCTTGAGAACCCCTATTCGCACTCGTTCACCCCTCTTGTCTCCGCGCCGTACTGGTCCCCCCGACCGGCCGGATCCCTTCGACCGCCCTCAGCGCCTGGAGGGGACGCAGCTACGTGGCGCTCCACGAGCAGAAGAGTGGCCAGGGTCTTCGCGTCCCTCAGGTCCTCGGCTCCCGCTATCACATCGGCCAGAGGCCTCCAGATCAGCTCGATGACTTCGTCTTCATCGCGGTCCGACGACACCGAGTCCAGGCCGGTGGCCAGGAACGCGTGCAGCTGCTCCCTGAGAAACCCAGGCGAGGCGAAGAACGATCCGAGATGCACCCATTCGGCGGCGACGAGGCCGGTCTCCTCTCTCAACTCCCGGCGGGCCGCCTCCAGCGGCGCCTCCCCGGGCTCGAGACCTCCTGCGGGGAGTTCCAGCAGGTACCCTCCCACGGGATGCCGGTATTGGCGCACGAGCACTAGCCTCCCCGCCGCGTCCACAGCGGCCACCACGACGGCCCCAGGATGCTCGATGACCTCGCGCGAATAGACCCCGTCGCCGGTGTCGATCTCGTCCACCCTCAGACTGACGACGCGCCCGGAGAAGACGTGCCGGGACGATACCACCCGCGGCAGCTCTTCGGCGTTCGAAGAACCGATCGAAACAGGCGCCCCCACCGGCACAGTGTTCCCGGCGTGCCCGGCGTGCCCGGCGTGCCCGGCGTGCCTGGTGTGCCCGGTGTCTTCGATCACGACTTCTCCTTCGGAGGAGGCGGCGGGTTCTCGATCAACCGCTCCACGAGATCCACGAGACGTTCCAGCTCCGCCACGCGGATGTGTTCCTCGGGCGTGTGAACGGACATCATGCCACAATCCAGGTTGACCGTAGGCGTGCCCCGCAGGTTGAAGACGTTGGCGTCGGACCCACCGCCACTCGTCAGGTAGTTCGGCTCGAGGCCCAAGGCGGTCAGCGCGTCGCGGGCGGCTCTCACCACGGGATCGGTCTTTGGTAGACGGAACGAGCGGTACTGCAGAACCAGGTCCACATCCACGTCGACTCCCGCGCGCGCCGCTCCTTCTTGGCACGCGTGGACCATAGCTGCGGTCGTCTGAGCCAGCGTGGCCTCATCGTGACTGCGGCACTCTGATTCGACGATGCACAATGCCGGCACGATGTTCCGCGCGACCCCGCCTCTGATCACTCCCACGTTCGCGGTGGTCTCCTCATCGAGCCTGCCCAACTCCATGAGAGAGATGGCGTGGGCCGCGGCAAGGATGGCGCTCGCCCCTCTCTCGGGTTCCAGCCCCGAGTGCGCCGCCCTGCCTCGGAACTCAGCCGTGATCGTCTGCTGGCTCGGAGAGCGCAGCACGATCCCGCCCACCGGTCCCGACGAGTCGAACACCACGCCGAACGGAGCTGAAGGAACGTCGGGAGGAAGGTATCGCGCCCCCTGTACCCCCAGCTCCTCAGCCACTGTGAAGACGAGTTCGTAGGCGGGAAACGGCCGGCCGGACCGCACCAAGGCCTCCGTGACGTGCAGCAGCGCAGCGACCGCCGCCTTGTTGTCGGCTCCGAGTACCGTGCCCCCCGCGTTGCGGATCACGCCGTCTTCGAGTACCGGCTGCAACGGCCCCGTCGGTTCGACCGTGTCCAGATGCGCGGCGAGTGTGATGCACGGCAGTCCACCCGCCCCCGGCACTCGGCACACCAGATTCCCGGTGTCGCCGCCAACGCCGACGCCCGCCTCATCCTCGACGACCTCCAGACCAAGAGCCCGCAGGCGGCTCGTCACGAGATCGGCCACGGCGCGCTCGCAACGAGACGGGCTGGGCAGTGCCGCCAACTCCATGAACAGCCGGACCGGATCCCCCGCGACGGCCGTCGAGTGATCGCTCACACGTCCGCCTCGGTCGCCTCCCGCTCGCCGCGGTCTCCCGCCACCAGCAGTCCTTCCTCATCGGCGGCCAGGCCCTCATCGGCGGCTGCGCTCTCATCGCTCGAGCGCACGGATTCAGGGTCCAGCCCGCAGGCGCACTGGATAGCCGCCCCCACGAACTCCCGGAACAACGGCTGGGGTCTGGTGGGACGACTCTTGAACTCGGGGTGGAACTGGGCCGCGAGGAACCACGGATGATCGGGGAGCTCGACTATCTCGACCAGTCGATCGTCTGGCGTCACGGCGCTCACGATGAGGCCGGCTTCTACCATGCGCGGCCGCAAGGCGTTGTTGACTTCGTAGCGGTGGCGATGCCTCTCGTAGATCACCTCTTCCCCATACGCCTCGTACGCCTTGGTATCCGGTACTACCTTGATGGGAGAAGCGCCGAGTCGCATGGTGCCACCCATGTCCTCCACGTCCTTCTGCTCCGGGAGAAGGTCGATCACCGGGTACGGGGTCTCCGGATCGAACTCCGACGAGTTGGCGCCCGACATCCCGGCCACCCCGCGCGCGAACTCAACCACAGCCACCTGCATACCCAGACAGATGCCGAAGAACGGAACATCGTTCTCCCGGGCGTACTGTATCGCCAGGATCTTACCCTCGATGCCCCGAATGCCGAAGCCACCCGGCACCAGGATGCCGTCGGCCGTCTCCAGCTCCGAGCGCAGCTCTTCGGGTCGCAGCCCCTCGGCGTCGACCCAGACAACCTCCAGCTCCCGGCCATGGTGAAGGGCCGCATGCCTCAGCGCCTCCACTACGCTCAGATAGGCGTCCTGCAGCTGCACGTACTTGCCCACGAGGGCGATCTTCACGATGCCCGACTGCGCCTTGATGCGCTCCACCAGCGCTTTCCACTCGCTGAGGTCGGCGGGACCCGTCTCGAGCCCCAGCTTCGACACGACGAGGTCGTCCAGGCCTTCTTCGAGCAGGTTCAGGGGCACGAAGTAGATGTCGGACGCATCGATGGCTGCGATGACCGCACGGGGCTCCACGTCTGTGAACAGTGCGATCTTGTCCTTTATCTCGCGGCTCACGGGACGATCGGCGCGGCACACGATGATGTCCGGCTGGATACCGATCTCCCTCAACTCGTTCACGCTGTGTTGCGTGGGCTTCGTCTTCAGCTCTCCAGCCACCCCGATATACGGAATGAGGGTCACGTGGATGAACAACACGTTCTGACGCCCGATATCGTTGCGGAACTGCCGTATCGCCTCCAAGAAAGGCAGGCTCTCGATGTCGCCGACGGTGCCCCCGATCTCGGTGATGACCACGTCGACCTCAGGGTTGCGCGACACTCGGAGGATACGGTCCTTGATCTCGTTCGTGATGTGAGGGATCACCTGCACGGTGCCGCCGAGGTAGTCGCCCCTGCGCTCCTTGCGGATGACGTTGTAGTAGACCGAACCCGACGTGATATTCGATTCCCGCGTCAGATTCTCATCGACGAAGCGCTCGTAATGTCCGAGGTCGAGATCGGTCTCGGCGCCATCGTCGGTGACGAACACCTCGCCGTGCTGGTAGGGGCTCATGGTGCCCGGGTCCACGTTGAGGTAGGGGTCGAACTTCTGGATGACCACCCGGAGCCCACGGCTCTTGAGGAGCCTGCCCAGGGACGCGGCGGTGATCCCCTTCCCCAGAGACGAGACCACCCCGCCCGTCACGAACACATGCTTGGCCATGGACCGTCCTCTATCGTCGTGTACAGGAACGGGCGAGCACGATTCGCGCGCTGTGCCCCATTCAGTCTAGCAGGCCCGCCCCGGCTCTGCTCCGAAGGGCCCGGGCATGCTCCATCGCGCCTGGATCGCCCGGCCGCCCCCCCATCATGCGCGACAACTCTCCCACCGCCTCCTCTTCGCAGAGTGATTCGAGGCAGGTGAAGACGCGGTCACCCCTCTGGGACTTGCTCACCAGCACGTGCTGGTCGGCGTAGGCCGCCACCTGCGGTAGGTGCGTCACCACGACGAGCCTGTTGACGCGACTCATGCCTCGCAACCTGGCCCCCACCGCCGTGGCGGTCAATCCGCCCACCCCGGCGTCGATCTCATCGAAGACCAGTGTCTCCGCCGGCTCCACACCCACGAGTGCTGTTTGGATTGCCAGCAACACCCGAGAAAGCTCTCCCCCCGATGCGGTGCGAGCGAGACTCCGCCCCGGTGCACCCGGGTTCGCGGCCAGCAGGAACTCCACGTCATCGGAGCCGGCGGCGTCGAGACCCTCCGGCATTGCGCGTGGCTTCACCAACACGGTGACCCGGCCCTGCGGCATGCCGAGTTGCGCCAGTTCCGACGACACGAGCGACTCCAATCGCGACGCGGCCTCCAGTCTCCGGGACGAGAGAGCGTCGGCCAGCGCGACGCACCGCCTCTGCAACGAGTCGTGCCGCGCCGTCAAGGTCTCGTCGTCCTCGTCGTCCTCGCCATACGTCTGCAGCCTGCCTCGCACTTCATCCAGATGCGCCAGCGCCGAGGCGGTCGTCCCCCCGTATTTGCGGGCCATCCCTGAGTACACCCGGAGGCGCTCGTCGATGGCCTCGAGCCTCGCCGGATCCACCTCGAGCCCATGTGCGAACGAGCGCAGGTCGCTGGCCCCATCGTAGATCAAGGCCGCCGCCTGCTCGAGCGAAGCCGCCGCGGCGACGAGGCGCGGGTCCACATCGGCCACGCTCGCCAGCCGAGCTCGGGCCGCGCTCAGCACACCCTCCACGTCGGGGGCGTCGCCTTCCCCCCTCAGTAGTTCGGCCACCTCATGGCACGCCCTCACCACCTCTTCGGCGCGGGCCAGAAGCCGCTGCTCGGCTTCAAGGGCCTCTTCCTCCTCGATTTCGAGGGCGGCAGCCTCCAGTTCGGCCGATTGGAAGCGGAGGAACTCCATCTCCTGATCCCTCACGCCACGATCCCGCCGGCGCTCTGCCAAGCGTTCGGCTACCTTCCGCAGCTGCGACCAGACTGTGGCGTAAGACGCGCGGTCGGCGAGCTGTTCCGCCCCGGCGAAGGCATCCAAGGTGTCGCGCTGGTACGGAGTCCTGAGCAGCCGCCGGTGCTCGTGCTGACCCGAGAAGGACACCAAGTCACCCACGACCTCACTCAGGGCCCCCAGCGGCACGGCCACCGCGTTCAGGAAGCACCTGTTGCGGCCCGAGCGGTTCAGCCGGCGGGTCACCACCAACTCTCCCGCGCTCAGCGCAGTGAGATCCACCACCTCGGGCGCGAGGCCCGCGACGTACTCCTCAGAGAGTTCGAAGACACCTTGGATGACAGCCTCATCAGCTCCCTCGGCGACCAGCCCTTCAGACGCCCTATCACCCAGAAGGAGGCTCAGAGCCTGCGTGAGCAAGGTCTTCCCGGCGCCGGTCTCCCCAGTGAGCACCGTGAGTCCGTCCGCGAGATCGAGTGTCGCGTCCTCGATCAGCACGAAGTCCTTGATGCTCAGCGAGACGAGCATCTGAGCGTCAGGCCCCTCCCACGAACCGCTGGGCGAAGTTGTGGTAGAAGTCGCTCTCCGGAAGCAGGGCCAGCGTGGCCAGCGCGGGGGCGGTGCGAACCTCGAGCTCCGCGAGAGCCTGCAGTGAGCCCACGTGCTCGCCGTCGGAGAGTATGTCCACTGCCGTGTGACGCGATTCGTTGCGCAGAGTGACAACGTCCGCGGTCGCCAGCACCACCGACCGCACCGCCAAGGCGTGAGGCGCCACGTACGACACCACGTATCCCTGCAGGTTGACGCCCAGCACAGGTCCGCCGACCGCGAGGTTGTAGGCCGTGGACCCAGCGGGGGTGGAGATCACGAGAGCGTCGGCGCGCACGTCGAACAAGGACACCCCGTTGACGCCATAGGAGATGTGACATATGCCGCCTTCCCTCCCCCTCCCGACGACGAGGTCGTTCACAGCGCGCAGCGTAGCCCCGTTGCTCGACGTCGTGAGACCCAACAAGGGCTGGGCCACATACTCGCCGTCCAAGAGGCGGGCGAGGTCCCGCTGAAGCTCATCCTTCTGGATAGTGGCAAGGAAGCCCACACGCCCGAGATTGATGCCCGCCACGGGAACGCCCAAGTCGCGCGTGAGCCGAAGCGCGCGCAGCATCGTGCCGTCTCCGCCGAGCACCAAGCAAAGATCCGCTTCCGTGAGTTCTTCTCGCGCCACTTCGCAGCAACCTTCGCCGCCCACATCAACCAGCCCTGGGTGTTTCAGCGTCTCCCCCGGAGGGAGGAGAAGCCGTATGCCCCGCTCCTCCAGCAGTGGGAGGACCTCGGCCACGACCGGGGCGGCCACCTCCCTCACCTGATGCGTGAAGAGAGCCACACTTCTGATCGGATCACTCACCCGAAGCCCCTTCCAGGTTGCCGGCGTGCACGACCTTGGCGATCATCTGCTCCAGGGTAGCAGGCCGTCCCCTATCCCCTCTACCTCTATCCACCCGGAACACGAACTCCACGTTCCCCCCCACGCCGGGTAGTCCCGAGTCGCACAGTCCATCGACCGCCAAACCGAGGTCCCCGAGTGTCGTACCGACACTTCTGAGCACATCTTCGTGCACTTCAGGATCACGCACGATGCCCCCCTTTCCCACCCGCTCCGCACCGGCCTCGAACTGCGGCTTCACGAGCAGAAGACCGGTGAATCTCTCGGCCATACAGCCGATCACGGCCGGAAGCACCTTCGCCAACGAGATGAAGGACACATCCACAGTCAGAAGATCTGGTGAAAAGGGCAGCGACTCAGGTTGGAGCCACCGCGCGTTCACGCGCTCCATCACTATCACCCGGGGGTCATTGCGCAGTCGGACGTCGAGCTGCCCATAGCCCACATCCAAAGCGATCACTTCCAATGCCCCGTGCTGCAGCAGACAGTCGACGAACCCACCCGTCGACGCGCCCACATCCAGGGCCCGGGCCCCCTTCGGGTCCACCTCCAGAGCCTCGAGTGCGTGCGCCAGCTTCTCGCCGGCACGCGAGACGAAGCGAGGGCGCCGCTTGAACTGCACACTCGCGGTCTCGGGCACGGCGGTACCGGCCTTGTCGACCACGCATCCGTCTACCGTTACGTCGCCCGCCATGATCAGGGCCCGCCCGATAGTGCGGCTGTCGACGAGCCCTCTGTCGACCAACAATTGATCGAGCCGGACTCGGGGTGTGGTCACCTTCCGCGTGTCTCCGCGGACACCAGCAGGGAGGCGGCCGACTCGGCGACCCTCTCGGCGGTGAAGCCGACGTGGGCGTGCAGTGACGGCAGGTCGCCGTGCGTCACGAATTCATCCGGAAGCCCGATCATGCCGAGCGGCCTCTGAAGACCCGCTCTCTGAAGCAGGTCGGCCACGCCGGAACCGAAGCCACCGACGACCGTGTTCTCCTCCACCGTCACGACAGCGGAGTGAGCCTCCAGGAGTGGAACGAGCGCGTCTTCGTCCAGAGGGGAGATCATTCGCACGTTGGCCACGGTCGCATCCACGCCGCGTTCGCTCAGGATGGCCGCCCCTTCCTCGGCCAGCCGCACACCCGAACCGGTGGCCAAGAGCAACACCTCACTCCCCTCTCGGATCACCTCGACCCACGGCCCGGTGATCGCCTCCGGCACGTCGACCAACGGCAGCCCCAGGCCCCTCCCTCGAGGATAGCGCAGCGCGACGGGACGCTCCAAAGCGAGGGCCGTCGCCAAGAGAGTCTGCAGTTCTGCTTCATCCTTGGGGGCCAGGATCGTGAGGCCGGGCACCGAGCGAAGGAACGAGATGTCGAAAGCTCCGTGATGGGTAGGCCCGTCTTCCCCAACCAGCCCGGCACGGTCGATGGCGAACACCACCGGCAGCCCGGGAAGACACACGTCGTGGATCACTTGGTCATATGCGCGCTGCAGGAACGTCGAGTACAAGGCCACCACCGGCCGCATGCCCGCGGCCGCGAGGCCTGCGGCGAAGCCCACCGCATGGCCTTCGGCGATTCCCACGTCGAAAAAGCGCGTGGGGAACTCGCGCTCCAGATGGTCGAGACCCGTCCCCGCCGCCATCGCCGCCGTGATGCCCACCACTCGTGTATCGCGACGCGCGAGCTCCACGAGGGTGCGACCGAAGACCTCGGTGTAGGTGGGGGGCGCGTCACCGGCCGGCTCGCATTCGCCGGTGGGCACGGAGAACGGCGACGTGCCGTGAAAGCGGTCGGGGGCTCGTTCGGCCGGCGAGTACCCCTTGCCCTTGATGGTGCGCACGTGTAGCAACACAGGGCCGTTCACGGCCAGAGCGCGACGGAGGTCTGCGCGCAACGCCTCGATATCGTGACCATCGGTGACCCCGATGTAGGTGAAACCCAACTCCTCGAACAGCATGCCGGGCACGAGCGCCGCCTTGACCCCTTCTTTGACATGCTCCCCCATCGCGTACACGCGCTCCCCGATGCGCGGGAACTGCTGCACGCGACGCTCCAGGTCGCGCCGGAACCGGTAGAACGAAGGCTCGGTGCGCAGACGGGTGAGGTAGGAGCTGATCGCCCCGACGTTCTTTCGGATAGACATCTCGTTGTCGTTCAAGACGACCACGAGAGGCGTGCGGAGATGACCGGCTTGGTTCAGACCCTCGTAGGCCATGCCGCCGGTGAGGGCGCCGTCGCCGATCACCGCTACCACACGGCCCGCGTCTTTATCTCCGCCGAGACGGGCCGCCTCTGCGAGCCCCACGCCCACGCTGACCGAAGTGCTGCTGTGCCCAGTGCCGAAGGCGTCGTGCTCGCTCTCGCTCGGCTTAGGGAAGCCCGAAAGGCCGCCGTACGAGCGGATGGTGGCGAAGCGGTCGGCTCGACCGGTGAGCAGCTTGTGCGGGTACGCCTGATGGCCTACGTCCCAGACGATCTTGTCCCGGGGGCTCTGCAGCTCAGCATGTAGGGCTATCGTGAGTTCCACGACCCCCAAAGAGGGCCCGAGGTGTCCCCCCACACAGGCGATCGACTGGATGATCTCAAGGCGCACCTCGCTCGCGAGCCTGCGCAGGTCGGCTGCCGATAGGGTGCGCAGGTCCTCAGGCAGACACAGTTGGTCGAGCAGTCTTGGTGGCACGGGATCCATCCTAGGCGCTGATTATACTCCGTTGTCCTTCCTGCCGAGGCGTCGGCGGGCGCCGGACGCGTCTCCGAGCCGCTCCTCGGTCGTCTCAGGATCGCTCCTCGGTGGCCAAGGCCCCCAGAACACCGTTGACCAGTCGAGCGGCCTCGTCAGAGCAGTACCGTTTCGCGAGTTCGACCGCCTCGGAGATGGTGACAGCCGGCGGGTTCTCCGACGCCCAGCGCAACTCGAAGAGCCCCAAACGAAGAAGATTCCGTTCCAGCGGGGCAAGGCGTTCGAGCGTCCAGCCTTCGAGACGCCGCCCGAGCTCCGAATCGATCTCCGCCCGATGCTCCGCCACCCCCTCGACCAGCCGTCTCTGATACGGATCCATCTCCTCGGGCCGCACAGCACTCCGCCTGATCACAGCGTCTTCGCGCGTGAGACCCAGGAGGTCTTGTTGGTACAGGAAGAAGAGTGCCTCCTTGCGCGCCCGTCGCCTACCGGTCGCCACGTCAGGCGTGGTCTTCGGGCGGGGGGAAGACGCCGTCGAAGTGAACGTCGACGCGCGCGATGCGCAGGCCGGTCATCCGGGCGAGACGAGAGGCGATTATTTCCTTGACTGCCTCTCCGAGTGCGGGCAGATCCTCCCCCAGCTGAGCAAGCACGTGCACGACCACGGAGCCGACTCCCTGTACCACCACGATCTCTGCGTCTCTTCGCCCCGGCCGCGCGCCCTCACGATGCAGGCGCACTCTCGGCTCGGAAGCCACTGACCACCGCACGATCGACTGCAACACCGAGGATGAGATCTGGTAATCGGCGACCTCCCCGTGTCCCGCTCCCGGGAACATGGTGCCTCCGTCCTGGTTCATGTCTGCCGACCTCCTCCGTCGCCGTTCATCGAGGCCAACTCCCCCCGTGCCTCTTCGAGGAAAGCAGTCGAGATGTTCCCCGCGACGAAAGCCGGGTGACCCAGTATGTCCAGATGCAGGTCACGCGTGGTCGGCACCCCAACCACCTCGAGCTCCCTCAGACACCGGATCCCCCGCGCGATGCAGGACGTCCGATCCTCGTCCCACACGATCAGCTTCGCCAAGAGAGAGTCGTAGTTCGTGGGCACGGTGTACCCCTCGTAGAGGTGGGTGTCCACGCGCACCCCCGGACCGCCGGGAAGGCGAAGACGTTCGATGGTGCCGCCACGCGGGAGGAAGTTCTTGCCGGGATCCTCCGCATTGATGCGAAACTCGATCGCGTGCCCCGTCGGCTGCACACTGCCGACCCGCGAGAGGGGTCGACCCGCCGCGACTCCGATCTGCTCCCGGATCACGTCCACTCCGGTCACCATCTCGGTCACCGGATGCTCCACCTGCACGCGGGTGTTCATCTCCATGAAGTAGAAGTCGCGGTGCTCGTCGGCGAGGAACTCCAACGTACCGGCGCTCAGGTAGTCGATCGCCGCACAGGCCTTGGTCACCAACTCGGCGAGGCGCCCGCGGGTGGCATCGTCAAGAAGCGGCGACGGGGATTCCTCCAACACCTTCTGATGACGTCGCTGGATGGAGCAATCGCGCTCTCCAAGGGTGAGCACTCCACCCCGGCCGTCCCCGATCACCTGGACCTCGACGTGGTGCGGGCGGGCGATCACCTTCTCGAGGTAGAGTTCCCCGTTGCCGAACGCACCCTCCGCCTCGGCCGAAGCAGCCATGTACGAACGCTCGATGTCCTCAGGATCGTCCACGAGGCGCATGCCCCGACCGCCTCCACCGGCGGAGGCCTTCAGCATCACCGGATAGCCCAGTGCAGCGGCGACCCGCGTTGCTTCGTCGACGCTTCCCAAAGCGCCTTCAGTACCCGGGATCGTCGGCAGCCCGGCATCGGCCATGATCCGCTTCGCGAGGGACTTGTCGCCCAGATCGTCCATACTGTCGGGCGTCGGGCCGATGAACACCAGGTCATTGTCGACGCAGGCGCGGGCGAACGTCGAGTTCTCCGACAGGAAGCCGTAGCCGGGATGCACCGCGTCGCACCCTGTCATACGGGCGGCGGCCACCATGCTCGGGATGCTCAGGTAGCTGCGGCGCGGATCGGGGGGCCCGATGCACAAAGCCCGGTCGGCTGCCCGTACGTGCGCAGCTTCGGTGTCCGCGGTGGAATACACCGCCACCGCTTCGATGCCCATCTCATGGCACGCCCTGATGACGCGCAACGCGATCTCGCCCCGGTTGGCGACCAGGATGCGGTCGAACACAGGCGCCATCTAGTAGTCCGTTCCTGAACAAGAGTTACACATCAAAGCAACCCCAGATCGAACTTGTTCCAGCGGAACACCACCGGGGAGGCGTTGAACTCGTCGATACCCAGCAGGATGCGCGCCTTCAGCTCCTCGGTGGAATCCACC